>NZ_CP098805.1:3600000-4200000 GCF_023821985.2 Dyadobacter chenhuakuii | reverse complement strand
GGAGGTCTTTGCGATTTTTGCCCATTTGGATGTGTTGAGCTTCCCTTCAAACCCGTCCAGAAGTTTATTGAGCATTAGCTTTTGGCGGTCATTTAAACTCTTTTCTGTGAACAGCTTCCAGTATTTTGCTTTGTTAAGCACCGTATTGAGAGTCGTTTCCGTTGCTTCTAATGCCCCATCCAGGCAATACAAAAACCATTCGAGCCATCCCGTAATGTCCAGATCGCCTTTTTGCGTTTCTTCTAGGATGTCGTAATAATGTTTGCGTTTATGCTGGATTTGGGCCGACATGCTATAAAAACGCTGCGCGCTTTCATCCGAGCGCGCCAGTTGCCTGTCGGCGATGGACCGGGCAATTCTACCATTGCCGTCGTCAAAAGGGTGAATGGTAACAAACCATAAATGGGCAATTGCAGCCTTAATTACCGCATCCTTTGCATTATCATCGTTAAACCAATTTATGAACTGAGTCATTTCGGCAGGCAGTCTTTCAGAAGCAGGCGCTTCAAAATGCACCTTTTCTCGTCCCATCGCGCCGGAGACAACTTGCATGGGACCTCCCGAATTGTCGCGCCAGTTTCCAACAGTGATTTTAAACATTCCACTGCGACCTGTGGGAAATAAGGCAGCATGCCATCCAAATAGACGCTCTTCCGACAAAGTTTCTTTATAATTCTGCGTTGCATCAAGGAGCATTTCAACAACACCTTCCACATGGCGATCCGCTGGCAGGAGCATTCCAATGTCCATACCGAGCCTGCGGGCAATCGAAGAGCGCACTTGATCTGCATTGAGGATTTCGCCTTCAATCTCATTCGACTTCACCGCATCCAGAGTCAGCGTTTGCAAAACTGCTTCTTCCTGCAATGAAAAGCCCAGACTTTCCATTCGTCCAACCAATTTGCCTTGCTTGTGACGCACAGATGCCAATAGTGGAGAGATCATCTGATGATCCCAAGTAAACCTCGGCCAGGATTTTTTTTGATGAATGTACATATTAATCACCGCATAATATGCGGTAAATATAAATTCTTTTCACCGCATAATTATGGCTCTGAGAAAATTTCGCTTAGCGGCATCCCCAAGCCTTTGGCGATTTGCTGGAGATAGAGAAAGGATGGATTGATTTTTCCTGCTTCAAGGCGTTGTATCGATTGCTGATCTTTGTCGATCACGTGCGCGAGCTCTTCCTGCGTGACGTTTTTCATCTTACGCAATTCCTTTATTCTTAGACCAAGCTTCGTTAGTTCTTCATCCTTTTCCATAGAATAATAAAGGACACATTAAACAAATACATTTTACACAACGAATACGTTGTATTTTGCAGACTTTGTTTACATTTGTTAAACAATAGGATGCCTTCGTTTCAACAAATCAGCACACATGAACTTCAAAATCCTAACTCTTCCAAAGCCAGAAACTCAAATCTGCCTCCACCGTGATCGCAGCGACGAAAACCAGGAAATTGTTCGCATTACAGCATTCGTGGTCGACTCCGCGGGGCAGGAGTTAATGTTGGAAACGGTGGCGCAATTTGCGGATGCGGGATCAGCGAGGCGGTTTGTGTTTGATTTTTCGATAGAATCGGGGAGAATATTTTTGGAAGAATGTCTGAATGAAGATGGAATCGCAATTATCCGTTGAACATTGCCTAATTCGTATATCTGGTATAAAGCAAATCGCGGAGCGATGCAATATTGGTAGCAGTCGCGCGGTAGCCAATGTGTCCATAAACAATGATAAAATCCCGGAGGGATGCAACATCGTGCAAGCCGTCGCATCCCTCCGGGATTTGACTTTGCATCGCCATTATTTTTGTTACTACCAATATTGCATCCCTCCGGGATTTTCATTTTGCTTGGCTATTATCAATTTAATCCAATTTACCTCCGGACACAAACTGACTGCCTTCATTAAAAATCGATTAAAAAATCCTGAATTATCCAACAAAAAAATGGTTCGATTCTATTTTGGCATCGTTCCCGACATCGTTTGCATAAATATATTTGTCCAAAACCTTTGGCATTTCTTGCTAAACGCTAACCTTCCTTTTAGCGAAGGCGGCGTCCGTGAAAAAGATAATCAATAATTTCTTCGATTATTAATATTCCGATCCGCTTCGGCATTCACCTGAACATTCATTTCCAGACACAAGCTCCGAACCGCTTTTTCCGGCAGGATTGTACCCGTTTTTTGAATGTCACTTTTGCATTAATAAATAGAATAATATAAACTGTTATGATGTATGTTTAGAAAACTACAAAGCGTATCGGCCCTGGGGCTGGTGCTCATGTATGGAGTCTTACCGGTTGGTAGTCAGCAGGTTTATGCGGGAAGCCATGCGCATATCGCGGCAAATCCGGTGGTGTTGACAGTCGGGAAGGAAGGGCCGAATGCTGTTTTGGACATTTCAGGAAAAGTGACGGGCGATAATGGAGAGCAACTTCCAGGCGTCAGTATTTTACTGAAAGGAACGACTACGGGCGCTACGACGGATGCAAATGGTTTGTACAAAATCACGATCCCGGCCGGAAACGCGACGCTCGTTTTTTCTTACGTTGGTTATATCAGTCAGGAAATTGAGGTGAGTAACCGCTCGGTTATCGATGTGAAACTGCTGGCTGATACGAAGGCGCTGGAAGAAATTGTGGTGGTAGGTTACGGAACGATGAAAAAAAGTGACGTTACGGGGGCGATTACGTCGGTGAAGGCGAAGGATATTACGGCGATTCCGACTACAAATGCGCTGAGGTCGTTGCAGGGGAAGGTTTCAGGGATCGACATTACGCAGAGCTCTGGTCAGCCGGGTGCGGATATCAACATTGTTTTACGCGGAAATAGGTCGTTACGGGCTGATAATAAGCCGCTTGTGCTGGTGGATGGGATTCCATACGGTTCTTTTATTGACATTAATCCCACGGACATTGCGTCGATTGAGGTTTTGAAAGATGTGGCGTCAACTGCGATTTATGGAACGCGCGGTGCGAACGGGGTGATCATTATTACCACGAAAAAGGGCTCATCGGGCAAGTCGACGCTGTCGTTCAATTCCTATGTGTCGATGAACAAAAAGGCGCTGTATCCGCGGATGATGAACGGGGAGGAATATGCGCAGCAAAAACGTGAGGCTTACCGGACCACAAACGGCGATGTTTACCGGAAGGATGAAGATATTTTCCAGGTTACCGAATTGCAATACATTAAGGATAAGCAGTTTGAAGATTGGCAAAGCTACATTTTCCAGAACGGCTTAATGCAGAATTATGAGATCAATCTCACTGGCGGCAGCGAAAAGACAACATTCTCGACGTCATTTGGTTATCAAAAAGATAAGGGACTGCTGCTCAATGATGTATATCGCAGATTGAATGGTAAGATCAGTGTGGATCATCGGTTGAATGACCGTTTCCGGGTGGGGTTAAGCGCGATTTATTCTTACAAAAATCAGGATAAGCGCGATAATCCGCTGAATATGGCCAACAAAATTCTTCCTATTGCGAAGGCTTTTAATGATGACGGCACGTTGATCCTGAACCCTGCGCCTGGTTACAGCGCGCAATTTACGCCGCTGGCCGACGAGCAGCCGGGCGTTTTTGTAAACAACATTGTGGACAAACGCCTGTTTTCTTCGGCTTACCTGGATGTAAAAATTACGAATGATCTGTTTTTGAAATCAACGATCGGTCTGGATTTCAGGGACTTCCGTCGCGGATATTACAAAGGTTATAACACGGTTGCGAATGCGGGCCGTAACTCGAACTCGGGGGTTGAGATCAATAATTACTTCAACTACACCTGGGAGAACACATTAAATTACAACAAAACCATTGGTAACCACCAGATCCAGGGGCTGTTGGGAACGAGTTCGCTGGGGACTAAATATGAGGAATACACATCTTCCGGCAACAACCAGGCATCGCCGATCACTTCTTACCACGACCTCAATTCTAACACCATTTCCAAAGCCATCGGCAGCCGGTTGCGGGAAACGACCATTGCATCGTTTTTCGGAAGGGTTAATTACAAGTTGAGCAACAAATATATTTTCCAGGCGTCGCTGCGTGCGGATGGATCTTCGGTTTTGGCCGCAGGGAACAAATGGGGCTATTTTCCTTCCGTTTCGGGAGCTTGGCGCGTGATCGAGGAGCCGTTTTTACAGGATAGCAAGGTTTTCAATGACCTTAAATTGCGCGTGAGCTGGGGAAGATCGGGGAATTCGACCATTGATCCTTATGCTACAAAAGGCGGCTTGGGACTTTCTGCGTATGCTTTCGGGACGAGTGCGGCATTTGGTTACTGGCCAAGCGTGATCCCGAATCCAGCATTAACCTGGGAAACAACGGGCACCTGGAATGCCGGTCTGGACTTTGGGTTGGCCGGAAACAGGATTACGGGAACGGTCGACGTTTACCGCTCACGGACGCGTGATCTGCTGTTGCCCAGCTTGCTGCCGACGCACACGGGTTACAGCGAAATCCTCGAAAACATTGGTCAGGTTGAAAATAAGGGGATTGAGCTTGCGATAACGACGCAAAATATTGCCGGCAAAGCATTCAACTGGTCTACGGACTGGACGTTCACGCTGAACCGCGAAAAGATCATTGCCTTAAATAATGGCGTAACACGCAATGAAGCCAATAAATGGTTTGTGGGCGAGCCTACGAAGGTGTTTTTCGATTATAAAAAGATCGGCATCTGGCAGTTAGGGGAGGAGGAAGCGGCTTTGGATTTTGGACAAAATAAGCCGGGCGATGTAAAAGTGGCCGATATGAACGGCAACGGCGTGGTGGATCCGGGTGACCGCACGACATTCTCGAATGTGCCAAAATTCTCTTTCGGGGTCAATAACCATTTTGAATACAAAAACTTTGACCTGAGCGTGTTCGTCTACGGCCGCATTGGGCATTATATCAATTACGAATATAATGCTGGCGCTTACAAGCCGAGTGCACTTGAAAACTCTTCGAATGTAGATTATTGGACGCCGGAAAATCCGACCAATGCTTTTCCTAGGCCAAACAGCTCATACTCAACCACAAATTATTTATATCAGTCTACTTTGGGTTATGTCAAAGGTTCCTTCGTGAAGATCCGGGATGTGTCGTTGGGCTACAACATTCCTTCGGCTTTAACCAAAAAGATCGGTGTGGGCCGGGTGCGGGTTTATGGAACGCTGCAAAACTATTTCACTTTCAGCAAGATCAAGGATTACGATCCGGAGCGCGGCGGCAATTTGGATTTCCCGCTGGTGAAGCAGATGATCTTTGGTGTAAACATTGATTTTTAATACAAAAACAGACATTCCAATGAAAATAAAAATAACGGCCTTACTCATGGCTTTTTCGCTCGTGGGGCTCACTTCCTGCGAAGACTATCTTTCCGAAACCAATAAAAGCGGCCTGACCGAAGACCCGTTTTTCCAGACCGAACTGGGAATGACAGCAGCCGTAAATGCCTCTTATTCAGGTACAAGACTCTGGTATGGCAAAGAATTTCCATCTGCATTTGCCGAAACTGGCACCGATCTCTTCCTGCGCGGCGGTGATAACAAGGCCAATCAGATTTCGGATTATACCGTCGATCTGAATGGTGCTCAAACGAATTTGAAGGATTACTGGGGACATTTATATAAAGCCTTAAACACTTGTAACACAGCATTGAAGCTGCTCCCGGCGCCGATTTTGTCGGAAGCTATGAACAAGCAATATGAAGGCGAAGTGCGCTTTTTGCGGGCACATTACTTGTGGCTCATCACCGAAACCTGGGGCGATGTAGTGCTGCAAACAGAGCCAACTGCCGGTGCCGTTACTACTGCAAAAAGGTCGAGTGTAGAGGATTTTTATAAGGTGATTTTTGCTGATCTGGACATTGCAATCGCCAACCTGGCGCCCGCGAAATCGACAAACGGCCGCATCACGCAGGACGTGGCAAAAGCATTCAAAGCCAGAATGGCCCTTACCCGTGCGAGTTCGACCAACAATGCTGAGATGTATGCGTTGGCGGCCACATTGGCCAAGGAAGTGATTGCATCGGGTCGCTATGCCTTATTTTCTGATTTTAAATCGCTTTGGGATATGAAAAATTCCGAAGGCGGCACTAATTCCGAGGTCGTTTACTACGTGAATTATACCAATGACGACACCATGAACGGGGATTATGATGCGGCCGCGGGCAAGGGCAATAACAGCCATTTGCATTACATTATGGTGTACGATAAGCAGCCCGGGATGGAGCGGTCGGTTGCGTACGGGCGTCCTTACCAGCGCTATGTGCCCACATTGCATTTGCTTGATTTGTTTGACGAAAAGGTCGATCAGCGCTATGCAGGCACTTTTCAGACGGTTTGGCTTGCTAATATGGCCAATCTGAAAGCCGGAACGGTGAATGGTTATCCTAAGATGGCTTTTGGCGACACATCCATGGTTTTCATGAAAACGGTGGCTACGCCCGCACAAATTGCAAACGCAGCCGGTCGTTATAAAATCTTCGACCGCAACACCATGTATAAGGAAGACGGATCGCTGCTGTTAAGGTCTCAGTTTATTCAAATGAGCAAATTAATGGACCCAACCCGCCTGACGGCCAACCAGGAATGGAGCGCCCGCGACGGGTTTGTGATCCGGATCGCCGAACTATATCTAATCGCGGCGGAAGCATTAATGAAGACAAATCCTGCCGAAGCGCTGACTTACATTAACGATCTGCGCAAAAAACGTGCGATTCCGGGTAAAGAAGCGAGTATGACGGTCGCAGCCAAAGACCTGAACATTGATTTCATTCTCGACGAACGCGCCCGCGAGCTGGCAGGCGAACTGCTCCGCTGGTACGACTTGAAACGGACCGGAAAACTGGTAAGCTACGTTCAGAAATACAACATGGACGCCAAAGCGAACATTAAAGAAACCCATAATCTCCGCCCGATTCCGCAAGTGCAATTGGATGCGATTACAAATAAAGACGAGTTCAAACAGAATCCAGGTTATAACTGATTGTTTTTTAAACATTAATTATCGGAGAGGGACGCCTTATGAGCAGCCGCCAGACGGTAGCCGCCCACAAGGAATCCCTCTCCGATTTACGTAAGGAGCTGCGCATCCAGCCGGAATCGTACAACCGCTGGGTGTAATTGCTAACTTTGGTCCCGATCGTAGAACACGGTCAAAGTTGGCGTAAGTAAATTAGTCATTTTTGAATGCATAAAAATCTTCACAAGGCAGGCATAATCGTTGCGGCTTCAATCCCTGTTTTTATTTTGCCTGCCCGCCTGTCAGAAGGGCAGTGGAATGACCCGGTAAACCTGATCGGCTCGGAAATTGTCATCTTCTTTATGAGCCTCGCTTGCTGGTATTGCATCAATTATATCCAACAAAAACAAGGGCGCTGGGCAGGGCTGCTTCTTTCATTGCTATGCTGCTGTGTGCTTTCGAATGTGTTTTATTTCACATTCAACCCCGTTTTCAAAGATTTTCCATTCAGGACAGCCCCAAACCCATTAGGGATCAAAATTCTCATGCTTTGCAGCCGTGGCATTCTCATGAGCGTTATCCTGATCCCGGCGGCCTATTTTCTTAAACGAGACGCCGAAACGCGCTTTCAGCGGAAAGAAATTGAGCGGCTCGCTATTGAAAAAGTTAAAATTGAAAACCGGCTTCTCGAGCAGGCCGTTATGGAACGCACCCAGGCTCTTCAGCAAGCATTGATCTCGTTGGAAAAATCGCAGGAAGATCTTGAACATCAGTTATATATCCAATCACGCCTGGTCGCCTCCATTACCCATGACATTCGCGGGCCATTTGGCTTTCTGATAGTTGTTTCCAGAGAAATTTCCCGGTTGGCGGACGCGAAAAATTACGCGCCTATACATGAATATAGCACCGAACTGCACAAATCACTGGAAACGATGATGGGTTTTGTGGAAAACCTGCTGGACTTTACCAAGCTTCCCGTTCATCAGAAGCTGGCTATAACCGAACAGGTAAATCTTGCACAGCTTGTAAAGGATAAGGCGGATTTGTTTGACGGAATTATCAGGACACATGGCAATGAGCTTGAAATAGATGTTGACCCATCCATTCACGTCTCCAGTAACCCGAATCTTTTAGGGATTGTCTTGCATAATTTGATTGACAATGCAAACAAACACACGCTAAACGGGAAAATAACAATTGCAGCTTCGGTAAAAGGGGACGAGGCCATGGTCATGCTTCAAAACACGGGAAATACCGTCCCCGATAACATTATGCAATGGCTGAATTCTAATGCAGGTTCAGACGGTGCATACCCGCCGCTGGGTATGGCCGAAAGACTGGGAATCGGACTGATTCTTGTGAAGGAAATTACGTCGCTTCTGAAAATCAGACTGTTGATGGAATCTGTAGAGCAGGTAACAACGGTTACCCTTACATTTTCTCAGGATAACGCATAGTGCGCCTATTGCCTCATCTTTGACCAGGAAAACTTGTAAGAATAAGAAAATTCAATTTCCAAAAATCCTCAAATCCGTAATTTCACCCCGGTTAGTTTCCAAAAACTCGCAGAAGGACTTGATTTGCATCATTTGAGCGGAAAAATCCATTGAATGGTCATATTCTTCCTGATAAACATCTTTAAAATCCGTAATTACATATTTCAGGCTGCGGATTCCTTTGCCGCGTAATGCAGGAAGATAAAAATTCTGGTGGCTTGCCGCATAACATCCTGGCTGATAGTTACTTGTTGTTTTAATGTCGACAGCAACCATCTTGCCAAGCACATCCACATAGCCATAAAGCAGCACATCCTCAACCTGATATTCGCAATACACCTGCGTTTTCAGCATCGGCCGGGGCAGAAGTGCGCGTACGCGCGAAAGGATTTCAGGGTCAAATTCCTCTTCGTCAATGCCTTTGATCACCGCTTCCTCGAATGAAACACCTTTCCGCTGCGCTTCCGTTTGCGGGACTGGCAGGCGGTTCACACTATTAAGAAGCTCCGTTTCAGTGATGTAGCCCTTTTCGAATCGATCGAAACGGTTAAGTAATGTTGGATAAAGTTTGTATTTGACAGCGTTTGAGAACATTATGGACTTCTGCTAGTGGGATAATTTAAAACGATAGGCCAATGTTACGGCAATAAAACTGAATTGGTCATTGGGTGTATCACTATATGATTCACTTTCTTCCGCATTGATCAGCCGCATGCCGGAAGTTGCATCGAGCTTATCTGTCCTCACAAAATAAAAACGATAATCGATGCCGATCTTCCAATGTTGAAACAATTTGTAATCGAGGGAAGTGCCTAATGGCAGCATCCCTTCACGTGTTTTTTTAATGTTACGAAGGCTTTTGGGCC
This sequence comes from Dyadobacter chenhuakuii, assembly GCF_023821985.2. Lineage (NCBI taxonomy): Bacteria > Pseudomonadati > Bacteroidota > Cytophagia > Cytophagales > Spirosomataceae > Dyadobacter > Dyadobacter chenhuakuii. The sequence goes on along the minus strand of NZ_CP098805.1, from coordinate 4,190,670 downwards.
TTCCCCATCTCAGGAAATGCGGATTGCGTGCGCTTTGTTTGCTATTGGTAAAACGGAGCAATTGATTGTTGTCCAGATCAAAAGCATTGGCATTAAAATGAATAAGACCCAACCCTCCATAAACGCTGAAATCAGCATTACCCGGCTCAAAATGGCTGAATTGTTCCGTCAAATTCCATTTTACAAACACTTCCACGCTATTAAAAGCATTGACAAACCAGGAATTAAAAAAATCGGTATTCTGACCGCCCAGCTTGCCTGAATGGTAATCAAGATGCAGGGAAAGCTGTTTGTTATAAGCCCTGCCAATACCAAATCCCAAAATGCTGCGCATATCCTGCTCATTCATTTCCCCAAAAAACTGTGTTAATCCGGCATTACAACTTAGTGTAAAGGGTTGATAATCATTCCTGTCATAAGTTTTTTTCTGGCTGATGCCATTGGACGAAGCCACGCGCCGCGTTTGCGCTTCTGCCGCCAATGTGGCCGTTACCAGCACGGCAGCGAGTAAATATTGATGCATGATTGACAACCGATTAACCATTAGTCCTGAGTTGATTCTCCGTTTAGACGCAGGTTTTTGGTTTCGGTCACTATGGCATTTGAATAACCTCATTCAGGCAGTCAGAATAACAACATTTATCTGTTAGTTTTGTTTAATTGTTATATCAACAGCAGAGCGAAATGAGTGTAGTACCATATAAGGACAAAGAGGGCAGCAAGAGGGAGCAGGTGGCCGAAATGTTTGACAATATTTCACCAAAATACGATCTGCTGAACCATCTGCTTAGCGCGGGAGTGGACATTTATTGGCGTAAAAGGGCCATTAAGCTGCTCAAAAAACAGGCGCCGAAAGTGATTTTGGACATTGCAACGGGCACCGGTGATTTCGCAATAGAAGCATTGGCATTAAAGCCCGAAAAGATCATAGGCGTTGATATTTCGGAAGGAATGCTGGCTGTTGGCCGGGAAAAAATTGCCAAACTCGGGAAGCAGGACATCATTACATTACAAAGCGGCGATTCCGAAAACTTGTCTTTCGAGAGCAATTATTTCGATGCAATCATCGTTTCGTTTGGAGTACGCAATTTCCAGAATTTGCTGGTCGGACTGAGCGAGATGAACCGCGTGATGAAGCCAAACGGAACTTGTGTGGTGGTTGAATTTTCCAAGCCGCGCGCCTTTCCTTTCAAGCAGTTTTATAATTTTTATTTCAAATATATATTGCCATTGATCGGTAAAAGCGTTTCCAAAGACAGTTCGGCGTATACATATCTGCCCGAGTCTGTTCAGGCGTTTCCGGATGGGGAAGCTTTTCTTGAAATCTATAAAAAAGCAGGTTTTATCAATACCAAATGCATTACACTTACCTTCGGGATTTGTTCGATTTACATAGGGCAAAAATAATATTAGGCATTCTTTTGCTGCTGATGGCGGCTCAGGAAGTGAAATCACAGGGAATAGGGTACAGGCGCCGTCATTTGGAATTTTACGATGACAAGCCTATCCATTATGGTATCCTTTTCGGCGTGCCATTCACCCGCTTCAATATCAAGCACAGCAACGATTTTGTCTCCAAAGACTCCGCATTCGTAATCCAATCCCCAACCAACGCGGCATTCCGCATGGGCTTTATCGTCAATGCATTTCTGACGGACCATTTCGACATCCGCACCACGCCCTCGGTCTCCCTATACGACCGGAATGTCAAGTTCAGCTACCCTAATGGCGTCGAAAAGACTGAAAAGCGTGAATCGACCTGGATTGAGATTCCTTTGTTGTTGAAATACAAATCCTTACGCAGGGTAAATTCCAGAATGTATATGCTTGCCGGCTTTACTTTGGGTTTGGAAACCAATGTAAAGAGAAACCGGGGCGGCGGCCAGCTGGACACAAAATCGAGTGATTTCTCGCTTGACTACGGCATTGGCTACGAGCAGTTTTTCGAATTTTTCAAATTCGCGCCAGAACTGCGCTTTTCTCATGGGTTAACCAATGTTTTCAACCCTTCTAAAAATTCCTTAGGGACCGGGATCAATAAATTGTCCACGCACACGGTTACATTGTATTTAAATTTTGAATAAAATGTGCCTTGATCTTCAATGAATTGCAATTTTTTTAAATTTTTTTTATCAAAAAAGTTGCAGAGAAGATTTTCGTCCTACATATTTGCACTCCCAAACGACGGGGAAAAAGGGAGTTTAGCTCAGTTGGTTCAGAGCATCTGCCTTACAAGCAGAGGGTCGGGGGTTCGAATCCCTCAACTCCCACGATTAAAAGAGCATCGAGAAATCGGTGCTCTTTTTTCATTTATAACTGCCCGTGCGGCGTCCGCTCGCAAGCAACGGATCAGGGACCGTTCAGTTCTTTACAAAAAGTTTACTTGTCACACCTGCTCTCACAACATACAAACCTGGCTGCAAGGAACTGATGTCAACCGGTAAATGATTACTGGAAACAGGGACGGTTATTACAGTAATGCCGATCATATTTACGATTTCCAGCTTTGTCAGCGTTTTTGAAGATTTGATATTTACTCGGTCATGGGAGGGATTTGGATAAATGCTGAAATCTTCATCCCCGACGGATTCTACCACGGCCATTTTACTGTAAGCAAATTTCCCGTCATGATCGAGTTGCCTGAGGCGATAGTAATTAATTCCTGAGATGGGGGCAGGGTCAGTAAATCGATAGTGTTTTTCGGCAGCTGAATCAGACGAAGCTAAAACCTCACCGATCTTTTCAAATTTTTTGCCGTCTCTGCTTCTTTCAATGTCGAAACGCTCATTATTTGTTTCCATTGACGTCGTCCATAACAACTGAACCTGGCTATGCTCAGCAAAGGCGTCAAATGCAATTAGTGTCACTGGCAAAAGAATCTGATTGTTTGTTAAGGTGCCGTATATCTGGCGTGGTTCAATTCTCCGGTCTAACCAAAAGACAAGAGCTTCATAATTTCCATTGCTAACCATTCTGATTCTAGCTTGATTGTTATCTGCACTGCAGATTGTGGCACCCTTAATGTGCCACTGACGAACACCCAAGCCTGTAACTCGTTGTCCACGGATATCGGATGTAGCATCTGTCCATGCAATAATAGCCCCGTCCGTTCCGTCAGTTACAAGTTGATAGTCATATACCCTGGTATTTCTATTTATAACAGGTAATCCTATCGTTGGCCATAGCAATTGACCAGCAGCGTTTACTCTCTGGCCGTGGATAGCATTGGGTTGCAAAATTGGCCCGTGTGCCCAAATAACTATTGCACCTCCACTATTATCAGTCACCATCTCTGGAAACGCGCGGCCGAGTATACTTTCACATACATAAATGGCTCTGCCAGGCCACATTGATAAACCAGTTGAATTAATGCGCTGGGCGAGGATTTGGTGACTATCTCCAAGGTGTTCATACCAAGAAACAATCGCTCCGCCTTCACCGTCAGCTATAATTTCCGGCTTTATAAAAGGGTCAGCGTAGCCAAGGGTGATAATCTGGAGCCCGCCATTTGACCATTGCTGAGCGCCCGTTTTGCTAAGGTGCTGGGCTTTATAATAGCGGTCGTAGGGCGATGTAGTTTGATGCCAAAATACCATTAACCCCTCATTCCCATCGGCGACCAATTGCGGACGGATATTGGGATTTACATTGTCTTTACTAACAGGCATACCATTAGCTGTCCATTCAGCCTTGCCGGAATGATTGACGTGTTGGGCGTAAATATTTGGGTTAATGTCCCGCTTATCCTCCCATACAATGAATACGCCGCCAGAACCATCTTCCATTACATCTATGCTGTGTTGTAGTCCTAACGCATCACATATGGTTTCCCCATTGAAAGTCCATTGAACCTCACCATTAGCATTTATTCTTTGGGCGTAAATATCCGCATCGAATTCATAAGGAGCTTGATTTCGTGCGTCTGCCCAAACGATAATAACACCACCATCTCCATCCGCAACAAGCTTGAAATCCATCAAATATTCGTCGCTTTCCGTCGCAGTGGCTATGGGCACACCTTCGCCTGGCCATTTCTTAAATCCTTCCGAATCAATGTGTTGAGCATATAAATGAAGAGCTCCCGAACGTAAATCTTTCCATGCTATAAATGTTCCACCTGCATTGTCAGCAGCAAGCTCGTGATCATCTTGGAGGGCTTCAGAATCGCAAATCCTCGTGTTAATTGACGGGTTGTCATTCCATTGCGCGAAGGCATAACACGGAAATACAAGGAGAGAAAATAGAGTGAATAAATGTTTCATATCAAATTAATAGCTTGATTAGCAAAACTATGACACCTATTGCTTCACAAAAACCTGACTCAAAGCACCTCCCTTTATAATATACATTCCAGGTGATAAATCCTTAACATTAATGTGTGTTCTGGGCTTAACTACGCGCTTGTCAAGAACAGTGCGACCAAGCATATCTATAACTTGTAGACGCTCACTAACGTTCTCTGTTTCAACGAAGAGATCACCTATTGTAGGATTGGGATAGACGGATATATGGGAAGTCTTGGGAAGGTTGACATGAACCATCTTGCTGTAAGCAAATTTTCCGTCGTGATCGAGTTGTTTGAGGCGGTAATAATTAGTGCCCGGGAGTGGGGCGCGGTCGGTATATTGATAGTTTTGAGTCGTGTCGGATCCGCTGCTATAAGGATTTACGAACGTAATCTTATCAAAATGCTTAGCATCGGCGCTGCGTTGAATTTCAAAACCCTTATTAACGATTTCCTGACTGGTTGTCCATGTTAAAACTGCATTGTCATTTTCAGCACGAGCCTCGAATGTGACCAGCGTAACGGGGAGCACACCGTCCTTGCCAAGGCGAGATGCAAATATGCTGTCGTAGTCACCAAGCCAGACGATCACAAAGGCTCCATTATCATCAGTGGTGATTGCAACACCGCCCTGATCACTCTCTCCAATGGCAACCGGAATGCCGTTACTTTCCCATAGTAAAGTTCCGGAGTCATTCACGCGCTGGGCATACACGTCTCTGTGGTTATCTGGAACCCCGGCATTCCTGGCGTCAGTCCAACATATAACAGCACCACCCTCGCCGTCAGGCGTTACTTGTGGATTAACCTGATTAAAAGATTGCGCATAAACTGGTATGCCGTCAGCTGACCATTGAGCCTGGCCGCTGGCATTTATCCGTTGCGCGTAAATGTTAGGAGGGCCATTTCTCGGATCTTCCCAAGCGATGATTGCCCCTCCTTGCGCATCACTGACAATATTAGCACGAGTCTGATCTCCATTTGCAGTACAAATGGGAAGTCCTCCAAAAGTCCATTGCGGTTGTCCATTCGAATTGATTTTTTGCGCATACAGGTTTCCGGAAGAATTACGCACGTCATACCAAACAGTTATTATTCCGCCATTGCCATCAGTTATAGATTCCAGTTGTCTTGCATTACCGTCAGTGAAATTGCCTAAAATAGTTCCTTCGGCCGCCCAGAGGGCGTTACCATTGTTATCTAATCGTTGGGCACGTATTTCACTTATTCCATCCTGCTGATATTCCCATGTTACAATTGCACCATTGTTTCCGTCGCTCACAATGTTTAGTAAAATTTTGTGATACTCGTCGTTGTTCGTTACCCTTGCACCATTGCTTTGCCATTGACTTACACCGTTTTCATTGATCCGTTGCATATAAACTTCACTAACTTCACCGAAAGCTCTTTCGCCACTCCATGCAATGATCGATCCACCGCTCCCATCACTTATGATCTTTACTTTATCAGCATAAGCGCATGGGTTACAAATATTTTGGCCATCCTTTTGCCACTGCATTTCACCGTTATCGTTAATCTTCTGGACATAGACATGTAAGCCATCTCGGTTATCTGACCATGCGATGATAGCATTTCCATTTCCATCACTTGTCGATCCCATTTCCATAATGCTGGCGATCATTTCACCGTTACCCTGCATCGGGCGGACTATATGTCCTTCATTTTCATCCCACTTTGGCGAACCAGCTGTGGTAATGCGTTGTGCATAGATATTCGGGCCGAATGTCCGCCAATCTTCCCAGACAAGGAATGTTCCACCAGTATTATCTGTGTGAAGGGTAAAGTCCTCTATCGCGTTTGTCCCCTGGCGGATTAAATTTCCCTGTGTCGGATCTGTACTCCATTGTGCAAATCCAGTCAGACTGGCTAAAATAAGTGCGAGTATTTGTAATGTTATTTTCATAGTGCGAAAAGTGTTTATTTAAAAATGATCCAATATCACTTGCTATCAGATAGTTAAGGCATAAGTCAATGCTTTTTTACTTATGTCCTAAACGTCAACAATTTACGGGAGTTTGAAAAGATGCCTTTAACGAACGAAATTGGATATACGTGATCAGGGTTTTTCAATATTATTACCTATTTCTTCACAACCAACCGGCTCGTCTCAGTTCCATCTTTCAATCGGATGCGGATGATATAATTTCCCGGTGGAAGTTTCTCAACATTAATCTGCGTTGCTGCACCACTCTTTTCAAACACTTTCAGTCCTGAAATATCGAAAATGGCGATGTTTGCAGCATTGGCACCGTCTGCCAAATGTATTAATCCATCATTGCCGATCGGATTTGGAAATATGGCGGGTTCCATACCGTCGAATCTCAGCGTTTTGATCTTGCTGTAAGCGAATGTGCCATCCGTATCAATCATTTTCAAGCGATAGTAGCCCATTTTAAGATCAATATCCCTATCATAAAATTCATACGCTTCCTTCGCTACGCTCAGACTTCGCGCCTTCACCTGACCAATTTCGATCCAGTCTTTACCGGACGAACTTCGCTCAATGATGAATTTATCGCTGTTGATTTCTGCTGCTGTCGCCCATGTCAGTAATGCACGCATGCCTTCGGCCGCAGCTTCAAACGAAACCAACCGTACGGGAAGAGGATTGCCAGGATCTTCTTCTGCGAAAAGTGCTGCAAATTCATCAAACATGCCACTGGCTTTGAGCTTGCTGCTTGGAATGAATGTACCGTTTTGCAGTGACGCGTATAAAACCTTGGACGCTTGGTGATAATGTGCAAAGACGGCAAGTGAATCCACAGCCGTGGTCAGTAAGAAATCACCTTCCCAAACATCAGCCGCATCTGCAAACACCAATTGGTCTTCATCCGGCTTCGCTGGAACATTATCGCAATCATAAACCCAGATCGTTGCTGTTGATGTCGCGCTCAAATCCCTGCGGTTTGGATGAGTACGAACACAGGTAACTTCATAATGGTCCGCTTTTTCAGCCTGAAATGTAATCTGGTCACCGGTAGTTGTAAAATATTGATTGGATGGCAAAACCGTCCAGTTATGCACATATTGCCCATTGGAAGCATTCTTCAAAGAGACCGTAATGTTTGCTGTGTTGTCCTCGGTCGTACGCTTCTTGCCAAATGGATAGCATGTGTTGAAAGGGACGATAACAGGAATTGGCGGAACAGGAAGCGCCGGGCAGGCTGCATTGCCGGATAGCAGGCCTTCGGCGAGGCCTATCAAAGTCCAGTTTATGAAATTTGCTCGAACGTGTATAGTATTGATGTTATCATTTCTCCCATAAACTGCAGCGAAAGGTGATTGCGCTGGACCAATATTCCAAACATTTAATAATTCTCTCTCTGTTTGTGTAGACCTAGGCCCCTGATAATCTATTGAACTAAATGTTGGCACGAAACAAAACTCAAAATGGGTCTTCTTACCAATCAACTTATTGGGAACGCCGGATTGTGTGCGTCCACCAGGAAGAAAATCATCGTTTAAAGCACTTAGGTAAGTCCGGTTAACAGCTTTTCTATTCCATAGATGTCCCCACGAAGCGAATTTGAACACACTACTAGCTTTATTGATATCATTGGTATGAATGTCGATATTGGTGTTTTGCAGTCCTAATGGTGTCCAACTTAGTAGCAATCTGCTGCCATAATTATAGTTATTAAACAATGTACGGTCGCCCGCATCCATACTGCCATGAATTACGGCGATATTGCGGCAATTCTGGGGATAGCCGCCATTTCCGAGTGCGGTGAGTTGCGTGCGGAAACTATCAAAGTCGGCGTGCTTCATGCCCGTATTTGGATGCGCTGCCTGATGTAGCAATAGTTGCTTTGCAGCAGGTGTCCCCAATGCTTTGTAATAATTTCGCCAGCGCTTGGCAAAAAATTTGAGAATGAAGTTGGTAAGCATTGTTGGGTGTGCCTCATAGGCCAGCTGCGTCAGCCCAACTGGCACATTCGCACCCTGATGCGGCGTATCGTAACAGAGCATCAGCTTTACGTGGTGTGCTTGTCCTGCATTTTCCATTTCCCGCAATGCCCACCTGGCAACCAATCCGCTCATGCTTTCACCGATAATGATAGATTCAACATTGCCGGTCTTTTGCGTGTTTACAAGTTCGATGACCGCCTTTAAGACCTGTGCATTATCCTGAATAGCAGCTCGTCCGTCGTTGTAATCGAGCAGTACCAGATCGTAGCCTTCAATTAAAAACTGGTTGAGCGGATCTTTATAATTTGTTTCAATGGCATCGAGATTTACATCCTGCCCCATGTCAAAACCTTCTGCAATAATGATGGGTTTGTCAAATATTTGATCACATCCTTTAATAATGCGAATGGTGCCTCCTGCCAATGCTGTTCTGGCAGATGAATCCGAAGCGACAGATTGAAACGGCTTTGCAGTCACTTCCATTTCCATGTAAGGTTTTAGGCGTTCCATTTGCCTTACATTCACTTTCGTTTCAAAGAGATAATTAGTATTACCAATGGCAAAACGAATTCTTACGCTATGCTCGCCGATCGAATTAAAACGATGGGGAATTAACTTCTTTGTTACCGGATAAGCGGTAAAGCCTCGCCCGTCAATGAAATCAATCTCCACAGAATCGATTTTGTGAGCATGGTTGTCAATGTTTAGAGCTTCGTCCAGTAGAAAAGAAACATTGGACTGGTACAAATCTTCCTGCATTACCGCTGCAGATACGATTCTTACCTTTTCATATTTTGCAAAATCTACCGATTTTCCGGCTTTTTTAAGTGCTTCGTTTTTATTAAGCGCACCATCAGATAGATAAATGCCTTCGAGATTGATGAATGCAATCGGGATAATATTGCTTTTTGTAAGTTTTGCGGCATCCGTTTCAACAAGTTTTGCAAGTTCCGGAAGCCGATCCTGAGCGGGTCTCAGGTCTGTATCGACCAGTCTCTCATATAAATTCTGCCATTCCTCGGAAGACACCGGCTCAGGAGTTTTTCCTTGTTGTCTGTTTAAATTTTTGAAGTAATTAATTTCATTTTGATTAGTTAGGCCAGCATTAAGAAATAGCATTTGCCCAAGGCCGGAGAAGTCGAGACTGTTGATTTTTTGTTGCCGTAGCTGCTCGTAATCCTGAGCAAAAGTGATAGAAAAGACAAAAAGAAGGGCTGGAAGAAGACAATAACGTCCTCTCCTTGCAGCAGCTGCAAAGTGATACATTTTAGTGTATGGTTAAGTGAGTGATTTGGTTATTTAGCGATTAACTGAAAGTCATACCTTGTTTTCCCGCCAATATCAAGGTTGCAGCAGTTCAGTGTTCTTATCTCGTTTTTAAAGACCAAGTAGTCTTTAAAGTGTTTTCCAAATTTTGGATTTTTATTCAGTGAAAATGGGATTACCACATTTACCGAATGAGCTTGTCGGGGCACGTCAGCGACTAATTCGTAATGCCCGGTCTCATCTGTAAAAGCTTCATCAAAAATCTCGTACTTCACATGTTTAGACCCTTGGGCAGTCACCAAAATACTATCCACCGGCTCTCCATTCTGATCCGTAATCGTCCCATAAACCGTCGTCGTGCGATCTTGTTTGAGAAAGCAGCTTTGGAGGTGAATAATGGTTAGTAAATGCATGAAAATGTATAGTACGTGTTTAGATAAGATTGATAAATCTCGTTGTATGTGCTTCATAGCGTGTTATTTAGGAATTAATTGAAAATCGTATTTGGTTTTTTCGCCTATTGATGCAGTGCAGCAATTGTTCGTAGGAACTCCGTCTTTTTCGATTTTAAAGCCATTATAATTGTTCTGGAATTTTGAATTCTTATGGGGGAGAAAAGGCACTTCTACATTAATAGCACTATATTTTTTCGGGAGGTCGGCAACTAGCTCAAAATTTCCATCCTTGTCAGAATAGACTTCCTTCAGAACGGTCCCATTATTGAATTTGAGACCTGTTAAGATCACCATAATACTATCAACCGGCTTCCCGTTCTGATCCGTAATCGTCCCGTAAACCGTGGTTGTGCGGTCTTGTTTGAGGAAGCAGCTGCTTAATGAGCATGTTACTAGCAGCAGCAAGGCTGGTATAAGAGAAGATTTGAAATGAGATAAAAAGTAGTGTTGTTTCATACGCAATTCCGTTTCATGGTGAATGCCATCATTTAGCATTTAATAGAACGGAAGGTAGAAATAATTGCATCGCTTGGAATAAGCGATGATTCTCCGGTTAGGATCAGTAAATTAACGGTAACTAGTTGTAACCGTTGTTAACTCAAATGTGTTGAGGTAAGCAATTCAAACCACCTTTAACAAACGAATATACATATACGTGATCGCAATCTTTTATTGTTGATTTTGTCAAAGGTGGCTTGAAAATATTTTACAGATCAACCTGGCGCTTGGATGCCGCGGATTCTAGGCCAGCTTCCAGAACCTGGATGATCTTTAAGCCGTCTGAAAAATCGGGCTTGATCGCCGTATCGTTTTCAATGGCCGCTACAAAATCCACGACAGCGTGCACAAATGAATGTTCATAACCTATAATGTGCCCGGCTGGCCACCAGTTTCCGGCATAAGGATGCGCTGCCTCGGTTGCCAGAATGGTCCGGAAACCTTGCTGCCCGCTTTCGTCTTCCCGCGAAAAATATTGCAGTTCGTTCATCCTTTCCAGATCGAAACAGAGACTGCCCTTGCTTCCGTAGATCTCAAAAGTCAGCCTGTTTTTCCGGCCTGCGGCAAAACGCGTGGCTTCAAATGAGCCTATTGCGCCGTTTTTAAACATCACCATCATCAATGCAGCGTCTTCCACGGTTACTTCGCCCATTTCGGTGCCAACTTCGCCTGCCGTCAGATTTCCGGTTGTCCCGCCACCTTCCACAATCGGGCGACTTTTAATAAAATTCGCAGTCAACGAAGAAACGCTTGCGATGTCGCCCACAAGATAATGTGCGAGATCAACAGCGTGAGAATTTAAGTCCCATTGCGGGCCGGCCTGTGCATATTCTTTTTGTAACTGCCAGGTTAAAGGGAAGTTGGGGTCAATGATCCAGTCTTGCTGATAGGCACAGCGCCAATGGAAAATGCGGCCGACTTTGCCATCTTCAATCATCTTTTTGGCAAAAGAAACCGCCGGCGTTCTTCTGTAATTGTGGTTGAGATAATGCTTGACATTGTTATCCTCACAGGCTTTCAGCATTTCCTCTGCTTGCTTGCTGTTCATGGAAAGCGGTTTTTCACAAAATATATGCTTGCCTTCCTTAGCAGCAGCGAGAGCGACTTCGTAATGCAGTTGCTGAGGCAGTGCAACGTCGATAATGTCAATATCTGGCCTGGAAACGAGCTTTTTCCAGTCGGTTTCGGTTTCTTCCCAGCCCCATTTTTCGGCAAATTCTTTGAGTGAACCCTCATGTCTGCCGCATGCTGCTTTCAACACGGGCGTTGCGGGCATGTCAAAAAATTGCGGTGCTTTCTTCCAGGCATTGCTGTGCGCGCGGCCCATAAACTTATAACCTACGATTCCAATATTCAGTTTTTTCATGCTTTAATTAAGCTGGATTTGCTTTTTTTACTTGAATTGTAATTATCAAAAATATTAAAATTTTGTTATTGCATTTAACATTGTAATTTCCGGCACTCAATAACACACTATATTTCATGAAGCAGCTTACGCAAAACCTGCGAACGGGGGAAACTTCGTTGCAGGAAGTCCCACCTCCGATTGTCCAGCCGGGTTATGTGCTGATCCAGACGCACAAAAGCCTGATCTCAGCAGGAACCGAGCGCGCATTGATCCGTTTCTCAAAAGCAAATCCATTTCAAAAGGCAAAATTACAGCCTGACAAGTTCCTGCTCGCCATTCAGAAAATAAGATCCGATGGCTTGATCTCTGCAATTAAAAGCATATCTAACAGGCTCGCTCAGCCCATTCCATTAGGTTACTGCAATGTGGGACACGTTTTAGAAATAGGCGAAGGCGTGCAGGACATTCAAGTCGGAGACCGGATTGTGAGCAACGGGCCGCATGCAGAAATGGTTTGCATTCCAAGAAATCTACTGGCAAAAATTCCTGCGAATGTTGCTGATGATCAGGCAGTTTTTACTGTACTGACGTCCATTGGACTGAATGCGGTCCGGCTCGTGTCGCCTTCCCTCGGAGAGACTGTCGTTGTGATCGGGCTGGGACTTATTGGCTTGCTGACTGCCGAAATGCTGAAAATCAGCGGATGTAATGTAATTGGCATTGAGACGAACGAGGAAAGGCTCAAAGTGGCCGTTTCGAGAGGTTTTGCAGCTATTAACCCAAATTCACTAAGCCCTGAACATTGCATCAAAAGCCTCACAAACGGCTTTGGTGCCGACGCCGTCATCATTGCCACTGCTTCTCAATCTGATCATATTTTATCGCAAGCAGCACGGCTTACGCGAAAACGAGGTAAAATTGTATTGATCGGAACGGCTGATCTTCGGATCCACCGCTCGGATTTTTATGAAAAAGAATTGACATTCCAGGTTTCTTGCTCCTACGGCCCGGGTCGCTATGATGCTGAATATGAGCAAAATGGTAATGACTATCCGCATGCTTATGTCCGCTGGACAGAGAACCGCAACTTTCAGGCAGTGCTTCATTTGATGTCGAACGGCTCGTTCGATCCTTCCTATTTGATTGGTGGAAATTTCCCGCTAAATGATTTTAAGGCTGCCTATGCCAATCTGGATGCTCAAAAAAGTATTGCGGTGATCCTGGATTATCCTGAAACATGCTTGTCAAAAAGATCAATTCAGTTATTCAGGCAAAGTTTTTCGGGAAATGATGGGGTAATCGGCATCATAGGGGCCGGGCATTACACGTCGGCAACATTGCTTCCGCTATTGAAAAATGCGTCGATCAAGCACATTGTCAGCGCAAACGGATTATCGGCAGCCAATCTGGCCCGTAAATACAACATTGCATTTTGCGGAACGGACTATCAGGATGTCCTCGGTGATCCGGAAGTTGATCTGGTGATGATTACAACGCGGCATAACCTGCATTCGCAAATGGCTTGTGATGCTGTAAAAGCCGGAAAGCATGTTTTTGTCGAAAAGCCTCGGCTATTTGCCAAGACGAACTGAGTGCGTTTACCAACATTTTTCAACACGAAAACCCAGCGAATGTATCGGTTACAGTCGGGTTTAACCGGCGCTTTTCGCCGCATGTACAGCAGATGAAAAGCTTGCTGGGAGATGCTGTGATGAATATTGTTATCAATGTTAATGCGGGTTTTGTCCCGCAAAATGCATGGATACATGATCTAAAAACCGGGGGTGGCCGGATTCTGGGAGAAGCTTGCCATTTTATTGATTTGATTGCATTTCTGGCGGGAAGCAGAATTGAGTCGGTTTGCACAAATGCGATGATGCCAAACCCGGCTGCAACGACTGATAATGCTTCTATTTTGCTTAAATGCGAAAATGGCTCAACAGGGGTCGTCAATTATTTTTCAAACGGGCATTCCCATTATCCCAAAGAACGCATTGAGGTCCATGCATCCGGACGCACTTTAATCCTGGATAATTTCAAAACCTTGCATGGTTACGGTTTTAAACACTTTTCCAGGTTGAAAACCAGCCAGAACAAGGGGCATAGAGAGGCATTCGAAGCGCTGTTGGATTTTGTCAGAAATGGAGGAAAAGCACCGATTCCGTTTGAAGATATCATAAATACAACGGAAGCCACATTGGCGGCATTGGAAAGCCTGAAACTGAAAACCTGGATTAACATATGATCCAGATTTTCAAAAATATGGGCTTTCGATATGTCCTTTGCCGCATTTGGCACGAAATCCAGCGCGGGACAGGATTGCTAATGCTTCGCTTTCCGGTTCATAAAAGGCCTTTACCGCATTTTTCAAAGGAAGATTGGCTCGATCAAGACATTCAGTTTCCACTAGATCCGGGCAGAACAGATTTAATAAAAAACACAGCGTCGTCCATCTTGCAGGAAAGGGTTGAGCATATCCGGCGAAACCGCTTTCTTTTTTTCCACAACCGTTGGTACACAGTTCCCGATTGGCATACAAATCCTGAAAATGGATTTAAATACAATAAAAATACCCATTGGAGCGCAATTCCAACGCTTTCAAAAGAGGCAGGAGACATTAAATATGTCTGGGAAAAATCGCGCTTCTGCTTCCTTTTTGATCTTTTGCGCTATGATTATCATTTTCAAAAAGATCAATCTGAACTCGTCTTTGCATTGATTTTAGACTGGATCGATCAAAATCCTGTCAACCGTGGCCCGAACTGGATTTGCAGCCAGGAAATTTCATTACGCGTTCTCAATTGGACTTCCGCTTTACATTACTATAAAAATTCAGAAACACTTTCGGCCGAGATTTTCAAAAAGATTACGCAAAGCATTTACGACCAGATGAGGCATGTGGCAGACCACATTCATTATTCAAGAAATGTGGTCAGAAATAATCACGCATTGACCGAGACCTTGGCTTTGTATGTGATAGGATACGCTTTTCCGCAGTTTCCGGAAAGCTTGAAATGGAAAATCAACGGTAAAAAATGGTTTGAAAAAGAAATCGTTTACCAGATTTACCCGGACGGAACATTTCTCCAATTCTCAATGAACTACCACCGCGTGGCCGTGCAATTGCTGACTTTGGCCATACAAGTGGCTGAGTCGGACGGGGAAAAATTCGATGATGTGATTTACGATCGTGCTCGAAAATCATATCATTTTTTGCGAACCTGTCAGGATGATGTGAGCGGATGGCTTCCTAATTATGGCAATAACGATGGCGCATTGTTTTTCCCGCTTGCAGACACCCATTTTAGGGATTTTCGCCCGCAATTAACTGCGCTTAGCAAGGTTATAGGGGATGATCCTGATTTCAAACCTACGTTAATAACAACTTTTGAAAACGGCGGTTACTATATAATCCGCGATCAAAACACATTGACCTTCCTACGCTGCGGCACGTACACAAACCGGCCTTTTCAGGCCGATCATCTGCATTTGGACATTTGGGCAAATGGTAAGAACATCATGCGCGACGCCGGTTCATTTTCTTACAACACGGAAGATAAATGGACAAAATATTTCAATGGGAGCGCCTCGCACAATACGGTCATGCTGGGAGATTTTGATCAGATGAAAAAAGGCCCGCGTTTTATTTGGTTTGGCTGGATTAAGAAAACGTCAGGGTTTGTAAATGAACGGGTTAATGCATTCGAAATTGAGGCGGAATTTGAGGGCTTTTATCATTTGGGCAAAGGCATCAAGCATCACCGCCGCGTTACGAAGTCAAAAAAATGGCATCAATGGATCATTGAAGACCGGATAGAAAATGCTCCAAAACACCTTCCTATGCATCAAATCTGGCATCCTTGCCCGGATTTCTTTGAACATTATCATATGATCTCCTCGGATAAAGAGGGATCTATCATTGAATTTGAGGAAACAGAAGGCTGGTATTCCGGCACTTATGGAAGTAAGGAGGTTTGTCAAAGATTGGTGTTTTCGACGTTTAGCGGATTCATCAGGACGGTGATTTCAGAAAAAGGACTTTATGAGACAAATGCACATTCTTTTGATCCACCAATATTTTCTTGAAGACAATGATGGCGGCGGGTCGCGGTGGAACGAGATGAGCCGGATTTGGGTCGAAGCGGGGCATAGGGTGACCGTTCTGGCTGGAACAACGCATTATATGAAAGGCAATTTGTCCTCTCTGGGTCAGAAAAGTTTTGTAATGCAGACAAATCGAAATGGAGTGAAAGTTGTTCGCTGTAATGTTCCTACGTCTACCGGTAATGGCTTCATAGCAAGGCTTTTGGCGCAGTTTTCGTTTGTTTTTTCGGCAACTTGGGGTGGAGCTTTTTATTTAAAGGGAGAATATGATGTGGTGCTTTCTACATCGCCGCCTTTGTTTGTGGGCATTGCTGGTTTGGTGATTTCCCGGATTAAAAAAGCTAAGTTCATTCTGGAAATCAGAGACTTATGGCCAGAATCAGCCGTGGAGACGGGTGTTTTGCAAAGTAAGCCATTGATAAAGGCAGCATTTAGGCTTGAAAAGTTTCTGTATCACCATGCAAAAGCCGTTACCGTGCTGACGCCGGCATTCAAAACCATTTTGATACATCAAAAGAATGTTCAGTCCGAAAAAATCTGGCTCATTCCCAATGCGGCTGATTTTACCTTTTCAGATAATCTGGATGCAGATTTTGACAGGGTTGCATTCCGAAAGTCGCTTGGGTTGGACCATTGTTTCATTATTATTTACGTTGGTGCGCACGGCATTGCCAATCATTTGATGCAACTCATCGACGCGGCTGAAATTTTGAAGGGGACTGCCACGCATTTTCTGCTCATTGGCGACGGTCCGGATAAAAAGAAGCTAATGGCCCAGGCAAAGCACAGGGAACTGGGCAATGTTACATTTATCAATACAGTTGCAAAGTGGGACATTTTCAAATACATCCTCGCGGCAGACGCAGGCACTTCTGTTTTGAAACGAACCGAAATTTTTAAAACCGTTTACAGCAACAAGACTTTCGATTATTTCGCCTGCCAAAAACCGGTTTTGCTTGCTATCGATGGGATCTCCAGACAGCTGATTGAGGATGCGCATGCAGGGCTTTACATTGAACCCGAGAATCCGGGTGATTTTGCAAAAAAGGTTTTACTATATCTCGCGGATCCGGCTCTCGCGGAGCTTCATGGTCGCAATGGCTATGTATATGCAAGCCAATTTTTTGACCGTGCGCATTTGGCTCAGAAATACTTGCAATACATTGAAAATATGCAGGGAACGCAGTCTCAAACCGCGCCATAACAGGAACCGAAAGCGCTTTCAAAGGGTTTTTTAATAAAGAAATCAAATGAAAAACGTAGCAGATCTCTTTCCATTGGCCGTCACTGAAAATGCATATTCCTACGCAGATTATATGCGCTTAATGGAAAAAGTTGTCTTGGAAAAAAGGACAACTGGCGAAAAACAATCCGAGGATCTTAACCATTATACCAGGCTGAACCTGGCCCGGATGCAGCGCCTGAACAAGACAGTGGTGGTGACGGAAGAGTTGAAAGAAACCATTAACAACGTTACGATCCCGCAGACCTGGTATATTCTGACGGAAGCGTGGTGTGGTGATGCTTCACAAAATATCCCGCCCATTGTTGCGGCGACATTAACTAATCCGCTGATCACAGTCAAAATTTTATTGCGTGATGAAAATCCGACGATTATGGACGCTTATCTGACCAACGGCGGAAAATCGATTCCTAAATTGATTGCTGTAGACGAGGATTTTAATGAGCTTTTCACCTGGGGACCGAGGCCGGAAGAAGGACAGGAAATGATGAGGGCTTATAAGGCCAATCCGGTAAAAAGTTATCAGGAATTTTCGGAAGAAATGCAGCGCTGGTATATCGCAGACAAGTCGCTGAGCTTGCAGCGGGAATTACGGGTGCTATTGAAAGGTGTTTGGTTGAAAAATGAGTTTTAAAAATCAGTTTAGTCTATATTTGCGATAGGCAGAATAAGCTTAGTAAATTTATACAAAGGGGTTTGTCGACGTATTTTAAAAACATATCGGAAGGAATCAGCACCACAGTGACCGGAATGCGGCTGACGCTGAGGCATTTGTGGAATGCACGGAAGCGCCGTAGAATGGTGGATATCCGTTCAGATGATTTTTTTGGAGGGCAGGAGGGGATGGTTACGATCCAGTATCCGCAGGAAACCATTCCGATCCCCGACAATGGCCGCTATCGTTTGCACAATGAAATCGACGATTGCATTGTCTGCGATAAATGTGTGAAAGTTTGCCCGGTTGATTGTATTGATATTGAGCCGATTAAGGCAATAGAGGAAATTGGAAAAGCATCTGACGGATCGTCGATCCGGTTGTATGCCGCGAAGTTCGACATTGATATGGCGAAATGCTGCTATTGCGGACTATGCACGACAGTTTGCCCGACAGAATGTCTTACCATGACCAAGACGTTCGATTACAGTGAGTTAGACGTTCGGGATATGGTTTACAATTATACCAATCTGACGCCCGAAGAAGCAGATGAGAAACGCCGCCTGCTTGAACAATTCCAGAAAGAAAAAGAAGCATTAAAAGCAGCTCCGAAACCGGCTGTGACGGCTGAAAAACCAGCGGCAACTCCGGCAAGACCTGTGTTTAAGCCGGGTATGAAGCCGAAAGTCCAGGATACTGAAGCCGAGGCGAAAGAGGAAGCGCCGGTTACAAAACCACCACGCCCGGCTTTCTTACCAAAGAAACCAGCGCCTGCTGCGGAAAAGACGGAGCCTGTTAATGTTGACCCGGTTAATGCAGAGCCGATTAATGTAGAGCCGGTTAATGTTAATCCGGTTAATGCCGATCCGGTAATTAAGGAAGAAACATTCGAAGCGAAAGTTGAGGAGGCGCCAAAGCCGGCACCGAAACTGCCTTTCAGGCCATCCATGAAACCGAAGGTTGCCTCACAAGAAAAGACCGATGTTGTTCCTACGGATATTGTTCCTGGTGAGGAAGTTAGCCCAGCGGAAGCTCCCAAACCAGCAGCACGGCCAGTTTTCAAGCCAACGATGAAACCGAAGTCTAAAGAATAGCATTGATCTACATGGAAATTGCAGCATTTTATGGGTTTTCACTTCTCGCAATCATTGCTGCGCTTTTCATATTATTTTCCAAAAACCTCATTTATGGTGCATTTGCACTGTTCCTGGCTTTTTTAGGCGTTGCAGCATTATACATTCTGGCCGGCGCGGACTTTCTTGGCGTAACGCAGATCATGATTTACGTTGGCGGGATCCTGGTTTTATTGATCTTCGGGATCATGCTTACGCAGAAAAAGAAAAGCGACGATTCGCAGCATCATAATCGTGTTGAAATCCTGCTTAGTCGTGAAGTTTGGGGGTTTTTGCTCGGTGCAGGCGTTTTCGTGATGCTCGTGAAAATCATTTCGTCCGCAAATTTCAAGATGACTGGCGATCTGATCAGCAGCCGGTCCACCATTAAGACGATTGGTGTAGAACTCATGACCAGCCATCTGCTCCCGTTCGAAATCGCTGCTATTTTATTACTGGTTGCCTTGGTTGGCGCTGCCTATCTCGCTATGAACCGTAATCCTGCGCCATGACCTCCATTCCGTTACAACATTTTCTTATCGTTGCTGCTGCACTTTTTTGCATTGGTCTTGCTATTGCTGTCACAAAACGACATTTTATCGGCATATTGCTTGGGATCGAATTAATGCTGAATGCAGTGAATATCAATCTGGTAGCATTCAGTCAATATGATCCTGAACGGTTGAGCGGGCAGCTTTTTTCGCTTTTTGTCATTGTGGTGGCTGCGGCCGAAGTGGCTATTGCGCTGGCGATAATCTTACGCGTTTATGGTCATTATCAGACGGTTGACCCCGACGAAGTGGATGAACTGAAGAAGTAAATTTGTATTGAAAAATTTGTTGCATGCACTGGATTTTCCTCTTTTTAGCTTTCTTGATTGGCATCAGCAACGCGGTTCAGTCCGGCGTGAATGTGCAATTGCGTGAGTCGTTCAACAATCCGATTTTAGCGGCATTGACATCCTTTTTTGTCGGTTTTATAGTGCTGTTGATTGCATTCGCCTGTTTTAATCAAAACCCCATTCCCAGCATTTCAGATATTAAGCAGGTTTCCTGGACAAGGTTTATGGGAGGCGTTTTGGGCGCTTTTTATGTGCTTACCGTAATTTTTATAGTGAGAAATATTGGTCCCGCTAATATGATCTGCCTGGTTGTGGCCGGCCAGATGATCGCCGCCATCGCTATTGATCATTACGGTTTGCAAGGATTTGCCGTGCATCCGATCACATTGCCGCGCATTGCCGGGGCTATTTTGTTAGTTGCTGGCGTTTACCTGATTCTGAAAAACTAAAAAAGCGATCCGTTTCCGAATCGCTTTGAGAACTGTTGTAAATCAGCTAGTTAAGGAACCCTTGTAAACACGAAGAGGTCCATAAAAACCCATTTGTTATCCTCCATTTTTCCGCGCTGAATAACCAGCTGGTTCTGCGAGCGTCTTTCGTAAATAATCCGCACAGAAACGTCATCTTTCTCAAATAATGCCTGATTCTTTTTGGCTTCGATGAAATTGTAAGTGTCCGAAACGTTTTTTTCCTCCAATGCAATGAGCCCTGGCTTGAAATGTTTCACGCGTGCGATCGGTCCTTTTTCGCCTGGTTCGAATGCAAATACTTCATACAGAGCAGGTTTATCATCCTTAATCATGCGAATGTAACCCATAATGTTGTTTCCCTCGGGAGCTGTCCAGCCAGCTTCAATAGGGCCGCCGTTGTAAGTGCCTTTCCAATGTCCTTCCAGAAAACTGAGGTCGTTAAGGCTGCCGGTGGTGGTTTGTGCGTTTGCAAAATTTGTAAGCACGCAAAGGGCAAAAAGTAGGGAGCACGCTTTCAGTAATGTCATTTTAGTAGATTGCATCATTAGGATTTAGGTTTAAATAAATTTCGGATCATACATTCTCCGGAGGTTCCAATTTCTATAAAAATAGCTGAAATACAAAAAAAGAGCCGTTGCAAATGTGCAGCGGCTCTTCCTACTTCTATATTTTTATACTTAATAAGCTCTTTCCAATTTTCCTTCATGCGAATTGGCAAATGCTTTGTTAACCACTTTATTTCCGCCTAATGTTGGATAATTTCCGGTAAAATACCAGTCTCCCAAATGTTGCGGACAAGCCTTATGTAAATTCTCAACAGTCTGGAACACAACGGAAAGCTCAGCATTCAGATCTTTCGGACGAATGATCTCAGCAATTTTGTTTGAAATCTCCTGATCTGTAAAAGGCTCGTAAAGTGCCTTCACAAAGTTGGTATGATATGGATTTTTGGTTGCGATAGAAGTTACACTGTGCATGTAAGTATCTTCCAGCAAATATTCCAGATCACGTTCTTCAAGCAATTTGAGCACCGCCCTGAAAGCAACGAAATCCTTCATTTTCGACATATCTATTCCGTAGCAATCCGGGAAACGGATTTGCGGAGCGGATGATGCCACAACAATTTTCTTAGGACTTAACCGGTCCAGCATTGTCAGAATGCTCTTTTCAAGCGTTGTTCCGCGAACAATGGAGTCGTCGATAATCACAACCGTATCCACATTCTTACGAACCACTTCAAATGTGGTGTCGTAAACGCTGGAAACCATATCGTCACGCAAAGCGTCCGCTGTAATAAACGTCCGCGATTTTACGTCTTTAGTTACCAGTTTTTCAATTCTGGGTCTGAAAGAAAGCAGTTTTTCCAGGTCGGCTTCGAAAAGAATGCCTTCCATAATGGCCTGCTTGCGCTTTTTCGAAAGATATTCTTCCAAACCTTCTATCATTCCCAAAAACGCCGTTTCAGCCGTGTTCGGGATGTAAGAGAAGATTGTATTTTCAAGGTCGTAATTGACCTCTTTCAATATTTGCGGGATTAACAGCTTGCCCAATTGCTT
Source organism: Dyadobacter chenhuakuii (assembly GCF_023821985.2). NCBI lineage: Bacteria > Pseudomonadati > Bacteroidota > Cytophagia > Cytophagales > Spirosomataceae > Dyadobacter > Dyadobacter chenhuakuii. The sequence continues at coordinate 4,168,907 of NZ_CP098805.1, read as the reverse complement.
GCGCTCGTTGTAAATATCCGGATCAGTTCCGCGTGAGAAATAAATCCTTTCGAAGCTGCAAGAGCGTTTTTCAAGCTGTGGCAAGATCGGGAATTCATTGTACTCGCCATTTTTGTCAACGATCAATGCTGAGCCTGGCGTGATTTCCTGAATCTGATTATAATCAACATTAAAAGCAGCCTTAATCGCTTGTTTTTCAGAGGCAACGACAACCACTTCATCATCTGCATAGTAGAATGCAGGACGAATTCCAGCTGGATCACGGATCACGAATGAAGCACCATAGCCAGTTAATCCGCACATGGCATAACCTCCGTCAAAGTCCCTGCACGATCTGTAAAGCAGACGCGGCAGGTCGATATTCTCTTCTATAACGTCTGAAAGTGTCGGATTTTCGTAAATTCCTTTGAAGCGTTCGAACACTCTTTGGTTCTCTTCATCCAGGAAATGTCCTATTTTCTCCATCACCGTCACAGTATCCACTTTTTCTTTTGGATGCTGGCCGAGTGAGACAAGTTTTCCAAAGAGCTCGTCCACATTAGTCATGTTGAAATTCCCCGCCATGACCAGGTTGCGGCTTCTCCAGTTGCTCTGGCGCAGCATAGGGTGGCAGTTCTCAACTTCATTGGAACCGTGCGTTCCGTAACGCAAATGACCCAGCCAAACCTCGCCTGTAAAAGCCAGGTTTTCCTGCAACCATTTGCCATCATTGGCGCGGTCTCTATGATTCTTTAAACCCTTACGGAATTTCTTGTGGATTTTGGAAAAAATATCCGTAAGTGGTTGAGGCTCTACGGATCTGTATCTGCTGATGTATCGTTTCCCTGGCGGAACATCTATCTTGATATTGGCTACTCCGGCTCCATCCTGTCCCCGGTTTACCTGTTTTTCCATCATTACCGAAAGCTTGTGGACTGCGTATAGCGGTGTCTCGTACTTGTCGATGTAGTATTGATAAGGCTTTCTAAGACGGATAAGTGCTATGCCGCACTCATGCTTAATGGCGTCGCTCATATGAAGAGTTATGCGTTAGAAATATTATTATTTGCTGTATGCAAATTGTATTCCCTGAATAATAACTTAACGAATTAATAATCTAAAATAGTTCGTTATGCGTCGCAAAGGTACAAATCCTTTGGCTTAAAAAACTTCAAATTTCTCCGAATTTTACAAGCCGGTTTTTGTGTGCAATTCTTTAATGGAAAGATAACTATTTTTGACCAAAAGGCCAGCTAATTTATATGTTACATAAAACGCGAGGTGTCGCCCTGAGTTATATCCGTTACCGCGAATCTTCCATCATTGCGAAGATTTATACGGAAGGCTTTGGCATTCAGACATATATAGTGAACGGGGTCAGAAGCAGTAAATCGCGTAACAACCGTATTGCCCTGTTTCAGCCGCTGACGTTGCTGGATATGGTGGTTTATCATAAGAATAAGGAGGATACCATGCATCGCATTTCGGAGATGAAATGTTACATGCCGTTTCAGACGCTGCCTTATGATGTTGTGAAATCAAGCCTGGCGCTTTTTGTTACAGAAATGTTGGGCAAAACATTGAAAGAGGAGGAAAGCAATCCCATGCTTTTCCATTTTATTGAGGAATCCGTCCTGTTTCTGGACGAAGCCGAAAATACATTTGAAAATTTCCACATACAGTTTTTGATCCAGTTTGCTTCATTTCTGGGATTTGGGATAGAAACCGTGGAAGATCTCGAAAGTGAGTTGAAAAACAACCATTTCCCACACATGCCCGACGCCGTCGAGCGAGATGCAACATTGCGTTTAGTAAGCGGTGCGTACGGCGCAAATGTCCCATTAGACCGGAAGCGACGGATCATGATATTGGAAAAGCTTATCTTTTTCTTCAAAATACATATGGAAGCATTGGGGGAAATCAAATCGCTGGAAGTTTTGCGGGAGGTTTTGAAGTAGGGCCGGGCGCCGGGCCGGGTGGCATAATTTTGATAACGTATATTGCATATCAAAAATCTAAACAACCCATGAAACATTTACTGACAGCCACATTTGTTCTAGCTTCCCTCATCGGATTTGCCCAGGAGCGCCTGCCACAGGAACGCCTGCCGCAAGTTCCGAAAGGCGCATGGAAGTCCCAGGAACCGACGGGGAGCGCATCTACGCTCATTGTCGCTGATAATTACCTCGCGATTGCTTCCTATAGTATTGGTAATAAATACTTTGAAAGAACAGAAGGCGGCCCGTTCACAATGAGTGGCGACCAGATGACTTATACACCTGAGTTCAATTCTGCGGATTCCCTGAAAATTGGCATTCCTATTGTTTTTACGGTGACTGTAAAAGACGATATCCTCACTTTGAAATATGAAGAGGCCATGGTTTGGATGCGCGTGGATGATGCAACATCTGCACCGATGGCTGGCGCATGGCACATTACAGAGAAGGCAGGCGATCAGGGTGCATTGGTGAAAATTCATCAGGAGGGCACACGGAAAACATTGAAATTGTTGTCGGCAACCCGTTTTCAATGGTTCGCCATTGATCCGGGTGTGAAAGGCTTTTACGCAACAGGCGGAGGCACTTATACGGTTAAGAATGGTAAATACACTGAAAAAATCCAGTTTTTCTCCAAAGACAACAATCGGGTCGGCTCGTCTCTGACATTTGATCACAAGCTTGAAAACGGCCGCTGGGACCATAGTGGCAAAAGCAGCGATGGGAAGCCTATTCATGAGATTTGGGAAAAGATCCAGTAAGCCACTCCGAAAAGCTATAATTTAGATCTGTTCAAAATAATTTTCGGCTTTTGTTTGAATGATTCTAAATAGCGCTTACATTTGCTACACATTAATAGCAAACGATGAGCGCTTTTACATTGAATGATCCTGCGGAATGTGCAGTTGGAGAGGTGACCTGGATGAAATCATTCGGCGAGAATACAGAGTGTGTATTTAAGAAGTGCTGCGAGAAATATAAAAAGAAAGGGAAGCACTGTAAAAAGTGTCCTAAAAAATAATAACTGCGGGATCTGAAAAGAGCCCAAACAGTTCATGGTGAATAATTATAAGAGAGGGAATGCCGCGAAGCGTTCCCTTTTCTATGTGTAATGCTTGCTAAATTTTGCGCTTCAACTCGAAGTTCTGTCCCAGGTAAACGCGCCTTACCACTTCGTCCTCTGCCAGTTCCTCGGCACTTCCTTGCTTCAATATTTTTCCCTCAAATAATAAATAAGCCCGGTCCGTGATCGACAGCGTCTCATTTACATTGTGATCGGTGATAAGGATGCCGATGTTTTTGTGTTTCAATTTGGCCACAATGCTTTGGATATCCTCTACCGCAATGGGGTCAACGCCTGCGAACGGTTCGTCGAGCAGGATAAATTTAGGGTCCACTGCCAGCGCGCGGGCGATTTCGGTCCGGCGGCGTTCTCCTCCCGAAAGCACCATTCCCTTACTTTTCTGCACGTGCGTCAGGTGAAACTCTTCCAGCAGTTCTTCCACTTTCTGTCTTTGATCAGCGCGGGAGAGGTCTGTCATTTCCAGCACAGCACGAATGTTTTCCTCAACCGTCAATGATCGGAAAACAGAGGCTTCCTGCGCGAGATAGCCCAGGCCCAGGCGCGCACGCTTGTACATAGGAAGGCTCGTAATGTCCTTATCGTCCAGGTAAACTTTTCCGCTGTTGGGTTTAACCAATCCTACGGCCATGTAAAAAGAGGTTGTTTTACCAGCACCATTCGGCCCAAGCAAACCTACAATTTCGCCCTGTTCAACCTGATAGCTTACATTATTGTTGACAAGACGAACCCCGTATTTTTTTACAAGGTTTTCGGTTCTTAATATCATTGTTTTTTATCTGTTTGCTGGCCCAGAGCGCATGCTGAGGGCTTAAAGAAACTTGATGTCTTTTAAAGACAGTTGTAACGTTTTTTTGTCCCGAAAGTTATTCTCTTCAAGGCAATACGCGATCGAAAACAGCCTTCCGTTAATTAAATCCGGATAAAAGTGCGCCATGCCGAAGCCGATCGCCGTGAATATTCCGGAATCATTCTGCTTTACATCGAATTTAAGATGCTTTTCCTTCATGATCGTTGGCCTTCCCGCCAGTGAAACATTGCGGGATTCAAAGATCGGCGTCATGTTTCCGGGACCAAAGGGGCCCATTTGACGGAGAATGTTATAAAATTTCGGCGTGATCACATCCAGTTCTAGCAACATATCGATATTGATCATCGGGATGAGCTGATCGGGTAAGATACGGCTGCTTACAATGTCATTGAAACGCGTTTTGAATGCTTCCACATTTTGCAAAGGCAATGTAAGCCCTGCTGCGAAAGTATGCCCGCCATATTGTTCCAAAAGATCCGCACATTCCTCAATAGCTTCATACACATCAAATCCCGGAACCGACCGTGCGGAACCTGCGGCTTTTCCATGTGATTGCGTTAATATAATGGTCGGACGATGGTATTTTTCAATGCACCGGCTCGCGACAATTCCGATCACGCCTTTGTGCCAGTCTTCCTTATATAATACGGTACTTTTTGCGGTCGTAAACCAGTCGTCGTTTTCAATCATGAAAAGCGCCTGTTCCGTGATGCTGGTGTCAAAGGTTCGTCGCTCGCTGTTGTGCTTGTTAATCTCGTGTGCAAAATCAGCGGCTTCTTCGTTTTCTTCGCATAGTAAAAGTCTTACTGCCTCTTTCGCATGCTTGATCCGTCCAGCCGCATTAATTCTTGGCCCGAGACCAAAAACCACATTGGTAATGTCCAGCACACCATTCAATCCGGCGATTTGGATCAATGCTTTAACGCCACATCTTGGTGCAGCATTTAATCTTTGCAAACCATAATATGCCAAAATCCGGTTTTCACCCGTAATAGGCACAATGTCCGAAGCAATGCTGATCACCAGCAGGTCCAGATGATCGAACAAACCCGCCGGGTCTATTTCATTGTCTATACAGAAGGCTTGCAGCAGTTTAAATCCAACGCCGCAGCCTGTGAGTTCTTTATAAGGATATGCGCAATCATCTCTTTTTGGGTCGAGGACAGCAACTGCCGGCGGCAGCTCAGAACCGGGCCGGTGGTGATCACATATAATGAAGTCGATGCCTCTTTCTTTGGCAGCAGTAACTTTATCAACCGATTTTACACCGCAATCCAGTGTTACAATGAGTGAAAAACCGTTTGCGTGCGCCCAGTCAATGCTTTGCCACGAAACGCCGTAGCCTTCTTCGTAACGGTCGGGAATGTAATAGTCGAGATTTGGATATATTTTTTTCAAAAAACCGTAGAACAATGCGACGGAAGTGGTGCCGTCCACATCATAATCTCCGTAAACCAATATTTTTTCACCATTTCTGATCGCATCATTCAGCCTGCTGACGGCTGCATACATGTCCTGCATTAAAAACGGATCATGTAAATGCGCAAGGTCGGGGCGGAAAAAGTTTCGGGATTGCTCAAAATCAAGGATGCCGCGTTGTACCAAAAGGGTAGCCAGCGACGGGCTTACTTTTAACGATTCGGCCAGTTCCAGGACAATGTGTGTTTGTTCAGAAGTAAATTCAGGGTTGTGTATCCAGCGCTTTTCAATCATGAAACAAAGATAATCGGATTCTGTGATGCGTGTATCAAAATCTATATTGAGCCCGCACTATCAGGAAAAGCTAATTGAAAGGTCTTATCTTTGCAAGCAATTAACATTCTTTAAGATAAATGCCGCGTCTTCTGGCGATTGATTATGGTGCCAAACGCACCGGTATTGCTGTTACAGATCCTTTGCAGATCATTGCCACTGCCCTTGATACGGTCAGGACGCATGACTTAACGGAGTTTTTAAAGAAATACGCAGCCAGTGAACCAATCGAAGCATTTATAGTAGGAATGCCGAAAAGGCTTGATAATACGGAAAGTGAGAATGCGGCAAGAGTAACCGCATTTATTAAAATCCTGAAAAAAACATTTCCGGACATTCCTGTACACGCACACGACGAAAGGTTCACGTCGTCTATGGCCCTGCAATCCATGATTGCGTCCGGCTCCAAAAAGAGCGACCGACGGGAAAAGGGCAACATTGATAAAATAAGCGCCACGATCATTCTCCAGTCTTATATGGAAAGTAAAAGGTGAGCGGCATTTACAGGTTACATTATATTACAACGAATAAAGTCGCATTACAATGATTTATCCCATCGTAGCATACGGAGATCCTATCCTGAGAAAACCAACCCAATTCATTGAAAAAGACCAGCTTGATCTGAAAAAACTTTCAGAAGATATGTTTGAGACCATGCATGGTGCAAATGGGGTAGGGCTGGCAGCGCCGCAGATCGGCATGAATATCCGTGTTTTTGTGGTGGACGCAACGCCGTTCAGTGAAAAAGACGATGACGACGACGATGAACCGGATCTTTCATTGGCTGATTTCAAAAAAACATTCATCAACCCTGAAATCCTGGAAGAGGATGGTAAAGAATGGGCATTTGAAGAAGGCTGTCTGAGCATTCCGGGGATCCGTGGCGATGTATACCGCCCCGAGCGCGTGAAAATCCGTTACCGCGATACGGATTGGAATGAGTATACCGAAGAATATACCGGAATGGCCGCCAGGATCATTCAGCATGAATATGATCATTTGTTAGGCAAACTTTTCGTCGATTACCTGCCAACATTGAAAAAGCAATTAATCAAAAGGAAACTCGCGGACATTACAAAAGGCAATGTAGACTCAGATTACCGCATGCGTTTTCCGGGGCGGAGATAATTTTTAATGAGTGAATGAGTGAATAAAACAATAGCAATGAAGTCATTGCCCACTCACTTACTCATTCACTCATTCACTCATTAAAGCATCCACCATGATAGCAGAACAGTCTACGGAAACATTGTCGGTCGCTTTAATTCAAACCGACCTGTTTTGGGAAAACACGACTGCTAACCTGGCAACGCTTGAAGAAAAAATAGCGACGCTGTCGGGTCCGGTGGATATCATTGTGCTTCCGGAAATGTTCAACTCGGGTTTCACAATGAACACCGCAGCGGCCGAACCCATGAATTTCACCACCACGCGCTGGATGAAGCAAATGGCTGCACAAGCGAACGCGCTTGTCATCGGGAGCTTTGCTGTAAAGGAAGAAGGGAGGTTCTACAATCGGTTAATGTGCGTTGCTCCCGATGGTTCCTATGTATTTAATGATAAGAAGCATCTTTTCAGTTTTGGAAATGAGCACCTTACCTATACACCCGGGAAATCCAGGCTGATCATTAATTACAAGGGCTGGAAGGTTTGCCCATTGGTTTGCTACGATCTCCGGTTTCCCGTTTGGAGCCGTAACAGTGCTTCCGATCCTTATGACATCCTTATATATGTAGCGAATTGGCCGGCCAGGCGTGCGCATGCCTGGAATACTTTGTTAAAAGCCCGGGCTATTGAAAACCAAAGCTATGTGGTAGGCGTGAACCGCGTTGGCTCGGATGCAAATGGGCTAACTTACCAGGGAGATTCGGTTGCGCTCGATTATCTTGGGGAGCCGCTGAGTATGCTGGCCAATGCAGAAACGGAAAAGATCGTCACTTTCCATAAAGGTGATCTTGATGCGTACCGGGTCGCTTTCCCAGCATTGAATGATGCCGACGATTTTCAGATAAATTGGTGAGCACACGGACAAAGTGTCCTATAAGTTACTCAATCACCTTCGGGACCATTATATAGGAAGCATTTTTTGCCGGTGCATTTGCAAGTGCATCTTCCCTCGTCATCGTGTTCACGCCCACATCTTCGCGCCAGTTGTTCACTTCGCTAAGGATATGAGTCAGAGGTTCAACGCCATCAGTATCCACCTCGTCCAGCTGCTCCATCCACGTCAATACCGAGTCCATACTCTTTAAAATGCCTTCTTCTTCCTCTGGTTTTATCTCCAAACGGGCCAGGTGGGCTATTTTTTTAAGAGACTCCTTGTCAATTTTCATGATGTTATGAATTTGTTAAGTTACCGTCGGGGACTGAAACGGATGTCAAAATTACCTGATTTTTGCGATTCTGTTTTCCGTGGTGACAAATTATTCGGGAACTGTAAGCATTGACGATGGAAACCGGTGTCTTGCTTCTGTTGTTTTAGTAAAATTTGCCCTGGCACATAAAATAGGGCTTGTCCAAAATTTAAAATTGTTGTTTAACTAATAGTAGGAGAAAAATAATATTTGCTTTTCTACGAGAATGTTGAAATATTTTGAAATACAATCGGCAGCTTTGAAAAACATGTTCGCAGCGATCATTGTAAAGAGTACAATTATGTATAAGTTTGAATTTAGATTGCATTTAGTTCTTAATCAGTACAAAATCGAGAATAACTAAGAAAATTAAACGTGCGGGTTTCTTTAAATTATGCAATTTGTACGTGCTATGTCAAAAATTTCGGGAAAAAAACTGACGAAATGCTTGCTTTTTTTTAAAAGGAAAACTCATACTTTTGTAGAAGGCTAATATCTAAAACGCAATCAAAATTTTATTTTACCAAATCCAGTTTTAACCAAAAGTTTTATTTAATTCACAACCAAAATCTCAATTTAACCTTTAAAAGTAAGTCTGATGGAAAAGAAAGCTACAAGTCCGGCACCAGCTCCAAAGCCTGCTGCGGCAGCAACAAAAGGCAAAGGCGGTTTGAACCCGGCATTGGTAATCCCTCTACTATTTGCGATTGCATTGGCAGTTTACATTTTTGTTCTGGGAGCTCCCGAACACTTTAAAGATGGCGATCACGCAAAAGGCCCAATCGATGGTGATTACTACGGAATCGTTTACAAAGGAGGTCCTATCGTACCAATTTTGATGACTTGTTTCCTGATCGTGTTAACATTTACAATCGAGCGTTTGATCACTTTGAACAAAGCTCAAGGTTCTGGAAGCATCGATGCATTCGTTGTGAAGCTGAGAGGTCTTCTTGACAAAAACCAAATCGAAGAAGCAATTAAAGAATGTGACAGACAAAAAGGTTCTGTTGGTAACGTTATCAAAGCAGGTCTTTTGAAATATAAGCAATTGACTACGGAGACTGCACTTGACAAAGAGCAGAAACTGGCAGCGCTTCAGAAAGAAATCGAAGAAGCAACTACGCTTGAACTTCCAATGCTTCAGAAAAACCTTACGATTATCGCAACACTTGCAGGTGCATCTACACTTTTGGCACTTCTTGGAACGGTAATCGGTATGATCAAAGCCTTCGCGGCTCTTGGTACATCAGGTTCTCCTGACTCCGCTGCACTTGCCACAGGTATCTCTGAGGCCCTTATTAATACGGCACTTGGTATCGGTACTTCTGCGATCGCAACGATCTCATACGCTTACCTGAACAGCCGTGTTGACGACCTTACTTATAGCATTGATGAAATCGGCCTAAGCCTTCAATCAAACTTTGCTACACATTATTAATAGTTTTTTGAACTATTAATATGAAAGTTTCGTTAATATACAAAAAACTTATATATTTGCTATGGGAAAGGTAAGACCTAAGAAGCATGCGCCGCATACAGATATGACAGCGATGACTGACGTAGCGTTCTTACTACTGACGTTCTTTATCATGACGGCAACTTTTAAGTCGAATGAAGCGGAGATTACAACACCCTCTTCCATTTCGCAGATTAAAGTTCCTGATGATGACATTATGGTCATTAGTATTGACAAAGCGGGCAAAGTGTTCTTTGGAGTGGATGCAAAACCGGTAAGAGCAGCAATGCTTGAAAACATTGGTCAATCAAAAGGGATCACGTTCACTGAGACTGAGAAAGCAAAATTTGCATTGCAATCAAGCTTTGGATTTCCATTGAACCAATTGAAACCTTGGTTGAATATGTCGAAGGAGCAAATGCCGAATGTGAAGCAACCAGGTATCCCGGTTGACTCTACGGGGGCAAGTGAACTGGCTGACTGGGTTTATGCAGCTCGTAAGGCTAACAGTCAATTGAGGATCGCTTTGAAAGGTGACAATCTTTCCAAGTTCCCGGTTTTCAAGGACGTGTTGTCTAACTTACAGTCGCAGAACATCAACAAGTTCAACCTGATCACAGGTAGCGAACAAGCGCCTGCCGGCTACACGAACGATTAATTTTAATTAAAGAGATCATTTTAATAAGAAGAGAAAATGGCAGCAATTGAAGAATCCGGTGGTGGTGGGCATGGCAAAGGTGACGGTAAGGTTCGGGGCAAAAAGATGTCTACCCGTGTAGACATGACGCCAATGGTGGACTTGGGATTCTTGCTTATCACGTTTTTCATGCTAGCAACAACTATGTCGAAACCGACATCTATGACGCTGGCTGTTCCTGATAAGACGGATGAAAAGGACCAGGAAAAAACCGAACCGCTAAAAGCGTCAAAAGTGTTGACCCTTTTTATGGGAGCCAACGACGATGTATATTATCTGGATGGAGTAGCTGCGGATGACGATAAAGCAGAAGCATCTTTGAAAACAACCCGCTACGGGTTCGATTTGAGAAGTGTGATTTTCAACTCTGCTAAGCGTATCAATGCTGCAAATCCAAAGGATGAAAAAGGAAACGATCCTTTTGTTGTGGTAATCAAGCCAACGCCGGTTTCAACCTATAAGAACATGGTTGACGTATTGGACGAAATGGCCATTACCAAATCAAAGAGATATGCACTTGTAGAGACTCTGACAGATTCGGAGAAAAAGCTCTTGGGTGACAAAATCGTAGAAAAATAACAATTTAATCAAATCAAATTCAAAGCGCCATGGCAGAAATAGGCCCGAATGCTACACTGGATGATATAGTGTTTGCTGATCGAAATAAGGCGTACGGAGCATTTTCACTTCGTCAGGGCTATCGTGCCGATGTGACGAAGGCTACCATAATCGGAGCAGCTCTCTTTGTTCTTGCAATGTTTACACCGTCAATTATTAATAAACTGTCGGCTGGCGAGGAAGAAGAAGTAGCAATGGTTGAGGTGGATTTAATGAAAATACCACCGCCGCCAATTGATCCGGCAGAACCGCCACCACCGCCACCACCGCCGGTTGAACAACCTAAGGTGAATACGGTGAAGTTCTTGCCTCCTGAGGTTAAAAAGGATGAAGAAGTGCCTGAAGAGGTGCCACCACCAACAGTAGAAGAAATTAAGGAAGCTGTTGTTGCGGATAAAACAGTTGAAGGAGATCCCAATGCGAACGAGATCATTGTTGCTCCCGAAGCAGTTGCGGCACCAAGCAAAGGAACAGTTGTAGAAGCAGCGCCAGAACCGGAAAAGGTTTTTACCGTTGTTGAGCAGCAGCCCGAGTTTCCAGGTGGTACGGCTGAAATGTACAAGTATTTAGGTAAAAATATCAAATACCCAAGTGCAGCTTCACGTGCCAACGTTTCAGGAAGGGTGTTTATGTCATTTGTAGTAAATACGGATGGTAGTATCCAAGATGTGGCTGTATTGAAAGGACTTGGTTTTGGTTGCGACGAAGAAGCTATCCGTGTTGTGAAAGCAATGCCGAAGTGGAAACCAGGTAAGCAATCAGGACGTGCGGTTCGTGTTAAGTACAACTTGCCAATCAATTTCCAGCTGGAGTAACTCATGAGGGAAAAACCATTGCATGAGAAGATCGGTGATCTAACCTCTGTGTTAATGGCTCTGACATACATAGGAGGAGGGGTCTTTTTAGTCCTCTCCTCCTTGTCATTTAGGTTGTTACCTGTTGGCAGTCTGGCAAGGAATGCTTTCGCTGGCACACTTATTTTGTACGGAGCTTACAGAGGTTACAGGGTTTGGAGAAGAAGAAATCAAAAAGAACTATGAAATTTTGGTCAGCCGGAATATTGCTCGGCACATCAGTAGCGTTTCTGAGCTTGCTAGGTTGCGGTGGTTCTAATGGTGATCTTGATAACCCGAGGCAGGGAACAATTACCGTTGCCTCAGACGAATCATTCAAGCCGATTGTTAATGCGCTAACGAATGCATACGAGGGAATTTACCCGAATACGCATTTTAAGTTAGAGTATAAGCCAGAGCAAGAAGCGATTCGTCAATTGCTTAACGACAGTGCCCGGATCATTTTCTCGACCAGGCAGTTAAGCGAGAAGGAGACAGAGCTCATTAAGAAGCAGAAAGGATCCCATAAGTTTCAGCACATTGCAACTGATGGGCTGGCGTTGGTAGTAAGCAAATCAAATACGGACAGCTTAATAACAATGCCCGAGATTAAGGCAATACTGGAAGGGAAAATTACGGACTGGTCTCAGTTGAAGGATGGAAATCAAAAAGGGCCTATAACATTGGTGTTTGACAATGCCAATGCAAGCAACTTGAACTTCATTCTTAATAAATTTGGGATCAAGGACATTCAACGTTTGCGTATTACATCAGCTGGTTCTAACGAGAATGTAATCAAAGATATCAGGTCTAACCCGCTACATTTGGGTTTTATAGGCGTAAGCTGGATCAGCGAAGGGCATTCATTAGCAACAAGGGAATTGTCAAAAGGAATCAACGTATTGGGTGTTGCTCAAAAGGCTAATCCAGATTCTTTGTCAAATTATATTCAGCCCTTTCAAAGCGGACTTGAATTTAAAAGATATCCCCTCCACCGGGATTTATATATCATCAGCCGTGAAGGATATTCGGGATTGGGAGGCGGACTAATGACCTATATCGCACGGGATGTAGGAGGTTTAATAATTCAAAAAATGGGCTTATTGCCAACTGTACCTTACCCCAGGGAGCTCGAAATAACCACGGGGAAGAATTTTTAAGAAGTGTAATACAATTTAAGATTTGGGACTTGTTATTGGAAAGCCAAATTTTTTATCATTATTTTAACCGGGTAAAAAATGAACAGAAACATGAGAATGAAATTAGTAGCACTGGTAATTGGTTTATTAGCGTTTGTTAATTTACACGCACAAACTACGCAGGACGGCTTAGCATTGATCAACGGAGAACGTTACAATGAAGCAGGTGATTTATTTAAAAAACTCGCAGAAACAACGCCTTCTGCTGATAACCAATATTACCTTGGTTATTACTATATAAAAACCAATCAACTGGACGAAGCACAAAAAGCCTTTGATAAAGGTCTTACGATTGATGATAAATCCTATTTGAATAAAGTAGGTCAGGGAACAGTTGCTCTTGCCAAAGGAGAAAAAGCAAAAGCGAAAGAGCTTTTCGACGAAGCAGAGAAGAAAAAGAAAAAAGATGCTGAGGTTCTTTTCAGAATAGGCGAGGCTTACACGCTTTTCGAGAAAAACAACGATCCTGCTGAGGCAATCAGATTGCTGGATGAAGCTGTTAAGAGAGATAAAAATCTTGCTGACGCCTATCTTGCAAAAGGGGATGCATTAATGTTACGTAATGAAGGTGGTGCTGCTGTAACGGCTTATGAATATGCTTTGACAGCAAAACCAAACTACGCAACTGCTCACAACGCGATTGGTCAGATTTACCTTCGTGGTAAGAACTACAACCTGGCGCTTGAAAACTACAAAAAGGCCATTGAAGCAGATCCTAACTTTGCACCGGCATACAAAGACCTTGCGGAGTTGTACTTCCTGGCTCAGAAATACAAACAAGCTGCTGAAAACTTCGATTTGTACATCCAGAAAAGCGGAACTACTGATCCTGAAATGAAATTGCGTGCTGCTCAGTTTGCATTTACGGCTGACGATTATGCAAAATCATTGCAATTGCTTGAAGAGATCAAAGGCAAAATCAACAACCCGATCACATTGCGTATGTATGGCTGGTCTAACTTCAAGACTAACAAGCCTGACGAAGCTATCCAGAACTTGACAGAATTCATCAAAATTGCTCCGGATAAAGTAATTGGTGATGACTACAAATATTTGGGTCGTGCATACAACCAGAAAGTAACAGACGGAAAAGGATATGACTCGACCGGTGTTGCTTACATTTTGAAAGGTGCTGATATGGATACGAGCAAAGCAGAAGCTGCAACTGCATACAAAGAAGTTGCTGCCCTGTATTATGCTGCGAAAGATTTCCCGAACGCTGCTGCAACTTTTGAAAAAGGTATCGCATTGGATACTGCAAAAGCAAGCGCGAATGACTATTACTACACTGGTTTGTCTAACTTCCAGATGGCAACTGCGAAAGTGCTTCCAACTGCTGCAGATTCAAACTATGCAGACAGTGCGAAGATTTCAATGGAAAGACGTACATTATTCCTGAAAGCAGATTCGATCTTCGCGACTGTTACTCAGAAACTTCCTGACTGGCCATATGGATACTATTGGAGAGCAAGTACGCTTTACAATGCATATGACAGACAAGAAAACGTTGACAAGGGAATTTCTCAGCCTTACTATTTGAGATTGACTGAACTGGCTGAAAAAGATCCAGATCCAAGCAAATACAAGTCTTATTTGAAATTGGCTTATGGCTATCTTGCATTCCACGCTCAAACTACATTGAAAGATGAAGCAAAGGCGAAGGAATATTGGGAGAAACTTCTAAAAGTGGATCCGGATAACATATCTGCAAAAGAAGCATTAGGATTAGCTACGCCAACAGCTGAAACGCAGCCAGCAGCAGGCGCAAAAGCTGGTGCTAAAACAAAAGCAGCAGCAACACCGAAGAAAAAATAATTCGGTTAGGTTATAATGAAAGAAGCCGCTTGGATATCCAAGCGGCTTCTTTCATTATAAAAATTTAAAAAATGCTAGCCCAATGAAGACAGGCGCGCAAAACAAGTATTGAGTACTGGTAGATGAACCGTTCCGTAATTATCGTAACACCATTGTCGTAATCTTTTTACCTCGGCTGGCATCAACATACGGATTGCTTTTCTAAGTTCTTTTTCAAACAATCTGCGGTCGAAACTAACTTTCTGCAGAATAATTTTTATGTATTCAAGCATGGAGGCCATAGTATTATGTAATTTTGTGGTTTAGGGAAGTGAATAATATGCATCAGAATTAAATTAAAAACGTCTGAGAGCGGCAATTCCTAATAAAGCTAACGAAAATATTTAATGAAATTATATGCGTTATTAAATATTATTTTGTGTTTTTCTGGTACGCTTCTGGCCCAGACTATTAATGACGCCTCTACCATTGAATTAGGATCCAAAAACTTATCATTGGATCAGCCTTTCCTTATATCGGTTGTTCTGCGTGATGCAGAAACGCGGCCGGCGGTTATTTTTCCGGAAATAAACGGGTTGGAAAAAAGAAGCAAGTCAGCAACCAGTGCCATCAGCACGGTGTATGGCAAGAAAGTGGTGATACAAACCATCACACAGGAATACTTCGCAGCTAAGCCAGGGAACTACCTCATTCCCGCGTTCGTAATCACGATCAACAGCCTCAAATTAAAATCAGAAGAGACAATGGTTGTCTTTTCTCAGCAAGCAAGCCCGGGAGACGCTGTTTCCGTAGGCGTGAGCCCTACTTTTGAGGCGGATGTGGAAGATACAGGCGACGGGATTTTCCTGTCCGTCCAGACGGATAAAAAGGCAGTTTTTATTAGGGAAGGATTTGCGTTGCGCATTTCTCTATACATTGCTGAGAATGCGCCGGTACAAATGGAATTTTACCGGTTCAATGAGCAATTGCAATCTATCCTCAAACAGTTACGGCCGGCGAATTGCTGGGAAGAGAATGTGGGCATTGAGGAAATTGTCAAACGTCGCATAACAATCAGAGGCCGCCGGTATACGGAATATAACATGTACCAGGCCCGGCTTTTCCCGATCACGACCGAAGACATTGTTTTTCCTTCGATCGCCCTGCAAATGCTTGTTATCGATAACAGCAAGGCAGTAAATGTGGAGCGGAAAGTGGTGAGGTCGTTCAGGTCGAACAAGGCGGCTATTGTCGTGCGCCAGTTGCCGGATCATCCGTTAAGGGATCAGGTTGCGGTTGGGCAGTATGCATTAAAGGAGAATCTGTCCAGCACGCTCGTTTATCCCGGCGAGAGCGTGCGTTACATGTTCAAGGTGGAAGGCGTTGGGAACATTGCCGCTATTCCGGCACCGACGATCCAATCCAACTCTACATTTGACATTTATCCGCCGGAAGTAAGTCAAATCATTAAAAGAAGCTACCAAAGTGTGGTAGGGGAGAAAACTTTCGATTACTTTGTTGTTCCCAGAAAGGACGGGGAATTTCCGTTAGGACGGTATTTTCAATGGGTATATTTCAATTCGTCAAAAGCAAAGTATGATACATTGCGGTCCGCAAAAATGCTTTCTGTAAAGGGCGAGGACTATAAGCTTGCCAACTTATCACTGAGCGGCTCTTCCGGGCTGTACGACAACCTGGAAAGCCTTGATAGCAGCAAAGATTCAATAGATTATAAAAAGATTTTAAAAGACACCACCAACGGCATAGTGATTCTGCTATTGATCGCAATGGTTTGGGTATTCAGAAAGTAAATTTTTAATGGGAAGTACGTACGGTAAGATATTCAAAATAGCCACATTCGGTGAGTCGCACGGAGCGGGCATTGGTGTGATCATAGAAGGGTGCCCGGCAGGCGTCAATTTCGACTCAGACTTTATACAAAGCGAGCTGACCAGGCGCAAGCCAGGACAGTCGAGAATTACCACGCAACGGAAGGAAGCAGACGAATTTGAAGTGCTATCGGGAGTGTTTGAGGGCAAAACAACCGGCACACCCATTGCTTTGATCATCCGGAATGAAGATCAGCGCAGCAAAGACTATTCGCACATTGCTGCCCAGTTCCGTCCGTCACATGCGGATTACACGTATCAGGTGAAGTATGGCGTCCGCGATTACAGAGGCGGCGGCAGGAGCTCTGCGAGGGAGACTGCTGCAAGAGTTGCGGCTGGCGCGCTGGCAAAGCTGCTCCTGGCTGATCTGGGCGTAAATATTCAATCCTACGTTTCACAGGTCGGGACATTAAAACTCGAAAAATCATATCAGGATCTCGATCTTTCATTAACAGAAACAAATGCCGTCCGTTGTCCTGATCCTGAAATGGCGCAGCAAATGTTCGATTACATTGACTCGGTAAGAAAGCAGGGAGATTCTGTAGGGGGCGTTGTGAATTGCGTGATTACAGGCGTTCCGGCTGGCTGGGGAGAGCCTGTGTTTGACAAGCTGCATGCGGAAATGGGAAAGGCCATGCTGAGCATTAATGCAGTGAAGGGATTTGAGTACGGCAGCGGCTTTGAAGGCGTTACATTACTGGGTTCTCAGCATAACGATGCGTTCTTTATTGATGACGAAGACAAAGTCCACACCCGCACCAATCATTCAGGAGGTGTGCAAGGTGGGATTTCAAATGGTGAAGATATTTATTTCCGCGTAGCGTTCAAGCCGGTGGCAACCATTATGCAGGATCAGGAAAGCATTGATCAGCATGGGGATGTGGCTATTGTGCAGGGAAAAGGACGTCATGATCCTTGTGTGGTGCCGCGCGCCGTTCCGATTGTAGAGGCGATGGCAGCATTGGTACTAGCCGATTTTTACCTTCGTAACCGGTCCAGCAAAGTTTAAATCTTGTTGTGTTTGCGCCTTTGGTTCAGGCTCAGAACGAGCCAGATTGTTCCCAGGAATTCAATGGCCAGGGCGGTGAGGATAACAGGATTGCTGAATTTGTTTTGATCCGATCTTAGTGAGGCACCGACCGCAAGCAAAAGCATGCCGGTTAGCAGAATGAGCACAGCGTTTCTCAGGCTAAGTTTCACTGATGATATCGTTGGTACAACATTAGAATTCCATCATATGGACAATCCTACTCCAATTTAGAAATTCTATCACAACTTACAAACAAAAAAGGGCTCCCAGGAGCCCTTTTTTACTGCATATTAACTTAAATAACCTGCGTCTTACCAGGAACCGCAACCGGATAAAGTCCGTCAGGACCCGGAAGGATTTTTGGCGAAGCATCCCAGGCCAGTTTGTCCGGGAATAGATTGATGTCTGAGTTGAATGCCTCATCCCATTTGATCATCTTGCCTGAATAAGTTGCCATACGGCCCATAATGGCTGTCATTGTGCTTTTTGCACCATTTTCTGCGTCAGCAAATTTGTATTCACCTTTTGCAATGGCCGCAAACAATTCGTCGTGTTCAACCTGATATGGGTTTTTATCACCTTTATCGTCGTGCTGGTAAATCACGCCGCCTTTGTAATCTTTCAAAATGGTTTTCTTGCCGTCAAAGCTGTCAATGCGGCCTTTTGTTCCTACGAAAGCCTCATCAACCTTGTTCCAGGTGCCTTCAAACTGACGGCATTGGCTGGAAATAACGGTTCCGTCGGCATAAACCAAATCCAATGTATGGTGATCGAAAATCTCTCCGTAAGCCTTTCCGGTACGCACTTCACGACCGCCGGTTCCTTGAATTGAAACAGGGTAACCCTTTTTCACCCAGTTAGCGACGTCAATGTTGTGCACGTGCTGCTCCGAAATGTGGTCACCGCAAAGCCAGTTGAAATAATACCAGTTTCTCATTTGGTATTCCATTTCCGTCTGGTTTGGCTGGCGTTCTTTCATCCACGGGCTGCTGCCAACCCAGTAAACTTGCCCGCCTACGATATCACCAATTGCACCGTCATGAATGCGTTTGATCGCAGCCAGATAATTAGCCTGGTAATGGCGTTGCAGACCCACAACCACATTCAACTTCTTTTTCTTCGCTTCTTCGGCAATTTCAAGCACTTTACGAATTCCGGGAGCATCTGTGGCAACCGGCTTTTCCATGAAAATGTGCTTGTTGTTCTTCACCGCTTCTTCAAAATGCGAAGGACGGAATCCCGGAGGAGTCGCCAGGATGACAACATCCACGTCTTTTAAAGCAATGGCTTTCTTGAATGCATCGAAACCTACAAACTTACGGTCGTCAGGAACATCAACTTTCAATTTTGTATCCACAACCGTTCCTGCTGCATTTTTGTATTTTTTCGCAGTCAGGTTTTTATATGATTCGTCCAGACGGTCCTTAAAAGCATCTGCCATGGCAACGATCTGCACATTTTGCGTTGTGCTTAATGCCTGCGCAGCCGCACCAGTTCCTCTTCCTCCGCAACCGATCAAAGCAACTTTGATCGTCTCATCCACCGCACTGTTAAAGCCATATCCGCGAACCGGATTCAACATTGCACCGCCCGCTGCAAACAGGCCGGTTGCTTTTAAAAAATCACGTCTATTTTGTTCCATTATGTTAAGAGTTTAATATGATCTCAATAATCTTCAATCAGTTTTGGGCTGTAATAAGCATTTATCTCTTCCTGAGACGGTTGTTTCAGTGGCCTAACCACCCTGAAACCAACAAATGATGCACTTGTCATCCACCATTCGCTTTTTGGAAGCTGCGGATCCAGGATCTTCCATTCCGGTTTTGAAGCCGTGCGGGCAGCGCTCCGCAAGTCAGCAGGCTCATCGTCCCAGGAACCACCGCGAACGGCCGTTGGATAAAGCTCGGTAACCGGAGCGTATTTTTCTCCCGCAGGTTGTTTTGCATAATAATCAGGAATGTACTGATCCAATGTCCATTCCATCACATTGCCATGCATATCGTGCAAGCCGAAAGCATTGGGTTTTTTCAATCCGATTTTCTTGTAAGCGGCATCACTGTTTTTACGATGCCATGCATATTCGTCTAATTTAGATTCGTCGGCTCCAAATGAGTAAGCTGTTTTTGAACCTGCGCGGCACGCGTATTCCCATTCAGCCTCAGTCGGTAATCTGTAAAAAACACCTGTTTTTTCATATAGCCATTTGCAAAAATGAATGGCAGCATATTGGGTCATGTTAATCGCCGGATATCCGGATCTTCCCATACCGAACGACATATCTACATAGGGAGGACTCGGGCGGGTGCTGGCATCGGTCTTCTGAACACTTTTGTCGGGATCAGGGTGACGTGCTGCCATTTCCTTTTCCATGTTTTTGAAAGCGTAAAGGTCATATATGTCCCAGTTCACTTCGGTTTTGCCCATCCAGAAGGGCTCGATCTTTACTTTGTGCTGCGGGCCTTCGTCGGGTCGGCGACCTTTTTCGGAATCAGGACTTCCCATCATAAACTCGCCGCCGGGAATCGCGACCATATCGTAGACTTGCGGGCTACCTCCTATTTTTTGCGTATAATTCTTAAAATTGGGGTCTTGTGCTGCTGCGGTGAAACAAATGAAAACGGTTGAGAATAGGAATAAAAATTGCTTGGACATGATTTAAAATGTGTTCTATGGAACCATATAACTAAATATAAAGAGCAATATTATGCTATTTACCCTTTCAAAACGAATTTTTTCTTTGTTGTTTGAGATCTGTCCTACCTTTGTAGGAATTGAATTTTACTTTGGATCATGAATTACCTTTCAGCAGAAAATATAGCAAAGTCATTTGGCGATCAGTGGCTTTTTAAAAACATCAATTTTGGAATCAGCAGGGGCGACAAGGTTGCGCTCATCGGAACGAACGGAACGGGCAAGACCACTTTTCTGAACATTCTGACGGGCAAAATCCCGGCGGATCAGGGAGAAGTAAGCATTCGGAAAGATATTCGGGTAGGATACCTGGATCAAAGCCCGGCTTTTGATGAAAGCCTTTCGGTGATTGACGTGATTTTTTCTTCCAACAATCCTGTGGCGCAAGTTGTTAAGCGCTACGAGCATGCCATTGAAACCGACAACCACGACGAACTTGCCGAAGTGATGGAGGATATGGACAAGTTTAATGCCTGGGATTTTGAATACCGGACCAAGGAAATCCTGGGACGTCTTGGCATTCACCATACGGAGAATCTTTTCGGAACATTATCCGGCGGGCAGCGCAAGCGTGTGGCTATGGCGAAAGTCTTGCTGGAAGATCCTGATTTACTAATCCTGGATGAGCCTACCAACCATTTGGACCTGGATACGGTGGAATGGCTTGAAAACTATCTAAATACGTCCAACACAACATTGCTGGTCGTAACCCACGACCGGTATTTCCTGGACACAGTTTGTAATCAAATGCTTGAACTAGATCACGGCTCAGCATATCCATATAAAGGAAACTACACTTACTTCCTCGAAAAAAAGGCGGAAAGAGAAGAAATGGAGGCAGCCGGCATTGATAAGGCGCGCAACTTAATGCGCAAGGAACTCGACTGGATCCGCCGTCAGCCCAAAGCACGCGGGACAAAGGCAAAATATCGTGTGGATGCATTTGAGGAATTAAAGGAGAAGGCAAGCCAGAAGAAGTTTGATACACAAATGGAACTGAATGTCCGCACTTCGAGGCTGGGCAGCAAGATCATCGAGCTCGAAAATGTGAGCAAAGGATTTGGTGAAAGACAATTGATTAAAAACTTTGAATACACATTCCGAAAAGGCGACCGCATTGGTATTGTAGGCCAGAACGGGATGGGCAAGTCGACGCTCCTGAACATGATCACGGGCGAATTAATGCCGGATAAAGGTCAGATTGTTAAAGGGGAAACGGTTCAGTTTGGTTACTACAAGCAGTCTGATCTCGTTTTTAACGAAAATCAGCGGGTGATCGACATTGTTAAAGATGTTGCGGAGGTGGTGCAGCTGGGAACCGGTGAGACGGTTACGGTCGGACATTTGTTACAGGCTTTCCTTTTTTCACCTTCCAAACAATATGATTTTATCTCAAAACTAAGCGGTGGTGAAAAACGCAGGCTGCAGCTGCTTTTAATATTGATCAAACAGCCCAACTTCCTGATCCTGGATGAGCCTACGAATGATCTGGACATTGCGAGTTTGAATGTTTTGGAAGAGTTCTTATTAAACTTCCCAGGCTGCCTGGTAATCGTTTCCCACGACAGATATTTCCTCGACAGGCTTGTACAGCACATTTTTGTTTTTGAAGGAGAAGGGAAGATTAGTGATTTTCCGGGAAATTATACGGAGCTGCGTGAATATCAGGACGAACAGGAAGCTGAGAAAAAAGCTTCGGGAGGCAATGCAGGCAAAAGCAATACAACCCACGTAATTCAACCTGTGAAGGAAACGGCAGCGCCCGTAGCGCCAACACCCGTTGCAGCTGCAACGCCAAAGCGCAAGCTGAGCTACAAAGAACAGAAGGAAATGGAGCAGCTGGAAGCTGATATAGCCAAAATGGAAGAGCAGAAAACGGGTTTAGTTGCCAAATTGCACGCTGGTGGATCACACGCAGAATTAGCACAATGGTCTAAGCAAATCGAGGAATTAACCGAAAGTCAGGCTGATAAGGAGATGCGCTGGCTTGAACTATCTGAAAATGCTTAAATTTGGCAGCATTGTGATCCTCTGTTCCGATTAGCCGTTTAAATCCGCATTATGAATTCAATCACCGAGTTTTTTCAATATATCCTTAATTCCGAAGAGTTAATCCGCACAGGCGGCCTGCTGGTCATAACTTTCATCGTTTTTGCCGAAAACGGTTTGTTCTTCGCCTTCTTCCTCCCTGGCGACTACCTGGTTTTTCTGGCTGGCGTTTTTTGCGGGACAGGCATACTGAGTGTTCCGATTGGAATTTTGCTGCTGTGTTTGTTTGGAGCCGCGGTAATAGGTTCGTTGGTTGGATATATTTTCGGAAAATACTTCGGTGATATGTTCGAAAACCGGCCGGATTCTTTCTTTTTTAAGAAAAAACACATTGAAACAACGCGGAAATATTTTGATAAATATGGAAGCAGAACATTGATTATCAGCCGTTTCCTTCCAATCGTCCGCACTTTTGCACCGATTTTGGCAGGCCTGGTAAAAATGACGGTTCCTGCGTTTATGATCAACAATGTTGCCGGCGGCGCAATCTGGATCGGGACATTAACGGGTGGCGGTTACCTTTTCGGAGAGCGCTTTCCGTGGATCGTTGATTATGTGCAGTACATTATCATTTTCTTCCTCGCGATCACTACATTCACCGTGATCAAAGGATATCTGAATGCAAGAAAGGAAATGGGTTAATGCTCACTTTCCTTCTTCTTCTTCGCTAAACCAGCCTGAATAGGTAATGTAATTATTGGCCGTCCGGTCAATGGCAGCATTCAGCTCCGTGGATACATCTTTCAGATATTTTGCCGGATTGCCCGCGTAAATTGTCCCCGGTGGGACTTTTGTTCCCTGTGTGACAATGGCGCCGGCAGCAACAATGGACCCGGTGCCGATCACAGCCCCATCCATTACAATGGCGCCCATCCCGATCAGCACGTGATCCTCAATCGTGCATCCGTGTACAATTGCATTGTGCGCAACCGACACATAACTGCCAATAGTGGTCGCAAAACGCTGATAAGTACAGTGAATCACAGCGCCATCCTGAATATTGGAATAATCACCAATCCGAATGCTGTTCACATCGCCGCGCACCACAGCATTAAACCAAACCGTGCAATGGCTGCCCATCACCACATCACCTACAACAGTTGCGTTTTCAGCAAGCCAGCACGCTTTCCCGAAAGTGGGATTAAAGCCTCGCACAGATTTTATATACGGCATATTTTTCTTTTTTCGATTTGTGTAAAATAGGTAAACGAATCTTCCTTTTGTTAAATCGGGACAAAATTGTTGCCAAAAATTAAATATATTACGTTTTTGATCTTTAAGTCATGCCCACTATGCCATCAACCATGAAAATTTCAAAAGGAAGTCTGTTAATTGCCAAACCGTTTCTGGGAGATCCCAATTTTGAAAGAGGCGTTATTCTGATGTGCGAACACAACGAGCAAGGCAGCTTCGGCTTTGTACTGAACCAGATTACCGACCTTTTCCTGGGGGATGTTTTGGACGAAACCATTTATCAGGACATTGCTTTGCATCTGGGCGGACCCGTAGAGAAAAACACACTGCATTTCATTCACAGACGTCCCGACCTGGTTGCCGGTGGGGCGGAAATTATGCCGAATGTTTTTTGGGGAGGAGACTTTGACAAGGTAAAAATGCTCTTGAACCTGAACACCTTTCACGCTGACGATATCCGTTTCTTTATCGGCTACTCCGGATGGAGCGGCGGCCAGCTGGATGAGGAATTGAAGCAGGATTCCTGGATTGTTTCAAGCACCGATTCTGAATTTCTTTTTACAACTCCACCAGAAAATTTCTGGCGGGAAATCCTGCGTAATATGGGCGGCGAATACCGGTCTATTGCCCATTATCCCATCGATCCGCGGCTCAATTAAGCCGAAATCCGGTTAGTTAGGCCGGTCCAGCCCGTTGACAGATTCGTAATCGGATTTGATCCTGCTTACCTCCTTAGTCAGGAATTTTTGTAATTGCTCATTAAAATCCGTCTTATCTTCTTCATTCAGAGAAGCGTAAAGGTCTTTCAGTTCCTGGTTGATCTGCGCGCGATCCTCGTCCGAGCCTGCATTCATCGAACGGATGTGAAATCGCTTAAAATCGAATTCGGGCATATTTTGTTTCATTTAGTGGTTTCAAAATTACGAAATGTCGCCGAACGAGAAAATCCTGTGCGGTGTTACGAGAAATATGATAATAATCACCCCAAATGAACCGGACATTCTTTTTTATATTTTTAACATTCATTCTTTTTGCAATTGATTGGTACGTTTGGCAGGGATTGCGCTTTGCGATCCGGAATCTAACGCCGCTTACACAACGCTGGATCGGAGGAACTTACTGGATTTTCACCGCAGCCACATTAGGAGCCTACATTTCGATGCAGCTTCTTCCGCCGGACTATTTCAAAAGCACTACGCGAACATTTGTTGTCGCATTTATTGCCATTCCTTATTTGTCCAAACTGCTGGCCGTTCTCCTTTTGTTCCTGGACGACATCCGTCGTTTTTTACAATGGATAGCCAGCTTTTTCTTTCCATCGGCGGCGCCTGTTCCGCCTGCAACCGGTGAGCCGGCCATTCCGCGTTCCCAATTTTTGGCGACTACGGCGATGGTGGCGGGAGCTGGCCTGATGGGCACATTTGCTTACGGGATCATCTCCGGGGCGCATGATTACCGCATCCGCCGAGTCCGTATCCCACTTAAAAATCTTCCCAAAGCATTTGACGGCATTAAGATCGCCCAATTATCCGACATTCATTCAGGAAGCTTTTTCAACAGAACAGCTGTGAAAGGAGGCGTGGAAATGTTGATGAAGGAGAAGCCGGATATCGCGTTTTTCACCGGCGATCTTGTGAATGACCGCGCGCTGGAAGTGCGGGAATACATTGATATTTTTAATAAGATAAAGGCTCCGCTGGGTGTGCATTCGGTTTTGGGCAACCACGACTATGGTGATTATTTCCAATGGCCGAGCGTGGAAGCCAAAACGAGCAATCTGGCGGATCTGAGAAAAGCCCATCAGTTGCTGGGCTGGAATTTAATGCTGGACGAAAACCGTGCTATCCGCGTCGATGGAGAGGAAATCGGCTTGATAGGCATTCAAAACTGGGGTGCGGGGAATTTTGCCAAATACGGTAACCTGCAAAAGGCTTATCAGCATACGGAGGATTTTCCTGTCAAAATATTGCTTTCACATGATCCGAGCCATTGGCAAGCGCAGGTTTTACCCAAATACAAGGATATTGATCTTGCACTGGCCGGTCATACGCACGGCATGCAGTTTGGGGTAGAGATCGCTGGATTAAAATGGAGCCCGGTGCAATACAGATACAAACAATGGGCAGGGTTATACACCGAAAACGACCAGCATTTGTATGTAAATCGTGGTTTTGGCTATTTGGGTTATCCGGGCCGTGTGGGTATTTTGCCTGAAATCGCTATCATTGAGTTGGTTAGGGCGTAATATTTAGGGAACTTGTAATTGGGTTGGATCAGTTATATAGGATAACAGCCTAAATGCGTTGAGTATATGAGGTTCTGTAATCCTAAAAATGAATATGATGACAAAATTTGCTTCCTTATTTCTCGTACTCGCATTGATCTGCGGAATATCTGGTGTCAGCACAGTTAATGCAAAGCCAGCCAGCGCGAAGACAGAGCTTTTAGGCAAAAAGAAAAAGTATAAGGGTTATAAAAAGCCGAAATCCAAGAAATTCCTGGGAATATTCAAGCGGAAAACGGATTGCGGCTGTCCCAATCATTGACATTCGAATTGCATCAAAAATTGCATATAATCAAGAGTAAGCAGGGCCATCATTCTCTAAAAGATTCGATTGGATTTGCTTACTTTTGTCTTTTAAAACCATCTAATATTGACGTTGTCAGCCCAAGTTGAATGAAAATTAATCTTCGGAACCAGGATAAATTTGAAAACCGTCACCACGGTAAAGATGCGCAGGAGTTGCAGGAAATGCTGAGCACGATTGGAGCCGCATCTCTGGATGAATTGATTGACCAGACACTTCCTCCGGCCATCAGATTGCAAAAGCCGTTGAACTTGCCAAGACCGAAAACCGAGCAGGAATTTTTGCAGGGTATCCGGAAGATCGCAAGCAAAAATGCTGTTTTGAAATCATACATCGGAACAGGTTATTACGACACCATTACGCCTAATGTAATTCTGCGGAACATTCTGGAAAATCCAGCCTGGTACACGGCTTACACGCCTTACCAAGCCGAAATCGCACAAGGCAGGCTCGAAATGCTATTGAACTTCCAGACCGTGATTACGGATTTGACAGGAATGGAGATAGCAAATGCTTCGCTTCTGGATGAAGCGACGGCGGCTGCGGAGGCAATGACCATGCTGCACAGCCTGCGTCCGGCATCACGTAAAAAAGCAAACACATTTTTCGTGTCGGAACTTTGCCATCCGCAAACCATTGACCTGATTCATACGAGAGCGAAGCCCATTGGCATTGACGTTATCGTAGGAAACCACGCAACCGTGGATCTTACAGACGAGAATTTATACGGTGTGCTAGTCCAATATCCGGCAACCAATGGTGAAGTCATTGATTACACAGACTTTATCGCCTCTGCGCATGAGCAAGGACTTTCGGTTGCTGTGGCTGCTGATTTACTTGCATTAACATTGCTGAAATCACCAGGCGAAATGGGAGCGGATGTGGTTGTGGGTTCCTCGCAGCGATTTGGCGTTCCTATGGGTTACGGCGGCCCGCACGCGGCTTATTTCGCAACGAAAGATTCATTCAAAAGACATATACCAGGCCGGATTATCGGTGTTTCTGTGGATACGGAAGGGAATCGTGCGTTGCGCATGGCTTTGCAGACCCGGGAACAACACATCCGTCGGGAAAAGGCAACTTCCAATATTTGCACTGCACAAGTTCTTTTGGCAGTGATTGCAGGTGCTTACTCCGTTTATCACGGACCGGAAGGCATCAAGAACATTGCCGCCCGCGTTCACGGACTTACAAAACTTTTTGTTGACACCATCAAGCAGTTCCATTACGAAGTCGTAACTGAACATTACTTTGATACAGTCACGGTTAAGACTGGTTTGACCAGAAAACTGCGTGAAACCGCGGTGAAGTGGGGCATTAACCTCAAATACAATGGTGAGGAAAGCGTTTCGGTTTCATTTGATGAGGCCAAAACCTTTGACGATGTCATTTCGCTATTGAATGTGTTTGCCGAAGTTTCTGGCTTCCAGGGTGAAATGGTAATTGATGAAGAACTTGAACTGGATCTGCCAGCAAATCTTGCCCGCACATCCGAATATCTGACACATCTTGTTTTCAATACGCATCATACCGAGCACGAAATGCTGCGTTACTTGAAATCACTTGAAAATAAAGATTTATCACTGGTGCATTCCATGATTTCGTTGGGCAGCTGTACCATGAAACTGAATGCAACGGCTGAAATGATCCCGTTGACCTGGCCGGAATTTGGTGCGATCCACCCGTTCGCTCCTACCAATCAGGTTGGTGGTTATGCGCAGCTGGTAAGCGAGCTGAATATCTGGCTTTGCGAAATCACCGGATTTGCAGCAATGTCATTCCAGCCTAATTCGGGCGCACAAGGCGAGTATGCCGGCTTAATGGCGATTCGTGCTTATCATGAAAGTCGTGGCGACGTGCACCGGAATGTTGCATTAATCCCTTCTTCGGCTCACGGCACCAACCCTGCATCGGCTGTAATGGCAGGAATGAAAGTGGTGGTTACCAAATGTGACGAAAGAGGAAACATTGATGTAGCCGATTTGAGAGCGAAAGCGGAGCAATATAAAGACGAGCTTTCTTGCTTAATGGTCACTTATCCTTCAACACACGGTGTATATGAGGAGAGTATCATTGAAATTTGCGAAATGATCCATTCGTTTGGCGGTCAGGTTTATATGGATGGTGCCAATATGAATGCGCAGGTTGGGCTTACCAGTCCGGCAACCATTGGCGCTGATGTTTGCCATCTGAATCTGCATAAAACATTCTGTATCCCTCACGGTGGTGGCGGACCCGGCGTTGGCCCGATTGGTGTGGCTGAACATTTGATGCCTTTCCTTCCAAGTCACGTTAATTTCAGCACGCAGCCAGAGCATTTGCCAGCAGGCGAAGCAGGAGCCGTTTCTGCCGCACCTTACGGAAGCGCCAGCATCCTGACCATTTCCTACGCATACATTGCCATGATGGGAGAGGCGGGACTAACGAATGCAACCAAATATGCCATTCTGAATGCCAATTATATCAAAGAGCGCCTGAGCGGACATTACGATGTGCTTTATACAGGCACAAACGGTCGCTGCGCACATGAAATGATCCTGGATTGCCGGTCTTTCAAAGCGGCTGGTGTGGAAGCGGAAGATCTGGCGAAACGTCTGATGGATTACGGGTTCCACGCGCCAACATTGTCATTCCCTGTTGCAGGAACATTGATGATCGAACCGACGGAATCTGAATCGAAGGCTGAACTGGATCGTTTTTGTGACACAATGATTGCGATCAGAAATGAAATTCGGGAGATTCAGGATGGTGTTGCAGATCGCACGGATAATGTGCTTAAAAATGCGCCGCATACGTCCCGGATCCTTTTAAGTGAAAATTGGAACAGATCTTACAGCCGCGAAAAAGCAGCATTCCCATTGCCGCATTTACGTTTTAATAAGTTCTGGCCAAGTGTAAGCCGAGTCGACAGCGCTTATGGAGATCGCAATCTGATCTGCTCTTGCATCCCTGTTGAAGCTTATGCAGAAGTTGAAGCCAATTGAGCGATAAATATTATAGCTAGCCCTTTTTCCCAGGATTAAAATCCTGGGCGAAATATGGGTCGCCGGTGACCCGGCTGGCATCTTACAAGCCGCATAGCGGCAATCTATACTTTGCCCCAGGATTTATCCTGGGGATAACAAAAGATTTATCCTGGAGATCAAAGGATTTATTTTTGATCATAAAAGAAAAAAGGAAATGCTCGACCGAGCATTTCCTTTTTTCTTTTATTAATGAAGCAAGTATTGCTTAGAAATGTCTTTCGCCAATTTCTCTTTTACCCAACATCACCGCACCCACCATCGCTACTAAAAGGAGAATGGAAACCAACTCAAATGGAAGCAGATAATCCCTGAAAAGTAAATGTCCAAGGTTTTCGATCATCCCGATTTGTGAATCAAACTGCTGAGGATCAAATCCTGGGATAATGCTTTTGCGATATGCCCCGAAAAGGATCACAAATACAGTTCCGCCGACAATTGTAGCCGCAATTTTGGTTAAGTTGGTTTTAGACTCTTCATTGTCCTGTTTCATATTCAAGAACATGATCACGAAGAGGAAGAGAACCATGATTGCTCCCGCATAGACGATAATGTTAACAGCCGCCAGAAACTGCGCATTAAGCAGGATGTAATGTCCTGAGAGCGTAAAGAACGTCAGGATCAGATACAGGACGCTGTGGATCGGGTTGCGCGAAACAACCACCATTACTGCGCTGAGGACAGTCAGGAATGACAGGAAATAGAAAAACGAAATAACTGAATTCATAAAATTAAATAGCTGATATGCTCAATGAATGTGTTCAGGGAATGGCTCTCGGAACAACATTGGTAACTTCACCGCTGGCTTTTTTCAAGTCCAATGCGCGGGCTTCTTCTTTGGTCCAGGCCTCGCGGGTATATCTGTTGGTCATGTCTTCAACCAACAGGTCTTTTCCCCAGATCACCTGGTCGCGCTCCGCAAATACTGGCACGAACTCATCGTGGCGTAAATAAACGGCTTGTTTCGGACAAGCTTCTTCGCAAAGTCCGCAGAAAATGCATCTCAGCATATTCACTTCGTAAACCGCCGCATATTTTTCTTCGCGATACAGCTCTTCTTCTCCTTTTTCACGCTCAGCAGCCACAATTTGAATGGCTTCTGCCGGACAAGCAACGGCGCATAACCCGCAGGCTGTGCAACGTTCCCGGCCATCTTCATCCCTTTTCAAAATGTGCCTTCCCCGGAAAACCGGGCCCAGGTAACGCTTCACTTCAGGATATTGAATGGTTACTTTTTTCGCAAAAAAGTGCTTAATGGTGATCGCTAGTCCTGTTGCAATAGCAGGCAAGTAGGCGCGTTCCATCAGCGTCATTTCTTTATTGCTTACTTGCTTAGAGCGATTTGTCAGTTGCATGGCAATGTGTTTTTATTAATTCAACCACGCAGTTACCAGCGGCTTAAGGAAAAGCACGGCAGCACCGGTGATAATAATATTAAAAATAGCAAGCGGGATCAGTTTCTTCCAGCCCAGGTTCATCAGCTGATCGTAGCGGAAACGTGGAATAGTCCAGCGCACCCACATGTAGAAGAAGATGAAAAACAACGCTTTTCCGAAAAATACCACTGTTCCGATCAATGTAGCAGCATTATGTCCCGTTTCTGGACCGAATGCCTGCGTCAGTTGCGTATAAACCCAGTCCATTCCAGGATAATTATATCCGCCAAAATAAAGAACCGAGATAATGGCCGACGAAATGAACATGTTAATGTACTCGGCAAAGAGATAAAAGCCGAGTTTCATACTTCCATACTCTGTGTGGTAACCGCCTACAAGCTCAGTTTCACATTCCGGAAGGTCAAAAGGCACACGGTTACATTCAGCGAACGAGCAGGTGATGAAGATAATAAAGCCTAATGGCTGGTAAAAAATATTCCAGTTACCGCCATGCTGCTGCGCTACAATCTCTCCCAACGAAAGCGAGCTGCTCATCATGAGGATAGCAATCAGCGAAAGGCCCATAGCCACTTCATAACTAATGTTCTGCGAGGCCGCACGAATGGCGCCCAGCAGCGAAAACTTATTGTTGGAAGCCCAGCCGCCGACCATAATGCCGTAAACGCCCAGTGCCACAACACCAAAAACGTAAAGGATACCAATGTTGGATTCCACGCCTTGCAAAGCAACTTCATGACCATTGATCCGGAAAGTGCTTCCAAAAGGAATTACAGCACTCGCAAGCAAAGCCGTAAGCATCGCCAAACTCGGTCCGGCGATAAAAAGCCATTTGTTAGCAAGCGCAGGAATGAAATCTTCTTTGAAAAACATTTTACCCGCATCAGCAAGCGGCTGCAGCAAGCCACCCGGTCCTGCACGGTTAGGGCCCATCCTGTCCTGGATAAAGCCGGCAACTTTGCGTTCGCCCCAGGTTGAATACATGGCAATGACCAGGGTAAGAACAAAAACAACGAATATTGTTGCGGTTTTAATGAGAAACTCCGTTAAATCCATTTTTTGTAAACAAGGTTAAAAACAGGCTGTCAGGCCGTTGAACTAGTTATTTTTTGCCAACAATGAGCGGTGATTTGCTTTGTCGTTGTTTTCGATGCTTTGGTGACGGATCGTTTCTTCATCCGTAACGAAAGGACGTGTATCGTCAATTTTTTTGTAAGAACTGTCCGCCAGTTTTATAGCGAAATCAGGTTTCTTCACAAGATCAGCGCGGTATTTGTTGGCTGAAATAACAGAACTGCGTTTTACTTTGGTAGGACCTTCGAGCACCCAGTCGCTGGTTTTTTTCTTTTCAAAACGGCAGGTGTTGCAAATGAAATCGTTGACTTCTCCCCAGGTATTTTTGCGGGCAGTAACCCTGATAATTTCGTCTCCTCTGTACCAAACTGTCGTTTTACCGCAACATTTGTCGCAATCACGGTGCGCATCCTCAGGTTTGGTAAACCAAACGCGGTTTTTGAAACGGAAAGTTTTGTCGGTCAAAGCGCCTACGGGACAAACGTCGATCACATTCCCGGAGAAATCATTATCGATCGCTTTTTCAATGTAAGTGCTGATTTCAGAAGCATCTCCGCGGTTCATTACACCGTGTACACGCTTGTTTGTGATCTGGTCGGCCGTGTAAACGCAGCGATAGCAAAGAATGCAGCGCGTCATGTGCAGCTGCACATACGGACCAATGTCGATTTTATCAAAAGTCCTCCTATCTTCCTCGTAACGCGTTTTTACAGAGCCATGCTCGAATGCAAAATCCTGCAAATGACATTCTCCCGCCTGATCGCAAATAGGGCAGTCGAGCGGGTGGTTGATCAGCAGGAATTCAACAATGCTTTTTCGCGTGTCAAGTACGGCCGGATTTGTTGTGTTTTCAACAACCATTCCTTCCTGAACCTGGGTAATGCAAGATGGGACCAGCTTCGGCATTGGCCTCGGATCTTTTGCTGAACCTTGCGCTACGCGCACAAGGCACGCCCGGCACTTGCCACCGGAGGCAGTCAATGGCTTATAGAAACACATTGCAGGAGGCACGAGCGCAGCCTGACTTTCGTCCGCTTCCGCAATCTTCCGCGCAGCCTGCATGATCGTTGTTCCCGGTTCCACCTCGACTTCAATGCCGTCGAATGTAATTTTTACTAACTGAGGTTTGGTCTCTTCCATGCCAAAAATTATATCATTATGCTATTTGTCGGCCTCGTAAATATCGTACGGGCCCACGGTTGAGCTATATTTTAAAGTGTTTGTAAAATCAACATTGAGAATGTTAACAGGCACAATCCCTTTCAATGAAATTACATATTTAATATCCTTTCTCCTAACCATGCTCTTAAATTTGTCAAAGCGAAAGGTTCCGTTCAGATCTGCCAGATAAACAAGGTCCGGAAATGGGATTAACGCATTATTGACTAAAAAATGATTCAGGAAATAACCTTCCATTTGATTCCCGCCGCAAATATAAACCCACTCCTTCGGTTTCAAGTTTTTCTCTTTATATAAATATTCCGAGACATTACGCTCATCTATATAATGGCGCTCAAAGTTTGAATGGATCACCGATTTGTATTTCATAAAAACAAACAGTGTACAATGCAAAAACGCGAGCACCATATAGAATGACGCTCCCATTTTCAAAAGACTCTGATCAAAACGATATGCATTAGCCGGATGCGCAATGAAAAGTGTAACCTGGATCACTGCCAGCAAAAGATAATCCTGATAATAGCCAACGCCCGCACCAATTTTGAATGCTGTTGAAGTCGAGAAAATAAAAGACAAAAAGCAGCAAAGTGTCAGAAACAAAAGGAAATTGGAATACTTGTGATAAACGATATAACCGCTTACAATAACGTTAGCAATGATCAGGGGCGCAAATTGCAAAAGCCAGTGTTGAAACGTCCAGTCGTAAAACCATTCCCAGCTTGCTGAATTGGCAACACCTCCGATAATGTTGGTAAAAAACAGCTCAATCGAATTAATAGGGAGGATCGCGAGGTAAAAGCCCATTATCAAAATACCAAACGCAGTCAGGCTCACCAGCGTTTTCCACTCTCGCTTTAATATCCAGTAAACCCCGGCAGAAATAGCCAGGATCGCTCCACTTTGCTTTACAAAAAATGCCGTTACTGCAATGAAAATGGCGGCATAGAACCAAAATGGGTTGCCATCTTCCTTCAATGCATTGTAGCAGAAAAATATAAAGACAGTGGTTAGCAGTATCAGTAAACTATCAGGTCGTGAAGTGGTTAAAAGCCAGAAGCTCAGGACGTGAAAAATGTATAAAGCTGCAATGATGGCAATGAACGGCTTTTTGGTAACCCGGTTCAGAAATAGCCCAGCCAGTCCAACCGTAGCCAAAACAAAAATATTTGACCATAACCGGCTTGCAAGGTAAATCTTATGCACTTCAAGCGCCGACCAACCCACGATCTTGCAAAAGGTGGCAACGATGGTCGAGTAAATCGGTGCGTATTGCGATAACCTGAATGGTGCATCCTCCGGATCCAGGTAAATTGGGCTGCCCGATACGAGAAGCTGAATAGGGACAATCGTGCTGCCCTCGCTTCCTGAAATGTCGGGGTGATAGCTGATGGATGCCTGGAATTTGATTATCAGTAATATCAATGCGCTGATGAGCCCGAAGAACAAAGCGATCATGAAGGACTTATCCCGGACCCAAATCAGCGATTTATTGATTTCCATTATACTAATGCCATTTCGCCCTGGTATACTGCGCCGGGCTGCGATGCTTCGTGTGGATGGGTAATGTGCCACATGAACTCATCCCTGAAATGCCGGATCGCGCTGGCAACTGGCCAGGCAGCGGCGTCTCCCAATGGACAAATGGTGTTACCTTCTATTTTTTTAGATATATCAACCAACAAATCAATGTCATGCATGCTTCCGTGGCCATGCTCAATACGGTGAAGCACTTTTTCCATCCAGCCAGTTCCTTCGCGGCACGGGCTGCATTGTCCGCACGATTCGTGGTGATAAAAACGGGAGAAATTCCAGGTGTTGCGAACGATACAAGCTGTTTCATCAAAAACAATGAAACCACCCGAACCTAACATGGTTCCCGTCGCAAATCCACCATCCGACAGTGATTCATAGCTCATCAGGCGATCTTCACCATTAGCCGTTTTCATGATCAGGTGCGCTGGCAGAATGGGGACAGAAGATCCTCCCGCAACTAGTGCTTTCAAATGATGTCCTCTTCTGACACCACCGCAGTATTCGTCGGAATTCAGGAATTCTTCAACACTGACACCCAATTCAATTTCGTAAACCCCGGGCTTATTAATGTGTCCCGAAGCAGAAATCAGCTTCGTTCCTGTGCTGCGGCCTACACCAATGGCTGCATAAGCATCTCCGCCATTGTTAATGATCCAAGGCATATTGGAGATAGACTCCACATTATTCACCACAGTAGGGCTTTGATATAAACCTTTTACTGCCGGGAATGGCGGCTTGTTTCTTGGGTTTCCTCTTTTACCTTCTAATGATTCCAAAAGCGCCGTTTCTTCACCGCAAATGTATGCGCCTCCTCCCGGCTGAACGATCAGTTCGAGATCGTAACCGCTTCCTAATATATTTTTGCCAAGAAAACCCTGTGCTTTTGCTTCTTCAATGGCCTTCTCCAAAATCCGGATCACATACATCAGCTCGCCACGCACGTATATAAACGATTTGTTGGCGCCCAATGCAAAGCTGGATATGATCATTCCTTCAATCAGCAAATGCGGAATGCATTTCATCAAATGGTGATCTTTGAATGTTCCCGGCTCGGATTCATCCGCATTACACACCAGATAACGCGGAACGCCTTCTGGTTTAGCCAAAAAGCCCCATTTCATGCCCATTGGAAATCCTGCACCGCCTCTTCCACGCACACCCGACTTCTTTGCTTCTTCCACAACTTCTTCCGGAGTCATGGATTTTATTGCTTTTTCAACGGCCGTATATCCTCCCTTTTGACGATAAACGTCGAAAGTTTCGATGCCCGGTGTATTAATATGTTCCGTTAAGATCTTTATAGCCATTTGAGGATCAATTTCAGCTTACGCTATTTACTCAACTCTTCAATAATTCCGTCCACTTTTTCATTCGTCAGATTCATGTAATATTTCTCACGAATCTGAAAAACAGGTCCCCAGCCACATGCTGCCAGACATTCCACTTCTTTCAATGTGAAAAGTCCGTCCGCAGTTGTTTGTCCGGCCTCGATGCCCAGTTTTTGTTTCAAATGTCCATATACGTCTTCACCGCCCATTAAGCAGCAAGGACCTGTGCGGCAATATTCAATTACATGCTTCCCGACAGGATCCAGGTGATACATGGTGTAAAAAGTCGCAACTTCATAGACTTCAACGGGTTCCAGGCTTAATAAGCTGGCCACATGATCCATTACTTCGCTGCTCAACCAGCCCCATTGTTCCTGGGCTACGTGTAAAACAGGCAAAAGAGCCGATTTTTGACGGCCCTCAGGATAACGTGCTATGATCTCTTTTACTTTTTCCTGTCTTTCCGGTGTAAATGCAACCGGATTTAATGATTCAGTCATTTCTTGAATATTTTTAGGCGTCCAGCTCACCTGCAATTACATTCAGGCTACTCATGGTCAGGATGGCGTCAGAAAGCGTGCTTCCTTTGCACATTTCGGGATATGCCTGGTAATAAATAAAGCTTGGTCTACGGAAATGCAGTCTATAAGGAGTCCGGCCGCCATCGCTGATCAGGTAAAACCCTAATTCGCCATTGCCGCCTTCCACTGCATGGTAAACTTCGCCGATAGGAGCGTCAATTTCTCCCATTACAATTTTAAAATGATAAATAAGGGCTTCCATGCTCCTGTAAACCTCATTTTTGGGAGGCAGATAATATTCAGGCGCATCGGCATAATAAGGGCCTTCGGGAAGGTTATTAATGGCTTGCTCTATGATTTTAAGACTTTGCCACATTTCCTCATTCCGGACCATATAGCGGTCATAAGTATCGCCATGCTGGCCAACAGGAATATCAAATTCAAAATCCTGATAAGAAGAGTAAGGATTCATCACCCTTACATCATAATCCAAACCGGCTGCACGAAGATTAGGGCCTGTGAAACCATAGGATAATGCCCGTTCCAGGGAGATACCACCTACATTAATGGTCCTGTCCATGAAAATCCTGTTACGGTTGAGCAACTTCTCAAACTCTTTCAGAACAGGCGGGAATGATTTAATAAACTCATGGATCTTGCGGATCGCTGTGGTAGAAAGATCTCTTTCCATTCCGCCTACACGGCCCATATTGGTCGTAAGACGCGCACCGCAAACTTCCTCGTATATTTCGTAAACTTCCTCACGCTTCTGCATTACATACAGGAACCCGGTAAAAGCGCCCGTATCCACACCCAAAATACTATTGCAGATCAGGTGGTCCGTAATCCGAGCAAGCTCCATCATAATCACCCGGATGTATTGGGCCCTTTTCGGCACTTCCACGCTCAGCAACTTTTCAACCGTCATATGCCATCCCAGATTGTTGATCGGGGAGGAGCAGTAATTCATGCGGTCGGTAAGGGTCGTGATTTGGTAAAATGGCCTTCTTTCGGCTATTTTCTCAAATGCACGGTGTATGTATCCAATTGTTTGTTCACCGGAAACGATCTTTTCCCCATCCATTTTCAGGATATTTTGGAAAATACCGTGGGTTGCAGGGTGAGTAGGACCGAGGTTAAGCGTGGTCAGTTCTTCAACCAGCTCAGGTAGATCGGCGTTAGCGGGAACATTATGTGGTAATAATTCAATATCTGCCATATCTTACTCAGTATAGGGTCATCGGCCAAAAAGGGCATCTGTTTTGTCTTCGCGCGTCGCGTCTTCCATCGGAAACTCCCGTCTCATCGGGAAGTAATCCATCTCCTCAATGTTCAGAATGCGCTTTAAATTGGGGTGTCCGTCGAACATGATCCCAAAGAAATCGTATGTTTCCCGCTCCATCCAGTTGGCGGAAGCAAACAATCCTGTTGCCGTTGGAATGTGAATGTCCGCTTCGGCAAGGCTAACCTTGATGCGAACACGGAAGTTGTGCACAAAACTGTGCATATGATACACAACCATAAACTCCTGTCCTGCATTATCAGGATAGTGTATTCCGGTAATATCTGTTAAAAAGATAAACTGGTAGGTTTTATGCTTGTGCAAAAATTCTAATAGCGGGATTATTTCCTCACGAGAGGTTGAAAGCGTCAGCAATCCGTAAGGCTCTTCAAAGTCAAAAACCTGATCACCAAATTTTTCCAAAAGCGCTTCGGCTACCTCCTGGTTACTTAGCATAGGGGATTATTGAATATTATATGATGCTAATAATTCAGAATACTCGTCTGTATTTCTGCGGCGAAGCTTTTCATTTTGTGCCAAATGCTGAATATGCATCAAGCCATCAATGATCTGCTCAGGACGGGGCGGACAGCCGGGAACATACACGTCAACCGGGATGATCCGGTCGATTCCCTGCAAAACGCTGTAAGTGTCGAAGATACCGCCACTTGAAGCGCACGCACCAACGGCCATCACCCAGCGGGGTTCAGACATTTGTAAATAAACCTGCTTCACCACGGGCGCCATTTTCTTGGCGATCGTTCCCATAACCATCAGCAAGTCTGCCTGGCGAGGTGAAAAACTAGGTCTTTCCGATCCAAACCGGGATATATCGTAATGTGCACCCATCGTTGCCATGAATTCAATTCCGCAGCAAGAAGTTGCAAAAGGAAGTGGCCAGAGGGAATAACTTCTTGCCAAACCTATGGCTTCATCAAATGAAGTTGCAAAAAAACCAGATCCGCTATGTCCTTGCGGAGCCTCCACAATCGTTACTTCTTTCATAATTTCCAGTTATTCAAGTTTGTTGATTACTCTTCCCAGTTCAAAACTCCTTTGCGGATCACATAATAGAATCCGGAAAGCAGCAATGCCATGAACAATAACATTTCTACAAACCCAAACATTCCTAAACCCTTAAAATTTACCGCCCAGGGATACATAAATATCACCTCAACATCAAAAAGGACGAATAGGATGGCAACAAGAAAATATTTTACGGATATCGGCGTGCGCGCATCGCCCACGGATTCGATACCACATTCAAACGGATCGTCTTTTAGCTTGCTTTTCCTGCTTGGGCCAATTAAGTGCGTTACAATCATTGTGCCACCAATGAAGCCGGCAGCGAGGATGAATTGTACCAATATCGGCAGGTAATCAGAAGGGAAATATGAATTGTTCATTGAGTCAGTTATTCAGTTACTATCTACGAAATCAACGCGAAAATGTTGTCTGCGGTTACTTTCTTTCTGGTTTCTCAAAATTAGCCTTTGCAAATTTATCAATCAAATTCTTTACTTTATCTTTTGCCTAATTAGTATGATACTAAATAAGCCCCGGATGGCCGGGGCTTATGAACAAAAAATAGGAGGTTTGAACCTTATCGGATCACAATCTGCTTGGTAAGGCTTTGACCTTCGCCAGTTACTCTCAGAATGTATTTTCCTGTTGGCAGATATCTTGTATCAATTTCAATGCGGCTGTCCAGAAGTCTTGGTGTCGTTGTTCTGATCACCCTTCCATAAATGTCAAAGATAGTTACGGCTGCATTGCGGATGTTGTCTCTTGACTCGATATAAACATAATTACCTTCGCTTGGATTCGGGTAAATTACAACTTCGTTTTGCTCATTCGTTTTAAACTCGCGGGAAGCCGTGTCTGAATAGCAAGTCAGCAAATCATCGCCAAGCTGGAAAACCACTTGTGCTCTTGCCGAGTACTCGCCTGTTTTCAGAATTTTGACCAGGTTAGCAGTCGTATCCGACTCTGTTCCTGGCCTGCGCCACAGGAATTTCGCATCCAGATCTGCCGGTATGGAAGCCATAATGCTGAAAGGGCCTGATGGTTCAATAACCGGTTTAGGAATTTCAGGTCTGATGATGAGTGAGGAAGCAGCTGAATTTTCAGAAACACAGCCGAAGATATTTCTTCCCTTCACATAGTAATTACCGCTTTCCGCAATCTGTGCAGTTGCGCCGGTTGCCACCACTGTGTTTGATCCTTGTTTGTACCAGCTGTAAATGTCCGTTCCATCGGCCACGGAGAATTGGAAAGCAGAGTCAAAGCAAGCCTGCTGATCGCCCTGTTGCTGAATCGTGGGCTGAACCGGTTTTGCACCATTATCCAGCACAACAACAGAAGTTAAAATTGAATTGCCAGCATTGTCTTTTACGGTTGCGCGGTAAGTTCCTGCTTCAGAAACCGTAATGCTGTTCCCGGTGGCGCCGTTCGTCCATTGGTACGAAGCAAAACCGGTTGGTAAAGTGATGGTAACAGCATTATTTTCAGTTACACAAGCTGCTTCGATATCAGGAATTGGAGCAGGGTTCGTTGGCGTAGCCGTTGAGAAAAAGTTAGCATCAAGGCTTTCATTCCAGGCATTTGCAAGGATTGTAAGCGCCCGGTTCGTGCCCTCAAAATCCGATGGGCTTTCTCCAACAAAGTGCGTATTATCACCGCGGTTGGGAACTAATGGGTCCGTTTCAGGTCCAGGGTATGTAGGATTAAAACGTGTATCCAAAACGGCATTCTGAGCAGCAATGATCTCAGGATTTATTGTAGAAGGGATCCTGTCACCCGCCGACGTTCTGGAAGTCCGGGCAATAACCCAGGTAATGCGCTTGTCCCCTGTTTCAGCACCCAACCTGTTCATAATGAATTGAAGATCTTCACGGTAAGACGCCGCAGGAGTTTTAAACAAAGCATCCGTTTCTCCCTGCATCCACAACACCGCTCTCACACCATATTGATTGCCATAATTTCTTGCCGCAATTCTCAGGTTGGCAAATGGCATTTGGGGAGGATAGACGAAACCGCCGTATTTATTTTTTGTAGTTAAACCCTTTGCGCTGCTCGCCCAGTTCTCGATGGAAGTTCCTTCCCAGGCTGCATTGATGAACAATATCGGAACATTCAGTTTCGCAACCAGCAAATCACCCAATACGCCCCAGCACCATGCCGACTGGCCTCTCGGAGACATTATTCCAAGGTCTCTTGATATTTTAGAAAAAGCGGGTGGGACAGGATCGGTCAAACGATCGACATCGTCATTGTTATAGTTTGAAATATACATAACGCGGTCATCCTGAGCGGATGGTCCCGGATATTTCTTTAATCCTTGTGCATTAGACTGTCCTGCGATGATAAAAACTTCGCCTACGCCTAACCTGGAAAGAATGTCGCGGCCAACAACTTTTCCATCTGAAAGTCCACGGACTTCAAGCGAATACCAGCCACCCATTAATGTAATATTTCCTTTAAAAACGCCGCCCTTCGGAGCTTGCTGCAAAGTTTCCCAAGGTGTCGGAAAGCCCTGACCTTCCACTACGGGCACGGCGCGGGCTTCAACTTTGTCCATAGGGACAGTAAATGTTCCTGTAACGGTTATCTCTCTCTGTCCCCTAACACTTTGCTGATATACAGCCTGGAAAGCCGGTGAAGTGATTCGGATTTGCGAGAAAGCTGTTGAAGATATAATACTGATTAACAGCAATGCCTTTGCCACAACCGGGAGAATAATTCTATAACGCATTGGAATTCTTAAACAGGGTAAAAATTTGTATATCTGATGGATGTTGGATTTTTTCAACTTCGGCGTGTGCGCCATTACAAAACGGTCACAAATGTAAATGATTATTTTTGCTAAAATATCACTATTCCGTTTTTTTGATTACATCACTGGCGCTACGACCGTTTACTGAACGATAATCAGCTTTTGGGATGCAGTAAACGCCACCGAAACAATCCGCACCACGTACAAACCACTTGATAAGCCCTGGATATTAAAGAATTGCTGACTGTCAAATTTCTTTACTGTGAAGGTTCTGTGAATAACCCCGCGGCTGTCGATGATCTGAACTTCGGCGTTATTCAGGTTTTGTAATGTTTCAATAGTGATCTTGCCGTCGACAACCGGGTTTGGATAAGTAACGAAACCTGGATTCCGGGTGTCTGCAATAAAACTGAAGCGATCAGAAAAATCTGAAAAACAAGTCAATGTCGGGCTGTAAACCACCGTATTATTAACTACATAAGTTCCCGACTGGATCGCTTTCAATGTTGTTCCGTTTTCGGTCAGTTCCTGTCCGTTAAGCTTCCAGACGTGATCTCCTGAATTTAAATTGTTTTCTGCCAGCAACGTAAACACACCGATCTGCTTAATGGTCGGCCGCGTAGGCGTAGGCTTTACATCCACCTGGATTGATCTCGAGAATGGTGAGTAACAGCCTTTTTCATCCCGGACCCTGGCGGCATAGCTGCCCGTTGTATCTGCCTGAATGCTTTCGCCTTCTTCCAGGGTGTTCCAAAAGAATGTATTTCCTAATGTTGCCTTCAGCACCACAAAGTCACCGTCGCAGAAAGTGGTGGCACCTTCCGCAGCAATATTCGGAGCTGGCGGCAGGGCAAGTGTTTCTGTTGTGATCTGGTTACTAGGATCAGAAAAGCATTGGAACTCGTTGATCGTTTGCACGGAGAATGTTCCGGGCGTGGTCACTTTCAATGATTGTGTCGAAGCGCCATTGCTCCATAGGAACGCCGCCGCCGGTGAGGATTGCAAATTAACGCTAAGGTCTGCGCAGAAAACCGTAGGGCCGTCGGCGCGGATTGTTGGCGTTTCAGGAAGAACGTTTGCTACAACCCTTACCACGGGTGACACCGGAGAAACACAGCCGTTTTCATCTTTCGCAGCAATTGTAAAATTACCGGAATTGCGGATCTCGATTTCCCTGCCGGTTTCGCCGTTGCTCCACACATAAGAGAACGCTTCGCTGCTTCTTAATGTCGTATAATCCCGGAGGCAGAATGTGGTTGGACGAAGAGCAGTGATGGCTGGTGTTGCAGGAAGAGCATTTACTTTCACCGCTATCTCGTCCGAAGTTGATTCACAGCCATTGGAATCACGCTGTTTCAAAGAGAATGTGCCTGAGGCAGTTACCGTAATCGCTTTTGAAGTTGCGGCTGTGCTCCATATGTTCCCGCTATCGTAGTTGGAAGTCATGATCAAATTCTCACCCTGGCAAAAAGTAGTGTTGCCGCTCAAAGCAACCACAGGCTTTTGCGGTAATGCATTAACCTTAACATTAACGGGGTCAGAATCAGGGGAATAGCACCCAACTTCATCCAATGCTCTTACCCGATATTCACCGGAAGATTTTACGACAATGGTCGATGTGTTTCCGCCGTTTGACCAGGCATTTTTCAACTTTGAGTCGGAAGTAAGGCTTACTTCGCCGCCGTCACAGAATTCGAGCACGCCCGAGGCCGCGATCTTTGGTTTTGGTGGCAAGGGCGAAGTAGAGACCGTCATTGTAATCTTGTCGGACGTCGATTCGCAGCCATAAAAATTCCTGGTTGTAACAAAATATTCTCCACCTGTGGTCACAGGCACGCGATCGCTGGTGGAGCCATTGCTCCATCTGATGTTTTCAGAAGTGTTGGATATCAATGTTGCCGTATTTCCTAGGCAAACCGGATTGCTTCCTTCAAGCTGTATAATCGGCTTATTAGGTTGAATGTTGTCATTGATCCTGATATTCGGAGAGAAAATATAACGTCCTTTTCCATCGCGGGCGCTAACGCTATGCGTGCCGTTTCCAACCTGGGTATTGCTTGAATTCGAACCATTGCTCCAGCTGAATTGGGAAAGACCAACATTGTCGGCCTCCAGGTTGAGGTTACCATTGCCAGCGCAGGATGCGCTTACCCTTAACGGTCTAACGCCTTGGTATGGGTTTGAATTTGCAAAAAAGTTATCGTTCAGTTGCTGCGCCCAGGCATCGCCCAGCTGCCTCAGCCCGTCATCCTTGAAGTGAACGCCTTCACCTTCTGCCGGACGTGGGATTTGGAGCAAATCCGTGTTCGGTCCCTGGAATACGTTAGGGACATTATTGATAACCCGTTGCTGTCCGTCCGTAACACGGGAAGTTGCTCCGAGCCGGTTATCGTAAGAAGTAATTGATACAACCCACGAAATGTTTTCACCAGCATCGTTTCTGCTGGTTTCAATCACTTTTTTTAGATCGTTGAAATAGGAATCAGTAGTTGTTGTTGGTGTAACATTATCAGACTCGCCTTGTTGCCAGAGAATGCCTCTCAA
This sequence comes from Dyadobacter chenhuakuii, assembly GCF_023821985.2. Lineage (NCBI taxonomy): Bacteria > Pseudomonadati > Bacteroidota > Cytophagia > Cytophagales > Spirosomataceae > Dyadobacter > Dyadobacter chenhuakuii. Next base: position 4,125,242 of record NZ_CP098805.1, on the reverse strand, counting down.
CCCGGTAATCGGCGTCAAGCGTTGAATAACATTACGCATGTTTCCATAGGGCATCCCGAAGGGTTCAAAGTTAACTGGCGCATACACCGATTGCGTCGGCCCATCTATACTCTCTTTCCAGTTCCGGACAGCAGTTCCTGTCCAGGCTACATTGAAAAATAAAACGGGCACCTGGAGTTTGTTAACAAGCTGATCACCAAGCCTTCCCCAACTCCATGCAGACTGTCCACGGGGGCTGATCTTTGTCTCGGCATCTAAGTGGCTAAATTGCGGATGGCGGTCATAAGTCTCAGGAAAAGGCTGATTATAGAGCCTGTTTACGGTGCTTACACGGTCGTCCTGCGCACCTTGGGAACCGAAATGTTCGAAACCTTCTGCATTGGACTGGCCAGCAATAATAAACACTTCTCCTATGCCTACATGGTCTATCCGGGCAGGTTCACCGAGCTGCTGGTCGCCATTGAAAGCGCGTACATAAAGTGTATACCAGCCTCCCGTCCCTTCGATGGCGCCTGTGTACAAGCCACCCTGCGGATTGTTCGAAATTTCTTTCCAGTCAGTGGAGATCCCTTGCCCGTTGATGGCTTCTAGCCGCGCGTCAATGCGTGTAGTGATTTTAGTGTATGTGCCTGAAATGTAAATGTTGGCTTGATTGCCCTTACCCCGTTGAAAGACAGCTCGATCTGTTGGAAAGTCAATGTTTACTTGTGCAGAAGAGGTGAACGAAAGAAAGATTAATCCTACCCAGAACAAGTATGGTAGATAGTGCTTCATGAGTAATATAATTCATTAGAATAACTCCTTAGACACACAAATTGCATCAATTGGTTGCCTGTTTCAAGAAAATATTATTTTACGGACAACGGCAAATTGATGAGGTTCCATATCTGATCTTTCAATTGTTCAATTCCTTCTTGGGTAATTGCAGAAATGAAAATACTGGGTATGGATGCTGGAATTTGTGATTTTAAATCGGCGCGTTCCTCTTCGGAAAGAACGTCAGTTTTTGAGATCGCGAGAATGCGACTCTTATCGAGAAGGGAAGGATTGTATATTCTTAACTCTTGGAGCAATGTTTCGTATTCGGCATTAATGTCTTCACTGTCAGCCGGAACCATGAACAGTAAGATGGAATTTCTTTCTATGTGCCGTAAAAAACGCAAGCCAAGGCCTTTTCCTTGTGATGCGCCTTCGATAATGCCGGGAATGTCGGCCATCACGAAGGATTTGTAGTCCCGGTAAGAAACTACGCCCAGGTTGGGCACCAATGTAGTGAAAGGATAATCAGCGATTTCCGGCCTTGCAGCCGAAACAACGGAAAGCAATGTGGACTTGCCTGCATTTGGGAAACCAACCAGGCCGACATCTGCTAACACCTTCAATTCCAGGATAATCCAGGCTTCGAGGCCAGCCTCTCCTGTCTGCGCATGTTGCGGAGTCTGATTCGTGGCTGATTTGAAATGGTCGTTACCCATTCCACCGCGACCGCCTTTCAGCAAGATCACTTCCTGACCGTCTTCCGTAATTTCAAAAAGTTGTTCACCGGTTTCGGCATTTTTGGCGATGGTGCCTAGCGGCACCTCGAGGATAATGTCCTTACCGATCGAGCCTGAACGTCTTCCGCCTTCGCCGCCTTTTCCGTCAAAGGCCTTGATGTGCTTGGTGTATTTCAGGTGGAGCAATGTCCATAGCTGGCTATTCCCTTTCAGGATTACGTGACCGCCGCGTCCGCCGTCGCCGCCGTCCGGCCCGCCTTTTTCAACGTGTTTTTCCCTTCTGAAATGCAGTGAACCCGCACCACCAGAACCGGAGCGCACATTAATTTTGACGTAATCAATAAAGTTGGAGGAAGCCATGTGTATAGTGAATGAGTAAATTATTTAATGGTAACCGTCGAAATTGCTTTGGTAATTTCTTCAAAAATGAAATCAATCTCACCAATTCCGTCGATCGCGACAAATTTGCCTTGTTCCTGGTAATAGTCAGCAACCGGTTTGGTTTTGCTGTTATATTCCTGGATGCGTTTGCTGATCAGTTCTTCATTCTGGTCATCAGGACGGCCGGAAGTCTTTCCACGGTTAAGCAAACGAGCAAGCAGCTCATTATCGTCTACAACAAGTGCAATCATTACAGAAATACTTTCATTGTAGCTGGCCAGAAGCTGGTCAAGCGCCTCCGATTGCTTTACAGTCCGCGGGAATCCATCGAAGATAAAGCCGGCAGCATCCCGGTGCTCTTTCAGCTTATTGTCGATCATGCCGATCACCACCTCATCAGGAACCAAAATGCCCTGATCCATCAATGTTTTTGCTTGAAGGCCCAATTCTGATCCTGCCTGGATTTCTGAACGCAGCAGATCACCTGTCGAAAGGTGTATCAGTTTGTATTTAGCAATAATATTTTCACTTTGAGTGCCTTTACCTGCACCCGGAGGGCCAAACAGTATAAGATTCAGCATAGTTGCAAAAAAAATTGATGTCGCGGTGGAATGGTGTTTTTCGGCAAATTTACAATTCTAAATAAATGCCAGCCTAATAGTTAGTAGTATTTTTACAATAAAAAATCCTCCTGATGGCTTAAAATCAGGAGGACATGGAATATTTTTTAGAATAAATCAGGGAATAACGACCCGTTTGACGGCTCCGTCTTCATTTTGGACAACGGTTACGAAAACGGTTCCTTTTGTATTTTTCTTTAATTCAACCTGCCCCACAAACTCACCCTCAAAGTCCTTGATTTCTTTCTTTCCGACTTCTTTCCCTTTTGTATCCGTAACAATTACACTCACATCGCCTTTTTGCGGAACGCCGAATTTAAGGTTCAGGACACCATTATCAGGATTATTTGTATAAGCAGTCAGCGAACGCACACTTGCCGGTTTCACGACTTCCTTATTCCAGAATTCACCCATTTCATTTCCAAAATGCTCCATATCACGCATAAGCATTTTGGTCTTTGGTTTCCATTCGTTTTCAAAAGTCCGCATATGCTTTTTGAGATTCTCGGTATTGAATTCAAAATCATTGGAAAAATCGCCTTTCCAATGGTAAGCCAGCGGCTCCCGGTCATCGCGGTGGTCAATGATCACTTTACGCCGCTTTTTCGCGACCATATCCTCATCGCCGTCATCAATGGTCACCGAAACCATCTGGTTATTTTTCTTTTTATCAACACCCAGTGAGTCCAAGACTTTGTCCACAAACTTATCCCGTTCGTCGTCCGTCATAGCGCCCACGCGATAACTCCGCTCCTTGCTCTCCGTTTTGCCATCCTTTTCCCCGGTAACCTTGATTCGAATGGTTGCCTTTTCCTCCTTTCCGGGTTTTTCCGGTTTATCTTCCTGTGCCTGTGCTAACATTGCAGTTGCGCCGGTAAGCAGCAATGACAACATGATTTTGTTTAAAAAAGAAGTCCTCATAAGTAAGATTAGGTTATGTGTATGAATGAATTACAAAATTATCAGAAGCGATTTCCAGTGGGTGTTAAATTTTGTTAAAAACAAGATTGACCCGGGCGGATGCGTTAAATTTGTTTTCAGCAAGAATGTCGGTGGATACGGCGTTCGCGTTGCACCGGAGAATTTAAATTTATGACGAAGAGGAAAATTCAGATAATAGTCGGCTTAATGTGCATTGCGCTCATAGGCCTTATTGGATTTCAATGGTATTGGATCCGTGAGGCGATTGCAATCCGCAATGAGCAGTTCAACCAAAAGGTTTCGGAATCTGTACAGCAAGTGGTGCATCGCCTCGAAAAGCAGGAAATGATGTATCTGCTGCAACGCAGGATTGAAACCGAACAACAGAAAAGCAAGCTGAACCGCATTACCCAGCTGCGGCATACGCCCATCAAAAAGACGCCGGCGGCCAAAACCAAACCTGCCCGTGAGCTCGCTCAGCGAACACAGCCCCGCATGGAGATCGCAATTGGACCCAACGGCGAGGAGATTCACTATCAGATCATTACCGAAGCCGTTCCTACGGATGTGCTCAGCCCCAATTTCCGGGTGATGGTTGAGCACCAGCAGCAGATTATGGAAGAATTTTTCCAGGCTCAGCAGTATGGCGCAGCCGGGATTGACGAATTCATGCGCAGAAGATTAGACGACGAAAGGCGTTTAGGCAATGCATTCAGAGGAATGCAGGATAGTGATGCCAAGAAATATCAGACAGGCAATGGAATGTATCCTGATTCATCTCAGAGAAGGATCGCAAACCGCCAGGTGGCTATTCCCGAGTCAAGAAAAAATGGCAAAAGCACTAATGCTGCGATCAGCGACGCAGAACCCGATCGGGCATCATTGCTGAAAGAGGTGATGAAGGATTTTATTTATACTAAAAGACCTATTGAGCAGCGCGTTAACCGTTTCTTGCTGGATACATTATTAAAAAAGGAATTTGTTGAAAGCGGCATCACGCTACCCTACGAATTTGCCGTGAGGGGCCGGTCAGACAACAGCCTGATCTTTTCCACGGCAAGCCTCAGGCCGAGGGAATGGGAAGAAAAGTCTTACAAAGCGGATCTTTTTCCTAGTGAGACAATTAATGCACCTAATTCTTTATATGTATACTTCCCTGATCAGCAAAAGTACATTCTGAGCAATATGGGAGTAATGTTCGGTGGTTCGGGGATCTTGATAATCGTTATTATGGCCTGCTTTTACATGGCGGTTACTACGATCTTGCGCCAGAAAAAGCTTTCCGACATTAAAAATGACTTTATCAATAACATGACCCACGAGTTCAAAACGCCGATTTCAACCATTGCATTGGCAGCGGAAATGGCGCAGGAAAACTCGTCCGCGATCCAGCAGGCCGCAATCGGTTCGAGGCTCGACCGGTATCTGGGCATCATTAAGGAAGAAAATAAAAGACTGGGAACGCATGTCGAAAAAGTGTTGCAAATGGCGCTTCTTGATAAAGGACATGTTAAATTAAAGATCAGCCAGGCGGATGTGCACGACCTGATCGGTAAAGCTTTAAATGCGCAGAGTGTTCAGATCGAGCAGCGCGATGGTGAGATCGATCTTGATTTCGAAGCGACGCATGAAGTGGTTTCAGGCGATGAAATTCACATTTCAAATGTCCTTAATAACCTGATTGACAATGTTATCAAATACTCGCCTGAGAAACTGCACATCCGCATCAGGACCTGGAATGAGAACGATGGCATTAACATTGCCATTTCCGACAGCGGGATTGGCATGGGCCGGGAACAGCAGCACCGCATTTTTGATACATTCTACCGCATTCCCACCGGTAATGTGCATGATGTGAAGGGTTTCGGACTCGGATTGAGCTATGTTAAAAAGATGGTGGAAGCGCATGATGGAACCGTTCACGTGCAAAGCAAACCAGGCGAAGGAAGCACATTTACAGTCTGGCTGCCCATTAGCAAAGAGGAACAATTAGTTTAGAAATTTCGTCGGCAACGCCTAACTTGCCATCTTTTTAGATGACCAACCGCGGTTTGCGGGAAATTTCAGATTATACAATGATTTCCAAAACATATGCCCCCCAGGAAATAGAGGATAAATGGTATTCCTACTGGATTGAAAACAAGTTCTTCAATTCAAAACCAAATCCTGATAAGGAACCTTACTCAATCGTAATTCCTCCCCCAAATGTAACGGGCGTGCTGCATATGGGGCATATGCTCAATAATACAATACAGGATATTCTGATCCGGAAAGCCCGTATGGAAGGCAAAGAAGCCTGCTGGGTGCCTGGAACCGACCATGCTTCCATTGCAACGGAAGCCAAAGTGGTTGCGATGCTCAAAGAACGCGGTATCAACAAACGTGACCTAACCCGCGACGAGTTTTTAGAATATTGCTGGGAATGGACGCACAAATATGGCGGCATCATCCTCCAACAATTGCGTAAGCTGGGCGCTTCCTGCGACTGGGACCGCACGCGCTTCACGATGGAGCCTGATTTGTACGATTCGGTTATCGACGTTTTTATTGACCTCTATAATAAAGGAGACATTTACCGCGGTCACCGCATGGTGAACTGGGACCCGCAGGCACGGACGACGGTCTCGGATGAAGAAGTGATCATGAAGGAGGTGAATCAAAAATTGGTTTACCTGAAATATCCCCTTGTAGATGAAATCGGCGAAGCGCTTACGGACGAAGCGATCATTATTGCCACCACGCGTCCGGAAACCATTATGGCTGACGTCGCCATTTGTGTAAACCCGCACGACGAGCGTTACAAGCATTTAATAGGGAAACAAGTTGCTATCCCGCTGATCAACCGCACCATTCCGATCATTGCCGACGAATATGTGGAGATGGAATTCGGAACTGGCTGTCTGAAAGTGACGCCTGCGCACGATGCGAACGATTATGTGTTGGGCAAAAGACACGATCTGCCGGTTATCGATCTGCTCAATGAAGATGGCACATTGAATGAGAAGGCGCAGATTCTGGTTGGTGAAGATCGCTTCGTAGCACGTAAAAAGATCATTAAGCTGCTCGAAGAATCGGGTAATCTTGTTAAAACAGAAGAATACAAATCCAATGTAGGCCATTCCGAGCGGACCAATTCGGTGATCGAGCCGCGGCTTTCGGAGCAGTGGTTTTTAAAAATGGATAAAATCAGCAAGCCTGCACTGGAAAATGTCATGAATGACACGGTGCAGCTGATTCCTGCCAAGTTCAAGAACACGTATCGGCACTGGATGGAGAATGTTCATGATTGGAATATCAGCCGTCAGCTTTGGTGGGGCCACCGCATTCCGGCTTATTATTTGAAAGACGGAACGACCATTATAGCAAAATCCAAGCGCGATGCATTGCATAAGGCGCAGCATGAATATCAGTTATTCGCATTGACAGAAGAGGACATTGAGCAGGACCCGGATGTTTTGGACACCTGGTTTTCAGCCTGGCTGTGGCCGATTACTGTTTTCAACGGCATTAAGGAGCCGGATAATGCAGACATTAACTATTATTATCCTACCAATGATCTTGTTACTGCACCCGAAATTCTCTTTTTCTGGGTGGCGCGGATGATCATTGCGGGATATGAATACAAAGGACAGTATCCGTTTAAGAATGTTTATCTCACAGGAATTGTACGGGATAAGCAAGGGCGAAAAATGTCGAAATCACTCGGTAACTCGCCCGATCCGATCGATCTCATCAACCAATATGGCGCTGATAGCATTCGTACGGGCATGCTTTTCAGCTCACAGGCAGGCAATGACCTTCCTTATGATGATAAGTTGGTTGAGCAAGGAAGGAATTTTGGTAATAAAATATGGAATGCGTTCCGTTTGGTTGAAGGTTTCCAGGTTTCCGACAGCTTGCCAGCGCCCGCGGGTTCGCAACTGGCGATCCAATGGTTTGAAAGTAAACTGAACCAGACCATTCTGGAAGTGCAGGATCATTTCTCCAAATTCCGCATTTCGGATGCCCTTAACTCGGTTTATAAACTGATCTGGGATGATTTCTGCGCGCAATATCTGGAAATGATCAAGCCTGGCTTCGAGCAGCCGATCGATAAGCAGACTTACGATGCAACATTGGAATTTTTCGACCGGTTAATGCGCCTTTTGCATCCGTTCATGCCATTTATTTCAGAAGAAATCTGGCAGAATATTATTGAAAGAAAAGAAAAGGATTCCATTTGCATAGCTCCATTCCCGCAAGCTGGCAACATTGATCAGTCACTGCTGAATGATTTTGAAGTGCTTTTTGAAGTGATATCTTCGATCCGGAATTTAAGAAATGCAAAGAATATCAGTCCAAAAATTGCGCTTCCACTGGCTATACGCACGGATAACCAGGCGCGTTACTCGGGATTAGAGCCATTAATACTAAAACTGGCGAATGTTGAGAACATTGGCTATGTGACTGACGAAGGTGAAGGAACTGCCTTCCGGGTGAAATCGGATGAGTTTTTTGTAAGCCTGGCGGATGAGCTCGATGTGGAAACGGAGCGTGAAAACCTGCAACGCGAATTGGATTACACGCAGGGGTTTCTGGATTCGGTGATTAAGAAATTATCCAACGAACGCTTTGTCCAAAATGCAAAAGGCGACATTGTGGAGAAGGAACGCCAGAAGCAGGCGGATGCCGAAGCCAAGCTGGAAACATTGAAAGAAGCGCTTGCAAGGTTGGGTTAGTGGTAGTTTTCGTACCTTTGCGCGATGCAGACTACGCAAAACAAATTTGAGCAATTCAAGCTTAACCGTCAATTACTCAATGCCATTGAAGAAGCGGGATACACCGAGCCGACGCCCATCCAGGAACAGGCCATCCCGCTCGCTTTATCCGGACAGGACATTCTGGGCATAGCCCAAACAGGCACAGGCAAAACCGCCGCTTATACATTGCCGCTCTTAATGCGGATTAAATATGCCCAGGGCGAGCACGCCCGGGCATTAATTATGGCTCCTACGCGCGAGCTGGCCATGCAAATTTCAGAAGCCATCGCGCAGCTGAGCAAATACACCGATATCCGTACAGTTGTGCTTTTCGGTGGAGTAGGAGCCAAGGCACAGATCGAGGCGATACGGAAAGGCGTTGACATCATTGTGGCCACGCCCGGCAGGTTCATGGATCTTTATTTTCAGGAAGAGGTCATTGTCAAGCATCTGAATGTGATGATCCTGGACGAAGCCGACAAAATGATGGACATGGGCTTCATGCCGCAGATCCGGAAATTGCTCGAAATCATTCCCACAAAAAGGCAGAATATGCTTTTTTCAGCCACATTCTCGGATAAAGTGGAAAGGCTGTCCTTCGAATTTCTCGAATTCCCAACGCGCATTGAAGTAACACCTCAGGCCACAACGGCCGAAATGGTTTCCCAATCCATTTACGAATTGCCCAATTTTCGCACGAAAATCAATCTTTTGACCCATTTACTGAAAGATCGGGAAGCATTCAACCGTGTCTTGATTTTTACGAGGAGCCGGGAAGTGGCCGGATTGGTCCATCAGAATCTGCTCGATAGGGTGGTGCGCGAGGATGAATTGAAAGTAATCCATGCCAACAAAGGACAGAACACGCGGACCAATGCAATGGAAGCATTTAAAGAAGGTTCCGTGCGCGTAATGGTGGCAACGGACGTGGTAGCCCGGGGCATTGATATCACGGAAGTAAGCCACGTCATCAATTTCGACGTTCCGCTGATTTACGAAGATTACGTGCACCGGATCGGCAGAACGGGCCGTGCAAACCGCATTGGACAGGCCATCACATTCATGACCATGGCCGACGAATATCACATCCGGAAAATCGAAAAAATGATCCGCATGGAAATCCCGCGGATGGAGTTGCCTGAGGATCTGGAAGTCGCTTCAACGCCCGTTACAGAACGCCAGGACATGCTGAGGGAGATAGATAACCAAAAAAGAAAGGAAGATCCGACGTTTTTGGGAGCCTTTCACGAGAAGAAAAAAACGTATCGCCCGGCGCAGAAACAACCCAATAAAGGAGGGTCAAACCGTCGTAATTCGTCCGGAAGAAGTAAACGGAAATAATGCAATACTATTTAGATAAAACCGTTTAACTTGGACAATAGAAAACCTGTTTCTCTATTAAAGTCACCTATGAAAGAGTCCGTTGTTATTTGGCTTGCTATTCTTATCCCAGTATTTGGCCTTGCACAAAACACCCATCTCGCGAGTGCCGGACCGAATACAGATACGAACCTTGCCCAAAAAAAGCCCTTAGATTTAAAAGAAAGACGCGTGCTCCCGCTTTTTGGGGAAGTAAGCAAAACTTCTGATCAGATTGACGAGGAAATCCGTTTTTTGAGTGAATGCGACAAGTCATTTACAAGTCGCGCTGAGGCGAGCAGCTTTTTTACCGCACGTGCCTGGGAATATTTGCAGGAAGGAGCATTGGATACCGCTTGCTATCGCTTCAATCTCGCGCATTTACTCAATGATAAAAATGTGGAAGCATATTGGGGCCTGGGCGTTATTTCCTACCAGCGCGAAAACTGGGTGGAGGCCAAAAGAATGCTAAGCCGGGGAATTGGTTTGCAGGGTGAAAATGTGCCGCTGCTTGTCGATTTGTCAACCGTTGATCTGAAATTGTACGCGATAACAAGCCGAAAGGAAGAACTGGATGAAGCGGCCGAACTGCTTAACAGGGCAACTGCAATAGATTCTACTTATGCATTAGGCCAATACAACCTGGCTTTGTTACATTACAATCTCAATGATCTTGATAAATCGTGGGAGCATTTGCATAAAGGAAGATCGCTCGATTTTAACCAGATGAACCTTGATTTTGTGGAGCTTTTAAAAGCCAGGAAGCCGGATCCGCAAGGTTTCTTCAAATAGGTTTTCAATTTGATATACATAAAAAAAGTCTCCCGCGAAGGAGACTTTTTTCGTTTGTGATGAATATGCCTTCTGTTATTTGAAGAAGAAGCCTGTTGGCGCAACATTCACTTTTACTGAATCAACAAGTGATCCGTCTGCGCGGTAACGGAGCGCATAACCTGCCTGCGCGAACGAAGGCGTTACACCTGCATACAAAAGCCCTTGCGTAGGGTCAACTGCCAGACCTGTGAAAATTCTCTTGATTAATGGCGTCGTAACATTCACCTGCGCATCGCTGATGCCGAATTTATAAGTTCCTCCATGTTCGCCGGCAGCATCAAAGTATGACAGAACAAAGAAAACCGTTCTCTTATCCGGGCTGAAAGCAAAGTTGGATGCAGATTTGGTCGCATCGCTTCCCAATGACAATGTAGCGTCTGCATTGTAAGAATCAGGGTTCATTTTAATGACCTTAATGCCATCATTTACCCAAAGTTTTCCATCCGCATCAATCCCGATCGGGTTTGGTGCGTTTTCAAATGAAATTGATTTATCAATTGCGTTTGTGGTCGTATTGATCACCGTCAATGTTGTGCCCCCACCATAGGAAACCTTTCCCACAAACAACTTGCCGTTATTCAAAACCAGATTTTCCGGCCCGCCCGATGTGATCTCGATTTGGTCAACCACTTTATTGGTAACTAAATCAACGACAGCTACATAACCGGTCGTGAATTTGAAATCGGCATTGGTTCCCCAGCAAGACACATATGCTTTGTTGTTGGTCCCAAAAACCACTTCCCGTGGATTCTCAATTTCCGGAGCGCCAATGGTCGCAATTCTCTGGAAAGTGTTGCTGTTGACAATCTCAACCTTATCCTGGCCGGCAGACATATTGTCCACAAGAATGATCCCGGTTGCGTCCAGGGCCACATAATCCTGCACGCCGCCTTTCAATGTAGTTCCGTTTGCCGTGTTGAAAATGTCAATCTCCGCAGTGGTTTGTTCTCTCGTAAAGAACGAGATCGCTCCGTTATTTTGAGAGAAATTCCCTTCATTCACCACAAATACACCCTGGATATAATCACCCTTCGGAGCCGGGTCGCTTTGGTTACACGACCATGCGAAAAGAGACAAAGAGGTAAGAGATGCTAATCTGAATAACTGTTTTTTCATTTTTTGCTTTATTAGTTGTAAAGTTTTTGCCACATAACCTCTTGTAAAACATTACTTTGCGGAATGTGGCGGGTCATAAATTAAAATTAAACTTAATGCAAAGCTTCTGCCAGGCATTGCATTGTTTCTTACATTTAGATAAAACGTGTTTGCCAGATTATTGATCTGTCCCTGCAACCGCATTTTTATTTTATCCCAGACAAAAGTATGTTCTGCCAGCAAATTTGTGAGCGTATATCCTTCTAAAAATTGCGTATTATCAAATGTGCTAAAACGCTTGCTGATCGTCTGCGCCTGACCTGTGAGCCTCGTATTTTTATATTGGATAAATGCATTCAAATTTCCTGAATGCATCGGCACAAATACAAGCTGCTTGCCGATAATATCCGAGGAATAGGCATCATAAGCTTTTTCCTGAGCACTTTTATTTAGCGCATACCCTAGGTTGATGCCTGATTTCCAGTCATTTATCTGATGCCGCCACCCAGCCTGCGCTTCAATTCCACGCGCGAGCACTTGCTGCAAGTTTTCTACACGGTAACTTTGCGTAGGATTCCAATAAGTCCAGTCCTTAATGCGGTTGTGATATGCCGTCAGGGAAGCTGAAAATGTTTGGTTAGCATCGATAACAATGTTTTGTTCGAGGCTAACTTCTTTGTTCCACCCGTTTTCCGGCCTGATATCCGGGTTTCCGAGTTCTTTCCAGAAGCGTTCATTCAATGTAGGCACGCGGTAACTTCTTCCTATTGAGCCTTTTAATTTCAGATTATGGGTTTCTTTTTGGACTATAAAATAGTCTGCTCCTAATGAAGGCGTGAATGGCGGATCAAATTTAGTTACAAATGCCTGCCTTAAATTCGCAGAAATGACCAGTCGGGCGGTGGCCTGCCAGCGCGTTAACAGAAAAATGTCACCTCTGTTTTCTGTCACCAATGCTTTATCATAGCCAGCGACCTGGGCTCGGTAATGTGCCCATTCGCCTCCTGCTTTAATCTGAATTGCATTGAATTGAAAATCGCGTTCAACACGGTTTGAAAACTTGTCTGTTACCGCATGGTCCAGCTGACTATAATCACCTTTGGCATAATCAATAATGTCTCTCACCCACGAAGTGCGGATTGTGAAGTCTTTAAATTGATAACGTAACATGGTCCTGTAAGCCTCCGTTAAGGTCAGTTCGCGGCCAGCTTTGTCTTCCGGTGTTAACGTGAGCCGGTTACGGGTTAGCCATACATGCGCCGAAATCTGATGATCATTTTTTGAATTGAAAAACAAATCCTGCACCAGACCGCGCTGGAAAGAAGTGGATGGCAAAACAGTATATTGATTTCGCTCGGTGTATGGAAAATCGTTGTTCATACGACCGTCATACACATTTGTCTTGCCTGAAAAGCTCCACTGATCACTGATCACCGCCGCATAGCGGGCTGTAACCTGGGTCTGGTGGTTGTTGAAACTTTCCTGCTGCCGACCGATTGAAAGCTGCAAAGGCTGGGTCGATGGAGCGCTTCCCAGCAAAATACTTCCACCCACGGCATCACTGCCTACAATGCTGGCAGCAGAGCCATATTGGACAGAAAGCTGATCAAAACCGGTAACTGGGATGGTTGAATAATCTGTCTGGCCAAGGATAGGAGAATTAATGTTCAAACCATTCCATAACACAGCGGTATGGTTAGCCGACGTTCCGCGGAAAGAGGCCGTATTAAGCTGACCGGGGCCGTAATTTTTAAATGCAATCGGCGTGTAAAGTGAAAGCAGCTCGCTGATATTCTGGAAGCGGAAAAGATTCAGAGACGCCGAATCGAACTTTTGGATTTTGAGCCCGCTCATGAATTTTTCAGGAACAAAACCCTTTACGATAATAGGTTCCAAACGAATGCTATCCGACTGTGCAACGAGCATTTCCGGACGGAAAAGCCATGTGGCAATGGTCAAAGCCAAAAAAAACTTCCGGTCAATAATCACCTGGTGTCAAATATGTAGCGTTATCAGCTTTGTTTTTCCTCCGAAAACAAAATTTGATAGATCAGCTTCTGGCAGGTCTCCTGGCTCGTCTTTTTGGTCCGTGGCCTTCCCGTTCGAGGAACAGTGGCATAGGGGATTGGATCAATATAAACAGACTCACAGTTGCGGGGACAGCTTCCGGTTCAACGGAATTCCCTATTAAGCCTTCATGCCGCATTGAAGCAGCTTTCAGCGCCAAAGGTGCAAAGGTAGTGAATTGGCGGGATTTCCGACGCGGTAACATATCCTTTATCTTCTGTATGATATGCTTTATCTTTGACCAAAATCCTGATCATTGTTGGCTGCTCCTGCTCAAAATCCGACTGCAACTTCTTCGCAAAAAGGCATTTATCTGATGCTCGGTGCTGCATTTTTCTTTTCCCTCACCTCCGCAATTTCCAAGTGGCTCGGCCGTGATTTCCACATTGTACAGCTTGTATTTTTCCGGAACATTGTTGGGGTTGTGTTTGTAGTCACCAGCATTTGGCGACGTCCTGTAAGGCAGCAGGGAGGCAAGCTGGGGCTGCTTATTTTCCGCGGCGTTGTGGGCACATTGTCGTTGTATATGCTTTTTTATGCGATACAAACGTTGGGGCTTGGCCGCGCCTCCACATACCAATACACTTATCCCATTTTCCTCGCATTGCTATCCTGGCTGCTGATCGGCGAAACGCTCAATTCCCGTGAGTGGGCAGCTATTTTTGTTGGCTTTACCGGCATCCTGTTCGTTTTCCGGCCCGACCTTTCCATTTCGCTGCGGGACAATGCCTTAGGGCTTGGCAATGCATTGTTAACAGCAATTTCTTATTTGTCAATCAGGCAGTTAGGTGTTGTTTATGACTCACGCGCCATCATTCTTTCTTTTATGTTGAGCGGCATTGTGATGCCCATTATTTCCATGCTCGTCGGGACTTACTATCCTATGGAAAATCTGGATTTCCTGATTGGCACATTCACCTGGCCAACTCACATTTCGCAATGGCTTGGCTTTCTGGCGCTCGGACTGACGGCGCTAATGGGTCAGAGAATGCTGACGCAATCCTTCACATTTGACAAAGCCGGGCGCGTTGCTGCCATTGGTTATTCCAATATTCTGTTCTCCGTTCTGATCGGTTTTTTCATGGGAGAGGCCATTCCTTCATTCTCTATGTTCGCAGGCATGTTGCTGATCGTAGGAGGAGGAGTTATGGTTTCGCTGGCAAAAAGAAAGCCCGCTATGGCAGCCGATCCGGAATAAAGTCAGCCATTAAGCACAATTATTCCACCGTGAAATTTGTTCATTCATTGAAATCAAATGAAGTTATGAAAAGATCAGCTGCATCATTTTTTCTATTTTTGGCCATCCTAACAGTGGCCTCGGGTTTCAGATCCGACAAAAACAGGCCCGCGGAAGGCATTCAATGGTTAACAATTGAAGAAGCCTACGCTAAAATTCAGCAAGAGCCCCGCAAGGTTTTGATCGATGTATATACTGATTGGTGCGGATGGTGCAAAGTGATGGACCGCGAGACATTCAAAAATAAAGCAGTTGTTGAGTACGTCAACCACAAATACTACGCCGTCAAGCTCGATGCAGAACAGAAAAAAGCCATCACATTAGGAGACAAAAAATTTGAATTTCTCTCCGAAGGCGGGCGCGGTGTACATCAACTCGCATTAGCTCTTACCAACAACCAACCCAGTTACCCAACCACCGTTTTCCTGGACGATAAATTCAACATGATCCAGCCTTTGCCCGGCTACATGAAACCCAAAGAATTCCACCAGGTAATCACATTCATAGGAGAAGATTACCACAAAAAAGAAGCCTTCGATACTTATAAATCGAAGACTTACAATGAGTTGTTTGCGGGTAAGTAATATCTTATTTATGCAGAACCAAAATCGCGGAGCGATGCTATATTGGTAGAAAATTCATTATAACCACCATTTAAAATCCCGGAGGGATGTAACGACATGTAAGTTGTTGCATCCCTCCGGGATTTTAAATGGGTGGCGGTCCGATTTTCTACCAATATGTCATCCCTCTGGGATTTTGCATGTCGACTCTGGAGGGACGCATTAATCTAAACCGTCTCTCCCTCCTGCATGCGCTCTGCGTTCTCTGCGATGCGTAGTCTTTCGATAAATTCTCCGATGTCACCTTCCATAACTGCGGGAAGATTGTAAACTGTGTAGCCAATGCGGTGATCGGTAATGCGGCTTTGCGGGTAATTGTAGGTGCGGATCTTATCGGAGCGGTCACCGCTTCCCACCATTGATTTTCTTTGCGAGCTGATGGCGTCGTTATGCTCTTTTAGTTTAATCTCGTACAGCCTCGAACGCAAAACACTCAATGCGCGGTCCTTATTTTTCAACTGTGAACGCTCATCCTGGCAGCTTACCACCAATCCGGATGGAATGTGTGTCAGACGAACCGCGGAATAAGTGGTGTTAACCGACTGTCCACCAGCACCTGACGATTGAAATGTATCTACGCGGACATCATTCATATTAATCTGAACATCCACTTCCTCTGCTTCTGGCAGCACAGCCACGGAGGCGGCCGATGTATGGATGCGACCCTGCGATTCAGTTTGCGGAACGCGCTGAACGCGGTGTACGCCCGATTCAAACTTCATTTTCCCGTAAACGTCCTCACCTTCAACTTTACAGATAATCTCTTTATATCCGCCGTTGGTGCCTTCGGTAAAATCCATGATAGAAGAACGCCAGCCCATTTTTTCAAAAAATCGCTGATACATTCTGAACATATCGCCCGCAAATATCGCAGCTTCATCGCCACCGGTTCCGCCGCGGACTTCGAGAATAATGTTGCGGCTATCATTAGGATCTTTTGGAATAAGCAGCTCCTTGATCGCCTGTTCGAGCTGCTCCAATTTCGGGGTCAGGTCGTCCAGTTCTTCTTTTGCCATTTCCCGAAGCTCTTCATCCTTTTCGGTCGAGATGAGTTCTTTGGTTCCGGCTATGTCTTTTTGCAATTTTAAATAAAGGGCATACTGCTCCACGATCTTTCCCAGATCCTTATATTCTTTGCTTATTTTGGAATAACGGGCAGAGTCCGAAACGATTTCCGGTTGTATAATTTGTTGCGAAACTTCTTCGAAACGTTCTTTTATGGCTTCTAATTTATCGATCATCTTTATTGAATATCTTTGGCACCACGCATTCGGGGCACAAAGATACGCATTTTAGATAAATGAAGGTTTTCTGAGATATCGGCGGGCTTGTGAATTAGATGCTTCGGAATACTGTTACCCATTTATAATGTGCATGGAAATGAAAAAAATATTGGTTGTTGCGGCGCTGATCATATTTATGACGGGCTGCGATACGGGAAACCGCGTTGAGAATACGAAGGAGCTGTCTAACGAAATAAATGCGTCAAAAATAAAACGTGTGACCAACACGCAGCTTATTTATTCGGCCGATGCCTGGGGTAAAAAAATCGCTAAGATCGCTGAAAAGGCGCTGGCCAACGAATTGGAAAGGCATCCGGAAAAAGCCGGAGAAATCTGCCAAAAATTAGCCGAAATCCCGGTTGTTGCCGCATTGCAGAAAGAATATGGTGTTAAAGTTGAGCTTCTGGATATGACCGATCTTAAAAATCCGGACCTCGCGCCAAAAGAGCGGGAATTGCTTGACGCATATCTTTACAGCGCCAAAAGCAAATCCGTCGCCAGCGACAATCTCCAGCAACTCAGCGACACACTACTGGTCTACAATGTGCCCGTCCCTGTAGAAAGCATCATCTGCAAATCATGCCTCCCAAAAGACGAAACACCATTCGCAGTATGGCGACTATTGTTCAACAAAAAAGACATCATCAGAAAGCTGGATGCGAAGCAGTTGAAGGATTGATTTATGTCCGGAATACTTTTTTAAAGAATTAAAGTAAAAATCGCTGCTCCTTTTCTCCATGCAAGCTCCTATTAATAAGACAATTCCGAAAGTTATTGAGAATGAGGTTTTAAAGGCTTTGTCTTTTTACCCTGAGTTGCGGGAGACGCGGATTGATTTTGTGTTCAAGCGCAACATTAAGCGATCCGTCATGCAGGCGCAACCCAAAATTGGGACGATGTTTGGGACAAAACGTGGCTATAACATTAATATTAGTGCGCTTTTCCGTTTAACTACTTCCGCGATCCCGATTCACCAGATTCCGCCGGACATTATGGTTGGCTGGATAGGCCACGAACTGGGTCATGTGATGGATTATGAAAAGAGGGATGTTATAGGAATGATGCGGTTTGGGATTGGTTATTTATTTTCAACCAAATATATCCAGCAAGCGGAAAGAGTCGCCGACACCTATGCAGTGAATCATGGACTGGGAAGCTATATCGTTAAGACAAAGCGTTTTATACTCAATCACGCGAGTTTGTCGGAGAAATATAAAAGCAAAATCGCCCGGCTGTATCTTTCACCGGACGACATTATGGAGCAAGTCAGAAAACTGGAAGCTGCTCAGCTCAATGCTCAAAAAAAGGAAGGTCAGGAGTAATTCCTGACAAAGGATTCAAATTCAAGAAAGTCTTCTTCTTTCATCACGCGTGGGATTTTTACCTGCCCACCGAGTTTTTTAGTCCCTTCGCTCCATTTATAGAAAATATCTTCCGGGATCAGTTCCGTTTCGATGCCCTTCAAAGCACGTCCACGCGCTACATTATAGTTCTTATTATTTTCCCGAAGCGTTTTATCCAATGATTCAGCAACTTTAATAGGATCCGGTGACTTATCACAACTTAAAAACCATTTGTGAATATAATCCTCTCCTCTGTGTACAGCTGCAACGATAAATTCTTTGATCACCACATTATATTCCTGTTCGAGAACCCGCAATGCATCATTCATCTGATTCACTGAAAGTTGCGAACCTACTACATTCAGAAAATGCTTGGTGCGACCGGTGATTTTTATTTCGGCTTTTGCCTTGTCTGTAATTTGTACCGTATCGCCGATCATATAGCGCCATGCGCCTGATACTGTGGATAATAACAATACATATTCGACATTTTCCTCTGCATTTGCCAGAGACAAGACAGGCGCACCGGGTTTCACCAAACCGTTTTCATCCACATGGTCGCCATTGAAGGGCACAAATTCATAAAAGATGCCGTTATCAGGAAAAAGCGCCATGGAGTTTGTATCAGGGCGTTTTTGAATAGCGATAAACCCTTCGGAGGCCAGATAGGTGTCAATGTAAACAAGCGGATGAGCGAATAATTGTTCAAGGCTCTTCCGATAAGGCTCAAATGCGACTCCACCGGTTGTATAAACCATCAGATTCGGCCATATTTCATGAATGTTGTTCAACTTATTATGGCTGATAATCTCTTTCAGCATTAACTCAACCCATGCCGGAATTCCTGAAATGCATCCGATATCCCATTTTGGGGCTTCTTCTGCAATTCTTTTCACGCGCTCGTCCCAGTCGGCAATATCTGCAATTTCTCTCCCCGGCTTGTAAAATCCGCCAAACCAGGTCGGCAGGTTACTGGCACTGATCCCGCTGATCTCACCTTCCTGGTGGTCGTCTTTCTGGATTAAGGAAGTGCTGCTGCCCAGCATTAAAATCTGTTTGGTAAAAAAATCACCGGGCAAATTGAATGCATGAATGTTCGTAATTTCTGAAATGCCTGCTTTTCTGATCGCGGTTAACATATCATCAGTAACAGGAATGTATTTGCTGGCACTTGTGGTCCCGCTGCTCAGCGCAAAATACTGCTGTCCGCCGGGCCAGGTCACATTCTGGTGGCCTTCAAGCAGATAGTGCCACCATTCACCGAACATTTTGTCATAATCGTGAACGGGCACTTTGTCCTGAAACGCAGCAACAATATTATCAGCTTTCAGAAGCTCCGAAAAGTC
The DNA here is from genome assembly GCF_023821985.2 of Dyadobacter chenhuakuii. NCBI lineage: Bacteria > Pseudomonadati > Bacteroidota > Cytophagia > Cytophagales > Spirosomataceae > Dyadobacter > Dyadobacter chenhuakuii. The sequence continues at coordinate 4,105,898 of NZ_CP098805.1, read as the reverse complement.
ATAAGCTTTGCCAAAAGCGGTCAATCTAGCAGTTTCAAGCAGGTTTCGTAAAACTTTTTCCTGAGCTTTGACAGGATCAGGATCACTGGTAATCATTCCTGTAAAATCAATTGCCTTTTTTATCAGTTCTCCGATTACCGCCATGCTTAGTTGTGCTTTTAATTGACCAAAATCATTATTTGCTTACAACATGGTAAATTTCGTACCAGTCTTCGTGGCTCAGTTTTATATCCGATGCGCTTGCGCCATTTCTGATGCGTGTTTCAGAAAGTGAGCCGATAATGGGCAGAGTCCCCAGTCTCATCAGCCAGGCAACGGCAGTTTGCTCGATATTTGCATCGTATTTTTTACCGATCTCATCAAGTTTGGCTCTAAGGCGCACAGCTTTTTCTTCTGTTCCGTTCAGAATTTTTCCACCCGCGAGCGGTGCCCATGCGAGCGGCTTGCTGAAATTTTGTTTGATAAAATCGATACGACCATCTTCAATAGCCGTCGTATTCATCAAATTTAACTCGATGTGATTGGTAACGATCGGGATCCTCAAATAGGAAGCCAGCAACTGATGCTGGAAAACGGTAAAGTTGGCAACGCCGATATGTTTCGTTTTTCCTGACTTTACAATTTCTGCAAGCGCTGTCGCTGTTTCTTCCGGATCGGCCAGAAAATCACTTTGATGCAGTAAAAAAATGTCGAGATAATCCGTCTTGAGGCGTTTCAGCGATCCGTTAATGCTGTTGACAATGTGGTCACGGGATGTGTCGTAATAAGTCAGGTTTTTATCAGCAGATTTTCTGATCCCGCATTTGCCAAACAAGACGATTTCGTCTCTTTTAAAAGATTTATTCTGAACTACTTTCCCGAAATGCTCTTCAATCGCAGTATCTCCATAAACATCGGCATGATCAAAAGTATTGATACCCAGTTCCAGACAGAGATTGACAGTTTTTTCAATTTGAGACGTGGTTTGGGCACCTTCGTCTGTCCACCTCCAGAAGCCGTAAATTGCTTCGGAAACTTTGGGGCCAGAGTCGCTTAAACTAACTTTTTTCATAAGGCGGATGTTTGAATGCTGGTGCAAAAATATCTATTTATCCAAACGTTTATCTTTTACGATCAGATAAATATCGTTTTCCAGTTCGAGATAACCGTAATCATACACAAAATGGTAAATGTTCCCTTTGAGTGTTGGGCGAATGCTGGTGATGAGATTAAAGTCGAATCCTTTGCCTGTCAGCAGGCTTTTTGTTGTTTTGATTTTGTCTTCGGGGCAGATTTCTTCCAGTATCCGGCGATTTTTCCGGAGCTGGTTGTTCATGGTCCTGACGATGTTATAAGAATCTGAATTTAACCGGTTATTGTAGCTGTTCCGGCACATATCCGAGCAGAATTTTTTATCTACCCTCCCCATCAGTGGTTTCCCGCATTCCAGGCAATTCTTCATTTTGTCAACGTTTATTCAGATCCGCTTTACGGAATCCGGTAAGTGTGCATATGTGATCTCTTAGTGCAATATAGCAAAATTACTTTTTCAGCGATAAACTAACGGATTTACCCGTTTGCAAACGGCTGCAAATGCTTGTACCTGACTGTAAATAGTTAATAACCGAATCGTATCCCACCGATCCAGCACATTTGCATTGTCGATTGATCACGATCGATTTGTAAGGTTAAGTATTCATTTTTAAACAAACAGAAATTATGAATTCAGTAAAGCTAATCGGAAATGTAGGGCGGGAAATTAATGTGAAGGAGTTTGAAGGCGGAAGAGCGGTAACTTTTTCGCTGGCAACGGATGAAAATTATATCAATAAGAACAAAGAGGAGGTCAAATCGACTTCATGGCATTCAATTATTGCGTGGGGACCGCTTGCGCAGCGTTGCGAAGCTATGCTTGAAAAAGGAAAAATGGTGTCTGTGGAAGGAAAACTAAGTTATCGCCAGTACATAAATAAGGATAATCAACCAGTGCGGGCGGTGGAAATTGTGGCTTTTAAAGTGGAGGAGATTGTCAGAAAAGAGCCGCAGGAGGCGAATGCTTAAAACGAATGCTAGCTGCCAATGGTCTAGCGGGAGTGCGGAAGAAAAAGCCTGGTCTTAACAACAAGGAGGTTACTAAGACCAGGAATGATGTTACAGGCTGTTTTCCAACGCTGCTTTCCAGTTGCCGTAAGCTTCCTTGGTGGCTTCTGTCAGTGCTTGGTCAGGTTCAATGGTGCTTAATGCAGACAGGCCTACAAATGCCTCAGACCGGTTTTGGTAATAACCGAGTCCGAATCCTGCTGCACGGGCAGCGCCCTGGGCGCCATCTGTGTTGTAGAGTTCCACAGTTGCCCCGGAGACATTGGCAAATGTTTCTCGGAAAACGGGGCTCAGGAACATGTTTGCCTCACCTGCACGGATATTTTTCAGGGATACGCCAACGGTTTCCATGATTTCCATGCCGTAGTACAAGGCGAAAACAATGCCTTCCTGTGCAGCGCGTGTGTAGTGGTTCAGACCGTGGCGGCTGAATTGTAAGCCTTTGAATGTGCTTCCGGGATCCTGGTTTTCAAGCATCCGTTCTGCACCATTTCCGAAAGGAAGACAGAACAGCCCATCAGCGCCGACAGGGGCCTGTGAAGCAAGTGCATTCATTTCGGGATAGGAAACATTGCCTTGGAACAACGAATTGCGCAGCCAGCCGTTCAGACTTCCGGTGCCGTTCACGCAAAGCAATACGCCGTAACGCGATGCTTTTGATATGGGGTTTACGTGCAGGAATGTATTTACACGGGATTTTGCGTCAAATTTCACCTGATCGCTCACGCCATAAACCACGCCGGATGTTCCGGCAGTTGCCGCAACTTCGCCCGGTTCGAGGACATTCAGCGAGAATGCATTATTAGGCTGATCACCCGCGCGATAAGTGACAGGGATGCCAGCGCGAAGTCCCAATGCTTCCGCTGCGGATGCCGTAACTTTCCCTTGTTCCGAGAATGTGGGTAAAACCTCCGGCATAATCTCGTGATTGAAACCAAAGTAATCGAAAAGGAAATCTGCCGGCCGGTCATTGACAAAATCCCAGAAAATACCTTCGGATAACCCCGATGGCGTGGTAACAATGTCGCCGGTCATGCGTGCCGCCAGGTAATCGCCCGGAAGCATGAATTTATAAACCTTTGCATAAACATCAGGTTCATTTTCCTTAACCCAACCCAATTTGGATGCCGTGAAATTGCCAGGAGAATTAAGCAGGTGCGGAAGCACGTATTCTTCGCCCAATGCTTCCATTGCCTTATTTCCAACCTCAACGGCGCGACTGTCGCACCAGATGATGGATGGACGCAACACATTCATGTCCTTGTCTACAACCACCAAACCGTGCATTTGATATGATATCCCGATCGCGCCAACCTCGTCCGGTGAAATGCCAGCTTTCTGGATTACTGCCTTTGAAGCCAGACAGGCATTCTGCCACCACATTTCAGGCTGTTGCTCCGCAAAGCCCGGCTTGGGTGCGGCGATCGTCATTTCCCGTTCAGGATAAAATGCAGCGGCAGCCACTGCTCCCGAGTCTGCGTGGATCAAACATGCTTTTACGGACGAACTGCCTAAATCGAATCCCAGGAAATACATTGTGCTATTATGATTAAAATTGCTGTAATATTTAAATATAAGCCGAAAAAAATACAAAAATGTTCCCTCGGTTTTGAAAAAGCAAACTGTTAAGTGTAAATATTACACTTATTTATTTTCTTACTGTCTAACCGCTTTTACCACGAAAAACGAAAAAGATATCCAGTGCCGGAAAAATTCACTATTTTAATGAAGATATTGAAACAATTTGAATCTATTTGTAGTCTTATTTGTGTTATCGAAGCAAAGCACCAAATAGCTGATTGTTAATTTCAAGGTGTAAATTTTAAGAAAACGGAGCATCCGTCAATGGGTATTATGAAAAAAATTGTACAAGTGGTTTTGATTGGTGGCTTTATTGTGATGTTCGCCGGATTCCGTCCCATCGAAAAAAAGTGGGAAAAACCCTTCTCCCGGCTGGATAGTGAGGTAAGAAAGAACAGCAAAGCGTACCAGACGCTTGGTGAAGCAACAAAAACGATCGGGCATAGGCTTACCGGCAGTGTGAATGGAGAAAAAGCCGAAGAATATGCATTTCAGCTCCTGAAAAGTTACGGGTTTACTGATGTTGCCTTTCAGCCATTTGAGGTTGAAGCGTGGATGCGCGATACGGTAACATTGTCTATTGCACCAAGCAGCAGCGATAATTTCAGAGAAGTTCCGGTTGTTTCACTGGCCCACTCACCTGTGGAATCCAAACTTCAGGGAGAAATCGTGGATGTAGGCAATGGTCTTGAAGAAGACTTTGAGGCGATTAAAGAGCGAATAAAAGGCAAAGTAGCTCTTGCGAACATTAACTTAGTAGGATCTCCTGGTAAGAAAAACCTGCACCGTTCAGAGAAAACGGCTTTGGCAATCAAATATGGCGCAACTGGTGTGATCATGGTTAATGGAGCGCCGGGCAAGATCTTGCTTACGGGAACAGCTTCTGTAACTGGTGCTATCATTTCGATTCCGGCGGTTTGTATTTCAAACGAAAGCGGCGGTGAGCTTCGCAAATGGCTGAAAGAGGAGGGCCCGCTGGAAGCGCACATTGATATGCACAACATTTCGAAACCGATCAAAGCAAGGAATGTGATTGCGACATTAAGAGGAAAAACAGATGAGAAAGTGATCATCGGCGGCCACCTGGATTCTTGGGACCTGGCCACCGGCGCAATCGACAATGGCATAGGATCATTTGCAGTAATGGATATTGCCAGGACCTTCAAAGCGTTGAAACTGAAGCCCGAGCGCACGATTCAGTTTGTATTATTCATGGGCGAAGAGCAGGGCCTTTTGGGATCAAAGCACTTCGTGGGCGAACTGAAGAAATCGGGAGAGATTAATAAGGTGAGTTATATGATGAACCTGGATATGACAAACGATCCGAAAGGCGTTAATGCTTTTGGAAGGGACGAAATGAACGAGTTCTTTACAGGTGTAGGCAGTGCCATTCAGCATGTAGACCAAAGCTTTAAGAACGAATCGTCTAACCGTGCTGGCTTGCACAGCGACCATCAGCCATTCATGCTTGAAGGCGTTCCCATAGCAGGATTATCCGGTCATCTGGATCCGAATGTTTTGCAATGTTACCACGCTGATTGTGATGATTTTAGTCTTGTAAACAAAGATCAGTTTGAAAATACCGTTCGCATTGCGTCCATGTATTTATATGCGCTGGCAAACACCGAAACCATAGCCGTTTCCAAGCTTTCCGATACCAAAACGAGGGATTTTCTGATCTCACAGGGGTTGAAGGAAGAATTGGTCATCGGGCAGGAGTGGCGGTGGGAACAATAAAACCTAGTAATGCTTGTATTTCCGAACGCAAAAATTAACATAGGCCTCAATATCGTTGAAAAACGTGCTGACGGTTACCATAATATTGAATCTTGTTTCTATCCCGTTGGCTGGTCCGACGCGCTGGAGATAACGTTGGCAGACGAATTTTCCTTCCGAAGTGATGGAATAGTGATCCCGGGAAATTCATCTGATAACCTTTGTACAAAGGCTTATCAAATGATCGCAGCAGATTATGCTTTGCCGGCAGTGAAAATGCATTTATTAAAAAGCATTCCGATCGGAGCGGGGCTTGGTGGAGGTTCGGCGGATGCTGCATTTGTGATAAAGGCGTTGAATGAGCAGTTTGACCTTAAAATATCTTTTGAAAAACAGCTTGATTACGCACGTAGATTAGGGAGTGATTGCGCTTTTTTCATTTCGAACAAGCCTGCTTATTGTTTTCAGAAAGGGGATGAATTTGAGGATATCGACCTGAATTTGAAGGGAAAGTGCATTGTTCTGGTAAATCCCGGTTTGCATATTTCAACTGTTGAAGCATATTCAGGCATTGTCCCGAAACGGAGTGAGCATGATCTGCATAATGTGTTGAAAGAGCCGATAGAAAATTGGAAGTTTAAAGTAAAAAATGATTTTGAAGCAACGCTTTTCCCTATATATCCTCTCTTAGGAGAAATAAAAGAAGCATTGTATCAGCAAGGAGCCTTGTATGCTGCTATGAGCGGTTCGGGGTCAACCTTGTTTGGAATATTTGAGCTGGAAAAGGATTTGCAGAAGCATTTTGCCGATTACAAAGTCTGGCAAGGGCCATTGGATTAAAAAATATTAGCAGGCTACAAAACGCGGGAAATAGTAGTTATATTCACCTCCCGCTTGCAAACCATTAGAGAAAGAGTTGTAAATGAGCGCCAAACCAACGACCAAATTAAAGGAAAACCCTTTCACCAAACGGCGGGAACCTCTCGGGTTTATGCTTTGGCTGGGCGTGGTCGGAAGCTCGTTGCTGTTTACTTCCATCTTCATTATTTTCCTGGTGAGGGTGCAAAGGGAAACCGGGCATATGATGGTTTTACCAGATATGTTCTGGCTCAGCACATTAGTGATCCTGTTCAGTAGTATTACATTACACGAAGCCAACCTGGCTTTTGCGAGTGAGCGTTTTTTGCATTACCGCGTATTCCTTGGCGCAACGCTCGTTCTGGGAATCACATTTATCTTACTACAAGTTGGCGGATGGGCTGAAATGCTTAATGCAGGCGTATTTGGAGGGGTCACAACTTCCAGCGGGCTAGTTTATCTCCTCACCGGATTACACCTGCTGCATATCGTTGCCGGTGTGATTTATTTAAGCATTCTTTTCCAAAAAGCGATTAAGAACCGGACTTACATAGATTCGTTCATTTACAGTGTGAATGCACCTAATAAGTTAAAAATTAAGTTGTTGACAAGATACTGGCACTTTACCGGTGCACTCTGGCTCGTTGTATTTCTCTTCCTTATCGTCCTTTACTAGTTCGATCCTTCTTTATTAACGCTTCCTGAGAAATTACGTTTTAGGCTCCTTCTGGCAAGGAATGTGCTCAGTAATGTGAGAACAGCCGCCATAATCATGGGTGCGCCCGGCAAGTAGACAGGCGCGGCAGGCTGCGTGAAAAAGGAAAATAGATTGGTCATTAATGGTGGGCCAATGATGGATGTCAGGCTTTGCAGGCTGGTTAATGCACCCTGAATTTCGCCTTGCTCATTGGGTTGCACCTGCGTAGAAATGATGCCTTGTAACGCCGGCCCTGCAATGCTTCCCATAATGTAAGGAACCATAAAGGCGTACATCATCCAGCCCTGCGTGGCAAATGCATATAATATAAACCCAACGGCATACAGGAGTAAACCAATGTAAACACCTCGCTTCTGCCCAAGTTTCGGTAAAATTAGCCGTATTAAATAACCTTGTACAAATGCACTCAGCACACCCACAGCGCCCAATGAATAGCCAATATGCGCCTCGTCCCAGCCAAATTTTTCAATAACATAAAACGACCAGTTGCTTTGCACCGCATGCAATGCTACATAAAGCAGCCCAAGAGAGAATATCAATCCGTAAATGACTGGGTATCGTTTTAGGTTTTTTAAGGAGCCAATCGGGTTTGCCCGTGACCATTCAAATTTCCTGCGGTGCTCGACTGAAAGTGATTCGGGTAAGATAAAATAGCCGTAAAGGCAGTTTAACAAGGAGAATGCAGCAGCAGCGATGAACGGAACGCGGGTTCCATATTGACCGAGCAAACCGCCGACAACCGGACCAATAATGAAGCCAAGGCCAAACGCAGCACCAAGCAAGCCGAAGTTTTGCGCCCGTTTTTCGGGTGTGCTGATGTCCGCAATGTACGCGGCGCCAGTTGTGAAGCTCGCGCCCATGATACCCGCAATGATGCGCCCGACATACAGCCACGCGAGTGTAGGGGCAAAAGCAAGAAAAATGTAGTCAATGCCGAAACCAAACAACGAGGCAAGCAACACAGGCCGGCGGCCAAACCGGTCACTGATCCCGCCAATAATGGGCGCGCAAAGAAATTGCATGGATGCGTAAGCAAATAAAAGCCAGCCGCCATCACGGGACGCAGCACTAATGCTGTCGCCGGTGAGCTCGCTGATCAGTTTGGGCATTACCGGAATGATAATGCCGAGGCCGATTACATCTATTAACAGAGTGACAAAAATAAAACCAAGTGCGGGAGAACGTTTGTCATTCATGTGAGAGATGTTATTTCTTTAAGATCTTGAACTCAACACGGCGGTTTTGCTGCTGGCCCTCGGGCGTGTCGTTTTTGGCAACCGGAACCGTCTCACCATAACCTTTGCTGCCTACCCGGTCCGGCTCGATTCCTTTTCCGATCAGATATTCCCGGACAGAATCGGCCCGGTCCTGGGATAGCTTAATGTTGAATTCCGCGCTGCCGGTGTTGTCTGTATGCCCACCCAATTCAATGGCCAGCGTCTTATTTTCCGTCATTGAAATGGCGATCCTGTTCAATTCTGGAAAGGACTCCGGGCTTAATGTTGACTTGCCTGTGGCGAAGAAAATGTTGTTAAGCCGCACAATCTGGCCTTCTTCGATCGGGATCAGCTTCAAAGATTTGTTGGTGATTTCTTTAAAACCCTTGGTAGCGGTGGAATCACTCAGGTCAATGTTCTCGCCTTCGGCAATAAAGTCCGGCGCTACGGCACGCATGCTGTATTTCTGACCATACGGAAGGACGATTTTGTATTCACCGGTGGTTGGATTGGTCGTCGCGGTTCCGACTTCCTCACCGTCGGCCAGGCTTTCATAAATGATCGTCGCCTCAACAGGTTTCCCTGTTTTGGAGTCAATTACCTTACCACTGATCATGACAACAGGGTCGGAGACAGGAACGCTGGCAATCGGGGCTTCGGCCGTGTCGCCGGGAACCTCTTTCGGTTTCAGGTTATAACGAACCACATCCCCTTTGCCCTCCGTGTCTTTAAACGAGACCATATAGGAGTAATCGCCCACGGCCGAAATGGTATAGTATGCGTCATAACCGTCGGAATTAATGGCCGGACCCAGGTTTACGGGCCTGCTCCACCGTTTCCAGGTTTTATCAATGCGTTTGCTGTAATAAATGTCGTTGCTTCCCTGGCCGCCTTTGCGGTCACTCGAAAAATACAATGTTACCCCGTCGGGAGCGAGAAAAGGTGTTGTTTCGGTGAATTCTTCTGAATTGATCTCATTGCCCAGGTTCATAGGTTTGGACCAGGAACCATCTTTAGCCTTGAAACTCACATAAATGTCGTCCACCTTGCTGTTCTTTTTCTCGCTGAATGACATCACCAGTGTTTTACCATCCGTTGAAAGATAGCCGCAGTCAAACTGCCCTTTGCTGATTTTGGCATAACCCGGAATATCAATCTTGTTGGGAGCAGCCCACCCGCGTGTCGTTTTTTTGCTGGTCGAAAATCCGCGCGTTTCATACACACCGTTTTTGTATGAGCCCTTGATCAGTAACGTGTTACCATCGGGTGTAATGCTGTAAAGACTGTTGTAATCTTCCTTGTTTAACGGCTGGGGAAGGCGGCGGGCTTGCGTCCACTTGTCGTTTTTTAATTCCGAAAACCAGATGTCCTGACTGCCCTTTGCGCCATGCGTATTTTGCGGATGGCTTACCCTTGAAAAGTAGATGGTCTTGCCATCAGGCGAAATAATGGGGTTAATTTCATTGTATTCGGTGTTTACCGTTTTTCCGAGATTTTCCAGCTGCGCATGGGCGCAAAGGGAAACGGAAAGAAACAGCACGGCCAGTGTCGAAATGCGCATCGTTTTTTGGAAGGGTGACTTAGTTATTATCTACATATAACGACTTATCCAGAGGCTTATTTTCTATGTTTTGTACACGAAATGCCTCCATTTTTTCCAAAAGGTCAGCAGCATTGTCAGCTACCACCAAAAGCTTTTGATTATCAGGGTGTAAAAATCCTTCCTCCACCATTTTATCAAGTTGCAAAAGCAACAGATCGTAAAATCCGCTAACATTCAAAAGCCCGACTGGCCCTTTGAAAATTTTCAGCTGCGACCAGGTTAGTATTTCAAAAAGCTCATCAAATGTGCCATAACCACCCGGAAGCGCAATAACGCCGTCCGTAAGGGAAACCATTTTAGCCTTACGCTCATGCATGGTTTCGGTAAAGTGGATTTCAGTCAGCGTTTTGTGCGCTACTTCAAGTTTGGCAAGAAAGTTGGGAATGATCCCGGTCACAGAACCATTGTTTTCCATGGCTCCGTCCGCCACGCGGCCCATTAGGCCCATGTTGCCGCCGCCGTAAATGAGTCTGATGTTTCGCTTTGCCAACTCCGCGCCTAACGTGTACGCAGTTTCCGCATAGATCGTTTTTTTACCGGGATTGGAACCGCAATAGACTACGATTGATTGCATAGTTTAATATATAGTGTTACTGTATGGTTCTGTTAATCAAGCAATTCTGTTGCCAACGCTTTTAAGTCGAGATCGCCGTAAGTGCCTGAGCTCATCAAAAGGAGATTGGCATTTTCCCAAATTAATGTTTTCAAGAACGCCACCATTTCCGCGGAATCGGTAAAAACTTTCAGATCGTCGCGCTTGAAAGCTGTGCGAATGTCTTCTTCCGAGATCGGTTCAAGGCGCTTGTGTTCAACTGTTTGCGGATTGTAATAAACCACTGCAATGTCTGCTGCCTTTAATTTTCTGCGATATTGGCTCAAAAACGCTTTGTTAAGGCTGCTGAATGTGTGCAGCTCTGCGCAGGCAACCAATGTGCGCTCCGGATATTGTTCTTTCAATGCAGCTGTCGTAGCCTCTACTTTTGACGGCGCATGCGCGAAATCGCGGTAAATGTTGACGGTTTCGCTTTTACCCAACAGTTCCAGGCGTTTGGAAGCACCTTTGAAACTTTGAATGGCTTCATAAAATTCATCGTCGGTAATGCCCAGGCGTTCACAAACTGCATAAGCTCCGCTGATATTTTTCATGTTGTGATTACCAAAAACCAGCACAGGAACTTCCTTATTATCAGGCGTGATGAGGATTGTTTTGCCATCTTCAATCTTGTAGGGATGGGCATGATAGGGTGTGCTCACAACATCTGCACGCTCTTTTTGCCCGATAACATTCAGCATATCGTCGGTTTCATCGAAGATAATCCCGCCTGCTTTTGGCAACGAGTCGGCCAGTAGTTCAAATTGCTTCACGTAGGATTCCCAAGTTGGGAAAACATTGAAATGATCCCAGGCAATGCCGCTGATCAAAGCAATGTGCGGCTGGTAATGCATGAATTTCGGGGTAGGATCGAGGGGCGAAGTGAAATATTCGTCGCCTTCGATCACGATCAGCGGTGCTTCTTCCGAAAGCTTCACCATGTTATCAAACCCTTCGATCTGGGCACCTACCAAATAGTTGAAAACACGCTTATTATGATTCAAAACGTGTAAAATCATGGAAGTAATGGTCGTTTTACCATGGCTTCCTGCGATCACCACGCGTTGTTTGTTTACGCTTTGTTCAAAAATATATTCGGGATATGAATACACCTTAATGCTTAGTTCCTTTGCTTTTGCCAGCTCCGGATTGTCCTGCCTGGCATGCATACCCAAAATAACAGCCGATAGATCGGCTGTTATTTTTTCAGGAAACCAGCCAGTAACCGCCGGAAGCAATTCATGTTTAGAAAGGCGGCTTGCCGAGGGTTCATATATTTCGTCATCGGACCCCGTTACTACAAAACCTTTTAAATGCAGGGCAATCGCAAGATTATGCATTACGCTGCCGCCGATCGATATAAAATGTATTTTATCCAGAGATGAAATCTGACTCATTGATAATGATTAACTGTTTCTAACTAAGCTAGTTTCTTATATTTAATCCGCTTCGGCGTCAGGTCGGAGCCTAATCGCTTCTTACGGTTTTCCTCATATTCAGAGAAGTTACCTTCAAACCAATACACCTGCGAATCACCTTCAAAAGCAAGGATATGCGTTGCTACGCGATCCAGGAACCACCGGTCGTGGGAGATGATTACTGCGCAGCCTGCAAAGTTTTCCAAACCTTCTTCCAGTGCACGCAACGTATTGATATCCAAGTCGTTGGTAGGCTCATCGAGCAAAAGTAAATTGCCGCCTTCCTTCAATGTCATGGCTAAGTGCACGCGGTTCCTTTCTCCGCCGGACAGGTTACCGACTTTCTTTTCCTGATCGCCGCCGCCAAAATTAAAACGGCTTACATAGGCCCGTGCGTTCGATTGCTTGCCTGCGATCATGATCCAGTCGTTGCCATCTGCAATACTTTGGTAAACCGTTTTGGCAGGATCCAGATTATCATGTTCCTGGTCCACATAGGCCAGTTCCACCGTGTCGCCCACATCGAAATGTCCACTCAATGGTTTCAATTGCCCTGTTATGAGTTTAAAAAGTGTGGTTTTACCCGCACCATTCGGCCCGATAATGCCAACGATCCCGTTGGGAGGCAATGCAAAACTTAGGTTCTCGTATAAAAGCCTGTCCCCAAAACCCATTGAGACATTGTGCGCTTCGATGACCTTGTTCCCGAGACGGGGTCCCGCCGGGATAAAGATCTCCAATTTTTCTTCTTTCTCGCGCCCTTCCTCACCCAATAAGCGCTCGTAAGCACCCAAACGGGCTTTGGATTTGGCTTGGCGTCCTTTCGCACCCATACGCACCCATTCCAGCTCGCGCTGCAATGTCTTCTGACGTTTTGACTCTGTTTTTTCTTCTTTCTTCAAACGTTCCTGCTTTTGTTCCAGCCAGGAAGTGTAATTTCCTTTCCATGGAATGCCTTCGCCGCGGTCCAGTTCGAGAATCCAGCCAGCCACATTATCCAGGAAGTAACGATCGTGGGTTACGGCGATAACCGTTCCTTTATATTGTCTCAAATGCTCTTCCAGCCATAAAACCGACTCCGCATCCAAGTGGTTGGTAGGCTCATCCAGCAGCAATACATCAGGCTGGCGAAGGAGCAGGCGGCATAATGCAACCCGGCGTTTTTCACCACCCGAAAGCGTTGCAACCAATGTATCCGAAGGCGGGCAGCGCAGGGCGTCCATCGCTATTTCGAGTCGGTTATCCAGGTTCCAGGCGTCTGTTGAATCCAGCTTTTCCTGCACTTCACCCTGGCGTTCCAGCAGCTTATCGAAGTCCGCATCTTCTTCTCCGAATGCCTCATTGATCTGCTCAAATTCCTTTAACAGGTCAACTATTTCCTGAACACCTTCTTCTACAACTTCTCTTACAGTCTTTGTGGGATCCAGTTTGGGCTCTTGTTCAAGCATTCCAACGGAGTAACCGGGAGAGAAAACCACGTCTCCCTGTATGTCCTTATCAATTCCTGCTATAACGCGCAAAAGCGTTGATTTACCTGATCCGTTTAAACCTAAAACCCCAATTTTAGCACCATAAAAAAAGGATAAATAGATGTTTTTAATGATATGCCGGTTTGGAGGAATGATTTTGTTAACCCCCGACATTGAGAAAATAATGGTTTCGTTACTCATTTTTTGTTTAATTTGTGCGATAACAAATATCGTTATTATCCCTACACTTAGCAGATAAAAAATTGAAAGAATGGAAAATGCCACATTGAATGATGAATACGGCTATGTTAAAGACAGCAAAGTATTTTTAAAGGGGTATTTGGAATTCCCCGACCGGCAAATTGGAGAAGTAAAGAGAACTGAGCAGGAAGCGATTGATTACTTTAAAAATCGTTTTAACATCGTTCTGAACAAAGTGGAGCAGTTGGAACAAGAAATAGATGAGGCACTTAACAAGGGTTCTTATCTTACCAAGCTGATCCAGCTTCAACGTAAGCTTAAAGGTTTTGATGCACTCGGGGACTTTGTTCCATTGTTGCAGAGACTGGAAGAGAAAGAGGAATATCTGAAAGGTTTGATCGAGGTTAACCAGCTTAAAAACCTGGAAATCAAACGTGCTTTGATCGAAGATGTAAAGGTTGCGGCGGCTATCGAAGATTATACGGCGGCAACGGATCAGATTCAGGAAATCAAAGCCAAGTGGATTCGCACCGGGCCTGTGGAGAAGGAATATCAGGAAGAAGTGGAAACGACTTTCCAGCAAATCCTGGACGATTTCTTCCAACGCCGGAGGGATTATTTCGACGAGCAGAATAAAATTAACCAGTTCCGTATCGAAGAGTATGAAAAGCTGATCAAGATCACGAAAACGCTGAGTTATTCACGCGATCTGGACGACGCTTATCAGAAAGCCAGGGAAGTGCGGAATGCCTGGAACAACATTGGTGAAGTGCCGCCAAAGCGCTTTTTCAAGGTGAATAAGGCTTACAGGCACTTCTTGAAATTGTTCTATGATAAATATAATCTCGCCAAAGGAATCGAGCCCAAAGTGCGCGTTGACCCACGGATCGTTGAACAACAGAAATTGCTGCAACAAGCGGAAACATTGCTTCGTGCACCAGACATTATTGAGGCATCGCAGGAAGCAAAAGTCCTTTTGAGCAAATGGAAGGAGATTAAAATCCCTTTCAAAATGGCAGATAAGGAGCTTGCAGAGCGTTTCAGAATGGTTTGCGATAAGATATTTGAGCTTAGCTATCTGGCCCGTGTGATCAGCCGCAAATATCCTGCATTTGAACTGAAAAGCCCCGAAGAGCAGCTCAGAACAAAATACAGAGAACTTGAATGGCTTGCCAAACGCGAGAAAAGTGACCTGGAATTTGCCATACTTGAATTTGACAGGACTGCCACCGGCGATCCAGAGCAAGACAAGCAGGCAGCCGGCCGCATCAATATTCAGAAGCGGAAGGTTCAGATGAAAGAAAAGATCCTTTCAGAATTCGAAAGAAAATTGAAAACGATTACGGGTTAGTCAAATACGGGCTAGCGCTTATTTAGCAACCCGCATTGAGGACTGATTAATAACAAGATTGGAAGGCAATACCCTGGTCTCATATTCGGCCGGGGTATTTTTGCTTTCTATCAGATCGAGAAGCAATGATGTGGCTTGCTGGCCCATTTCAAATGACGGCTGCGTAACCGAGCTCACCGGCGGATCGAGCAATGACGACATCGCCAGATCACAAAAACCAACCACCGCCACGTCGTCCGGCATGCGGTAACCCAGCTGCCGCAGTGCCCAATGGATGCCCATGGTGATCCGGTCACTCGCTCCGAAAATCGCATCAGGACGTTCCCGAAGCGCCATCAACTGATACGTGCGCTCCGTCCCGCCTGCCTGGGTGATTTCACTATGCAACACCCATTCTTCCTTAAAATCAATGTTGTGTTTCCTTAATGCGTCCTTATAACCCTCCAAGCGGAACCGCGTGATGGAAACTGGTTTTGGTCCGGCAATGTGTGCAATGCGCTTGCAACCGCGTTTAATCAAATGTTCTGTTGCTTCAAATGCGCCCTTGTAGTCATCCACGCGCACCTTATGCGTTTGCATTGCGTCACTCACACGGTCAAAAAATACCACCGGAATGCCTTGTTCCTGCAAAGAAACAAAATGATCAATGTTCTCCGACTGGCTTGAAATGGCCACAACAAGCCCATCGACACGCCGTGAAGCAATGTGCCGTGATGCAGAACGCTCGCGCTCGAGCTGTTCATGGCTTTGGTAAATCATCGTGTGATAGCCACGGCTATAAGCAATGTCCTCTACGCCTCCGATGGCCGACGAGTAGAACCGGTTTGCAATGTCAGGCACAATGACGCCAATGGTTTGCGTGCGGTTTTTTAACAAACTAATAGCAATTGGATTGGGATAGTAATTGAGTTTTTCGGCCAGCTCAATGACCTTATTTTTTGTCTCCTCACTGATTTCACTGCTGTCCCGCAGCGCCCGCGAAACCGTCGATTTGGAAATGTTAAGCTGCCTGGCAATTTCCTTAATGGTGATAGAGACCTTCTTCATGGAATGTATGGGAATAATACAATTACAACAATTTGTATAAAAAATGCGCTAACCGGCATTTGTTGCACAAATTACAAAGAGTGCACCAAGTTCCGGGAAAAATTACGAAAACGGGAACGGTTCCGGGAACGGTTGCGTAGATTTATTGATTTTTTTCAAGATTAAATTTTGTGTATCAACGAACCAATCGTTAAACTAGGTTCACTGTTGACGAGGCAAGTATGCCTTTTACCACTACGAATCCAGGAAATTTTCTATAATTAACCTAGCTCATTAATGGAAGCAAAATCATTTACCAACACCCTATCATCCGCCCATTCCCAGAAAAGTGCGCTGGAAAGTTTATTTGGCAAAGTGGTGGCAACCGGAGATTATCATGCTTTCCGTGAATTGTTCACGCATCATTACCGGTCGCTTTGTAATTATGCAATGCGTGTGGTGGTTACGCGGGAAATCGCGGAGGAAGTGGTTTCAGATGTGTTTGTGAAACTTTGGAAAAATCGCGAGCAGATTGAAGTGCATACTTCGTTTCAGGCTTACATTTACAGAGCAGTAAGAAATCAGGCGCTGGATTATCTTAAACTGAGGATCCACCGGCAAAATGAGCGTGAATCACTGGATTCCGTACAATGGAACCTGACGCATGCAGACCATTTCTCGCCTGCCGAAGAACTTACATTCAACGAGTTTTTTGATCATGTAGAAGGTTGCATCAAGGCTTTGCCAAGGCAATGTCAGCTGATTTTCCGGCTCAGCCGCGAAGAGGGCCTTCGTTACCGTGACATTGCTGAAAAGCTTGAAATTTCGGTTAAAACAGTGGAAACGCAGATGAGCCGGGCGTTGAAAGTCTTACGCGAACGCGTTCCCGAACATAGGTTAGTAGCATAAATTCAGATATGGCATTAGAACAAACATGGCGTTGGTTTGGCCCCAATGATCCTGTCACATTGCAGGACGTCCGTCAAGCCGGGGCAACAGGCATCGTAACCGCATTGCACCACATCCGTAACGGGGAAGTGTGGGAAGTTGCTGAAATACAAGCACGCAAAGAAATGATCGAGCAAGCCGGCCTTACCTGGTCGGTGGTGGAAAGTGTCCCGGTCCACGAAGCGATCAAGACCCGGACCGGAGATTTTGAACGATACATTATAAATTACCAGCAAACATTGGTGAACCTGGGCGCATGCGGCATAGACACCGTTTGCTACAACTTCATGCCTATTCTGGACTGGACAAGAACCGATCTGGATGCCCCTATGAAGGATGGTTCAACAGGTTTGCGGTTTGACGCAGCGCAGTTTGCCGCTTTTGATCTTTATCTTTTGAGAAGACCTGAGGCGGAAGACGACTACACCGGCGAGCAAAAGCAAAAAGCAAAAAGCTGGCTGGATCATGCGGGAGAAGCAGAAGTTAACAAGCTCGTAAGGAACATTATAGCAGGCTTGCCGGGCTCCGAGGAAAGCTTTACCATTGAGGAATTCAGGACGGCATTGAGTGCATATGCGCATGTGGGTGACCTGGAATTGCGGACCCATTTATACCAGTTCATCCAGGCCATTGCGCCGGTTGCAGCCGAGGCAGGGATAAGGCTTGCGATCCATCCCGATGATCCTCCGTATCCAATTTTGGGACTGCCACGCGTGGTAAGCACAGAAAACGATGCATTGTTATTATTGGAAGCATATGATCATGAGGCAAATGGCATTTGCTTTTGTACAGGTTCATATGGTGTAAGACCTGATAATGACCTCAGCGGAATGGTCGACAGGTTGGGCAACCGGATCCATTTTATCCATTTACGCGCCACAAAAAGAGAACACGACGGCAGTTTCTACGAAGCAGATCACCTCGATGGCGATGTGGACATGTATAGCGTTATGAAAGCATTGCTATCAGAGCAAAGACGCCGGACCGAAGCCGGAAGGACAGATTTAAGAATGCCGTTCCGCCCGGACCACGGTCACAGAATGCTCGACGATCTTTCAGGGACTAAAAGGACAAATCCGGGTTACACTGCCATCGGAAGGTTACGTGGTTTGGCAGAGTTACGGGGGTTGGAGTATGCTATTGAGCGGATTGGCCCCTAAATCCCCTGAAGGGGACTTTGCGTTTCTGCTGGGGGTTAGCCCCTAAATCCCCTAAAGGGGACTTGCGTTTTGCTTTGTATTGATCTTAAATAACTAAAAAAATAGCCCCCTCTTAGGGGGTTGGGGGTATGACAACATTCGCTACTGCACAAAAAACATTCATATCCGACGACTTTCTGCTTCGTTCGGAGACTGCGCGCATTCTTTATCATGATTATGCCAAAGAGATGCCGATCATCGATTATCACTGCCACCTTCCTCCCGATCAGATCGCGGCGGATAAGCAGTTTGAGAATATCACGCAGATCTGGTTATATGGGGACCATTATAAGTGGCGGGCGATGCGTGCGAATGGGATTAATGAGCGCTATTGCACGGGTGATGCGAGCGACTGGGAAAAGTTTGAACAATGGGCGATCACGGTGCCTTACACCATGCGTAACCCGCTGTATCACTGGACGCACCTAGAATTGCTACGTTATTTTGACATTGATATTTTACTAAACAAAGATTCTGCAAGAGAGATCTATGACGAATGTTCGGCTAAATTGAAGCAGCCGGATTTTTCGGTCAGGAATCTTTTGAAACGAATGAATGTGAAGATCGTTTGTACAACAGATGATCCTACGGATTCCCTTTCTGACCATCAGGCGATCAAAGACAGTGGTTTTGACCTTAAAGTGCTGCCTACTTTCCGTCCTGATAAAGCAATGTTGCTGATCGATTCGCCGGAAGAATTCAATCAATATCTTACCAAGCTGGCAGCGGCTTCGGGGGCGGGAGAAATTAATTCTTACGAAGAACTCCTGGCAGCTTTGCAGAACCGACACGACTTTTTTGCATCCATGGGCGGCAAGCTTTCGGATCATGGGTTGGAGCATATTTATGCCTCATTTGATGAAGAAGCTGCGAAAGCGGCGTTTGCGGCGGCGCGCAACGGACAGCTTCCAGGCGATGCACAACGCGAAGCATTCAAATCTATGGTGCTTTTTGAAACTGCGAAAATGGATCATGCAAAATCGTGGACACAACAATTTCACTTAGGAGCATTGCGAAATAACAATGCGCGTATGCTGCGGGAGCTCGGCCCGGATACAGGCTGGGATTCTATCGGCGATTACAGCCAGGCCTCTGCAATGTCTAAGTTTTTTAATAAACTGGATTCCACAAATCAGCTGACCAAAACCATCCTCTATAACCTCAATCCAGCCGATAATGAAGTGTTGGCGACGATGACCGGTAATTATAATGACGGCACCATTGCAGGCAAAATGCAGTTTGGCTCCGGCTGGTGGTATCTTGATCAGAAAGACGGAATGGAGCGCCAGATGAATGCACTTTCCAACATGGGGCTATTGAGCCGTTTCGTAGGAATGCTGACCGATTCAAGGAGCTTTCTGTCTTACCCGCGTCATGAATATTTCCGCAGGATCCTTTGCAACATGATTGGCAGCGATGTAGAAAATGGTGAGCTTCCTGATGATATGCAATGGCTTGGAAAAGTGGTTCAGGACATTTCTTATCGCAATGCAAGTAATTATTTCGGATTTTAGGTAGGTTTGCAACTATGGCTCAAATAGTTTCTTTTGGAGAAGTCCTCATGCGACTTTCTACACCAGGTTTTTCCCGTTTTGAACAAGCACGTCAACTGAATGTTACCTATGCCGGCGGAGAAGCGAATGTTTCTACGGCTTTGGCATATTGGGGACATCATACGGCACATGTAACGCGTTTTCCTGACTCGGCAATAGGTCGGGCAGCAGCGCAATATCTTCAATTTCACGGGGTTGACATCTCCCACATCATTTACGGAGGCCCCAGAATGGCCGTTTATTTTCTTGAAATGGGTGCGGCCCTGCGCGGCAGCCAGATCGTTTATGATCGTGCTAACTCATCATTGGCCGAGATAGACCCAAAGGAAATTGATTGGGACAGCATTTTGAAAGATGCCAAATGGTTTCACTGGGCAGGCATTACGCCGGCACTTTCCCAGGGAGCAGCAGACGCGCTTCTGGATGGAATTAAAACAGCACGGAAATACGGAATAACCGTCTCAGGTGATATTTTTTACAGGGCAAATCTGTGGAAATATGGTAAAAAGCCATCTGACATTCTCCCCGAACTGACTGCCGGAACGGACATTGTGATCGCAAACAGCGAAAATATAAAGGAGATTTTTGGCATCGGCGGAAACGATTTTATAGAGTCCTGTGTCAATTTACAGAAGGCCTATCCGCAAGTGAAGACGGTTGTTGATACAAAACGGACTTCCATCAGCGCGTCACACAACCTTTTACGGGCTTATCTATGGAACGGAAAAGAATTGTTGGAAACGGCTGATATTGAAATCAACCCCATTATCGACAGAGTGGGTGGTGGAGACGCATTCATTGCCGGTTTGATACACGGATTGATTACATTTAATGATCAGCAAAAAGCACTTGAATTTGGCGTTGCGGCCTCTGCGTTGAAACATACGATCGAAGGGGACGCATTGATTTCCACAATTCAGGAGGTTGAGGCGATCCGGCAGGGGGAAACTTCGGGTAGGATCAAACGCTGATTACCGTTCCAAAAAAAGAATGATATGGACAAAGAAACAACATTAACACTATTGAATCAGGTCGGCGTGCTGCCGCTGTTTTATCATGGTGATATAGAAATAGCGAAAGAGGTTATCAATGCCAGTTACAGGGGCGGTGCCCGTGCGTTTGAGTTTACAAACCGCGGCGAAAACGCATTTACTGTATTTACTGAGCTGGTTGCCTATACAAAAGAGAGCTTGCCAGGCTTATCCATGGGCATAGGGACCATTTATGATGCCGAAACTGCACAGAAATTCATCGATGCAGGGACCGATTTCATTGTAACACCTTGCCTTAACCCTGCCGTTGGATATGCTTGTGCGAAAGCCAACATTCCCTGGATTCCGGGCGTTTCTACATTAACGGAGATTTACAACGCACAGCAGGCAGGAGCCGAAGTGGTTAAACTTTTTCCAGGTGATGTTGTAGGATCCAAATTCATTAAAGCGATCCGCGGGCCTATGCCGAATGTTAAAATCATGGTAACCGGGGGCGTACAGCCAACTGCTGAAAGCATTAACGAATGGTTTGGAGCAGGCGCCTATGCGGTTGGCTTGGGATCCAATTTATTTCCAAAAGACATCATCGAAGCCGGTAACTATTCCTGGATCGAGCAGAAAGTTGCTGAAAGCATAGCACTGGTTGCCCAGTTCCGGAAAGCGAGCTGATCATTCAATTTTCAATATGACTGAAAGCGGAACTTAATCTTTTTTACGTTCCGCTTTTTTGCGTTCACGCTTTGCCTTTCTTTCCGCACGTCGCTCTTTACGCTTCTCTTTTCTCTCCTTCCGCACTTCCTTAATAGTGTCTTTTACGCTCATAGAAGAGTCGTATTCAGCCTTAAAGGCTTCCACATAAGCATTCCGGAGCACATTGATAATGATGGGCCAGAAGTCAGTTGAAATTTCGCCCACAGTCCCTTTTAATGGAATGCGTGTGGCCACCTGATCCTTCTTTTTATTTTCCAAAATGAAAGCACCGCCTTCTGCCAGAAGTTCGCGAAAGAACTGGCTCGCATTGCGGTTTTCTTCCTTCATTTTAAATATTTTCATGTCTTTGGTAAGCGGTTTCAAATAGCCTTCCAGCTTTCCGTCGACCATTTTCATCTCGCTCAGAAGGCTCATTGTGCCCTGCTCAAAATCCAGGTTGCCATACTGCCGCGCCAGACTGTTGAGTTTCACCAATTGAAGGTCTTTCAAACTAAGATTGTAATCAAAGTCCGGAATTTTCTTTAACAGCATCATATTGGCCGTAAAGAGCATGGTCCCGCCAAAACCAGGCATATCACCAGTCGCTTTTACTGGCGAAGGAAAACTTTTACCTTTTTCTTCAACGTTCCGAATGTTCTCGATTTCGAGGTTGAAGTTTTTCAGCGTCAGGTCGGTTTTGGGCTGGCTTACAATGCTGGTAAGGTCTACTTTGCCATTAATGATCTGGAAACGGTTTATTTCAATGGGCAAAAGGTCTTTGATCACTTTGGTCCAATCGTTTTCCGCACCAGTCTGGCTGGCTTCCTCGCTGCTGCTGAATGCGAAGTTGATCTCCGGGTTATGACATTCCACCTCGCTCACCAACTTTCCTTTCAGCAACGACTCCCACTGCACCGAGAGGTCCATCTTAGGGATAAGAATAAAAGGCTCCTTTATTTTGCCATTCACCTTGCGGATATTCATACCGTCTATCTGGTAAGCGCCGCGGATGAGATGAATGTCAACGTCGTCAATGTGCCCGGTATAGCCATCCATATCAGCCAGCACCTTGTTCACATATTTCACCACGAAATAGGGAAGCAGCAAGCGTGCGATTATAACAATAACCACTATTCCTATCAGTATTTTTATAGATTTTTTCACAGTTATAAGTCAAAAATCGTGATCATCATTCTTTGAGTTTCAGGGTGTCATAAAGTCAAAAATGATGCCAAAGGGATTTTTAGCATCAGACAGGCAACAGTGAATCGAAGTGCTTGTAAATAAAAAGTCCGCTTTTGTCTGTTTCAACAAAAAGCGGACCGTATGTATGAAGGCTTCCGGTAAAGTCGCCTTATCCTATTTTTATTAGATAATGGCGTTATACAGCATTAATCAACATCAATTTTGGGCGCATCGGCACCGGGGACAATGCGCAATGTATCCATCGCTGCTGCCTCGGCCATATGCGACTTCACAGCGTCCAGAAATCCGGGAAGCTGCGTCAGATCCGTATCCCAAAGTGATACATCGGCTAAAACTTTCTCTGCAAGATCAAGCGGTGAAGCCGCCGTTTTCCACATTTCATCGAAATACGGGGCGGCATCGCAGCGGATCGAATAAGGCTGGCCATCGCGATCGCCGTAGTAAGCGCCGTCTTTATGGACGACCGGCTTCATAAATTTCAGGAATGCAGCGAAACCCTCTGCAAAAAGCGCTGGTGCCTGATCGGACTTTTTGTAATGGCTCAGCAATGTGGGGATATTCCGCATTCTCATTTTGGCTGTGTATTGCACAGTAATGTCGACCAGCTGGTGGCGGATGAACGGGTTGCGGAAACGGTCCAGAACCTGGTTGCCAAATTCCTGCGCACGCGCCGCATCCACATTATAAGGAATGGCGGGAGCGAGTTCTGTCAACATTAAATCCGCTATAAAAGATGCGGTTTCAGGGTTTTCCATGCTTTCCCGGACCGTATCCAGTCCATTCAGGAAGCAAAGGCCGCAAGCAAGCGTATGCGTGCCGTTAAGGAGGCGTAATTTCAGCTCTCTGTACAGATCAATGTTGGGTTCTATCACGACGCCTTTATCCGCTTCAGCAAAGCTTAAAACGGATTTCACATGTTCGCTCCCTTCAATAGCCCATAATCTGTAAACCTCCGAAACGATCAGTAAGTCATCCTTATAACCTTGTTGACCCGAAATAAGCGCCACGGTTTCAGCGTCCGGTTTGCCGGGAACAATGCGGTCCACAAGCGAGCTGCAAAAATGATTATGTTCTTCCAGCCATTGATTGAATGTTTCGTCCAGGTTGTGACGTTTGGCTTGTTCGAGAACAATGTCGCGTAATTTTTGCCCGCTGTTAACGATCAGCTCAGTAGGAACGATCACCATTCCGGACGCTGCACTTCCGTTAAATGCTTTAAAGCGCTCATACAAGTAAGCCGTCAGTTTTCCGGGGTAGGAAGCTGGGGGAGTAGCAAAAATATCATCCTCAGTCAGTTGTATCCCAACTTCTGTCGTATTTGAAATAACAATTTTTAATCCCGGGTTGTGAGCACATTCCAGAATCTCAGCCCAATGACTGTTTGCTGAAATGGTCCGGCTTATGGCGCTATTAATTACCAGCTTATCAACCTGATTTCCATCCTCAATGCCGCGGATGCTGTGTGAGAATACATTTTGCTGCGTAGCAAATGCATCGGTCCCGCCGCTGTTTGTAGACTTCACAACCACAATCCTGCCATTGAAAATCCCTTGCTGATTGGCCTTGTTTACAAAATAATCGGGCAAGCCGCGCAGCAGCACGCCTGTACCAAACTGAATGATCTTTTCAGGCAGTGCAAGCAGGTTGTGATGGTTTGGCAACAAGTCTGGACGCTGGTCCAGCAATTCGGGGGAAAGCTGCGGTAGGGACATTTTAATAATGAATAGTTGTTGATATCAGGACGTGTTTTCGAATTACAAACCCCTAAGCAAAAAAGACGCCCGGAAGCGTCTTTTTTGAACTCAAAATAAATTATTTTTTTGAAAACGGCCTTTAAACGTCCAGAGTCGCGTATCCGCTTTCTTCTTTTTCTTTCTTCTCTTCCGGGAAAATAAAATTGGTGGCATTTTTTACCTTCTCAGGCAGCAATGCATATTCCAGCACCTCATCAATCTGATCCACATAATGGAACGACAGATCTTTGATATAATTCGCTGGCACCTCCTCCACATCCTTGCGGTTTTTTACACAA
Organism: Dyadobacter chenhuakuii; assembly: GCF_023821985.2. NCBI lineage: Bacteria > Pseudomonadati > Bacteroidota > Cytophagia > Cytophagales > Spirosomataceae > Dyadobacter > Dyadobacter chenhuakuii. The sequence continues at coordinate 4,081,449 of NZ_CP098805.1, read as the reverse complement.
AGAATAATTTCCTTCACACCTGCACGGCGCGCAGCAAGGATTTTTTCCTTCACACCGCCCACAGGCAATACTTTTCCCCTTAATGTGATCTCGCCCGTCATCGCGATGAACGGTTTCACCCGGCGCTGCGTAAAGATTGAAGCCATAGAAGTTACCATGGTCACACCCGCAGAAGGCCCGTCCTTGGGCACGGCACCCGCAGGCACGTGTACGTGAAGGTCATAATGGTTAAAGATCCTGTAATCGATGCCTAACCGGTCTGCATTGGCTTTCAGATAAGATAATGCGGCCACCGCCGATTCTTTCATCACATCACCCAGCTGGCCAGACAATGTAAGGTTTCCTTTTCCGCGGCTCAGGCTGGTTTCAATGAATAGAATTTCACCACCGACAGAAGTCCAGGCCAGGCCTGTTACTACGCCTGCGAAATCATTATCCTGATACAGATCCTTGTCAAAAATCTCTGCGCCAAGGTATTTTTCAATCTGCTCAGCCTTAATGGTTTTAGGATATTCCTGCTCCATCGCAACCGATTTAGCGATTTTACGGACAACCGATCCTATTTTCTGTTCCAGGTTCCGGACACCGGATTCTCTGGTATAACCTTCTATAATTTTAGTCAATGCAACATCGTCGATCTTGATATCTGTCGATTTCAAGCCGTGATCTTTGCGTTGTTTGGGAACGAGGTAACGTTTAGCGATCTGCAATTTCTCTTCGATCGTATAACCCGTCATTTCAATGATCTCCATCCGGTCGCGCAGGGCAGGGTGGATGGTGTCCAGTGCATTGGCGGTGGCTACGAACAGAACCTTGGAAAGATCGTATTCAACTTCCAGGTAATTGTCTGTAAATGAAGAGTTTTGTTCCGGGTCGAGCACTTCCAATAATGCGGAAGAAGGATCGCCGCGATAATCGGAGCTTACTTTATCAATCTCATCCAGGATGAACACAGGATTGGCATAACCTGCTTTTTTAATGTTCTGAATGATTTTTCCCGGCATTGCGCCGATATATGTCTTTCTGTGGCCACGGATTTCCGCCTCATCATGCACGCCGCCCAGCGCCATTCTGATGTATTCACGGTTTAATGCTTTTGCAATGGATCTTCCCAGGGAAGTTTTACCAACTCCCGGAGGGCCGTATAAACAAAGAATAGGCGCTTTCAGATTGCCTTTCAGCTTCAAAACCGCCAGATATTCAATGATCCGCTCTTTTACTTTCTCCAAACCAAAATGGTCTGCGTCCAGCACTTTCTGCGCACGGACCAGGTCGAAATTGTCTTTGGTATATTGTCCCCACGGCAGGTCAACCAGCATTTCCAGGTAATTCATCGTCACCGGATATTCGGGAGCCATTGGGTTAATGCGTTGCAGCTTCGCCAGTTCTTTTTCAAAATGCAGGCGCACCGCGTCCGACCATTTTTTCTGGCTTGCTTTCAAACGGATCTCGTCCAGATCGCGCTCCAGACTGTCCATGCCAAGCTCGTCGTGCAGGACTTTTATTTGTTGTCTTAGGAAATAATCGCGTTGCTGCTGGTCAATGTCGGAGCTGGCTTTGGTTTGGATTTCCCGTTTCAATTCCAGCATTTCTATTTCCCGCATCATATACTGAAGCAGCAATGTGGCCTGCTTGTGTCCATTTCTCTCTTCAAGCAGCTTTTGCTTATCCGCAACCTCTACATTAATGTTGGAGGAAAGAAAATGGATCAGGAAAATAGGGCTTTCAATGTTATCCAGCGCGATCCTGGCCTCCTGAGGGATTTCAGGGTTCAGGCGCATGATCTTATGCGCGCCATCACGCAGGGATTGCAAAAGTGCTTTGGATTCCTTCTTGGTCGGGCCAACAAATGAATCATCAATCGCCTTAACCTGGGCAGTCAGATATGGTTCTTCGTGCAGAATGGTTTTAATCTCAAAACGTTGTCTTCCCTGCACGATAATGGTCACATTTCCATCTGGTAACGTGATCATTTTCAGGATCTGTGCAACTGTTCCGACATTGTAAAGGTCCTCAGCAGTAGGGTCTTCCTTGTTGGGAATGGCCTGGGTTACTGCTCCGAGTATGCGTTGATTTATATCCGAATTCCTGTATATTTTTTTGACTAAACGAATGGCCTTCTGGCGCACTACGGTCACGGGAATAACCATTCCTGGGAAAAGTACTGTTTGCCTGATCGGCAGTATCGCAAGTTCTTCGGGGAGTTCAAAAGGCTCATCGGAGCCATCAGGGCCACCAAGAGGAACAATTTCAAGGCTATCCATATCCGAATCGGACATTAGCAGCCGACTATATAAGTCAGAAGGTTCAAATTTCATAGGCATTCTGTCAAAATGACAGATAATCTTTTCCCAATATATAAATAATGACTTTCAAAAGAAAGGGAATAATAAAACAAAATAGCCATGCCACCAACGGCTGTGTCAGGCTTTTTAGTAACCGGAATGCGGTTAAAGAATGTGTACAGATTGTCCCTTTTTAAACAAGAATGTGCGTTTTTCGGAAGCGCTTTTAATGTTCGTCATATTGACCTGATCATCAAAAACCTCCATCAGCGTGCTGTTTTGTAGCTTGAAGCCATTCAGAGGACCATTGAATGGAATTTCGAGATAAACCCATGTTGCATCCTCCTCCTGTTCCTTCCCCACATACTTTGCAGCAACCGGTTTTTTCTGACTGTCCATCAGTACAAACGATTTCAAAACATATCGCTCGACCAAGGGATCATTTTTGTCATTGTTCTTTATCACAACGCGCTGCTTATCATTTCCCTGGGTCAGCCCTGGCTGTGACAGCGCACGTTCAAGATCGTCCGTGAACATACGTATACTCACTTCGAATGTTCTGAGCGCAGGGTTATACTGCATCTGTGTGACGCTAACATGATAATCATGCACTGACGACGACAGGGTCAAAACGAAAAAAATAAGGAAAGGAAAGCGGATTAAGCGCTTTGTCCTTTCCTTATTTTCAACCAAAAATATTTTAAAATACTGCTTTCCAGACATCATTGAATATTGCAAAAGCCATCAGGCCAAGTAAAAGCACCATGCCGACTTTCTGTGCATTTTCCAAAAAGCGATCGGATGGTTTACGTCCCGAAATGATCTCGTAAGATAGTATCACCGCGTGGCCGCCATCCAATGCCGGAATAGGTAATGCATTCATGAACGCAAGCACCATTGAAAGCAAACCGGTTAAATACCAGAAGCGGCTCCAATCCCAAACGCCCCCGAACATACGGGCAATGCCGATCGGTCCGCTGAGTGCTTTGGAAGCTGAAACTTCACCTCTGAATATTTTACCAAAACCTTTAATGTTGTTATAAACGACGGCAAAAGCATCATTTGTGCCCACCGAAATGGCTTGTGCCAATGTATATTTTACAGCCGTGTAGTTCAACAGACTTTCGGGATAGAAACCTAGCGTTCCGTCTTCGTCCACAGTAGCATTAAGCGTTTTGCTTTCCGCACCGCGTTGAACGAGCAGTTCAGCTTTTTTGCCTTTCAGATTTTGCAGCTGGCCTTGCAGCTCATGGAAGAACTGGATAGGCTGACCATTGATAGAAATGACCTTATCACCCGTTAGCAGACCTGCTTTTTGTGCAGGAGACGCCGGTACAACTTCACCGATCTTGAATGGTTCCAATGGACGGATAAAGCTTCTTTTTTCTTCCGGATCGGATAGTTTTTCGATAAAGTCATTTGGAATGTCGATCTCAACCTCTTTTCCGGCACGGTTCACAGTGTAAGAACTATTGCTTCCGAGCAGCACTTCCGAACTTCCCAGTTCATCAAAACTAGTGAACGGCTTACCATTCACCTTTACAATTTTGTCGCCCGTTTGCAGGCCGATTTCCTTGGCCAGGTCGCCGGCTACAATGCCGTATTTATTGACCTCGGTGCTGGAAAGATATTTATCCCCATTATTATACGCAATGACGATGAATATGAAAATCCCGACGATTACATTGACGATAATTCCGCCAAGCATGACGATCAAACGCTGCCAGGCTGGTTTCGAACGGAATTCATAGGGCTGAGGCTCCTTGTTCATCGTCTCAGTATCCATGGACTCGTCGATCATTCCCGATATTTTGACGAAACCTCCCAACGGGATTGCGCCAATGCCATATTCTGTTTCTCCTTTTTTAAAGCTGAATATCTTCGGAGGAAAACCAATGAAGTATTTTTCAACTCGCATTCCAAACATTTTCGCAGCAAACATATGCCCCCATTCATGCAGCCCTACCAAAATTGATAAGCCCAGAATGAGCTGCCCTGCCATTATTAATACTTCCATTCAGGTTTCGGTAATCGTTATTTGTTATTAATTAATGTACTAAATCTAATGCTTAAAATCCTCAATCCACGCTCAGAATTAAGAAACGTAATTGTGCCCTGTAAAGTTACGCAAATCCGGGCACAACATTATTTTTCTATCTGAATACCCATCATTCGCATCAATTCCGAAGCATTGAAGCTCTTACAAATTCCATCGTGCAGCTTGTAGTCGAATAGTAATTCACCGTTTTCGACATCGGACCTGAAATGGAAATTGTGAACGTAACTTTCCGTAGCGCCCCATTCCCCAAGTTCAAGATCGTGGGTCGAAACCAGCCCGGAAGCTTTTTTCATATGCAACTGTCTGATCAACGCTTCGGCTCCGCGGTGGCGGTCGGAAGAGTTGGTGCCTTTCAGGATTTCGTCCAGTAAATAAAATACCGGGGCAACATTGTTCTGGTCGGACAGTTCCAGCAGCTTTTTCAGCCTTTTTAGTTCAGCATAAAAAGATGAAGTGCTTTCTTCGAGTGAATCTTGCGTGCGCATGCTGCTGAAAACGCGTACAGGTGCGCATTTGAATGTTTTTGCACTTACTACTGCGCCCATTTGAGCCAATACGAAATTTAACCCGATCGTACGGAGAAACGTACTTTTGCCCGACATATTCGAGCCTGTTACCAGGATCGTATGCCCTGTTCCCGATACACTAAAATCATTGCTGATCCGGCGTTCCAGCGGAATGAGCGGATGGCCCATTTCCTTGGTATCAATCTGGAATTCAGGAGATTCGACAATTTCGGGAGTAATGTACGTGGGATTGGCAAATGCGTGACCAGCCAAACTGTTCATTGCTTCGGCGTCGGCCAGGACTTCCAGCCAGTCGGCTAATTTGTCGTGATTGTCCCGTTTCCAATTTTCAAGTCCTGCAATGCAAAAGAGGTCCCAAAGCGTTGGAATCCCCACAAATAGTGAGAAAAATATATTGTTGCGGTAATCCAGTTTTTCGAAGAGTGCTCCGACTTGTTTCAATGATTGCCCTGAACCTGCAATGCGGTCTTTGCGGGTAAGCCACCACTGTGCCTGGTAGGGAAACGATTGGGCGACTTCGAGGATTTCTCCATAAGAAACCAGTGTTTTCCCCAGCTCAGTGGTGCGATTTGTGACAGCATCAACATATGCTTTGAACCGCGCAATTAATACGGCATTCACGGCAATGCATAACAATAATGGCCACGCAGGCAGGATCGAAAATAAAAACAGAACGGCAACAATCACGGTAATGACACTGAACCAGCGGAAATTCAGCAGGCGTGCCATGTCTTTGTCCATAAATTCCGTCGACCATTTTCTGAAATCGCCGAGTTGCTGTGCGGCATGTTCATGCAGTAAGGCAGTTGCTTCCAGCACCTGGATCATTTCGGGATGGTTGCTGAATTCCGCCGCAGCTTCCTGCCGAAGCCTGATCTCCTTGACATCCGCATGGTTTTTGAGCCAGTTTGCGAAACGCTGGCTGCCTTCCGCGGTCCGCGTCCTGTTAAGGAGCTTATACAATGAATATTCTCCAAAAATGTCCAGATCACTTCCAAATGCATGTTCTTTTTCCTGAAACTGCACGCCGGAATCTGCTCTGCTGAAACGGAATGAAAGCCGGTTAAGCTCGTCGGTGTTGATCGTAACGAGGTTGCGCTGAAAATCGCGTAATCTCCGCGCAGCTTGCTGGCGGCGCATCGAAATCAAGAAAATCACGAGCAATCCGAATGCTACTAATCCCCAGACAGGCTGATTTTGGTTACTCCACAGCCATAGGAAGAAGATCATGGCAAAAAACACGAGTAACCTGGCAATGGCTAGCTGATTAAAGTTCTGCAATGCGGCTGCCTCGGCAATAGCTGCTTTGTTTTTTTCTGTTTCAAAAAATGCTTTGGAGGATTTCTGGGTTGTGCTGCTTGTTTCCATCAATTGCTATCTGCGGTTTCAAATTGCAATTTGATCAGATTTGCGTACAAACCATTGTCCATAAGTGTTAATTGCTGGTGCGTTCCCGATTCCGCAATGCGGCCTTCCCTGATAACGTAAATCATATCCACCTTCCTGATAGTCGCCAAACGGTGCGCTATAACGATCGTAGTGCGGTTTTTCATCAATTCATCCAATGCAATCTGCACCAGCTTTTCCGATTCCGCGTCAAGCGAACTTGTTGCTTCGTCGAGGATCAGAATTTTAGGATCTTTCAAAATCGCGCGGGCAATAGCGATGCGCTGGCGCTGACCGCCGGATAGCTTGATACCGCGTTCGCCAACGACTGTGTCAAATTTTTCAGGAAATGTATCGATGAACTCCCTGGCGTGTGCGCGTCGGGCAGCATCGTATATTTCTTCCCGGGTTGCATTGGGTTTTCCGTAGGCGATGTTCTCATAAATTGTTCCGCCAAACAGCATTACCTCCTGCGGCACGATGGCAATGTTCTTGCGCAGTTCGGTAAGGCCATAAGATTCAACAGGCTGGCCATCAATGAAAATGTTGCCCGTCTGGTGATCGTAGAATCGCATGAGCAACTGCACGATCGTTGACTTTCCAGCGCCGCTGTAACCGACCAGAGCAATTTTCTCTCCTGCTTTTATCTCAAATGAAATGCCTTTCAAAACCGGCAGATCCGCCCGTGAAGGATAAGAGAAATGAACATCCTGATATGCAATGTGGCCTTCAATAGGGCTGGCAAGCGCATTTTTTGCATTTTCCAGATCCAGCTCGGGTTCTTCTTCCAATATTTCAAATATCCTTTCGGAAGCGCCGATAACCCGGTTTATCTGCGCATACAAATCGCCCATTCCACTGATGGAAGCGCCTATGAATGTGGTATAAAGAATGAATGTAAACAAATCCGAAAGGCCAAACTCACCTGCCTGCACCAGTCCCGCGCCATACCAGATCACCCCGACAATGCCACCAAAAAGGGCGAAAATAATAAACGAAACAAATCCACCCCGGAATGCTGCCGCGTAAAGCGATAAGTCCACCACCCGCTTCAAAATCATCTGGTAACGGTTTACTTCTAGCGGTTCATTAGTAAATGCTTTGACCACATTCACAGACTGCAACGTTTCCTCTACAACCACATTGGCCGCCGCAAGCTCGTCCTGCACTTTCCTCGCAAGCCGGCGCTGATGCCTGCCGAAAAACACCGAAGCGATAACCAAAACCGGAAATGTTGCCAGCATAAAAAGCGTGAGTTTCCAGGAAGTATAAAAAAGGATGGAAACACCCACGATTAACGTGGCGACTTGTCTGAAAATCTCTGCTAACGTGAAGGAAAGTAAACCCTGTAACTGCGAAACGTCGGAAGTAATGCGGCTCGTAAGCTCGCCAACGCGACGCTGTTCGAGAAAAGCGATGGGTAATGTGATGATTTTGGTAAAAACATCCGACCGGATATTGGTCATGGCCAGTTCGCTCACTTTTGTAAACAAATACACCCGGAAGAATGAAAAAACCGCCTGGCATATTAGTATAAAGAACAGGAAAAGCGTGATCTGGTTAATGGTGTAGGGCGATTTGCCCTCAATCACTTCAATAATGCTTCCTACCAGCTTCGGGAAAGCCAGTGAAGTGGCGGTGGATAGCACAAGAAAAATGAGCCCGATAAAGAATGTGAGCCTGTACGGCCTCAAATATCTGAGCAGGTCAAGCGTCGTTTTAAGCCCTTGCCAGCTTATTTTTCGCACCGCGAATGGCGATGGTTGTTCAGGAGTGGGTTCACTTTTGGCCATTAAAAATCAGTATAGTGCACATGATAACACATGATTTGAAAATAATATTCAAATATGCGTGGTTAGGCTGCAAAAGTAAGTAAGAACGGGAAACTATTGTATGGCAATTTCCCGGGAGCGGGCATGTGAACCTTTCTGATTCCGGTTTTTGTACCAGTTACGTATTAAATGATTGGCCGGAATTTCAACAAATTTGTTGATCAGCCAGGCGGCTAAGGTAACCACGGCCATGGTCATGAGCAGGGCCGGGTAAATGTTCACCTGCCAGACATCGGTAAGCATTGCCAGCAAACGCAAACCCACATACTGATGGATCAGATACAGGCAATAGGAGATTTTACCCAAAAAGAGAAGGGGCGCTGTGTTTAGAAATTTCAGCTTGCCAAATATCGCCAGCGCAAAAACAATGTGGAAAAAAGTCAGGATCGCATAATGTTCATAAGGAGTCACATGATACTGTGAACGGCCGCCCTGATTATGCAGATAACACGCGGCGAAGAGACAAAACCCAATTAACAGTGAGTTTTTCTTGACATGGTTTCCATTTCTGATGAGGTAAAAAAGAATGCCGGAAAAGAAAAGCGGGAAGTGGTTGAGCAGTTCGATCTTCCGGGTTGCAAACTCATGAAAACCTGTATATAGCGGCGAAAAAGCATGGAAAAGGATAATGAAAACGGTAAAAATAAAGCCCGCACTCACAATGTTTTTGATATTTCCGGTAACCAGTAACACCAGGATCCAGAAATAGAATATAAGCTCAACCAATAATGTCCAGTAAGACTGGTCCATATTCTCCTGGTTAAAAAAGATCGGCATCATCGTCGTATTTGCCAGAAGCTTTTGAAGGGAAACTGCCTCTGGTTCAATAAGCATCATGGCCATTGTTGTTATCAAAAGGCAACACCAGAATGCGGGATATAGCCTCGCGAACCTGGAAACGACGAAATCAGGCCATTTTTTTACTCTTGAAATGGTAAGGAAAATGACAAATCCGCTGATAATGAAAAATATATCAACGCCCGTGACGCCATATCGGAATTCCCATCCCAGCAATAAGCTGTTGGAATTGATCGTGAAATGAAAAAGGACAACCAGCACTGCCGCCAGACCGCGTAATGCGTCCAGTTCAAGAAAGCGGGAATCGATAATGTTAAGATGAGGACGTTTTTCAGTCATTCAATGGCTCCTGACCGGGCAGGAAAAATTTAACGTTGAGTAATAATACTATGCTGCCAAATTTGGAGAAAAATCCACAGTTCTCACATTTGATAAGGCAAAAATTCTTGTCAAACGGTGACTTAATAGTAACATTCTCAAATGGTTATAAAAAATCACCAAAAAATTGCAAACTTGTACGCAACCCTGACTTTCGGTTTGCCGTACTAGTGTTAAAAGAGCAAATAGCATGCCCGAGTATACCTCCGCAGTTCTTCTTGAACTACTCGACGGCTGTTTAAAGAAAAACCGCCGCAGTCAGGAGCTGTTGTATAAACAGTTTTACGGCTATGCTATGAGCATTTGTTTGCGCTATACACGCAGCAGGGAAGAAGCGAAAGAGATACTCAACGATGGATTTTTTAAGGTTTTTACCAAGCTGGATACATTCGATTCCAGCCGTTCATTTAAAACCTGGTTGAGCAGAATTATGATTAATACAGCCCTCGATCATTACAGACAGGAAATACGCCGGGATGTTTTTGATGATGTGGAAGTTGCGGACAATGTGGCCATTGATGAAACGGTCATCAGCAAACTTGCGCACGAAGAATTGATGGAGCTGATCCAGAAACTGACCCCTTCTTACAGACTTGTATTTAGTTTATCAGTTATAGACGGCTATACACACGAAGAGATTGCAGACCAGCTGAATATTTCAGTAGGGGCGTCGAAGTCAAATTTGTCGCGTGCAAGAGAAAAATTGAGAGAAATGTTATCAAAGATAAATATTGGCGATTATGACAGAGTTACCAGATGACGAACTGGATAAGCTCTTCAGAAAGTCATCAGAAGAGCTTGATCCACAATTTGATCCGGAGGATTGGAATAGGTTAAGAAGACGGCTGGATGCCAACGACGGCAAAGTTCCCGGCGGCTGGTTGAGGAAATGGTGGCCTTTGGGCTTACTTGCGCTGCTGATCCCGATCGGCTTCGCACTGTATTTCACGAACAAAACGCAGGAATCAGCGACCCTGCCCATTACGGACGGCCAGTCGAAAAGCGAAATTGTGGCTGATATTAAGGCAAGTGACGATGTAACAACAAGCAATTTTGATAAAACTGATTTAAACAAAAACGAAGTACGGACTGGTGAAAAGAATCCGGAATCGCCCGAAAAGCTGCCGGAAAGGGCCATTTTGTCAACCAAACCTTTACGTAATAAGGAAGCAGACATTGCGAAATCTTCCTCTGTCGCAAATTTGAATATTACCGATTACCAACGCAGCAAAAAATTGCCCCGGAGCCAGTCTAAGACAGGCGGAGTGTACTTAGAGCCTAACCGCTCAAAGCAGGAGGGAGGCGACGGGGCTTTTTCCGTTAACGGCATTGCCAACGACGGATTACCGGAGCGAATTGTAACGAACAATGCTCCAAATGAACAAGTTAAGGAGCAACCTATATCGGAGGAGCAAGCAAGAACATTGATTTCCGTCACGAGGTTAGCGAGCAGGACATTGAACTGGGAAAATCAGCCGGAAATCCCGGCTGTAACATTCGATGCACCGGAAAATGTTGTTGAACCGGCAGAAACTGAAAAAGTGGTGGAAGATTATGCCAAATGGGCCGTTCGGCTTGGTTATTCACCGGATTTGACAACGGTTGGTTTTAAAAATTATACAAAACCAGGGACCGCTTTTTCTCTTTTAATTGAATACGGCTTATCGTCAAGGCTTTATCTGCAGAGCGGAGTGATATGGAGCCGAAAAGATTATTACGCTTACGCGAAGGACTATGAGCTGAAAGATTATGTGACTTATTATAATACGCCATATGGAGTTGATGGAGAATGTACTATGATTGAAGTTCCGCTCGGGCTCCGTTATAATTTCATCCATAAAGCACAGTCGAAGTTGTTCATAGGAACTGGCGTTTCATCTTATTATGCTCAAAAAGAGCAGTACAAGTACCATTATGCCAAATATGTCCCTAAGCAAAAAGAAGGTTGGGATGGAAAAACAGGATGGTTCTTACTGAGTCATATCAATGCATCCGTAGGCTACGAACGCACGATCACAAACAAATTTTCTCTTGTAGCAGAGCCCTACATCCGAATCCCGGTAAAAGGGGTAGGTTACGGAAAAGTAAATCTCACGACAGTGGGAATGTGGATATCACTGCGCTATACACCCGCTTTCAAATAACCCGCATACCCAAATTGTATCTACTAATTTAATTCTTCACTATGGAAAATGTTAAAGCAGACAAAATGAAAAGAGGTGAATTCCTGAGAAGTCTCGGACTAAGCACTTCTACACTCATGGCATTTTATTGCATAGGAACAACCATGACGGCCTGCGGATCCAGCGATGATGAGCCGGAACCAAATCCAGGCGGCGGCGGCTCGGTAAATGGCGTAACCGGAACCACAACCGGCAATGCGATCAACTTTACAGTGGATCTTACCCATAGTAATGCAAAAGACCTGAAAACGGCAGGAACAGGAAAGGTTTTTGGTGATGTCCTGGTTGCCTTTACCACTGCGAATCAGTATGTAGCCTTGTCCAGGATCTGCACGCATGAGGGAAGCACAGTAGGCTACCGAAAAGAGCAGAACGACATCAGATGTCCTACGCACCTATCAGAATTCTCGCTTACAGGTGCAGTGGAACAAGGCCCGGCCACAACTCCGTTGCAAGCTTACAAAACTTCTCTTTCCTCTGACGGAAACACATTAACAGTTACAGCCTAACTGCCCCAAAACAATGAAATTACTCCGCCTAATGATGATGTTGACCTGTTCAACAACGGTTCTCTATGCCCAGGATGACCTGCTCAGTGAACTATCCAAGCAGGATAGCATGGTTACCGTGCCCGTTTCTGCCACATTCAAATCCACGCGCGTCGTCAATGGACATTCCATTGAAACGATGAAAAAGAAGCATCTGGACTTTCGTATCTCGCACCGTTTCGGGCGGCTCAATTCGGGCGCTTACCAGTTTTTCGGACTGGACCAGGCGACGATGCGGATGGGTTTTGAATACGGTGTGACGGACGATTTCATGATCGGCGTAGGGAGGAGCACTTCGCAGAAAGTGTATGATTTTTTTGGTAAACTAAAAGTGCTGAAACAAAGCGATGGTGCCCGCAATATTCCCGTTTCTGTAACGCTTTTCGGTGGAACCGGAGTTGCTACGGTTAACAAGGAACTTGAATTTCAGGACAAACTATATTATTCAGCCCAGGTGCTTATAGCGCGTAAATTTGGAGAAAGGCTTTCCCTGCAGCTTTCGCCTACATTCCTGCACCGCAACAAGCCCGAGGTTTTTGGTGATGAAAAAGTGCTGCTGGCGCTTGGCGTCGGGGGACGGTTCAAGCTATCCAAACGTGTATCATTGAACGGGGAGTATTTTTACACAGCACGGGAGAAAAACACCGTTACTGCTCCCTATTATGATTCCATGTCGTTCGGGGTTGACATTGAGACCGGCGGGCACGTTTTTCAATTGCATTTTACCAATTCGCTGGGTATGATCGAGAAGCAGTTTATCGGGGAAACGACCGGCACCTGGGGCAAGGGTGACATTCACTACGGGTTTAACATTTCCCGCACATTCAGTTTTGACAAGAAGAACAAGAAGGTAGCCAACTGACCGAAAACAACCTATGAAAATGCATCTATCAGCCATGGTTTTCGTAACCGTGCTCGCCTCTGCTTTGCCTTCCGGGCCGCTTCTGGCGCAGGGGAAGTTTGGAACCTCGACCGGAAATACAAAATTCTCTTCGGTAACCCCGCTCGAAAATGTGAATGCAGAGAACAAGAAAAGCCAGGTTATCCTCAACACGGCCAACAATGAAATTGCGATACGCATGAACATGCGGGAATTTGTTTTTCCCAATAAACTCATGCAGGAACATTTCAACGAGAACTACATCGAATCGGAAAAATATCCGACGGCAACATTCAGCGGAAAGGTGGATAATGCGCCTGATTACACCAAAGACGGCCAGTACGATGTTTCGGCGACAGGCAAATTCACCGTACATGGCGTCACCAAAGAGCGCACCATTAAAGGTAAGATGAAGATCGAAAGCGGGAAGATTACGATCAACTCTGATTTTGAAGTGCCGCTAACCGATCACAAAATTGAAGTCCCACAGGTCGTTTTTGTGAAAATAGCCCAGGTAATCAGTGTAAAGGCGCAATATGTGCTGACTGCGAAATGAGGATTTACCTACGGCGCCTTCGCGAAGATTTACGTTTATAAGCAGGCTTTTTCCTGACCGGAGCTTTTCGTACAACGGGCTTGGCAACAGGCTCAGTGGCTTCCTCCTCTGCAACTTCTTCTTCCACATCGGAATCACTTACCGTGTTAGTGGCGAGATTTGAACCGGATTCCTGACCTGTATAAGGCAATGTGTAAGAAGCGATCTGCTCAATGTTGGAAGTGTTGTCAATGGGCTTTAACCGAAAAGCATAACTGTAATTTTTCGCAGGAAGTAGATACGGTGAATGCATTTGTGAAGCGCTGTCGCCTCCGCCAAGCCCCATTTGTGCTAGGTCAATGTTTACGACTGTTTCCAAACCCCGTGTAAGTGTTGCGCCCCGCTTTTTCGATGCCAGTAACTGCTGATCCGTATAGTCATGTACGTTAAAATTAAAAACAGAATCACTTACCGCCAGTAAGCCGATTCCCTCCGCATTGGTAACCGCGGCCCAGCGAACATTGGTTTTGTTTCCATTCTCCTGAGGCGTTAAATGCGCGAAATGCTGATCAGCAACGCTCCCGCCATAAATCCCGATCCTGCCGCTCGTTCTCTGGTCTGCATATGTTGCGTGCGGGCCATTGCCATACCATTGCGTTTTGTTAAATGTGGCTAGCATCCGGAACTGCGTTCCTACTTTCGCCATGGACGGCCACTGGCCGGTTGGGCTGAATGTATTTTTGACATAAATATCACCCGTTGCATAAACGATAAACTCGTTGGTCATATCCACGTCGCCCGTTTTGCTTTTGAATGTTCTTGTTATGGTTACCCTGTAAACTGTTGAAGTCAGGCGCTGTGTTTTGATTTCAGAATCGGAAACTTCCAGCGTATCGAGCCCGGCTTCGCGCCATTGTGCCGCGTAACTTTTTGCGCCACCCGCTTCGTCCTGATGCGTGGGGACACGCCAGAAACTGGCATATGGGCCAGCTTGCAGCATTTCTTCCCGCTTATTTTTGAAAGAAATAATTCCTTCTTTTTTATCAAAAGTCACAGCAAAATCTTGTCCCGTAATCGCAACGCGCGCCGAGCTGATCTGTGCTACGCGCAAAGGCCTTTCATTGTAAAGACTTAGGGCAGGTGCAGCTTCCTGGGATTTGATGAGCGCGATCTGATGCCACGCAACTTCGTGTCCTTTTGGCGCCCAGGAAGTGCCATCTTTGAGGCGTATGCTAATGTTAAGAAAATACTCGGCGCCAGGTTTTTGCACTGCCGGCAACTCGTAAGGGATTGAAACCTGCTGGCGCTGTTTTGAAGCTGCATTAAGATTGCTGATCACGCCGGGCTTTCCGATGATCTTACCATTTTCCTGAACAGACCAGGCCAGTTCCAAGACATTTAATGGTAGAAAATCGTAGTTATTAAGAAGACTGACCGTTTTTTCGCCCGTGCGCATGGTGTCGGGCGATTCAAATTTTACGTATTGATAAACCTTTTTAATCTCAATGAGCTGAGGTTGCGGCACACGGTCAGGATTGATGAGGCCGTCGCCTGCTTGGGTGCTGTCGATCGCATTGGCAAATTCCCAGTAGGACGTCCCGTCAGGTTTTTTGAGCGCTAAGGCCTTGCTGACCCAATTGGAAGCGAAGTGGATTTGCTTCACCGGATGCCTGTCAATGGGCCGCGTAGGGTCGGCGAGATGAATGTAATCGGCCATATCCTTGAAATTCTTGCCCTTTTCAGATTCATTTCCAAGTGACCATACGATTACCGAAGGATGGTTCTTATCCCGCTCGATCATTGCTTTTCCCCGCGCCAGAAATGCCGAACGCCATTGCGGCATATCGGCCAGGATCATGTTTGCACCCGAAATGCCTTGGCCATCCAGGTTGGCTTCGTCAATGACATAAAGCCCGTATTGGTCGCAGAGTTCGTACCACTGGGAAGCATTGGGATAATGTGAAGTCCTTACTGCATTGATGTTGTGTTGTTTCATCAAGGTAATGTCCTTGATCATCGTTTCGCGCGTGATCGCCTGGCCGCTTTCTGCATCAAATTCCTGCCTGTTGACGCCCTTCACCGTAATTACTTTCCCATTTACAACCAACTGCCCATTCTTAATCTTCACTTCCCTGAAACCGACGGGCTGGCTTGTGGCTTCAATCACTTTTCCGTCGGAATTCATCAGCTGAACCGACAATGTGTACAAATAAGGCGTTTCCGCAGTCCATTTTACAGGATTTGGAATAGGAATATCAACCCGCACCGCGCCTTCTTTTGCGGGATCGAGCGTGCCTACCATTTGACTGACCGGCGTTACGACTACTGATTTGTTCGCATCGTATAAAGTGAATAAAACCTGGTGTGCGTGAACGGCCTGTTCCGTGTAATTTTTTACAAAAGCGCTGAGTTTCAATGTTGCATGTTCCTGATTCGCATCCAAAAGCGTTCTGACAGAAAAATCGCTCAGAATCACTTTTGGGCGCACAAGCAAATTTACATCCCTGAAAATGCCCGCTAACCGCCATTGGTCCTGTTTTTCGAGATAACTCCCGTCCGACCAATTGATTACCTGGACCGCCAAGTGATTGAGTCCTGATTTCACATCTTCGGTGATATCGAATTCAAAAGGCGTCATGCCGTCCTCGTGGTAACCAACGGCAACACCATTCAGCCATACGTAGCATGCCGACTGCACGCCGGCGAATTGTAAAAATATTTCCTTGCTTTTAATGTCGTCCGAAACCGTAAATGTGGTCCTGTACATGCCCACCGCGTTCGTATCTGCATTGATCCGCGGCGGCGTGGCTTTAAAAGCTAGTTTGTTATTCGAGACCGGAGCGTCGTATTTGCGGCCTTCACGCGCTCCAGTCACCTGCCAGTTGGACGGGACGGGAATGTTGTCCCAGCCCGCATCCTGCATATTGGGATCAAAAAAATTGGGAATGGCTTTGGAAGGATGCGATGCCCATCTGAATTTCCAGGTGCCGTTCAGCGAGCGTGCCGAAGACGCTTTTTTATCCATTAGCAGCGCACTCTTTTCGTCAGGGTAAGGAATGAAATCAGCGCGTGGTTTTTCCGTATTGACGCCGAAAACCTGCGGGTCCTGCCATTCCGGGACGGCTTGTGCGTGGGATTGGAATGTATTGAAAAGCAGAAAAGCAGTCAGTAAGCCAAGCCAGTAACGGTAAAAGCGGTGCATATAACTTTGGTAGGGTGTGGTATATATTTTTTGCTAAAATTATAGATTAATGCCTTTAATTTGTCTGCAATTGTAAATTCTTTGCTATGCTTCTAGCCGTTGACGTTGGTAACACCGACACTGTTTTTGGGCTTTACCAATCGGATGACTGGGAATATATCTGGCGGATGCGTTCGCTGGTGAATGAAAATGAATCCCATTATGAATCCAGGTTAAGGCTGCATTTCCTCGAAGCGGGGCTATGGTTCGGTGATGTGGATACGGTGGTGCTTAGCAGCGTTGTGCCTGCTATGACGCCCATTATCCAGAAAGTGCTGCGCTCCATGTTCGGTGATGACGTCATTGTCGTCGGCCCGGACATTTATCCCGACCTATCCATTGCCATCAACCATCCGCACGAAATTGGCGCTGACCTCATCGCCAATTCAGTGGCCGTAATGACGCGTTACCAGGAAAATTGCGTGGTTGTCGATTTTGGGACAGCATTAACATTCACGACGGTTTCGAAAGACCGGAAAATACTGGGTGTAGCAATCCTGCCAGGACTTATGACAGCGGTGAAAGCGCTTTTTGCCAACACCGCACAATTACCGGAAGTACCACTGGTTTTACCCAAAACGGCCATTGGAAAAAATACAACAGAAGCCATTCAGGCGGGCATATTACTGGGTTATGAAGGACTTGTAAAGTCGCTTCTGCAAAGGATCAGGCAGGAAATGGGTGGTGAATGCATTGCCGTTGCCACCGGAGGACTTTCGTCTATTATTGAGACCTTGCAAGAAGAGTTCGTAGAAATTGACAGTAACTTAACATTGGACGGACTCCGTATCATTGGCGAGCGCCTCAGACCGAGTGCTTAAAGCGACCGTCTTCAATTAAAGGCAGTCCAGCCACGGATTGGTTGTAAAGATATACCCAGCAATCAAGGCTTGCTTCATTTTCTGTGGTGATTGAAATAGTTTTTCGCAGATACAGGCTGTTTTTTTCATCTTCAAAAACATCCTCATAATCATCCAGTTCCACAAACAATGCTTCCGGCGCAGTTAGCCTGTATATTTCTCCGTGCACTTTTGAGGAAGCATTTTTATCAAAAACAGCTCCCGGATACCAGGAAATGAGATAGAGTAATCCTGAAAAATATCCCCTGCCTTCATACACCGCATTTTCGCGAAGCCGTCCGGCAAACGGATTGTCAAAACCCTGCAGGGTGCCATATGTGAACAGATAAGTAGCGTGCGGATCCATAGCGATGCATTAACATTAGCCAGCGGCAAGTACAATAAATTATAGAACTTTTCCTTTTTAGTAAGTCAAGTCAGTTAGCCATAATCGACTGTTAACTGTATTTTTCTTATATTTACACATATTGCTTTTCAACTTACTAATATACGTTTATGTACGAAAAGAACCTTGGTACAAAACAAAAAGCGTTAAGGATCAACCTGGATCGCAGGATTTATGGGTCTTTTGCAGAAATTGGGGCAGGTCAGGAAACAGCTGCTTACTTTTTTAAGGCAGGCGGGGCATCGGGAACAGTGGCAAAGACCATGTCTGCTTACGATATGACTTTCAGTGATGCAATATATGGAACAGAGGAAGGCGGCCGGTATGTGGTGGAATCCCGCCTGATGAAGATGCTGAACCGTGAATACAATCTTGTTGAGAAACGTCTTTCAGAAAAACGCGGTGAGGAAAGCCAGTTTTTTGCATTCGCCAACACCGTTGTTGCCCTTAATTTTCAGAAAACCAATGAGTCGCACGGCTGGATCGGGTTGCAGTTTCAACTCTCGCCCATGGGCCCGACAAATTATGTGGTGATCCACGTGCGGATGCGCGATGACGAGAATGTCCTGCAACAGCAGGCTTTGGGAATTATCGGCGTTAACCTCATGTATGGCTGTTTTTTCTATTACAAATCTCCTGAAACGCTGTTACTATCCTTAATGGACGATCTTACAACGGATCGCATTGAGATCGATATGGTGCGTTTCAGCGGGCCGGATTTTTCGAAAGTGGATAATCGGTTAATGAGTCTCAGGCTTGTCAAAAACGGTTTTACAGATGCAGCATTGTTTGGCAGTGATGGCGGTGTTTTGCAGCCTTCGGAAGCATTGTATAAAAAGCACATTCTGATGATGCGCGGCCGGTTAAGGCCCATTACCAATGTGCACGTCGACCTGATCAGCAATGGTCAGAAGCAGTTTCTGGATGAGGAGGATGTGGATGAATCGAAAGTTGTCCTCATTTCTGAGCTTACATTGCATAACCTCAAAAGCGGCGACCGCGACATTGACGAAAAGGATTTTCTGGATCGTGTGGACATTCTTTGTTCGCTGGGGCACATGGTAATGATCTCCAATCACCACGAATATTATCGGTTGGTCGCCTATCTTTCCCGCCTTACCAAGCTCAAAGCCGGCCTTTTGCTGGGAAGCCCGAGTTTGCAGGATATTTTTGAAGAAAAACATTATCAATCGCTTCCCGGAGGCATTTTGGAATCCTTCGCGACGCTGTTCAGCAGGAAGGTGAAGCTTTTCATTTATCCCACATTACAGCCCGACGGCTCGGTTTACAGCTGTGCCAACTTTGTTGTTCCGGATCATTTGAGGCCATTATTTCAATATCTGGTCATTAATGACAAGATCGAGGACATTGTGAACTACAACAAGGAGCATATGCACATTACGACCGATAGTGTGCTTGAAAAGATCAAAAGAGGCGAGCCAGGCTGGGAAAAGCTTGTGCCTGAGAATGTTGCCAAGATCATTAAGGAGAAATCCTTATTCGGATTGCCTAATGAGGATAATTATGAGGACACTGTCAAACAGATCCACCAGGCCGTCGGTAATCTTTGATTTGTCGTATTAATCATTCAATAAACAAAATAAAAGTAGTCCTGCTCGTCGTGTTGCTTTTCAGAAGAAAGCTTCAAGATGAGCAGGATTCTTTCTCCTCCTTCCACATTTACGGGAAGACTCAAATATCTGGGCCCCGGTTTCATCCTTTCCGCAGCAATAGTAGGCTCGGGCGAGCTCATTGCCACCACTGCGCTGGGCGCTAAGGCAGGTTTTATCACTTTCTGGGTCATTATTGTAAGCTGTTTGGTGAAAGTTGCGTTGCAGCTGGAATTTGGCAAAAATGCTATTTATACAGGCACGTTCATGATGCATAATTTCAATCAGCTGCCTGGCCGGAAGTGGGGGAGAGCACATTGGAGCATCTGGTTATGGCTTTCTTTGCAGGGATTGAAATTATTGCAGGTCGGCGGGATCGTGGGCGGGGTTGCTATTGTCTTGAACATGGCGTGGCCGGCTATTCCTGTCAATGTTTGGGCTATATTTTCTGTATTAATCACTTCTTTTCTCGTTTATCGCGGCCAGTACGGACTTGTTGAAAAGGGCTCATTGGTGATGATCATTCTTTTTACAGCCGTCATTCTGATGTCGCTGATCTTGTTGCAGGGCACTAAATATGCCATTCACTGGGAACAGGTCAAATCCGGACTTCAATTTTCCTTACCAACCAGTTTGGTAGCGATCGCATTCGGCGCATTCGGCATCACGGGCGTAGGTGGCGATGAGATCATGTATTACAATTATTGGTGTATTGAAAAAGGTTACGCCGCTTACACCGGCCCTAATGACGGAACCCCGGCGTGGACCGAGCGTGCAAAAGGCTGGTTTAATGTCATGTATCTGGATGCGGTGCTGTCGATGGTCGTTTACACAGTGGTGACGGCAGCATTCTACTTGTTGGGCGCAGCGGTTTTGCACAGCGGTGGGGCTGTTCCGGAAGGTTATGAAATGATTGAAGTGCTATCACGCATTTTTACTGAAACGCTCGGCCCATGGGCTAAAAACCTCTTTTTGGTCGGTGCATTTTTTGTGCTCTACTCTACGCTTTTCACCGCAACCGCAAGTTGGGCCAGGGTTTGGGGCGATGCGTTCGGCGCATTAGGCTGGATGAAATTTGATTCTGCTGAGAACCAGCGAAAAAGCATTGCAATCTTGTCCTGGATTTTACCTGCGGCGTGGTGCATACTTTTTCTATTTATTCAATCGCCGGTTCTCATGGTCATCCTGGGCGGAATCGCCACTTCGATCCTGTTACTTTTAATCGTTTATGTTTCGCTAGTTTTTCGCTTCAAAGAGCTGCCTGCCTCCCTGAAACCCACATTAATCTATGACATTTTCTTCTGGATAAGCGTCATTTCCATATTAACAGTGAGCGGATATGGCGTTATCAAGATTTTTTGAATAGTACAAAATGACAAAATTATAGTATTATTTAGCAAATGTTGCTAAGGGAGCGTTTGCGAATAATCGTCTCATTTATATAATCTTACCATTCAGTTTCGTCCCATTACTATCCTGATCTTCCGAATATGAGTAAAGAAAATGAAGTTTCACGCCGGGATTTTATCAAAAATTCTACCGGAGCCGCCGTTGCGCTTTCGATTCCGTCCATCATTCCGGCCAGTGCTTTCGGCGCCAACGACCGCGTGCGGGTGGCAGTCCTGGGTGTGAACGGGCGTGGGCAAAGCCATATCAGCGGTTTTAATAACCTCAGCAATGTAGAAGTAGCCACATTATGTGATCCGGATAACAACATTCTTCAAAAAAGAGCGAAGGAATTTGAGGAAAAGACAGGGAAGAAGGTGAAGATGGAAAATGATCTCCGTAAGGTTTTTGAGGACAAAACCATTGACGCCGTCAGCATTGCAACACCCAATCACTGGCATGCACTGGCAGCGATATGGGCTTGTCAGGCAGGCAAGGATGTGTATGTGGAAAAGCCCGGTTCTCATAATCTTGCCGAAGGACGGAAGCTGGTTGAGGCTGCGCATAAATACAAACGGGTTGTGCAGCACGGCGTTCAGTTACGCAGTTCCGAAGCATTGCAGGAAGCTGTGAAACATTTGCGCGAAGGATTAATAGGCAATGTTTACATGGCAAGAGGTTTGGTCTACAAATGGCGCCCAGATATTGGTGACAAAGGCACCGAACCCATCCCCGCAGGACTCAATTACGACCTCTGGACCGGACCAGCGGAAATGAAGCCATTCTCCAAAAATTACGTGCATTACGATTGGCACTGGCATTGGAACTATGGCAATGGAGACATTGGAAATCAAGGCATTCACGAAACGGATATGTGCATGTGGGGCCTGGGCGTGGACAGTTTTCCTGAGAAAATCACTTCATCCGGCGGCAAATTTCTGTGGAACGATGCCAAGGAAACGCCCGAAGTGCTGACGTCATCATTTGTATATCCCAAAGAGAAAAAGATCATTGAATTTGAAGTACGTCCCTGGATGACGAACGACGAAGGCGGCACAGGGATCGGCAACATTTTCTATGGTTCCGAAGGCTATATGGTCGTAAAAGGTTACGATTTCTACGAAACATTCCTGGGCAAAGAAAAGAAACCCGGCCCAACGCGCAAAGCTGGTGGCGACCATTACAAAAACTTCATCGACGCCGTGGTAGCCAAAGACCCAAAGATCCTGAACGGCCCCGTAGAAACCGCCCACCTTTCCTCCGGCCTGGCCCACCTGGGCAACATCGCCTACCGAACCGGAAGAGCATTAACCTTCGACCCCAAGACGGAAAAGTTTATAAATGACGATGATGCGAATAAGTATTTGACCAGGAAGTATCGGGCACCTTATTCGTTGCCTGGGGGGGTTTAGACTAAGCCTGACGAATGGCCAGGACTTTGTCCGGGCTATTTTATTACCTTTGAGTTATTTAACATTACACACATGAATGCATATCCAGAAATTGACAGGTATCTAAACAATGCAAAAGAGATCCTTGGCACGAAGGCACAAAAGGATGGGAGTGAGTACAAAGACATTAAATATGTTCAGATGGCATCTGGGACGGCTTATAACGCTGCACTCATGATTGCGGATGAGTATTTGAAGAAACGAGAGGGTGCAAAATTTGTGAAACCCAAAAGCATTGAAGATTACCGCAACAGGCTTAGAAAGTATAACAAGACATTGCTTTCCTATTTGAATGAGGCGTACGACACGCTTCATCTGGCAGGTTACTATCACGGAACGCCTTCAGTAAGGACGATTAAGGAAGGGCTGGACGCTACGAGGAAGATGCTTGCTATTTTAAATTAAACAATCCTGCATTAAGATTATTCAGAAAACAAAAATGGCTGCCAGTGCGAACTAGCAGCCACCTTCTGTTTTATATGTTCTCTCTACAAAGTCGAAAAATCAAACGTCTCCAAATATTTCGTTGTGAAGTTTCCGGATTTGAAGCCGGGATCGTCCATGAGTTTAATATGGAAGGGGATCGTGGTTTTAATTCCTTCGATGACGAATTCCTGTAATGCACGCTTCATACGTGTGATTACTTCTTCGCGTGACTGGCCGCTGACGATCAGTTTGGCGATCATGGAATCGTAATTTGGTGGAATGGTGTAGCCGCTGTAAACGTGGCTGTCGATCCGAACACCGTGACCGCCTGGGAAATGCAGATTGGTGATCTTGCCTGGTGCAGGGCGGAAATTGTTCGCGGGATCTTCTGCATTAATGCGGCATTCCATAGCGAAAAGCTTTGGCGTGTAGTTGACGCCTGAAATCGGCTCACCTGCTGCTACTTTGATTTGCTCCTTAATCAGGTCAAAATCAGTAACTTCCTCAGTAATAGGGTGCTCAACCTGAATTCGGGTGTTCATTTCCATAAAGAAGAACTCACCGTGCTTGTCTACCAGGAATTCAATGGTTCCTGCTCCTTCGTAACCAATGGCCTGCGCACCTTTGATGGCGGCTGCACCCATTCTTTCCCGAAGTTCATCCGTAATGATCGGAGAAGGCGTTTCTTCAACCAGTTTCTGGTGACGACGCTGGATAGAGCAATCGCGTTCCGACAAGTGGCAAACCTTACCAAACTGATCTCCAATGATCTGAATTTCAATGTGGCGCGGCTCTTCTACAAATTTTTCGAGATATAAACCGTCGTTACCAAATGCTGCTGCTGACTCTGTGCGGGCATCATTCCATGCCTTTTCAAATTCATCGGGCTTGTTAATGATCCGCATGCCGCGGCCACCGCCACCGGCAGTTGCCTTTACGATTACCGGATAACCAATGCCTTCTGCCAGCATTTTACCCTGTTCCACCGATTCCAAAAGTCCTTCCGAACCCGGAACAACCGGAACACCGGCAGCGATCATGGTTGCTTTCGCAGTGGCTTTATCACCCATCCCGTTGATCTGGGCGGCAGTTGCACCAATGAATTTAATGCCGTAATCGGCACATATTTGAGAGAATTCAGCATTTTCAGACAAAAATCCATAACCAGGATGGATGGCGTCTGCGCCCGTAACTTCGGCGGCTGAAATGATATTTTGAATGCTCAGATAGGACTGACGGCTTGGCGGCGGACCGATACAAACGGCTTCATCTGCAAAGCGAACGTGAAGACTATCACGATCGGCTGTGGAATACACAGCAACCGTTTTGATGCCCATTTCACGACAGGTCCTGATAACACGCAAGGCGATCTCGCCCCGGTTGGCAATGAGTATCTTTTTAAACATGAAAATCAATTAAGTTTTATAGATCGTCCATTGCCTTATATAGGCTCAACTAGGAATAAAGGCTGGTCAAATTCAACCGGAGTGGCGTTTTCAACCAATACTTTTACAATTTTTCCTGAGATCTCAGATTCTATTTCGTTGAAAAGCTTCATTGCTTCGATCACACAAACCACTTTACCCGGCTTAATTTCGTCGCCGATGTTAGCGAAAGCAGGTGTTTCAGGGCTTGAAGCACGATAGAATGTGCCAATCATTGGCGATTTTATAGTGATCAGATTGGAAGATGCTGATTCTGAGGAAACCGCTGGCTCAGCAGGTGCGGAATGCGTAACGGCCGTAGTAGGCGTAACCGGTGCATATGAGGGCGCTGGTGCCGCTTGTGACGAAGATAATGATGCCGTTGGTGCA
This sequence comes from Dyadobacter chenhuakuii, assembly GCF_023821985.2. Lineage (NCBI taxonomy): Bacteria > Pseudomonadati > Bacteroidota > Cytophagia > Cytophagales > Spirosomataceae > Dyadobacter > Dyadobacter chenhuakuii. The sequence goes on along the minus strand of NZ_CP098805.1, from coordinate 4,056,865 downwards.
GAACCGTAGCGCTTCACCTTTATTTTCAAATCGGTCGTTTCAATGTTCACTTCATCAAGTCCCGACTGGGCAATGAAGTCAATCAATTTTTGGATTTCTTTGGTTTCCATTTAGTCAAAATTAAAACTGTGGGTGATGATCGTTGAGCTATGCTTTTACTCTTTCTACGTAATCGTACGTGCGCGTGTCAACTTTAATTTTCTGGCCTTCTTCAATGAATAAAGGAACCATGATCCTCGCACCGGTTTCCACCTCGATCGCTTTCTTGGGAGAGTTCGCCGTATCACCTTTTAAGCCTGGCTCAGAATAAGTTACCAAAAGCTCGACAAACGGAGGCAATTCGCAAAGCAGCGCAGCGTCAGTTTCTGTGTTGATCAGGATCTCAACTTCCTGACCTTCTTTCATTAAATCAGCATTGGTGATCAGTTTTTCATCGATCGAAACCTGATCGAATGTTTCTGCATTCATGAAATTGAAACCCATTTCATCCTTGTACAGAAACTGAAATTTATGTCTCTCCACACGAACCGGAATTATGCCTGCGCCGGAGGAGAATGTGTTATCCAAAACTTTGCCCGAAGTAAGGCTTTTCAGCTTGGTACGAACAAATGCATTGCCCTTTCCAGGTTTTACATGCTGAAATTCAATTACTTGAAAAAGATCGTGATTGAAGTTGATCACTAATCCGTTACGCAAATCTGCGGTAGTTGCCATTTTAATTCAAAAATTAGTATTAATATTTTATTCGCCGTAGGCCCACTTCAGATAAATGGAGCCCCACGTAAATCCGCCTCCAAAGGCAGCCAGAACGAGATTATCACCCTTTTTTAATTGCGATTCATAATCCCAAAGACATAGTGGAATGGTTGCGGAGGTGGTATTTCCATATTTCTGGATGTTCACCATTACTTTATCCATTCCCACACCCATGCGGTGCGCCGTTGCTTCAATAATGCGCCTGTTTGCCTGATGCGGAACCAGCCAGGCTACATCATCCCCGCTAAGGCCATTTTTCTCCATGATCTCGGCCGAAATATCAGCCATATTGGTCACAGCAAACTTAAATACCTGAGCACCATCCTGATATACGTGATGCAAACGCGCATCTACGGTTTCGTGCGTGGGCGGATAGCGGCTTCCTCCTGCTTTTTGGTTCAGGTAAGGATAACCTGCACCGTCGGATTTGATAATAGAATCAATGATGCCGTTTCCTTCTGTATCTGGTTCAAGCAAAACAGCGCCTGCGCCATCGCCAAAAAGAATACATGTTTTCCGGTCGGTGTAATCTACGATCGCAGACATTTTATCTGCGCCTACGATAATGATCTTTTTATATTTTCCTGTCTCAATAAACTGTGAGCCAAGGGTAAGTGCATAAACAAAGCCTGAACAAGCCGCCTGAATGTCAAAGCTTCCGACGTTTTTGATCCCTACCATATCACAAATAAGATTGGCAGTGCAGGGAAAAATGAAGTCGGGGGTTGTTGTGGCGCAGATCAGGAGGTCAATTTCGCTGGGAAGGGTGTTGGTTTTGGCAAGCAATCCTTTTACAGCTTCGGCACCCATATGAGAACTTCCTAAACCTTCGCCTTTGAGGATATGCCTTTCTTTGATGCCGGTGCGGCTGACGATCCACTCGTCATTTGTCGCCACCATGGTTTCAAGTTCGGCATTTGTCAAAATATAATCAGGTACATACCCTTGTATTCCTGTTATAGAGGCTTTTATATGGGTCATGATAAATTTAACTATTCAAAATCCGAATAGGTTTTTGTAAAAAAGAACAGAATCAATTTATTCATTTCGTGGTTGTCAGCAATGGAAATTAATTCAATGCCTGCGCAATATGCAAATATGCTTTTGACTTGACCTGTTTATATGCCCAGCCGAGCATATTTTTTATTGCTATCGGCGATGATATGCCATGAGCGATCATGACATTGCCATTCACACCAATGATCGAGCTTCCGCCAATGGATTCGTAATTTGTTTGATCTACGAATTCATCGCTGAAACCCCGTTGCTTGGAAATTTCATAGAATGATTCGCCCAATTTAAATAAGACATTGCCTGTAAAGCCATCCGTTACGATTACATCGGCTTTATTGGTAAAGAGATCTTTACCCTCAATATTTCCTATAAAATTGATTCGTTTGTTTTGTTTGAGCAGGGGATAAGTGGCCTGAGTTGTAAGAGAACCTTTTTGTTCTTCCTCCCCAATGTTCATCAGGGCTACTCTTGGCTTGTCTATCTGAAAAGTATATTGGGCAAAAATAGAGCCTATCTCTCCAAATTGCGCAAGCACTTCTGGCTTGCAGTCGGCATTAGCGCCAATATCCAGCATAATCGAATAGCTGCCGTCAACCTGTGGCACAAATCCTGCAATAGCTGGTCTTATAATTCCTTCGATCGCCTTAATGCTAAAAAGCGCTCCTACGTGCATAGCCCCCGTGTTACCGGCACTACAGAATATGTCGACTTCTTTTTCTTTCAGAAGTTTGAAACCGATCCCGATGCTGGAATTCGGTTTTTGAGAAAGGGCTTTTGTTGGATGTTCCCCCATCTCAATAACATCTTCTGCGTGAACGACGTCAACATTATCAGGAGTGAAATTGTGCTGGTTGAATATGTCCCAAATTACACTTTCACGGCCAATTAAAACGATTCGCGCCTCGGATGGTAGTTCAGAAGCGGCCTGAATAACCCCTTCAACAATTGCCTGTGGAGCTAAATCTCCCCCCATGGCATCTACCGCAATTTTCATTTACACGCTGTTATTTTAGACTAATAAGTTAGAAATCGAAGGTGTAAATTTAGCAGATGTGCCGTAGTAAAAAAGAATTTCGCAACAACTTTTATACGGCTGCTGCGAAATTGATATACTCATCGACTGAAACTAGACTGTTTTAGAATAGTTCTCAACTACAACTTTACCTCTATAAACCAAGTTGCCTTCGTGAACGTGTGCACGGTGGAATTGGTGAATTTCTCCTGTCGAAGAATCAGTGCCTAATTGTTTTCCTGTAAGGAAATCATGTGCTCTGCGCGAATCGCGACGGCTTGTGGAATGTCTCCGCTTAGGATGTGCCATGATGCTTTATTTTCTGTATGTTTTGTTTTTGGTTTTATCCGTCGGTTGAAACCGGCGGTCATTATAAATTTCCGGCGGTTTCAACCGACGGGTATTGGTATGCGGGGTATTGTTATTCGCCCTTCAGCTTTTTTAATGCTTCCCAGCGGGGATCTATTTTTTCTTCTTCTTCTGTTTCTTCACTTTCCGCGGTTTCCGATGAATAGACCAGAATACCTTCGGCTTCATCTAACGGATCAATTTCCTCTTCCTCGCCGCGCAGGTCCGGATGGATCTTTTTGACAGGGAGCGCTAATGCGATGAAGTCAAAAATGTAGCGTGCTACATTGATCCTGGTCGTATTGCGGTTGATGATCTCGATCTCGTCCGTCAGTTCCTCGTTATGATCGCCAAACTTTAAAATAATGCGATCATCCTGGTCAATGGGCTCTTCAAATGGTTCCAGGCTTCTGTCACAAGTCAGCGTAACGCTTCCTACTGTGTGAAAATTAAGCTGGATCATAGTGGCCGATTTGTTGAGCACAACATGCGTTTTGAAATGGCCAAACTCGATCAGATCCTGTTCAAGTTCCTGGAAAAATGCATCTCCCGACTCCATTTCATAGGCATACTGTTTGTCTTCCAAACCGTAAATGTCTATGTTGTATTTACTTAGCTCTTTCACTTTTTCTGTCAAAAGGACTGCAAAGGTAATGTATTCGATTTAATAAAAAAACTATGGCCGCATTTTATTGGCCTTAGATCTTGCGTGCCGGATTGCCGAAATAAGTGGCTTTTGCCGGCACATTTTCAACCACAACCGAGCCTGCACCGATCCGCGCATTCTTGCCTATCTCTATCCCAGCCACAATAATTGCTCCCGAACCGATAAAAACGCCATCCCCGATTTTCACGCGGTCATTAATGATAGCGCCTGCACCGATCGTTACGTAATCACCAACCTGAACCCAGGTGTCCACCACCGCAGCCGTCTGCACCAGGCAATGTTGCCCGATTTTTGACTTTGCACCAACCGTAACGCGGGCACCGATGAGGTTACCATGGCCGATTGTGGCCATCTCGGAGATCAATGCGCTGTCGTGGATTGCATTGATCGGCATTGTTTTGTATTCTTCTGTTAGCGTTTCCACGAGCCGTTCGCGCACGGAGCGCTCACCAATGGCTACAAATGCTTCGCATTTACTGCCGAGAATGCTCAGAAACCCGGTGTCGTCCGTATTCCCCAGCACACTCACATCGCCAAATTCCTTGCCGTGCAGCTCCTTATGATCGTCCAGCAATCCGTAAACGAGCACATTATTTCTTTTAAATATATCCAATGCCTGAACGCCCAAGTCGCCGGCACCAAAAATCAAAACGGGATTTTCCATAGAATAGGTTATTTAAATGTAGCGTGCCTGATAGCAAACTGTCATATTAGTGGTAAAAAATCAAACCACTGCGGTGACACAGTGGTTCCGTATACATTATATATAATAAAAATCTAAATCATTAAAGGAAAGTGATCCGAAACACAAATGGACTGCCATAAGGCGATATATTATTGCCGTAGTCATCCAGTTGATTGTTATAATTAAAATTATAAAGGGCTGTAAAATGGACCGCTTTGATGAATCGAGCTCCCAATGGCTGCGAATATGATGCTCCTAACATTGGCGAAGCAATCCACTTACGCGCATCGTATTTTTTGAAAGTATCAACTTCTACATTCATCCCTTCAAGCTCCGCAATCACATTGACCATTGGAAAGATAGAATACATTAAGAATCCCCGTCCTCCATAATAGAATTCATTAAAACCAAAGTAACGTGATTTATAATACATCCCCGTAACCCCGACGCCGCCAACCAGCTTTTCTGTAAGTTCATAACCCGCCATGGGAGAGAGGTTAATGTTGGTTACCGTTCCCAGGCTCAGGCCGAAACTTCCGCCTAATCTTAGCCTGTCTACGAACGGACGGTCTTTAAATTCAGCCAACGGCTTTTTCTCAACCAGTTCCCTTCGTTCAACGGGAGGTTTTTCTGCTTCTTCAACATTGTCTTTCCGCAGCGAGTCTGGTCGGTAATATTCATCATCTTGAGCCATTAATGCCGGACTGATTAAAATACCAATCAGGACCGCGCATAGGAGGAGGATTTTACTTTTCATCTTAAAATCGTTTATTTTATAACATTGTAACTGGTAACGTAGAAATCCTGGATTTTGGTTTACGCCTAAACTAGTGCTACCCACTCCTCAAATTACCTTTCTGTATCTATGCATTATAATATTTACGTATCTGACCCGCAGTCTCATTTAATCAACATTATTTACACAATTCCTGAAATAGATGCCGATATCATCGAAATTCAGTTGCCTGCGTGGAGACCCGGACGGTACGAAATACAGAATTTCGCCAAAAATATTCAATTTATTGAAGCGATTTCAGCCACCGATCAGAAACTCCCTATCCATAAAGTAACGAAAGACCGCTGGCAGGTTGCAACGGCTGGTGAAAAAGAGGTCAGGATTCGCTACACATTCTATGCAGCCATTCAAAATGCGGGCAGCAGTTATGTGGACGAGGAATTGTGGTATCTCAATTTCATCAATTTCTGCATGTATACCGAAGGCCGCATTGGCGAAGCTTACACAGTTCATCTGGATTTGCCGGAAGGTTACCAGATCGCGTGCGGATTACCGGCCGAGGGAAATGTTTTAAAGGCAAAGGATTTTTATCAATTGGTTGACAGCCCGTTGCTGGCTTCCGAAAGTTTGCAAAAACGGCATTACCAGGCCCGCGGCGTGGAATTCAACATCTGGATGCATGGGAACTTGCAGCCAAACTGGCGGAGAATTGTCCGCGACTTTCGTCGCTTTTCCCGTGAGCAGATCATTACAATGGGTGAGTTTCCCGAAAACGACTATCATTTCCTGAACCTTATCCTGCCTACGGCATTTTACCACGGCGTGGAGCATCACAACTCAACCATGATCGTGCTCGGGCCGGATGATGAGGGTGAAGGGCTTTATTCGGATCTGTTGGGCGTGAGTTCGCATGAGTTGTTTCACGCCTGGAACATTATACGCATCCGCCCGGCGGAATTGCTGCCTTATGATTTTACCAAAGAAAACTATTTCAGGACTTGTTTTGTAGCAGAAGGCTGCACCACTTACTATGGAGATCTTTTTCTGAAACGCGCTGACGTGTTTACGGAAGAAACTTACATTAAGGAGTTGCAGGTTTACATGAAAAGGCATTTCGAAAGCAGCGCGCACGCCACGCAGTCACTGGCAGACTCGTCTTTTGACCTTTGGCTGGACGGCTATGAAAAAGGGATCCCGAACCGGAAAGTATCCGTTTACCACAAAGGAGCCCTGGCGGCGCTTATCCTGGATCTTTATTTAAGGAAAAAAACCAATCACGAACAGTCGCTTGATACCGTTATGCAGCTGCTGTGGACGCGTTTTGGTAAACCTTTTATTGGATATACCCTGCAAGATTACATTGATATAGTGGAAGAGGTAGCGGGCGAATCGCTTGAATGGTATTGGAATGACTGCATTTTCACCAGCACGCCGCTCGAAACGAGGTTAAACGAAGCGCTTGCTTTTGTAGGTTTACAAATGTCCACATTCAGTAATGGCAACATTCAGTTAAATGTTATGGACAACTTCAAAGCCAAATTGCAGCGCGACAAATGGCTTGAAACCGTAGAGCCGTTAACGCAGGATGAGCTCGAAGAGGAGGAAGAGTAATCTCGTCTGCCGAATGTCATTTTAAAATCTCCCTGAGCGCCTTACCGAGGTCGTCGTATTGATATTGGAAGTCTGTTTCCTTTGCAATTCTTTCATTGACAAGATAACTGCTTCCCAGCACAACACTTGCCATTTCACCGAAAGCGAGCTTCAAGCCAAATGCGGGCACATTGGGCAGCCACTGAGGCTTACCTAAGGCAATGCAGATCTGTTTGGTAAGCTCCTCATTAGTAACAGGATGGCTGGCAATTGCATTGTAAGCGCCTTCCCAGGATTCTTTTTCCATGGCGTCGATATACATTTGGCAAATGTCATCGATATGGATCCACGAAACCCATTGTTTTCCGGAGCCTAATGGCGCACCGAAGCCTAATTTGGCCGGAGCAGCCATTCTTGGGATCGCGCCGCCTTCGTTGCTTAGCACAATTCCGGTCCGGAGTTTTACAGTCCTGATGCCTAACGCCGCAATGTCGTCGGCTGCTTTTTCCCAAACAATGGTCACATGTGAGAGGAAATCATTGTTGGGAGGCGTGTTTTCGGTGTTTCGGACGTCGCCCGTATCTTCGCCATAATAGCTGCTTCCCGACGCCGAAATGAATGCAGTAGGACGAATGTTCTTTTCTTTTAATTTTTTCTGAATCAATCCAATCGTTTCCGTGCGGCTGGTAATGATCACTTTTTTTCGCTCCTCTGTCCAGCGCTCGTCCGCTACCCCCGCACCTGCGAGATGGATGAGGTAATCCGTGTTTTCAAGCGCGTTTTCTTCTATATAACCTTTGTCGACATCCCATTCATAAACCTGCACCGAAGGAATATTAGTCTTCTTCCGGCTCAAATACGCTACTTCGTAACCCTTAGCGAGCAGAAGCTGGGTCAGCCTTTTGCCAATCAGGCCTGTTCCTCCGGTAATCAGTACTTTTTTGCCTTTCATTAAGCTAATATGAATGTGGAAACTTTACTTACGTGGTGAATTCGTTTTCGGATGTCAGGCTGCGGGAATTGCTGTCGGTCCCTCCTTTGGCGCTTCCTGCTCGATGGCTTTCGTGACACGCTCAATCATGCTTTCAAGCGATTCATCGGGCAAAAAGTGCATCGGTGCTTTGAAATGTACGGTTAGCTTCGTGTTTCTTTTCTTAAACCGTAGACCTTTTTTATCAAAAGCCCTTCTGAAACCATTGATAACAACGGGAATTACAATGGGTTGGTGGTCTTTGATCAAATGTGCCGTTCCTTTTCGAACAGGTGCATAAGGCTTCGTGGTTCCCTGCGGAAAACTCACGACCCAGCCGTGCTTCAGTCCCATTCCGATCTTATCCTGAGCATCATTATCCAGCTGCCTTTTTACATTCTCACCATTGGCACGCCAGGAACGTTCAATGGTGATTGCGCCGCCTATGCTGAATAATTTGGGTAAAATCCCTTCTTTCATGGTCTCTGAAGCGGCTACGTAATAGCATCTTGCACGGGGAGAAAACAAGTAGAACGGAGGTGAAATGGTGTCTTTGTAGCCCCACTTGGTTGCACAAAAAATATGGTAAAAAGCAATTACGTCTGCAAAGTAAGTTTGGTGGTTGGATAGGAAAAGCACCCCGTTATCCGGAAGTTCGATAAGCTGGTCGCTGCCGGTTATTTCTATTTTATTGACAGCCGTATATCTGTAATAGGTAAACCATCCGATGATGAAGATAATGATACGCTTGAAAATCAGATAGTTGCCGAAAGGATCCTGCTCGAAAATACCCATAAAGTCAAATCGCACCAACCACGCAGGCAACAGGCTGAAAGTACTTTTTTTCGGATGCATAGTGTAAATGTAATTTCAGTTGTCCTTGCTGAACCGGCGTCTGCCTCAATGAAAATTTTGTACCAATTTGGCGTAATTTAGATAATTAGCACAGTTAATATAAAATATATTTAGTTTGCACTGCATCCGGTTTTTTTGCCGTAAAACATTGGCATGATTCTTTCGAATATTCCACAGACGTTAATTTTTGAATAACTCTCTCGTAAAGCTTCTTTTTTAATTTGTATGAAAATGAAATTTCAATTTCACATTCTTGTGTGCCTCATAGGTGCAGGTTTCCTGTCGGGCTGTTCCAAAAATCCGGTTACCGGCAAAAAGGAAATCATCTTTATGTCGAAGGAAAAGGAAATAGCGCTTGGCGCCGAATCCCACCCGTCGATCGTGGCTACAATGGGCATTTATGACGATAAGAACCTGCAATCCTTTATCAATGAGAAGGGAAAAGCAATGGCTAATATCTCTCACCGCCCCGATTTGCCGTACCAATTCTTCATCGTGGACTCGCCGGTTGTGAATGCATTTGCTGTGCCTGGCGGTTACGTATACTTTACTAGGGGTATCATGGCACATTTCAATAATGAGGCCGAGTTTGCAGGTGTTTTGGGTCACGAAATCGGGCACATTACCGCACGACATTCCGCTCGCCAGCAAACGTCGCAGATCTTTGGTCAGGTAGGATTAATGGCCGGAATGGTGCTTTCAGAAACCGTTCGCGGGCTTGCAGATCAGACGCAGCAGGCGTTGGGCTTATTGCTCCTGAGTTACAGCCGGGAGCACGAGTCGGAGTCGGACAAAATTGGCGTTGAATATTCCAGCAAGATTGGTTACGATGCACACCAGATGGCCGATTTCTTTGGCACATTGAAAAAAATCAGCGAGAAGAGCGGACAAACGATCCCAACCTTCCAATCGACCCACCCGGATCCGGGCGGCAGACAATCGAAAGTGGAAAAGCTGGCGACAGAATACCAGAAAGAGCATCCGGCGAAGTATAATGTGAACCGCGATGCGTATCTGCGCAAAATCGAGGGCATCATTTACGGAACGGACCCAAAGCAGGGATTTGTAGAAAACAATATGTTTTACCATCCTGAATTGAAGTTCCAGTTACCGGTTCCAAGTGGCTGGCAATACGAAAATTCACCTGCACAGTTCCAGATGGCTGCCAAAGATGGCAAATCAATGATGCTGTTTATGCTCGCTCCCGGAAAATCGCTGGAAGAAGCCAGTGCAGCGGTGATCAAAAATTATGGGTTGCAGGTTACTGAAAATGAAAAAACGACCATTAATGGTAATCCTGCGCTTGTCATGATTGCAACACAAGCAGCTCAGACGCAAAGTGGTCAGCAGGCAGCACCTACGGCAAATTCCATACAGGTGGCAACGTGGCTGATCCAGTATGGCGGTAATATTTATGCTATTCACGGCGTATCGCAAGCTGCGAACTTCGCGGGAAGCATGGGGCAGTTCAAGTCGGTTGCGGGTGGCTTTAAATCTGTTACGGACGGAAGTATTCTGAACCGTCAGCCAGACCGCATCAGGATCAAAACCGTGCAACGCGATGGTTCTTTAAAGGATGCACTAAGAGATTTCAATCAGCAAGACAAGCAAATGGACGACCTCGCGATCATCAACGGCATGTCGCTTTCAGATAAAGTAACGAAAGGCACGCTGATCAAAACGCTGAGTAAGTAATCATTTATTTGTTGTCAAATCGATTTGAATGTTGGTGGAATAATGCGTTATGTTTTTATCTCTTTTTTCAAGGAGACTGATCGTGTAGGGCTTTTTTAAACCTCCAACATTCAAAAAGAAAGAGTATAGCTGCGCTGTATTGCCAACGTCAAACAATTTCCCTTTCAGCCAAAAGGATCGCAGACCTTTGTTCGCATTTCTCAGTAAAGGAAATAACAACTGAAAGCGGGCATTTTTTAAAACGACAAAATCAAAGTCGCCGGGATGCAGGGAGTTAGCGCAGCTCATACAATGTACATAATCGAGATCCGAAATCTTTATCGCTTTACTGGCCCGTTGATCAACAGTTGCTTTTTTTAGGGCTTGACTTATCTTTAAAAGTGACAGTGTGGTTTCAGTATCAGGCTGAAAAATCGTCCTAGTCGGTGCCCGCGCAGTTTGGGAGAGTTGTTGTGTATTAAAATAGTAGGCCAGCGTCTGGTCACTGAAAAGATACATGCTGGACAGATTTTTCTGAAATATCAGCAGCCAAGCAAAGATGCTTGCAGCCAGCATGATTGTGGAAATGCGCTGAAATACTTTGGGGAACAGGAGTTGAAATAAGCAGACATTAGCCAAAATCAACATTGTTGGATACAGTTGGTAACGACTGGAAATCATTGCGGAATAGTCGCCAGCATCCATTCGGTTACAGGCTAGCGCTAAGCCTGAGAGCATAATAAAAATGTTCACCTCGACCAACACAATCATTAGACTATCTTTTGCAGTTAATAACTCGTTATAGCAAAAAATTGGCAGCAAATGGCGCAGGGCATGTAGTGATAATAAGGCGGATGCCGCAATAGCGGCGAAACCAAGCACTATTACGATGCTTACATCTGAAAGTGACTGGTGAATAACAAGTCCTTGTCCAATGAAAGTCGTCAGGCCGAGTAATATTTCAAGTAATGTATCCGTGCTGGCATTCGTGGCATGAGATTCAGCGCCAGCCTGATACTGATAGAAGTATGTCAAAATGGTGACGAAAAATAGCAGAATCCAGATTGAAAGGTCTTGCCATCTCCTTTGAAGAAACAGCGAAATTCCTCCAATCCCAAGGGCGATAAATCCATTTCCCGAAGTATAGCACATCAGCCCGCCTACCGCAAGGGCAACCCACCAAATCTTCCTGGACTTGCTGACAAGCATCGAAAATAGCAGCAGGTACAAAAAGTGGATGGTTATATTCTGAAGTGCCGCCATTGCCCATAGCGAATTTTCATGATACTGAAATTGAAACAGCATCCAGCTTGCAAAGACGCTGATCCATATAGACATAGAAGCCTGGCGCTGCCAAGCCGCGACAATGAACCAAATCCCGATCAGAGGCAAATTTCCCAGAAAAATTAAAAGGGTGTAAGAAAGCTTATCTTGAATCAGATAGTTAAGCAGGAAGATAATCCTGGTATAAAACAGCCTGTGTTCATTAAGCTGGCTAAAAAGAATGTCGAGGAATGCTGGCAAAGAAGTTTTATTCATCATTTGCTCGATTTCAAATTGGATAATGTAGTCGTCATAAACCGGCAGATTCCAGTGCAGGAAGCTTATTACAATGGTATAGCATGTGACAGGAACTAGTATCAGGAATAAACAGACCATTCGTGTTACCCTTCCGTGATTGCTTTTTAATAAAATCATGATCCTTTCCCCGTTTGATTATGCCGCAATCGGGGGAAGGAATTTCATTCAAAAGGCTAGCAATAGAGAATCCGGTGAGCATCTGGCGCGTATCAATTATTTGCAGGTAAGTCGGGCTTACTTTAATGCATAAACTATTCGCACATCGGAAAACTTTTCTGTTATTCATTTGGTTGATATGTCAACGTAATATACATTTGCACCATGAACACAACACAGCCTAAATTCTTTGCGAACATAAAAGAGGACATGAAAAACTCCCTGCAATTCAAGTTGGGGGTCGTGACGAAAATTGTTTTTAAGAAAATGAATGCACAACTGGTGCAGGAAGGCATCCCGGTCCTGGCCGAACAGTTACCTATATTAATGGTTGTATATTTCCAGGAGCACGCTATGACGCAGCAGGAAATTGCGAATCTGCTGCAAAAGGATAAAGCAGGAATTCAGCGTTCTGTGCAAACATTGCATAAGGATGGCTTTTTAAAGATAGAAAGCGATATTGAGGACAAAAGAAAGAATCTGGTCACACTGACGCCAAGCGGAAAGTTTGTTTGCGAGCGTATTCAGGCCATGGTTATTGCTTTTGACAATCGCGTGATGGAGCATTTCACGGACGAGGAACGCAAAACATTCATAGGTTACCTGGATAGGGTAGCGGCCGTGGCAGGAGAATAAAATTTTTTAAATAAATAGTTGATATATCACCAGTAGACATATCAACGAGATACAGAATTAGCCTTAAATAATTAATAACCAGAAAAGATGAAAAGTAAATGGATCATAGCAATGCTGGCATTCGTTGCCACGGCCGGGCCTAGCTGGGCGCAAACCCGCCTGAGCCTGAAAGACTGCATTGCTTACGGGATCAAGAACAACGGCAATGTGAAAATTGCGCAGTATAAAGAAAGCATTGCCGTGCAACAAGGGCGCGAGGCATTGGCAGGTTACCTGCCGCAAGTGGCGGGAAATGGCGCGCTGGACGACAACATTAAGCTGCAATCGACGGTTTTACCGGGAGCGCTTTTTGGAGGTGAAGACCGCCGCGTTGCGCTGGGAACGAAATACTCGACCAACGTTTCCGCACAGGCAGATCAGGTAATTTTTGACCAGGCATTGCTGGTTGGAATCAAGGCAAACAAGCCTAACCTCGAAAATGCTGCCCTGAATGCGCAGAAGACCAAAGAGACGATCATTTTTAATGTTACCGATGCTTATTATCAGGTTTTTGTAACGCAGGCGCAGATCGACCTTTTGAAAGATAACCTTGAAAAAACGCAGCAGATCCTGGGCACATTGCAGTTGCAACTGGATAACGGCGTCATCAAAAAAGTGGATTTCGATCGCACGCAGGTGAGTTTGAATAACATTAAATCGCAGCTGACATTAGCAGAAAGCAATTTAATCCTTTCCCAGAACCAGCTGAAATTTCAAATGGGCATGCCGCTGGCCGAGCAACTTGAATTGACCGACAACCCATTAAGCCAGCCTTTCAAATTGGTAGAGCCCGAGAAATTTGACGTGGCGAGTCTGACGGATTTCAAAATCCAGAATGTGAACATGCAGCTGCAATCATTGGAAAAAGAACGGATTAAGGCAGGTTATCTTCCCAAATTGTCTGTTTACGGCCGTTATGGAATGCAATCCCTGGGCCAGAATCTGGGCGAATCCTGGGGCAACTGGTTCAGTTTCGGTGCCATAGGCGTAAAATTGTCTATCCCGATTTTTGACAGTTTCAGAAGAGATGCACAATACAAGCAGGCTGATTTGAATCTTTTGACACAAAATGAACAGCTGAAATTGAATGTTCAGAACTACGAACTTCAAAACCATAATGCTACCACACAACTTCAAAAAGCCAAATTAAACCTCGGCAATGACGAAAGTAATGTGACGCTGGCCAAAGAAGTTTACGACGTTACCACATTGCAATACAGAGAGGGAACGGTGCCGTTGTCGGATCTGCTGAACGCGGAAACATCTTACAAAGAGGCCCAAAGCAATTATATCAATTCCATGCTGAGCTATTATCAGGCCAAATTAGGCATTGAACAGTCGCAAGGCACGCTTAACAACTTTTATTCAACACTGCCATAAGCTTACCATGAAAAGAAAACTCATCATCATCGGCTCCATTGCAATCATCGGGATCCTGATCGGCTTCCGCCTGGTAGCCAATAAATCCAAGATGGACGCCAAGAAAGTAATGCCGGATAACAAAAATGTGACCATTCCGGTGACCGCTGTTTCAGTAAAAGAAGGCAGCACCGACCAGCAGTTGGTCCGCACGGGAAGTCTTATCCCGTTCAAACAGGCAGAAATTATGGCCACTTCGGCGGGTAAGGTCCTGGCGGTGAAATACGATCTTGGAACATTTGTGTCACAAGGCGCAACGCTCGTGAAGGTGGATAGCAAATTAAAAGAGCTCTCATTGCAAGCCACCGAGCTCAATATCAACAAATTGAAAAAGGATACGGATCGCTATAACAAGCTTCTGGCAGGAAATGCAGCAACGGAAGTGCAGGTGAATGACACCAAATACAACTACGAAAATGCCTTGAACCAGGCCGAGCAAATCAAGCAGCAGATCAATGATGCATCCATCGCAGCGCCGATCAGCGGCCGCGTGATCAAGAAGAACATTGAGCCGGGTGAATTTGTGAATGTAGGAACTTCATTGGGAACGATCCTGGACGTGTCGCGCCTGAAAGTGCAGGTAATGATCTCCGAAAATGATGTTTATAAATTGAAAGAAGGTCAGCACGTGAAAGTTGGATCGAGCATTTTTCCCGATAAAAAAATCGATGGGGTGATCTCTTACATTGCGCCTCAGGGCGACGAATCGCACAATTATCCGGTGGAGATTGTGATTAAAAATTCAAGTCAGTTGCGTGCAGGAACATTTGTAAGTGTTGAATTTAGTCAAAAAAGCAGCCAGCAGGCATTGCTTATCCCGAGAAGTGCATTGGTAGAAAGCGTTCGCAATCCGTATGTATACACGGTTGAAAATGGGGTTGCCAAACAACGCAAAATCCAGGTAGGACGCGAATTGGGCGATAATATTGAAGTTTTGTCGGGTCTTAAATCGGGCGAAACGGTGATCACAACCGGCCAGATCAACCTCAGCGAAGGTGCGGCGGTAAATGTTACCAAATAGTTTTCATCAGTAAACGAATCAAGAAATGTCAATCACCGAAGTAGCAGTAAAAAGACCGCTCTTCATCATAGTAGTATTCACGGTGTTGATACTATTTGGTGTGATCAGCTATAAACAATTGTCTTACAACTTGTTGCCCAAATTCGAGGCTAATGTTGTAAGCGTTATGACGACTTACCGCGGAGCCGCTGCGGACGAAGTCGAAACCAATGTTACCAAGCACATCGAAGACGCCGTTTCGGCGATCGAGGGTTTGGATCAGATCAATTCCACTTCTCAGGAAGGCGTTTCCTCTGTAATTATCCAGTTGAAACAAGGCATCAGCGTCGATCTGGCACAACAGGAAGCGCAGCGTAAAGTAGAGCAGGTTATTTCCTTGCTTCCCGACGATGCCGACCGCCCTGTGATCAACAAATTTTCAACCGACGAAATCCCGGTTTTGAGAATGGGTGTAACGGCCAATATGTCGCCATCAGCACTTTACGATTTGATTGATGACAAACTGAAACCGCAGCTTTCCAACGTAACCGGTGTAGGCCAGGTGACCATTATTGGGGGAACGGAGCGTCAGATTCAGGTCAATATCAGTCAGGATAAATTAAAAGCATATCGCCTGTCGATCGCGCAGGTTTCTGCTGCGATTAATAATGCAAACACTTCATACCCAGCTGGTCAGGTAAAAACGCAGGAAGATCAGCTTTCGATCCGTTTTGATGCGAAACTGACCACTGTTGAAAACCTGAGAAATGTGATAGTTGGCCGGAACAGCACTGGCGGGCAGGTCTTTTTGAAAGACATAGCCGAAGTGTACGATGGCACAGCCGATGCAACTGCGGTAAACCACATTAATGGAGCGCCCTCAGTTGCCTTGCAAATCCAGAAACAATCCGATGCCAATGCAGTGGATGTGAGTAAGCTGACCCGCGAGCGTTTGACGACTTTGGAAAAACAATATGCTTCGTCCGGTTTGAAATTCAACATTGCATCCGACCAATCCATTTACACATTGGCCTCCGCGGATGCCGTGGTTTTTGACCTTGGCCTGGCCGTTTTGATCGTGTCGATCGTAATGTTAATGTTCCTGCATAGCTTCCGGAGCTCGATGTTTATCCTGGTAGCATTGCCTTCGTCGATGATCCCGACCTTCATTTTGATGAGCCTTTTAGGTTTCTCACTCAATTTAATGACCTTAATGGCGCTTTCGCTGGTGGTTGGTATTCTCGTCGATGACTCGATTGTGGTTTTGGAAAACATCAACCGCCACATGGAAATGGGCAAAAGCAGATGGCAGGCCGCATTGGACGGACGTGCAGAAATCGGTTTCACAGCCCTCGCGATCACATTAGTGGACGTTGTGGTATTCGTGCCGCTTGCATTAACTTCCGGTTTGATCGGTAACATTCTGAGAGAGTTCTCGCTTGTGGTCGTATTCTCGACATTAATGAGCTTGTTCGTTTCCTTTACATTGACACCGCTTTTGGCTTCGCGTTTTGGTAAAATAGAAATTTTAGATAAAAACACACTTTGGGGACGCCTTAACCTTGGTTTTGAAAGGTTTTTGGATCGGATCAAAGACGAATATGGCCGCATGCTGACCTGGGCTTTGGGTCACAAAAGATATGTTTTCATTCTTGCCCTGGTGTTGATCGTTGGCTCCATTGCTTTGGTTCCGGGCGGTTTCATCGGAGCAGCATTCATGCAGCAAAGTGATCGCGGCGAGTTGAATGTGTCCATTGAGCTTGCGCCAACAGCATCGGTTTACCAAACCAATCAGGTTGCTCAGAAAGTTGAAAAATTATTGTTAGGCAGAAAAGAAGTGACCAAAGTGTTTACCAATGTCGGTTACAGCAGCACAGGTTTGGGAACAACTTCCAATAGCAACATTGCCGACTTAACTGTTCAATTGGTTGATAAAAAGGACCGTACATTATCCTCAGAAGATTTTGGTACACAAATTCAAAAAGAGATCCTGCAAATCCCGGGTGTAAAAGTTACGGTTGCACCTACTTCCATCACGGGTAACGCCAACCAGGCGCCGATCCAGGTAGCGGTAAAAGGGACCGATATGCCTACGATCCGTAAAGTTGCCGCGCAAGTGAAAGAAGTGGTAGCATCGATACCGGGGACCGCGAACGTGGATTACTCCGTTGATGATCCGAAACCCGAAGTAGGCGTGTCATTGGACCGTGAGAAAATGTCGCAACTAGGCATCAACGCAGCCGAAGTAGGCGCAGCATTGCAAACTGCATTCCGCGGCGACGACCGTTCGAAATTCAAAGAAAATGGCAAGGAATACGACATTATGGTCACATTAGACCAGTTCAACCGTTCCAGCGCCGACGACATTCGTCATTTGAGTTTCGTAAACAGCGCAGGACAAGCATTCGAACTTTCTCAATTCGCCACCATCAAAGAAGGAATGGGCGAAAGCGTCCTGCAACGCATTGATCGTCTGGGTTCTATCAGCATTAACTCACAGGTAATCGGCCGTCCATCCGGTTCCATCGGAGCCGACATTCAAGCCAAAATGGCTACTGTAAAACTCCCCGAAGGCGTATTCATCGAATACCGCGGTGACCTGAAAAACCAGGCCGACGCATTCGGCAGCCTGGGCCTGGCACTCGTACTCGGCATCGTGCTTATTTATCTGATCATGGTAGCCCTTTACGAAAGCACGATTTACCCATTCGTCGTACTATTCTCGATCCCGGTGGCACTGGTAGGCGCATTGACAGCATTAGCATTAACCATGGAAAGCCTAACCATCTTCTCTATCGTCGGTATGATCATGCTCCTGGGTCTGGTAGCCAAAAACGCCATCCTGATCGTCGATTTCACTAACCAATTAAAAGAAGAAGGTCACGCATTAAAAGACGCATTAATCGAAGCCGGCAAAGAACGCCTCCGCCCGATCCTGATGACCACCATCGCCATGATTGCCGGTATGCTCCCCATCGCCCTAGCCTCAGGCGACGGCGCCGAAGTAAAAAACGGCATGGCCTGGGTAATTATCGGTGGTTTGACGAGCTCATTGCTGCTAACGATATTCCTGGTTCCTAGTGTGTATTATGTTGTGGATAAGGTAAAGGAGCGGTTCGCGAACCGGAAGGCTAAGAAGCAGAGGAGGCAGGAGTTGGTTTTGGAGGGGTAGCCCTTCGGCTCCGCTCAGGGTGACAGAGAGGGGAGGCAGAGAGTATCTCTCTTTGTCACCCTGCTATCCTTAGCAGAGCGACAGGACGTCACCATCTAGGCGCAACGCCTTTCCATGACTTCCCTCCCCCTGTCACCCTGAGCGGAGCCGAAGGGCGTCACCAGCTAGGCACAACGCTTTTCCATCCGGGTCCTCCCTTCGGCCGCCCGGCGGGCCGTTCCGCTCAGGGTGACAGGGCATAGAACATCTCTCAAACGACTCCAAGATCGGTCCAGCTACTTATTTTTGCAGTGTGTTAAATTGCGACATGCTGCCAACAGCTTCAATTCCTCCCAGCACGCCTTTATCGCCGCCTCCTTCTTCTTTCTACTCCACTTTTTCACCTGCTTCTCAAAAGCAATTGCATCATTTATATATCCAAATTCCCGAAAAAACACCAGCTCAACCGGCCTTCTAGTAAACGTATAACAAGTAACATTACGCCCATTAACATGCTCCGCAAAACGTCGTTCCAGGCAATTCGTAACCCCGGTGTAATAACTCTCATCAGAGCATTTCAAAATATAGACATAGTAAATTCTCATATCCCCAGCGTGTTTAGATTTACATCTTAGACGCTGGTTTTGATTTTAAGTCACAAAAAATGGCCAAAAGCAAAGTGCCCAGGCCATTTCAAATGAAAACACATTAGTTATTAAGCCGCCTTCATCGCTTCAATCCTCTGACAGAAAAGCAGTAAGTCACGAAAAGTATAAAAGATGTTGAGTTTGCGGGGATTGAAACCTGTTTCGTCTTTGATTTAAAACTTTTGCTTGCTTGAAATATTTTGTTCGGTTTTTGGAATGCCTCTTGACCTGGATTGACGATTTATTATTTGCGTGTTTTGATCCGCTTTAAATGTTTCCTCCACTGTAATGAACTGAATAACCGGCGCTTTACCAACCAGCAATGCCAGCTCAATCAGCTTCGAAATGGTAAAGTTGAAATTGCCATTAAGAATTTGGGAAACGTATGAAGGCGACACTTTCAATTTTTCGGCTACTTGCTTCTGAGTCAGATGATGCTCCTGCATGTAAGTATTCAGAAGATTGAACACTTCTATCTGGGTTTTTGTAAGCCAATAGTCTGGATTATTTACCAGATCTTTTCCCGTTACCATATGATTAATTTTGAATGCCTTGTGAATGAATCTCTTGTATCAGTTTGCCTAAATGCTTTAAATCCAATTTCTGACCATTCTTTTTACCTGCCAGAACAATAACCTTACCTGTCTTTTCCAGCTTGATAAGATAGTATCTCAGACTGGCACTTTTTGCCTCATAAACTTTCAAAGATGTGCCCGGCAACTTCAAAACTCTATACAATGTTTTTGGAAGTATTGAAAGATTGCATGCCGCTTCTATGGTGGCGTAAATCTTACCAATATCTTTTCCAAATGTTCCTTCTAATAAAATAAGTTTCTCAAACTCGTCAACCTGACAACTATTATCAATTATTAACTTGTAAAGTTTAATTCTTGTGTTCCCTACAGCAATTGACTTCCTGATACTGAATTTGGACATAAAGTTAAGTTATAACTTAATTAAATGCTAGACACTCATATTTTTTGCGTAATGTAATGTGCAGAAGTATGTGATTACTGACATAAAGAGAGATCAATTATTGTGCGGCTGGCATCGATGAATGAACGCAAAAATCCGGAGTTTGCTGGTTGTGGCTAATGTGGCGGTCTAGATTGATTTCCAAGCTATATCTAAACCAATCCTAGTAATAGTTACCAACCAAAAATCACAAATTTCCCGACCGAAATCACTCTATACCGGGGAATAGACCAAACTGTCCGCACATTCATTCAAATCGATTAAATCGAAATCCAAAGCCTTGTTTTGTAGCCGATAATAAAAACAAATGTTTAACTACAACCAAAGTAAAAATGAATCTTGTACAAAAATTACCAATTGGCTTGGGCTTGGCCTTTTTAATGATGATGAGCAGTTGCTCGAAAGAAGATACACTACAACCTGGAACGGTTGTTACAAATGAGAGCTCAAATCTAAGAGAGGGAGGACCGGTTTTCTCTGCATATTATCTTCCATCTACAGACGGCCCAACTTGTATTGGTTGCGCGCCTAAAAAATGGAAATTAGGAGATCCCGCGCGAGACGCTACATCTAGCTTGACAGCGTACGGGGGTAATCCTTTTAAAAAGTGGGTTCAACCGTTGTCAGAGCCCTCAACAGGTCCTGGGTCAATCTTAACAGTAGTAACTGATGCACAAGGTAGTGGGCAAGCTAGCGCCGACATGGAAAATTTGATAAAGGGCAAGAAATACAAACTTACCTTTAGTATATCTACAACCAGCATTCAAGAAGCCGGTCGCGCAAGCCATTTTGCTTCACATGCTTATTTATCGGTAAAAGACAATGCTACTACTCCATATGTTAATAAATATGTGATAATTAATTTGGATAAGACTAATCAATGGATCACTAAAACAATTGAATTTGAAGCGAAGGACAATAAGCAATCTGTAAATTTGCTCACCTACAACTTACTGACAGAAGCAAATTTAACGTATACAAATTTTCACGTTGGTCCAGATGCGGTTCAACAAATAAACTAGGCAGCTTGTATTAGGCTTGCTTATAAATCCGAATCATCTAATGTGGATTTATAAGTTCTGGTCACTTCCACCTATCCCCCAAAAACTTCATCCAATATCCACCCACAACCGACCTTGCTCTAAATCCAACCGACTTCCCATCTACCGTCTCATGCCAGTCTGAAAGTGGAATACGGTCGGGGGTTTCCATTGCATATTTGTAAACCGGCTTTACCAGCGCTTCGAAATCTTGCTGGTTGGTGGCTAATGTGGCGGTCCAGATGATCCAGTCGGATTTGGTGTAGGTTTTGCGGCTGTCAAGAGGGAGGCCGAAGGGTTTTTGTTTGGTGAGATAATATTTGATTTCTTTTTCGGCGACTGTTTTTGGGAATACATTGAGGTTCAGGAGGTCATCCCAGACGAGGTTGTATTTTTGGCTCCATGAGTTTTTGTTGTCGAAGGTTAATGCATAATGATCGCCGCTGTCAGCTAGTTGCATCCATTTTTGGGCAAATTCTTTTACCAGGGCATTTACTTCGGTGGCTTCTTTTGTGTCGCCCAGTTGCTCGGCCATTTTTGCGTAGGAGGCTAAGCCCATAATGGCCTTGATCGATAAGTTGGCATTGCGGGCGAGATGGCCGGCGAAGTCATCGGTGCAGAGCTGGTTTGCAGGGTCGAAGCCTTCTTTTTTAAGATAATTGGCCCAGGTTGTGAGGACTTTCCAATGCTTTTTGGGGAAATCAATGTTGTTTTCGGCTTTGCAAATGGCGTAAGTGAGCGTGAGCATGTTGCCGGATTCTTCTACGGGCATGTCTTCGCCGTAAGTCTGGCCGTTTGCAAGTGGGTAAGTGCCAACGTCATGCGCCGCGAACGGTTTGGTCCATTTGCCGCTTTCGGAATAATAGAAAATGGGTTCCATCATGCCTTTTAGCAAGGTTGGGTTGTAAAGCAGGAACAATGGCGCGGATGGATACGTGATGTCAACCGTTCCAATGGAGCCATTGCTAAAATTTTCTTTGGATAAAAACAACGGCGCGCCCGAAGGATCAGCAACCAGCTTATGTGCGGAAATAGCTTGGCGGTAAGCCAGCACACAAAGATCGGCATATTGTTTTCCGCCTGCTTTCAATGCATCCTGATAAATCATTTCGTCCGTTGCCTCACATTCTTTCATGATTTTGGCAAAATCTGTTTCTGCGTTTTGCAGCTCATTTTCGATGGTTTTATTCCCTTCTTTGTTCCACCATGGCCGGAGATTTTGTCCAAAATACTGGACAGAATATTCATCGTCGTAACCGATAATAGCGTGTACGGATTGACTTTGCGAACCAATTTTACTGTCAAACGCAAGCACGTAAGCCATCGATCTCGTATCTGCATTCGCCGCCTCCCGCTGGTTTGCCGTGACAAAACCGCTTTTTGCAAACATTTTAATCACTTCTTCTGACGGACCAAAACCGGAGCTTTTAACAAACCGGTGCGGCGCGGATAAAAAGGCGCGGCCCCAGTCAATGCGGACGTCGTCACCTTTGCGGCCGAGCAATTTCGGTTCGGTATTCGCAAGAGACAACATTAATAAGCCATCCGGGGCTCCCCGCTTTCCTGCGACCTGCTGGCTTGCATCATTTACCGCCCATAGTCCCGAAACCGCATTTAAAATTTCCACTTCATGCGTCTTTCCATCCGTAGACGCAACATCATAAACCACATAATTTAAAGGCCGGGAAATGAGGTTCAGGTCTTTCAGGATCAATGGAGCCACAAAACGCGCTTTTAATTGAATCGGCCCAGCCACGAAATCATAAATCGTTTGGGTTGCCGTCATATTAAAACCGGTTTGTTTTGCAAGCTGGATCACATCTGCGCCTTTTGGCGCGATTTCGTCTGCCAAGCCAATGTCGATATAGCCAGGGCCGGCGCCGTTTTTGCAGTAGGCGGCCAGGATATTTTTGCCTTTTTTGAGGGACTTTCTTGCTGAGGCACTCATTGGTTTGAACTCATAATCGCCTGTGTAGCAAGGGGCGCAGTCAAAAGCGGGAACGCCGTTGATGAAAACCTGGACATCGTCGTCGTGGAAAATGTTCAGGGTTGGTTTTTCGAAATCAGCGGCTGTTAATGTGAATTCGCGGCGATACCAGATCTCCTGAGGAAACTCGGTGCCTCCCCGCAGCATGGCATCGTTACGATCTTTCGTCCCGAATGGCGCAGGGCCTTGTTTCCAGGTGCTGACGTTATAACCTTCTTTATACCACCAGTTTGGATCCGGTTTTATGGTTGTGAATTTGGCTGTATAGGGTGCTTGTTTGGCTGTTGGCAATATCGTTTTCATCTCCGGCGTGGGTGCGCCCATAAAGCGGTAAGTCTTTCCATCCACCCGGATCAGCCCGTCCATCGGATGCGGCTTACCCGTCCAATGCTTCGTTACAGAGCCATTCAGCTCATTCCCAAACGACCAAACGCTGGTATAAGGATCAATTGTAATTAGCGGAACGGCAGGCGGCCGGAAGGTTTGGGCAAAACTAGAAAACGCAGCAAACAGAAATAAAATCAGCAGCCAGGGTTTAGACATTGGGATATTAGGCTTGTTAGGAAATAAAAAAGGGATCAAATTGATCCCCTAAAATAAGCTTGCAAAATTTATAAAAGCCATTCTTATGTTATAATGTTGCATTCATTCTCTCTACAACCATTTTCAAAAGCGGAATTTTGTTAGCAATAATATCCCAAACCAATTCAAGGTCAATACCAAAGTATTCATGAACTATGAAGTTTCGGAACGCAATCACTTTACGCCATTCTATTTCAGGATTTGTTAGTTTAAGTTCGTCAGACAAATGATTGGCCGCTTCGCCGATTATCTCCAATTGCCGTTCTATCGCAAAGCGCAGCATTGGATCATTGTAAAGGTCATCTTTTACTTTGCCCTCAATAAAAGTTTCAATGTAATGAATGGCCTCGATGATGTGAAGGAGTCGTGCTTTGTCAAACTCTTTCATAGATCAATTTCTTTTCCTGATCAATGTGAGGCTTGATGTGTGGCGAAAGACCATTGGAACTGACAAGGTCGACCGTTGTGCCCAGCAAAGTCGTGAGCTGCTCCTGCATGTCGAGAAAAGTAAAGAAATCGGCGCCTTTTTCGTAGTCAAGATCCACGAGAATGTCTACGTCACTTTCTTGGTTTTGTTCATTTCTTGCCGCAGAACCAAACAGATATGCTTTTTTGACGGGCTTATCTTTGAAGTAATTGGCGGCAATCTCTGCTATCTCTTTCATAACCTCAACATTTGGTGAAAGATAACAAATTTGAGAAATGCGAACAGATTTTCCGTTGATTAAATTCACCGCAAACAGGTCCTATTTCCCAAACGCTGCCTTCCCGCTATCCAGAAACGCTGCAAAATTTGCAGGATTTAAATCGTAATTCTTTGGCTTAACCAGCAGATTTCCTTCGTTATCGACCAAACAGTAATGTGGCTGGGCGTTGTTGTTGTATTTTACGATTTGGAGGTCGGCGTTTTGGGCACCGATGGTTTTTTTGACTTTGTTATCGTATTTGGAAGTGTACCAGGCGGACTCAGGCAATTCTGTTTTATCATCCACGTAGAGTGCTACGATGACGTAATCATCTCTAAGTCGTTGCTGTACAGCTGGATCTACCCAGACTCTCGCTTCCATTTCGCGGCAGTTTACGCAGCCGTGGCCAGTGAAATCTATAAAAACGGGCTTATTGACTTTCTTGGCGTAAGCTAAGGCATCTTTATAATCGAAAAAGCCTTCTAGTTCGTGCGGTAAGTGGAAAAGATCGGCGTATTTGCGGGTTTCACCGGGGGCAATCGTTGAGGCGACGCCTGCTGTTCTTTTGTTTAAATCAAAATCCAATGTCGATTGCGGCGGAAGGTAACCTGCCAATGCTTTCAATGGCGCGCCCCACATGCCGGGGATCATGTATACGACGAATGTGAAGGTGATAATGGATAAAAGCAATCTGGGTACACTCACTTTTTCAAGCGGGGAATCGTGAGGTGTTCTGATTTTGCCTAATAAATAGAAACCGAGCAAACCAAAAATCACGATCCAGAATGCGAGGTAAATTTCGCGATCCAGCAAGCGCCAGTGGTAAACCTGATCGGCGATGCTTAAAAACTTCAATGCTAATGCCAGTTCCAGGAAGCCCAAAACGACTTTTACAGTGTTCAGCCAGCCGCCGGATTTAGGCAGCGATTTCAGCCATTGGGGGAAAAGGGCGAATAATGTGAACGGAATCGCAAATGCAGCGGAAAAAGACGCCATACCAATGATTGGTTTTACAACTTCGCCGCCCGCAGAAGCCACCAGCAAGCTCCCGACAATAGGACCCGTGCAGGAAAACGAAACGAGCACCAATGTGAACGCCATAAAGAAAACGCCCGCATAGCCGCCCTGATCAGCTTTCTGATCCATTTTATTTACAAAACCACTTGGCAAAACGATCTCGAAAAGCCCTAAAAACGACAATCCGAAAACGAAGAAAATGGCAAAAAACAACAGGTTAGGAATCCAGTGCGTGCTCAGGAAATTGGCAAATGCCGGACCATTCAAGCGCGAAACGACGGTTCCTATTAATGTATATATCAAAACGATGGAAATGCCATACAAGAGTGCCTTAAACTTCCCTTTTTCCTGATTGGTGAAATAACTCACCGTCATCGGGATGATCGGGAATACGCAGGGGGTAAGCAACGCGACCAATCCGGACAAAAATGCGGCTAATGCGAAGCCCCAGAGCGAAGTGTCTTTTTCAGGATCTTCTGCGGTTAACGCTTGCTCCACAGCGGTGTTGGCTTCCGGCGCTTCGGCAGTTGTTACAGTGGGATTCGAAGCTGTTTGTGAGGCCGAATCAACATCTTCAGTGGCTGCGGTGGCCTCGCTTGTGGAAGCAGCTGTTCCCGTTTCTGTTGCTGCGGCCCCGACGGTCGGCTGTGGGTCGCTCGTTGCGGCGCCTGCTACGACTTTCAGGCCTTTAAATTCAAAATCATCATTGCCCGGAATGCAAAGCCCTGTTACGTGGCTGCAAGTCTGATATTCAGATGCCCCTTTGATGACCGGGTTATCCGCGAGTACTTTTATAGTTTGTTTAAAAACCCCTTTTCCTTCAAAATAGCGAACTTTTCCGCCCCAGACTTCCTCAAATTTTTCCTTGGGATTCTGCGGTTTCAGCTTGCCAACAACCTCAAATGTATTGTTCTTTTCAAAATTAAAAGTCGTCAGCATCGGCCCCAGATCCGGATCGAAGTCACTGGAATAAATGTACCAGTCTTTGTCCACAACAGCCGTGAAAATCAGATCGACAGTCTCGCCTTTTTTAACCTCTGGCTTTGAAAATGAATAAGTCCAATGTGCTTTTGCCTTTTGAAGCTGGGAAAAAACGGATTGCGAAAAAAATAGGCAAAGAACAAGGGAGGTGAGAAGGCGGCGTTTCATAATGTTTTAATTCTGCTTTGCTTAGTCAACGTAATTTTGGCAAAAAAATTCATCAATCGAAATTACACTTCCAACGCTGTACGTTTCTGCTAACTTTGCGGCTCGAACACAGCATAAAAACCCACTACAATGTCCCAGACCCTTTATGTCGTCAAAATCGGCGGTAACGTAATCGACAACCCCGAAGCCTGCGCACGTTTCCTGAAAGACTTCGCCAAACTCGATGCTCCTAAAATCCTCGTCCACGGCGGCGGGAAAGTTGCCACGCAAATGGCAGCCAAATTGCAGATCGAAACGCAGATGGTGGAAGGTCGCAGGATTACGGATAAAGCCATGCTGGACGTAGTAACGATGGTTTATGGGGGATTGGTCAATAAAAATCTTGTTGCACAACTGCAAGCATTGAGCTGCAATGCCATCGGCCTCACCGGCGCTGACGGCGGCATCATACGTTCGATTAAAAGGCCGGTTAAAAGTATTGATTACGGCTTCGTTGGAGACATTGAAGCGGTTAATGCCAAGCAAGTGAATGCATTGCTGGCCAGCGGCCTTATCCCGGTCATCGCCCCGCTCACTTACAGCTCGGAAGGGCTGCTGCTCAACACCAACGCCGACACCATGGCTTCCGCAACAGCCATCGCCATGGCCGGAATTTTTGAAGTAAACCTCATTTTCTGCTTCGAGAAAAAAGGTGTTTTGTCCGACCCTGACGATGATAATGCAGTCATTTCTTCCCTCAACCCAGCCTCATATGCCGATTATAAATCATCAGGCGTCATCAACAAAGGCATGATCCCAAAACTGGACAGCGCATTTGAAGCCTTAAACGACGGCGTGAAGCAAGTCACAATCTGCCACGCGGATGATTTGCTGGCAGCAACGAAGTCGGCAGCGGGAACGGTGATCAAGTTGGATGCCATTTCTTAAATTATTTTAAAATCAATTTTCTATTGTTAAATTGCATGAGATAAACCCACTCATTACCATGCCGTTCCGAACAGGCCTTTTGTTTGTGCTTTTGTTGTTGTGTGATTTGTGTGCAGGCCAGGTTCCGGAGTTTTATAAGGATGTCCAGCCCATCATTCATGCCAATTGTGTGCCTTGTCACCGGACGGGCGAAGCGGCGCCGTTTGCTCTCATCACTTTTGAAGATGTTACCAAGCGTTCCAAGTTTATCAAACAGGTCGTAAGCTCGCGCTATATGCCGCCCTGGAAAGCGGACAATCACTATAATTCCTTTGCCAACGACCGCTCACTGAGCGATGAGGATATCAAGACAATTGTAGGCTGGATCGATGGCGGCACGCCGAAGGGAAAGCAAAACCTGAAAGCCGAGCAGGAGTTGCAGACGCGGGTGAATGCCGGGACGGCTTATAAGCGTAAGCCAGACCTCGCTTTAAAGATGAAGGAGCCATTTATGGTGAAAGGCGATGCAGCAGAGCGTTTTGTGATGTTCAAAATCCCTTTTGAACTTGGACAAGAGGCTAATGTGGAGGCCATTGAATTTACCTCCAATAACAAAAAACTCATTCACCACGCCAATTTTGCGATCCACCCGGTTGCAGATCCTGCCATTGATCTGAACAACACAGTCGATTTTGTAGACCTCAGCGGGCCTTCTGGCGATAAATATTATGAGTGGGTCAAATACAAAAAGGAAATGACTTACTATGGCGGCTGGATTCCCGGAACAACCGTTGAAACCTATCCCGAAGATATGGGTTGGATCATGCCAAAACGCGGCGTCGTGCTGGTAACTGTACATTTCGGACCGTCTTCTGTGGATGCCGAAAGCATCGATGGGGTGAATATTTTCTTCAAGAAAACGCCTATTAAGCGGAAGGTGAAAGTGATTAGCCTGGGTTCGGGCGGGATCGGGGAGAAGGACATTAGTCCGCCGTTCATGATTTTTGCAGATGAGGTCAAAAGTTTCCGTTTGCGGATTGCCAATAACCAGCCGGATGTTTCGTTGCTCTACGCTTGGCCGCATATGCATTATCTGGGTAAGGAGTTCAAAGCCTATGCGACCACGGCCGCGGGCGACACGGTGAAGCTGGTGCATGTGCCTGCGTGGGACTTTCGCTGGCAGGAAATTTACAAATATAAAAAGCCACTATTGCTGCCAAAAGGAGCCGTTGTGCACGTAGAAGGCACTTATGACAACACTGCGGCCAATCCCGCCAACCCGCATAGCCCTCCCGAACTGGTAATGTCCACGGGAAATATGCGGAGCGACCAGGAAATGATGACCTTGATTTTAATGTATGTGGAGCGCGAGGCCGGAGATGAAAATCTGGTTTTTAAATGGAATTAGGAGTGTTCATGAGTTAGCATATATCTGGTAACAGCATTACGAATGGGTAAACTTTACTTTCGTCTCATTTCCTTGTTTACCATTCTCGGCATCTCCTGGCCGGGCCACACACAAAGCCTCTTCACGCTTTTGTCACCCAAAGACACAAAGGTCACTTTTATCAACAAGATCGAGGAGAATGATTCGCTGCACATATTCCGCTATGAATATCTCTATAACGGCAATGGGATCGGCATAGGCGATTTCAATAATGATGGCGCGCCGGACCTTTTTGTTTCGGGAAATACAGTTGCTAACAAGTTGTATCTCAATAAATCCGCCGCCGGGAAAATCACATTTGAAGACATTTCCAAAAAGGCAAAAATAGAAGGCAACGGAACCTGGTCTACGGGCGTGAGCGTCGCGGATGTAAATGGCGATGGGCTGCTGGATATTTACGTTTGCCATTCCGGCTTCTTCCGCAAACTTTCCGACCGTAATAATGAGCTTTTTATCAATCAGGGCATCAAAAACGGCGTTCCGGTTTTCAAGGAAATGGCGGTTGAGGCTGGTTTGAATGCCATTGGTTCGCAATCGACGCAAGCTGCCTTTTTTGATTATGACAAAGATGGTGACCTGGATATGTTCCTTTTGAACCACTCCAATCACACAGTTAATCCCTTCCTGAACACGCGCGCCATGCGTGCAACGCCGAATCCTTATTACGGAAACAGGCTTTTTGAGAACATTAGTGATCCAGGAAAGCTGAAATTCAAAGACGTTACAAAAAACGCAGGCATTATCAACAATGCATTGAATTTCGGTCTGAGCGTGATTGTGGCCGATATGAACCAGGACGGCTGGCCGGACCTTTACACAACGAGCGATTACACGGAAGTGGATTGTTATTATGTCAACAACAAAAACGGAACATTCACGGAATCCCTGAAAAAGTCATTTACCCACGTCTCCAAATTTTCCATGGGCGCGGATGTGAGCGATTTTAACAACGATGGAAAACCCGATGTGCTCACATTAGACATGCTTCCGGAAGACAATCATCGCCAGAAGCTGCTCAAAGGTCCCGACGTTTACGACCAATATCATTTGCTGCTCGACAGCGGTTATTACCACCAG
The DNA here is from genome assembly GCF_023821985.2 of Dyadobacter chenhuakuii. Taxonomy (NCBI): domain Bacteria; kingdom Pseudomonadati; phylum Bacteroidota; class Cytophagia; order Cytophagales; family Spirosomataceae; genus Dyadobacter; species Dyadobacter chenhuakuii. The sequence goes on along the minus strand of NZ_CP098805.1, from coordinate 4,027,063 downwards.
AATATGCGTAATATGCTGCATTTAAACCAGGGCACGGATGCAGAAGGCAATGTCAGATTCAGCGAAATAGGGCAAATGGCGGGCGTCTCCAACACAGATTGGAGCTGGGCAGGGTTAATGGCCGACCTCGATAATGATGGCTGGAAGGATCTGCTCATTACCAATGGCTATCTCCGCGATTTCACGAATATGGATTTCCTGAAATACACTGTTGCCGACGAGCAAATGAAGGAAGTAGGGAAGGGGAATTTGAATTTCAAGACATACAGTTTGGTCCAGAAGATGCCTTCCAACAAGCTGAAAAATTATCTTTTCCGCAACACAGCGGACGTTTCCAATCGATTCGCCTTTGAAGATGTTTCCAGAAAATGGGGCTTCAATGAGGCTGCGGTTTCCAATGCAGCGGCCTATGTGGATTTTGATGGTGACGGCGACCTGGACATTGTGATCTCCAATGTGAACGAGCCCGTTTCTATTTATCAGAATAATAGTGATCAAAAAGGGCTGACGATTAAGCTTTCCGGGGCCGGGCAGAATACACGGGCTCTGGGAAGCAAGGTTTGGGTTTATGCCAGCGGGATTACGCAATATGCAGAGCTTTATCCGGTGCGGGGTTATCAGGCAACCGTGACTTCGGATTTACATTTTGGTTTGGGTAAAGTTTCAAAGATCGATTCCCTGAAAGTGGTTTGGCCTTCCGGAAAAATAACTATGCTGAGGGATCTGCCCGCCAAAGTCCTGAACCTTAAAGAATCGGATGCCAATGCAGCAGCGAAAGATCAGGAAAGGCCTGTTTGGAAGACAACATTGCAAAAAGTTAGTGCTCTAAGCATTGGTATTGACTTTATTCACAATGAAAATGAATTCGTGGATTTCAAAGTGGAGGTGCTACTGCCTTATCAATTGTCAAAATTTGGTCCTGCGCTTGCGAAAGCGGATGTGAACGGCGACGGTCTGGAAGATCTGTTCTTTGGCGGTGCTTCCAATCAGTTTGGCGTGTTATATCTGCAAAACCCGGACGGTAAGTTTGAAGGCGCAGCAATCCAGCCATGGCGGCAGAATGCGGCTTGTGAGGAAGTGAATGCATTGTTTTTTGATGCAGACCGGGATGGCGACCAGGATTTATATATAGTCAGCGGCGGCAATGAGTTCGAGGACCAGTCGCCTGAATATCGGGACCATTTGTATATCAATGATGGGAAAGGCATTTTTCACGAAGAAGTCTTAGCATTGCCATCTATGAAAAATCCCAAGCAGTGTGCTGTTCATTCAGACATTGACGGTGACGGTGATATGGACCTTTTTGTGGGCGGACGCGCCATTCCGGGCTCGTTTCCAATGGCGGCAAGAAGTTATGTTTTAAGAAATGACAGTCAGGGAAGCAATGTAAAGTTTACAGATGTCACTGCCGATTGGTCCAAAGACCTGCTAAATCCGGGGATGGTTACCGCGGCAGTTTTCAGTGATTTTGATAATGATAAAAAACCGGATCTGATGCTGGCAGGCGATTGGATGCCGATTAAAGTATATCAAAACACAGGAAATACATTTACCGAAAAATCCCCGTCAGAGCTGCAAAACAGCGACGGTATGTGGGCCGCTATAATGCCCGTTGACCTTGATAATGACGGCGATATGGATTTCGTTTTAGGCAACGGCGGACTCAATAACCAATACAAAGCATCTGCGGAGCAGCCTGTAACGATTTATTATGACGATTTTGACAAAAACGGCGTCGTGGATCCCGTGTGCACTTATTTTATAGGTGACAAAAGTTACCCCATGTTTTCCCGCGACGAAATGCTGGATCAAATGCCGGCTTTGAAACGAAAGTACACCAGTTATGCGCTCTATGCGGATGCAACATTAACGGATATATTCGGTGCAGAGGCCATTAGTAAAAGCAGCAAAGTCCACTGCAAACAATTGTCCAGCATTATCCTGGAAAACAAAGGCAACTTTCAATTCCAAAAACACGAACTGCCGCAGGAAGCCCAAATCTCGCGGGTAAGCGCAATCATTTCGATGGATATAAACAGCGATAAAAAGACTGATTTGCTGTTGGCAGGTAACTTTTCGCCCTATCGTGTTCAGCTGGGGCCTTGCGATGCGTCCGTAGGAGTGGCATTGCGACAAGTTGCGCCATTTCAGTACGAGACCATAAACCCTGCGCAATCCGGTTTCTGGGCGGGCGGTGAAATCCGGAAGGGAACCATAATAGGAGACACGCGTATAGTATTGTCCGTTAACAATGGTGAGCCTGTGATCTTTGAACAAACCATAGAGAAATGAGGGGAAGATTCACTTTGCATTTGCTGCTGATATTGCTATTTGCGAATTATGGGGATAGCATTGCTGCCGTTGCAGGGCCCTCACCCAGGCTTTTGCACCGGGCTGAAAAAAACTTAACGCGTGTGATCGTGTATGATATTTTTTCCCCTCCGGCCGCCAGCAGGATTTATTTGTATGCCAATGTTGCTGCTTACGAAACGCTTGCTATGCAGGATAAAAGCTATCGGACCATGCAGGGACAAATCCCCGGTTTTCCGGACATGAAAGGGTTGAAAAGTGAAAAGAAGGTCAACTATGAGCTTGCCGCTGTCTATGCGTTTTTCAAAACCGGGGGCAAACTGGTGTTTTCGGAGCATTTATTAATCGACAGTATCCGCGTAATCCTGAATGACTTCCGGGAGAAAGATACATTGGTCTACAATAACTCCCTGCGACTCGGGCAGGCCGTGGCGGATAGCATATTAACCTGGTCTGCGAAAGACAATTATGCAAAAACGAGGACAAAGCGGCGGTACACTTACAGTAAGCAAAAAGGCAAATGGACGCCAACACCGCCCGGGTTCATTGACGCTGTGGAACCTTACTGGTCTCAGATCAGGCCGGTTAGCCTGGATTCTGCCGGGCAATTCAAACCCGTTCCGCCACCGGGATACAGTACAGATACGGCCAGCGTTTTTATGAAAGAGGTGCGGGAGGTTTACCACGTTACCCAAAAGTTAAGCAAAGAAGAGGTGTTGATTGCCAGCTTTTGGGACTGTAATCCATTTTATCTCAACACACAGGGCCATCTTAATTTTGCAACCAAAAAGCTCTCACCCGGCGGTCATTGGATATCCATTGCAGGACAGGCTGCGGAAAGTAAAGGCAAAAACTGGCAGGAAACAGCCGCCATTTATGTCCTGACTTCCATGGCGTTATTCGACGGGTTTATCAGTTGCTGGGATGAAAAATACAGGAGCCAGTTTATCCGGCCCGAAACTGTCATTAATGCTTATATAGACGAAAAATGGCGTCCAATGCTCCAAACACCGCCTTTCCCGGAGTATACCAGCGGGCATAGCGTCATCTCTGCCGCGGCAGCAGTGGTGTTAACCTACCTTCTCGGAGAAGATTTTTCATTCAATGACCATACAGAAACTGACTATGGGCTGCCGGTCCGCACTTTCAGGTCATTCAACGACGCAGCAGCCGAGGCGGGGATCAGCCGGTTGTATGGCGGGATACATTACCGGTCTTCCATCACCAATGGCCAGCACCAGGGAGAGTTGGTAGGCCGTCATTTGCTGTCGAAAATAAAGGTCAAATAGTCAATCGGCCAAACACTCTACTTACTTTGTATGCTTATTATTAATATTTTTTAATAAATGTTATGTTTTTGTTAATATTTATATTTATTTTGATCCATCAATACTTATGCTGTTAACGAATAGACTATTCAACTTTGAAAATCTTTTTAGGGCAGGGCATACGTATGGGAATCAAGCCACCTTTATTTAACCACTAAAGTTTACTATGAGACAAAAGTTTACGACTTTAACCCGTCTGGTAACCTTGCTTCTCCTGCTTATAGGGAGCACATGGAGCATGGCCCAGGACAGAAAAACCGTTAATGGAACGGTGCTGGACAAGGATCAAAATCCGTTGCCTGGTGTATCCTACCTTGTAAAAGGAACCAACGCAGGTGGTGCTACGGATGCCAATGGAACATTCAGTGTAAGTGTGCCTTCCAGCACATCCGTGATTGTGTTTTCTTCAATTGGTTACATCAGTAAAGAAGTAACGGTTGGCAATGCCAGCCAGCTGTCCGTAAATCTGGAAGAAGACAACAAAACACTGAACGAAGTGGTGGTTACCGGTTTTGGTATGACTACCGAAGCCAGAAAGCTAGCTTACTCCGTACAGTCTGTACAAGGAAACGACATTACCAGAACTGCCAACGCCAACATGGTAAACGCGCTTCAGGGTAAAGTTGCAGGGGTTATGATCAACCAGGGAACGGGTGGTCCAATGTCCTCTTCACGTATCCGTATCCGTGGTAATGCTTCTTTAAGCCCTAATACACAGCCACTTTTCGTTGTGGATGGTGTGCTTATCCGCCCTGGAACGTCAGGAGCTGACTCTTGGGGAGCTGCGCAGGATTTTGGTAACATTATGAAAAACATCAACCCGGACAACATTGAGTCTATGACTGTGTTGAAAGGTTCAGCTGCAAGTTCGCTTTATGGTTCTGAGGCTTTGAATGGTGTTGTTGTTGTGCAAACCAAAAAAGGACGTCAGGACAAAGGTTTGGGTGTTACTTACAACCATACTTCTACATTTGAAAATGCATATCGTTTCCTTGACCTGCAAAATGAATACGGTGCAGGTTTAAGCCCGACATTTGCAACCGGCGCAGACGGAGTTCCCGAAGTGGACCGTGCCAACTTCCCATTCTCTTACGGTCCGAAATTCGAAGGACAGCAAGTGCGTGACCTGGATGGCCGTATGGTGGAATGGAAAGCCAATGATCCTTTGAGCTTCTTCCAGACTGGAAAATATATCAACCATAACCTGGCTATCGAAGGTGGTAACGAACGCAGTTCTTTCCGTGCATCGTTCTCAACTTTGAAAAACACGTCTATCATGGCTGCGGGAACGGAATTGAAGAGAAACAACTTCAACATCCGCGGAACACAGAAAATCGGAAAAGTGCTTAATCTGGACGTAAGTGCGGATTATACGGATAACGACATGGTCAACCCGATCCGGCAGGGAGGTAACTACAACCCGGTTTTCCGTTTTGTATACAACCGTCCGCGTAACATGGACATTGATTACTGGTCGAAAAATTATCTGGATCCTATCGCCGGCGGCCGCCGCAGAGGTTCTTCTGCTGACCCTTACAACATTACTGAATTCATGTTCCAGACATTTGAATACAGACAATTCCGTAATGAAAAAGTGTTCAGAGGAAATGTCGATCTGACTGGTAACATTACAGACTGGTTAAGCTTCCTGGTTCGTGGTAACGTTCAGAACGAATTGTACACAGGTAACAACCAGAACAGGGGAGACAACGTAAACTTCTCGGGTGGTGAATACCGTGAGTATTCTGAAAACAAAACCCAGACCCGTTTTCAGGGATTGGTTACAGCAACACGCCAGATTGGTGACGACTTCAATTTCAGCCTTTCGGTGGGTGGAGAAACAAACCGTCTGATCGGTGGACGTAAGTTTGACATGAGAACAGATGGCGGTCTTCGCGTTCCTGATGTTTATTCTTTGTCAAACAGTATTAATCTTCTTAAAACAGAAAGCATTGCGCTTACGCCTTCAAAGAGAATCGACGCTCTTTATGCGTATGGTGACCTGACATTCAAAGACGCGTTAACATTGAGCGCCAGCTATCGTACAGACTGGTCTTCAACATTGACCTATGCGAACGGAAGCGGTGACTACATTTATTCTTATCCTTCTGTGGGACTTTCATGGATCGCAACAGAATCGCTGAAAGACCTTCCTACATGGCTGTCATTTGGTAAAGTAAGAGCCAGCTTAGGTTACACAGGTGGTGACACAGAAGCGTGGTCTACGAACCAGACAGGTGTTTATGAGCCAAAACCTGCTTATTTACAAGCAGATGGAAGCCAGATCAACCTGGCAGGTTTCAGAGATCCCAACACACTTCCTAACTATGGTTTGAAAAACCGTCTGGCAAGAGAAGTTGAATTTGGTGCTGACATTCGTTTCTTCAACAACCGTTTGGGGATTGACGCGACTTACTACAACAAAATTACGAAGAACGAAATCCTAAGCTTGAACACCACAACTGAGTCTGGTGTAAGCAGCCGTATCGTTAATGCTGGTAGAATTCAGAACAAAGGGGTTGAGATTTTACTTACGGCTACGCCAATCAAAAAGGCTGATTTCGAATGGAATACAAGCATTAACTTCTCCCGTAACCGTAACAAGGTTTTGGAATTGGTTCAGGGAACAGACACTTACGAGTTGAACCTTGGTTTTGGTGCTGACATTAAGTCGGTTGCAAGAGTTGGAAAAGACTACGGAACGATCATAACTCCTTACGGTTTCGCGATATACGAATCGAATGATGCGAACAATCCTGCTAATGGTCAGAAAGTGATCGGAGCCATTTCCGGTGAAGGTGGAATCGGTTATGTGCGCAATGGTTCATACGGATCAAAAGCAGACAAGGAACTGGGAAGCGTAATGGAGAAATTCCTTGCGAGCAATGTGAACTCGATCCGTTACAAAAACTTCACAGCAACAGTTCAGGCTGATGCGAAGATCGGTGGCTTGATGTCATCTGCAACGCACCAGTATGGTTCTTCTTTGGGATCATTTGCGTTCACACTTCCAGGTCGTAATACTGAATTGGGCGGCGTAACGTTTACAGATGCGGAAGGAAATGTGAGAAATGATGGTATCATTCCGGAAGGCGTTCTAGCCAACGGATTCCAGGTTGTGGTAGACGGCGCTCCGAAAGATTTGGGAGGAATGGCATATGCTGATGCAGTTGCGGCTGGTTATGTGAAGCCAATTCCTGCTTACGCTTACTACATGAACCTTACGCAATGGTCATCGGGTATCCGTGAATATTCTACGTTCGAAAACTCATGGGTTTCGCTTCGTGAAGTTTCGGTTGGATACAACGTTCCTGCTTCATTGTTAGGAAAAGCGAAGATTCAGTCATTGCGTGTAAGTCTGGTTGGACGTAACCTGGGCTATCTGTATCGCACAGCGAAAGACGGTATCAACCCAGAAGGTTTGTACAGCAACAAAGCGGGTGAATTTATGGAATATGGTGGTCTTCCTTTCTCACGTAACCTAGGCGTTTCGGTGAGTGTAGGATTGTGATCCTGAGTTATTACAGCCCATTCAAAATAAAATTTGTTATGAAATTTAGAAGTAGTAAAATATTCTTGTTAGCCGCCGTTGGATTTCTGTCCTCCTGCGAAAAGGAAGCATTCGTGGACATTAACAAAAACCCGGATGCACTTACTGAGATTCCGCCTCAGAACCAGTTTCTGAATGCAACCACTGGTATTCACGGACAGGATTTTGAAGCATTCTATGACCTATACCGTCGTATTATGCCCTGGATGCAGTACAACACGCTGCTGAACGGAAACCAGGGATCGTTCACATTGAACTTCGACAACTTCGCCAACCGTTACGGAAGGCTTTACAATGGTGTTGGGGACAGATTGTACGATCTGGAACAGCTTGTAGGCAAGCTGGAACCTGAGGAGCAGCCACGCTACGATCAGATGATCCAGATAGCACGCATCCTGAGAGCATACTATGCGTTTTATGTATCTGACATCTACGGAAGCATTCCGTATTCGGAAGCTTTCCAGGGACGTTACGGCGGAACACTTCAACCGAAATATGACACGCAACCGGAATTGTTCGCACGTCTGGACGGTGAGATCAAAGCCGCGGTTGCTGCATTGAAAGTTTCCCCTGCGGTTCCTCAATATTCTTTGGGAGCTTACGATCAGTATTACAAAGGCGACCCGCTGAAATGGATCAAAGCGGCGAATGCATTGCGTTTGAGAATGGCTATGCGTGTTCAAAAAGCGGATGCAGCAGCTGGAAACGCGATCATTACAGAAGTGTTGGCACAGCCTGCCGCAGATATGATGGCTGGCAATGAAGATGCATGGATATTTATCGGAAATGCAACATTTACAGGTGACGCCGGCGGCGGAAACTGGAATACAGACGAGCTGAGAGCGCCTAAGCCGATGGTGGATTTCATGTGGGAAAAGCGCGATCCGCGTATTGACGCATTCTTCACGCCAAACGAATATTCTCAGGCCAACATTAACCTGCTGATTGCTGAGAAAAAACTTCCTGCCGGTACAAAAGAAGGAAGACGTTACGTGGGAAGCTTCACAAGCCCGGATGAAGCAAGGCTAACTGCAGTGGTTCAGCGTTATTACACGCCGAAGGTGATCAATTCCAACAAGGAAAATGTAGATACGTTGTCATTGATCCAGCCTCGCTTGTTCAGCACCGGTAAAGCGGACGCAGCCGGAAATGCAGGAACAGGACAATCTTATCTTCCTGTGATCACTTATGCTGAGTATTGCTTTATGCGTGCTGAAATTGCATTGAAAACAACAGGCGCAGCAGCTGCAAAAACCTGGTATGAAGCAGGTGTAAAAAGCTCTTTGGAATGGTATAATCAGGTTGGTGTTAATGCGAAATTGACTGACTACACGCCAACAACGCCAGCAGAAATCACTGCATATCTTGCACAGCCAGGCATTGCCTTCGAAACAGCAAGAGCAATGGACCAGATCGCAAGCCAGAGTTATCTGAACTTCATGAAGCAGCCACAGGAAGGATGGGCGCTTTACAAACGCACAGGTTTCCCTAACGAGAAATCCGTTGTGCCTTTGCCAAAACTAACCTATCTGAATGTTCCTTTGGTAGTGCCACGCCGTGCGCCAATTACATTGCCTTCACAGTCTGACCCTAACTACGCAAACAAAAAAGCAGCTTACGACGCTATGGCAGCTATGCCAGGCTTCGGTGACCTGACCAGCGCAGCAGGACGTGTTTGGTGGGATAAGCCTTGATTTTATATTTTTTAGATTTAGTTATAATTGAAAAAGGAAGGCCGCCTGGCCTTCCTTTTTTTGTAATGTCCCATTCAATATTACTTAACAAAGTCGCAGCGCGGCGCAACATTGGCAGCAAATAAAAAGGGTTGTGAAACGCAAATCCCGGAGGGATGAAACAACGTCCCACCCGTTATCAATCCAGCTTCATATTAATCAGGCAACCAATGGCCTGTGTCTTACTTTGCATGATCGGATTGTCATTCAATGTCGCTTCCAGTGCATTTCTCAGGTAAAGCTCAGTCGCTTTCGGACGACTTTTTCCCAACGCGTAAAACCAGTTATCAATCGCGCCCTGATAGACAACCAGGCCATTTGCATTGAGCAAAACAACTTCCGGCATAACGGTTGCTTTGTAACGTGTTGCCTTCCGCATGCCAGGATCCGGAAAGCCAGGGAATGTAGCATTATAATTTTTCAAAAATCCCTGGATGTCCCGTTCTGTAACGGTTTCCATCGGGAAGTAGGCTTCAAAACTCACGCCTTTTGCACTATAATCGGCATAAATTTGCTTTATTTCCCTCATATACGCATTGGTAACCGGACATTCGGGATCCAGAAAAAGGATCACTTTTAATGGTGTTGCGAGTAATATTTCACGAATGGGCCCTCCTTCGGTTTTATCAAAAGAAACCAGCAGGCAAATAAGGATCAACACATTTATCTTTCGCCACATTCCTTCATTTTGTTAACCGTTCTGCAATAGTTTTTCCAGTGCTGCAGTTACCTTATCGTAACCAAAAGCCGCGATCTCCTGCTTCATGCGCTGCTGGATTTCAGCAGTTTGCAGGTTTCCAATGCTTCCTTCGTGCGTATGCTTCAACTCGCGCGGGGCCGTGTAGCTTCCATCACCTATCTCCGCCCCAACCTGTCGGTAAGCATCCCGGAAAGGCACACCATTGATCACGAGCTCATTCACACGTTCCACGCTGAAAAGCAAATCATATTTGGCATCGTCCAATAGGTTTTGCTTCACTTTCATATTTTCAAGCATGAATGCGGCAATGTCCAGGCAATCCAGGATTTCATCAAAAGCAGGCATTAATATCTCTTTCAACAACTGCATATCGCGATGGTAACCCGACGGCAGATTGCTCAAAACCATCGTCACCTCCATCGGCAATGCTTTTATCCGGTTTGTTTTTGCACGAAGCAATTCCGCCACATCCGGATTTTTTTTATGCGGCATTATGCTGCTTCCGGTTGTAAGGTCGTCGGGCAACACGATGAAGCTGAAATTCTGGCTGTTATAAAGGCATACATCCATCGCTAACCTGGAAACGGTTGCCGCCAGCGAGGCGATTGCCGTCAATGCAGCCTGTTCCGTGCGCCCGCGGCTCATTTGTGCATACACAACATTATGGTGCATGCCCTCGAAACCTAGAAGTTCAGTAGTCAATGTTCTGTTCAAAGGAAAAGAAGAGCCATATCCCGCCCCCGATCCCAGCGGGTTGCGATTAGCCAGGCGATAGGCAGCATTTAATTGAATTAAATCATCGATCAACCCTTCCGCATAAGCGCCAAACCATAAGCCAAACGACGACGGCATGGCGATCTGCAAATGCGTATAACCAGGCAGAAGGTCATTTTTATGCTCCTCCGAACGGCTTACCAGCACATCAAAAAGCTTTTCCGTAGCCTGCACCACTTCAAACAAACGGGCACGCGTATACAGCTTCATGTCTACCAGCACCTGATCATTGCGCGAGCGTCCGCTATGGATTTTCTTGCCTGTATCGCCCAGTTTGCGTGTTAACTGCAATTCCACTTGTGAATGCACATCTTCCACTCCTTCTTCAATTAGGAACTCGCCTTGCTGAATCTGGAAGTGGATTAATTTGAGTTCCTGCTCTAATGCTACAAGATCATCAGAAGTCAAAAGCCCGATGGTTTCAAGCATTTTAGCATGCGCCAGATTGCCTAATACATCATATTCCGCCAGGTGCAGGTCCATTTCCCGGTCCCGACCAACGGTGAATTTTTCTATTTTTTCAGAAGTAACCGTATTTTCTTTTTGCCAGAGTTTCAATGCAGTGATGTATTTGTAGTAAAAAAGATCGGATTGAAAGGCAAATTTACGATCAATTGGGTATAAACCGTCAATTCAAAACGACGCGAAGAAATTATGATGTGACTCAAATATTGATGTTACGTCTAATGGGTATTTATAACAATCGATATTCATTATGAGTTGGACGAGAGTTTGGGTTCACATGGTTTTCGCGACGAAATACCGGCATCCGTTTTTAAATGATTCAATCAGATGGAAAGTTTTTGAGCATATGTACGAAAATGCCAGAGAGAAGGGCATTTTCCTTGATTCCGTGAATGGATGGACGGATCATGCTCATTGCTTGGTTGCGCTTGAAAGGGAGCAAACCATTAGCAAAGTGGCGCAATTGATTAAAGGTGAATCGTCTTTTTGGATTAATCAAAACAAGTTGACGACCCGAAAATTTACGTGGCAGGACGATTATTGGGCTGTCAGCGTAAGCGAAAGGCATGTTGAAATTGTCAGAAATTATATCAGAAAACAAGAATCGCATCATCGAACCAAAACATTCAAGCAAGAAAGTGACCGATTCATGAAGAAATACGGATGGGAACCAACCAATCCCAAATCCCCCAAAAAATCCCCCGTTAGCCGTTCACTTAAGTGAACGGAAATCATTTAAAATTTGGAAATCGTTTGAATTCGAAATCGTTTGAATTTTGGAAATCGTTTCGAAATAGAACGGAAATTGATTGGGGAGGGGCTTTTTCCTATTTTTGTGCGAAATAAATTAATTACGCTCAAATGAAAACTACCGACCGTTATCTGCAACGCGGTGTCTCGGCTTCAAAAGAAGATGTACATAAGGCCATTGAAAAGATAGATAAGGGGCTTTTTCCAAAAGCTTTTTGCAAAATCGTTCCGGATACATTAGCTGGTGATCCCGAATATTGCACCATTATGCATGCCGATGGCGCTGGTACGAAAACCTCTCTTGCCTATTTGTATTGGAAAGAAACGGGCGATATTTCGGTTTGGAAAGGCATTGCGCAGGATGCGATTGTGATGAATACGGATGATCTTTTGTGCGTAGGCGCAACGGGCCCAATGCTCTATTCTTCGACCATTGACCGGAATAAAAACCGCATTCCCGGTGAAGTGATTGCTGAGGTGATCAATGGTGCAGAAGAGGTTTTGGAAATGCTGCGCAGTTATGGCGTTGAAATTTACAGCACCGGCGGTGAAACCGCTGATGTAGGGGATCTTGTAAGAACTGTTACGGTCAACAGCACGGTCATTGCGCGAATGAAGCGTTCGGAAGTGGTTGATAATGCCAACATTGTCGCTGGTGATGTAATCGTAGGGTTGGCATCCTGCGGACAAGCAACGTATGAGGAAGTTTACAATGGTGGAATGGGCAGTAACGGGCTTACTTCTGCACGCCATGATGTTTTAGGTAAGTATCTCGCAGAAAAATATCCGGAAAGCTTTGACCCGGAAGTAAATGCAGACCTAATTTATAGCGGAACCAAAAAATTGACCGATCCCGTTGCAGGAACACCATTGAATGTAGGCCAGCTTGTGCTCTCACCCACAAGGACTTACGCGCCGGTTGCCAAAGCATTGCTGGACGAGATGCGTTCGGAGATCCATGGCATGGTGCATTGCAGTGGCGGCGCTCAGACAAAAATTCTACATTTTGTTGATAACCTTCACATTATCAAGGATAACCTGCTGCCGGTGCCTCCATTGTTTCAAATGATCCAGGAAGAAAGCGGAACAGACTGGCAGGAAATGTATAAAGTGTTCAATATGGGGCATAGGCTTGAAATTTACCTTTCTCAGCAGCATGCGGAGCGGGTAATTGAGATATCTAAATCGTTCGGGATCGATGCGCAGATTGTCGGTAGGGTAGAAGCTTCGGACACCAAAAAACTGACTATTAAAAGCGAATTTGGGGAATTCTATTATAGCTAGCATTTCACAAGCATTCAAATAGAAAGGCCGTCTGATTTAAACATCAGGCGGCCTTTTGCCATTAATGCTCATTAGGAAAAACTAAGGCATAGATGTTGTAGTAAAAACATGACACATATTATAGAAATATTATTAATAATCTGCTAATTATATGAAACACTTCAACTTCTCTCTTAAAATCTTTCTTAGCGCCTCGGGCATTCTTTTGTGCACAGGGCTAGCTTTTGCTCAAACTCCTGAGGTCAACATTGATACGGAGAACCCTGTGATCACCGGACTAAGTTCTGCCATGCAGCTGGTGCATGCTGACGATAATTCCAACCGCATTTTCATTGCTGAACGCGGCGGAACAATCAAGGTGCTGGCACCGAGCCCGTCCGCGACGCCTACTACCTTTCTGAATATGAATCAGAACAGTCAGGTTGTGCTTACAGGAAATGAAGACGGTTTGCTGAGTATCGCTTTTCATCCGAACTTCGAAACCAACGGATATTTTTACACTTATTATTCCAATATGCAGGGGAATCTTGTGGTGGCAAGATACACGGCTGCCAATCCGGCAAGTAATAGTGCAGTCAATCCGAATACCAGATTAGAAGTCCTGGAAATTCCGCATCCTGGTAACGCAAACCACAATGGAGGCGAAATGCATTTCGGTAAGGATGGTTTTCTCTATTTGTCGGTCGGTGATGGTGGAGGCGCAAATGACGTGAATCAGAATGCTAAAAATCCAAATGTTTTGCTTGGTAAAATTTTACGGATGGATGTAAATGTGCCCGATAGCAATCCCATCAAATACGCCGTCCCAGCCGGTAATCCTTATGGCAATGCGGTTTATGCATTAGGATTACGAAACCCATATCGATGGAGCTTTGACAGGCTTACCGGCGATGCGTGGATAGGCGACGTAGGGCAGGGAGCCAGGGAAGAAATCAACCACAGAACGCCGGCTCAGCTTGCGAATGCCAATTTCGGGTGGCGCTGTTTTGAGGGCGACATTGCAACGCCAGGGGTGAACAGGACCGGCTGCGACACAGGCGGGCCTTATGTGGCTCCTGCTTACGCTTATGTCAATGGTGAAAGAGGGCAATCAGTCATCGGAGGTGTGGTTTACAGAGGATCACTTTACCCTCAAATGTACGGCTGGTACATTGGGACCGATTACTACTCCGGCGATATCCATAAAATTTCCGCCAATGAAGCCACTAAAACATACCAGACTTCCACTGTAATTTATATCACGGATATTGGAGAGGATCAGCGCGGTGAAATTTACGCCGTAACCGGCAGTGCGGTTTACCGAATTTCTGCGGGTACTGCATTACCCGTAACATTGGTTGATTTTTCAGGCACACCGGGGAATGAAGGTGTAAAATTGTCCTGGTCAACATCCAGCGAAACAGATTTCAGGCAATTCGACATAGAACAAGGCTTCAACACAGCTCAATTTGTAAAAGTAGGAACAGTAAGTGGACAAAATGCCGTTTCCGGCTCTCAATATGCATTTTCACATAACATCAATTTTGATGGCAATCTTTATTACAGGTTAAAAATGGTTGATAAGGACAATAGTTTCGCCTATTCCAAAATCATCGTTGTGAATACCGAAGACGATTCCCCTGCCAACTTCGTAAGACCCTCACTTATCAGCAATGCCACCATCGATATGGTGCTCAGCGATCCCTTTGATAAAATGGAATTGGTCAGCACGAGCGGAACCATCTTCATGTCCCAGGAAATCACCGGCAAAAGCGGCCCATTAAGCATCCCGCTTCAAGCCACAAGCACTGGAATTTACATAGTAAGGCTTACCGGAAGGGATAGGGTGTTGCAGCAAAAAGTATTGGTTTTGCGATAATCATGCAATTCCCGGTTCCTTCATTTCCCGGAACCGGGGATTGCATTTAAACTTTTACCGCAATCACAATGCCGGTTGCCCAGACTTGTTTTGTGAGAACCAGGTCTGTTCTTTTTTCAAGATCTTCGATTAGCTTAATGGCTTTTAGATCGTGGCCTTCGGGCCAGTTGGGTTGGGGGAGCATATCGTCGATGATGTAATAACCGCCTTTGTTTAGCATGGCCAGCACTTCTTCCAGCATTAGGTATTTGCCGTGCCAGGTGTCGGCGAAAATATAGTCGTATTTTTGGTTGAGGTTATTTTTGACCCAGTCTTCGCCGTCGGTCAATGCTAATGTTAGCCTGGGGTCCTGGCCCAAATGGTCCTCTGCAATGGCCAGGAATTGAGCCTCATTGTCAATCGAAACCAATGTCGAATCACTGTCCATGCCGTCGAGGATCCAGGCTGTGGATAGTCCGGTGCCTGTTCCGAGTTCCAGGAATTTGCCGGCTGGTTTTGAGGCGGCTAATGTTTTAAGCAAAGAACAGGTCTGAATGTCGGATGCCATGGTAAAGCCGGATGCTTTTGTGGCATTGTCGATGGCAACATAAGCCTTGGGTAATGGATGGTTAATTTCCTGGTTCATTTTCGGCATATTTGTTTTTACATCCTAAACTTATGCAATAATTATCACCGACGTATATTGGCATGGTTTTTATTGATTTCCATGCATCTCAAACATCAGAAAATATGCGTTGGCAAGATTTACGAAGAAGCGGCAATGTGGAAGACCGCCGGGGAATGTCCGGAGGCGGTAAAGTAGCGATCGGCGGGATCGGAATGATCATTGTGCTGGCAATTGGACTCTTAACCGGTCAGGATCCCAGCGAGATTTTAGGGAATCTGCAAGGGACGGAAACCCAGCAGCCTGCTCAGACGCGAGCGCCAGGACCGCTTCCCGATGATAAAACTGCCGATTTCGTTTCAGCTGTTTTGGGTAGCACAGAGGATGTCTGGGGCGAGATTTACAAGGCCAATGACGCACAGTACGAGCAGCCAACCTTGCAAATGTTCGAAGACGCAACACAAAGCGCCTGCGGCGGCGCATCTTCTGCAATGGGGCCGTTTTACTGCCCTGCTGATCAGAAAGTATACATTGACCTTGACTTTTGTAATGAATTACGCGACAGGTTCAAAGCGCCGGGCGATTTTGCGGTGGCGTATGTTGTGGCACACGAAGTAGGGCACCACGTGCAAAATTTGATGGGGATTTCGGGGCAGCTGCAAGAGCAGCGCGGCCGGATCAGTAAGGAAGAATACAACAAGCTGTCCGTAAAGCTCGAACTTCAGGCAGATTTCTTTGCAGGCGTTTGGGCTAACCATGCGCAGCAAATGGAAAATATCCTAGAACCCGGTGACCTGGAAGCAGCACTAACGGCAGCTAACGCCATCGGTGACGATAAGCTCCAGAAGGAATCGCAAGGCTACGTTGTCCCGGATGCGTTTACGCATGGAAGTTCACAACAAAGAATGTATTGGTTCAAAAAAGGGTTTGAAACCGGCGATTTGAACCAGGGGAAATACGAGGATATTAGATAAAATTGTCATAAATAGGAATTTGAAATGAGTTGGATAATCGGAGCATTATCCAACTCATTTTGTTTTAACAAACTCCGGAACTTATTGGAAATCCATTTTCGTTACCAGCTCATAACTAGTAATTTATGCAGTTTCGCGGTCCCGGGCCATTTTTTATTATACTCACATTGCTGAGTGCGCACGCTGTGTGCCAATCGCTTAAACCCGGACTCGAAGGGATGGCGCCATCAAAATGGTTAACGTTCCGTCATACGCATGCGCCCGGTAAAACATACCGCTTTAATGGGACGGATACCAAAAGATTTACGCAGGAAGAATATTTCATGCGTGTATGGGTCCCGCTTGTTCACAATAAAAAAATGGCCGTGCTGCTCGGTCCCAATTATCGCACAGAACAGCTTGAATTTAAAAGCACGGGTGAAAATCCGGTAAGCCATATGGAAGGCTGGAATTTGCGGACATTTGCGCTGGACCTTAATTCGGTGGTTAAATTAGATAGCAGTTCGTGGCTTATATTTACTTCACATATTAATAAAAGCGGCGATTTCGGGCGGTTGTTCTGGTCGGAGATTCCTATTAACTATACATTATCTGCTTCTTTCCTGCGCAGGAAAAGCGCTAATAAAGAAGTGGGTTTTGGTGTAATGATGAACAAGAGTTTCAGGGTTACAGTGCTTCCTGTTCTGATTTTTAACTACAATTTTTCTGAAAATTCCGGACTGGAAATGATGCTTCCCAAGAAGATCGCTTTCAGGAAAAACCTTTCGCCTTCGGATATCATTTACCTGAAATCCGAAGCAGTGAGCCGGACCTATTATCTTCACCAATTCAACAGCGATGCGCTCGGCGTTTGCCGTCGGGTAGACATTGATTTGGGCATGTCATATAACCGTAAGCTCGGCAATTATGCTGGTGTTGAGCTATTCGCGGGTTATCGTCAGAATGTCTCCAACCGTTTAATTGAAGGCGCAGTACCCGTGCAGACTTCGGGATTTGCGGGCACCATTGAACTTTATGTTCAGCCTCCCAAATTCAAAAGAAGAAAGTAAATCCTTTATGTATTTGTAGTTTACTTAGTTGATATTTCCGGTTATTTATACTACGGATTTAATTAGTTGGATTAATGTTGATTCCGGTAAATTCGGGATGTTTATTTAGCCTGAATTTTTTATAGAAATTATAATGATTAATTTCACCGGACATAACCGCTAATTTTTAATTCATATTTTATGAAAGCTAAATCAATTAAGTTTTTTTCACCTCAGGAAAACCTTCCAAAAAGTGAGGTAATCAAATCAAAGGCTAAACCTGCCGGCTACATTTCCGCAACAGGTAAAATTGTTCTTCCCGTTGCTGCTCTTGAAGAATTAGGAATTGAAGCCGATGCAACACGGTTCAAAATCGGAACGGATCAGGGGAAAAGAAAGATCAATACGGTATATCTGATTCCTTCTTCTGATGATACAGATACATTTGAATTGGTAAAAAGTGGCCGGGGATATGTGATTCCGCTGGCTATTATTTTGAAACAAGGCGGCGTCGCTTTTGACACTACAAAATACACATTTACGGCAACACCATTCCATTACGAAGATGGCGTTGTAGGTTACGAATTAGCATTGGCAAGTTCTGAACCAAAGCCAGCTTACACCGGAAAGCCACGTGGCCGTAAGCCAAAAGCTGTTGAGCAGGAAGGTTAATAGCCTTGCAGTTTTTCAAGTTATTACTGAAAAAAAGCCGTAATGAATCGCAGGATTGATTACGGCTTTTTTAATGTATTTCTACTTTAAATGTCACTGGTAATTACAAAATAGATCAACGGTTTTTATCAAATTGAATACTTTTAAGACAGCGGCTGAATGTTGCCGGAGTTGTGCCGAGATAAGTGGCAATATAATGATCCGGAATGCGGCGGAATAGTGACGAAGGTTGATTTACATAATGTTCAATACGCTGTTCAACAGATAGATATTTAAAAACTTTGACACGGTCTGTGAAATTAATCAGATGCTGTTCGAGCAGTTTGACAGCCAGTCCGGCCATGTACGCGTCCTCTTGCACGAGCTTCCTGTAAGCATCGTACCCTATGGCATATACGATCGTATCTTCGAGCGTTTCCAGCACTTCGTTTGATAATTGTTGCAACAGAAAACTTTCGGCAATGCAGACAATGTCTCCGTCCGCAACCAACAGTGAAGTAATGTCCTCCGAACCGCGCAAATAATAAGTGCGCATCACTCCTTTTTCGATCAAATAAAGATTAGGGCTCACCTGCCCGAGATCGACCAGGATCCGCCCTTTGGGGATCATGAAACGTTTCAGGTTTTTAGTGAAACGCTCCTTTACTTCCTGGGACACCATGAATTGCGAGGCCTCGAGTATGCGGTCCAGCGGCTTTATTTCTTCTTTGGCTTTCATCAAAATCTTGTCGTAGAACAACGTATATCTATGTCGCAGGACAAGATATAAATTAATACCATTCGAGTTACTTTGATCAGGACATAAACGATGATCCTATTGCCCTTTTCATCCTTAATCAAACCTGACCATGAGAACGCTAGTTTTACAAATCGCATTTTTGAGTTGCACCATGATTCCGTGCCTTGCGCAGGACAAAGGAAAAAGTGAGCTCGCAATAGGTTTCGGCATTATGCCAACGGAAGATGTCGCTGCCGAAATTTTTACAGTGTTCTTTTTAGCATTATCCGGCCGGCTGCCTGACAAGGAGGTGAATGATTTTGCATTTTCATTAAGTTACAAATATCATCTTTCCGAAAGGTTTTCTCTGGGTGCGAGCGGTGCCTATAATGCAGCTGCGCATGAAACCCGCTTTTTTAAATGGATAGATAACGGTCCCCGTCCCAGGACATTAGCAATTGCTGTCGAAACCAATTTCTTTTATTTGAAAAGGCCAAGGGTTAATTTGTATTCTTCTGTGGGCGCAGGTTTTTTTGGTTCCTGGACCAATGAGTATGACGGCATTTCCGACACATCCTATATGGCGCCCACGTTGCATTATTCACCCATCGGCGTGCGGGTCGGAAGAGACGTCGGGGGTTTTGTCGAGTTGGGTTATGGCTTCAAAGGGTTGGTTAATGGTGGGATTAGTATCAGGTTTTAACTTTCGGTAAGCGGCCGCGGTGTATTAATGTTTGACTTTTTTAATTAGTTACCCAACCTTGTGAACAACCCTTGTAGTTTATTTTATTGACAGGCCCTAAACCACTTGTCATTTATCATTAAAACTATAAAGTCATGAAAGTAGAGAAGCTGATTATTTTCGTCATTTTCCTTGGACTGATCCAGCTTGCCGCTTGCGAGCGTAGCAAAATCACTGATCCGGGACCTAATTCACTGAGGGAAGCCGCTGATTCGCTCAACCCCTTTCCGGGAGATTCCCTGCCCCTCGACAGCATATATAAGCCCGATACGTTGGTAGGCGGGACCGACAGCCTGCCCAATGCTGACTCGGTGCGCAGGCAGCCCTTCAAAGCAGGGGATGAATTTTTGATTACTCCGGCAATCCTGGCTGATTCGCTGGCTTACCTCCGGCTGGAAGTTGTGACCAAGAAACAATATTCATGTAAGGAAAACTATATTCGATACGCGGCATTGAACGTCTTTGGCAAAATCGATGTCAGGCTGGAAGAAGTTACGGCATTAGGACCTTGCGAAACCGGAACGGCTCCGTCCAAGGCGACTATCTACTTCAATCGAAACAACATTAGCCCGGATTCTACGTATCAACTTCACATAAGTGCCAGCGGAAAGCATTATAACGGTTCGCTTAAAAAGTCCGGGGATGGCTATGCTATCAGCTGGCCATATGATAGCGGGGTTATTTTTACTAAGAAATCATTATAATTCAGGAAAAGCGATTACGAATTTTTTAACCGCCGGGAACATTAAGCCTGGCGGTTGCTAACATGCCGGATTGGATCATTTAGATGAAATATTAGCGGGTTGCAGGCGTCAGGAGCGTCAAGCCCAGGAGAAGCTGTATCGCCAGTTTTATCCTGTGCTTTTTGCGTTATGCCGTAAATTTTTTGACGACAAACATGAGATCCTGACAGCCATTAATAATGGAATGTTGAAGGTTTTCAAAAATATTGACCAGTTCGACGATCAAAAAGGAGCATTTTTTAATTGGCTTTACACAACAGTGAGAAATGCGGCCCTTACCCAGCTCAGGGATCAGAAAACGCAGCAGTTTGATTACGACGAGCTTGACGATAAGATGGGTTTCGAATCCGCAGAGAATCCATTTGACAAGCTGAGCGCATCGGATGTGATCGTCTATTTATCTGCGTTACCTGTGGCAACCCGGCGCGTTTGCGGATTGTTTTATCTGGATGGTTTTAGCATTAAGGAAATCGGGGAGTCGCTGGATATCTCGGATGGCACGGTGAAATGGCATTTGAGCGAAGGCCGCAAAAAGCTGAAAATAATTTTTGAAAAGATCTTTTGATGTGAAAAACAAAAACAAAAATATCGACAAATTTTTCTCCGGGAAATTGCCGGATCCGGAAATTCCGGCCGACGACGCGTGGGGAAAGATGAACGATATGCTTAATGCTGGCCCCTCGGGTCTTCCTAATAAGCACATGTTCAAAGGCGGCCCCGGCACCTTAGCTAAACTGCTTTCCGGACTGGTTTCGCTTGGGGTTGTCATTTTGGGCGTGTTTTTGTTTTTAAATAACAATGTGGAAAATGCTGGTAACGGGCAGGAGAAAGCTTCGAAACCGGAATCGGCGTTAATTATGAGCAAGGAGGATACTGCAAAGGTTGAAGAAAGTGTAAAAATAGATGAAAGTGAAAAAGCGGTGGAGGAAGGTGGGGCGTTAGTGAATGGTGATGAGTTTGCGAAAAGTGAGGCGTTAGTGAAAAGTGATGAGTTTGTGAAGAGTAAAGAATTAGTGAAAAGTAAAGCATTAGTACGGAGTGAAGAATCAGGAAATCGTGACGCGATTGCTGGCAAAAAGGAAGCAAGAACAATTTCGGAAACGGAAAGAGGTAACATGATAAAGGCACAGCCAGCGAAGCGGAATCGCGTGGTAAAAGTGCCGGAAAGCCGTGTCGGAGCTGCAAAAACGAGACAATCGCCCGATGCTAACCAGAAAAATGGAAGATTGGAAAACGTTGCCGGGGAGCGGGATGAGCATTTTGCAGATCGTGTTGGAAACGGAAAAGTAGCGAGCGAAATTTCGAGTGATCTGAATGTTGTTACTGAGGGTTATAAGCGTCCGGCGGCCACATTGATACAACTCAAATCTCAACATTTTAAGCCGAAATTCTATGATCCTGGTTTTTCAGCCAAAATAAAGGACATTACAAAATCCGATAAAAAGCAGCCGGGGAGCATTCCTGAACAACCGCAACGAAAGACCTTTGAAGCAGGACTTGAATGGAACTTGATTTCGCCGTTGAAACATACTTATTTCCTTTTCACGAGTATCGACAGCACCCAAAAACCAGCATTATCGCTGATCCCGGGCATTTATATAAGTAAATCTTTTCGCGACAATCATTCTCTGGCATTGAGCGCCTCAGCCTACCAGCCCTATTTCGGCAATCATGCAAAACTGGATCAAAATCCGGATTCCATTTCCGGGCCTGATTCTTCGCTTGTTTCGCTCAGGAGAAATCTGATTAAAACGGCCAGCATTAACCTGGCTTTACAATATCAGTATGAGTTGGTCAATCACTTTACGATCGGGGCAGGGGTTGCTTATAGCCGCGTTTTAGGAGCGCTGGTGCAAGAGCAGGTTGTGAACGGAAGAGGCGAACTGTTGGCTCCGAAACTGGTTACATTAAAAGGTTCGGAACAGACCGGGCGCTATTTGAATAAAGATATTTTCTATTTCAAAGCAGGCCTCTCGTATAAGGTGGGGCGTTTCCAGGCAGGAATTAATATTTTGGCACCCCTGAGCAATCTTTCTGCTTCACCGAAATACGCCATTCGAAAAGTGAACGGGCAGCTGTTTTTGAGATTTCGGGTTTGGTAATGCTTTATTTATGGCTTGAATTGCCATATGAGAATTGTTCTACTTTTTGGGTGATGTTACTTCCAGGGATTGGATGATCTTGAATCCAATGAAAAGCATCAACATAACTAATCCTGTTTGAATTAAACCTGCAAGTTGTAAGAATAGTTGTTCCATGGCTATGTGATTTTTCACAAAGGAACATAGCGTGGAAAAATGCAACAAATATTAGTGATTCAACGGCAAAGTAATGAGTCTGCGGTTGGAATGATTATTGTTGGAAGGATGTAAGCATAACCCCATATATCTTCCAAAAAAATGAATGAAGATCAGAATACTGACTCGCACATTAAGAATCCAGACAGTTCACTAAGCCGCAGGCGTTTTTTCCTACAATCTGGGGCGGCCATTTTTACAACAACATTGCTATCGTCGTGTAGCGGGATTATCGAAGATATTTTCCCCAAAACCGACAAAGAGGAAGAAGAAAAACAGCCCGACCGGGACAAAACGCTGGCATTTTTTGGCGATAGTCTCACCATCGGCGCAGGTGGCACTGCTCCTTACGGGAACATTGTTGCAGCTGCACTGGCAAGCAGACCGGTCCTCAGCGACGGCATCGTAGGGCAGGTTGCATCGCGCATTGCCGTGCGACAAGGTGGAACGCCGCTGACAATATCCATCGAAGGCAATAAGCTGAATGGCATCAAGCCTGTGCGGATCACAAAACTGAGCAATCAATTTTTATCAACACCCACCAATAACGACGAATACAGCAGAACCGGCTCCGTAGGCGGCGTCAGGTGCACCATCAGGCGGACGGCCAACGCGGAACTGGGCGAAAATTATACAATCACACCTACGGCTGTAAGCGTAATTGATGTCCCCGAAAACTCGGAATTTTTGCTGGACGACGCTTCGAGGCTGAAAACGGCCACGCAGATCTTATGGTATGGCCGGAATAACATTGGGAAACCGAATGCGGAAGAGGAAATCCTTGCTGCCCTCGACAGTTCCATTGCTTATATCACAGCGCCCGCACGTTACATTGTCCTCGGCGTTCTGCTGGCGCAATCGGATCGGAAGGGAACAGAAAACTTCGAGCAGGTTGCCTCGATTAATGAGAAGCTGGCAGCGAAATATGGAAAATCATTTGTTCCAATGACGCCGCCAACGGATGCAGAACTGGCCGAAATCAGTTATAGTCCTTCACAGGATGACTTGTCGGACCTTGAAAATCTTAATTTCCCGAGAGGTCTGCGGGCCGACGTCAGCACGGACGAAATTCATTTGAATGATAAGGGTTACCAAATCATCGCAAACAGGGTCATAGCAAAAATCAAAGAGCTTAAATACTGATTTGCAGCCTTAAAGATTTTGAACGGTGGCCAGACAAAAATCTGGTCACCGTTTCTTTTGATAGCGGAGCAGTTCAGGGATTAATGGTTTTTCCTACTGCATTAAACGATGCAAAACAGCCCAGCCCACCTTCCACATTCGTATAAACCAAAGTGGGTTCTACAAACGGGTTATCATTATTGTTTTCCAACGAGCGCCTGAACTTGTAATAATGCTCGTCAATGCACATTACTTCTATTCTCACGTCCCTGATGAGGGGCTTTGTTTCCAGTGATTTTTCCGCACCTTTTTCGTCCAGATAGGTAACGGTCCTGTTTGAACTGATATGAGCTCCGTTTTTGGGGCTGATAAACTTGATCCCGTCGAGATTTACATCATTGTAAACGCCTCTCTCAAAAGCAATCATTTCCGTGTTGAAAATATATCGAAAAGGTTCGGTCTTGCCTGTTTTCGGGTCGGGCCGGGGCATAGTTTCTTCATGCGTATAGGAACCGCGAAGTGCGTAATAGTTGCTTTCCCCTTTCACATCTTCCCACGAAAACCAGAACCATGCAGTCGAATCGGTTTCATATCCGGCCCATTCTTTGTCAATGGATACTTCCATTTCTTTAACCCGGTTAAAAGGCACTGTGCATTGCGCTTTCACAAACCTTTTTCCATCATTAACAGTCAATGTATAGGTCTTGCCCGCCACGACCTTAAACGCACTGCTGTCCGCAACGTAGTTCTGGAGTGAATCATCGAAAACCAGCCGGACCTGATTTACATCGTCGGACAGGATTACTTCGGCGTTGGTAACAATCACGGGATTGTAGTACGCAGGCCCGAAGATTGGTTGTGACTCTGTAATAATGGCTTCCAACCGCGGGCTTTGTGGAGAAATGTAGCAGGAAACAGCCAGTTTAGCCTCTACTTTCGGAAGCTTGTCCTGATCCAGATCATTGACAAGGTTCTCACAGCCGCACAGCAAACCGATGCACATCAGCATGAGGAAAAGCAAGGTCTTATTCATGTGTAAAGCCGTTATAACGCGCATTTTTGATCAGAATTTAAAATTATAACTAAAAGACGGCAGCACCGGGAACAGCGAATAGCGTGTCAGGACATTGATCCTTCTGTCAGGATTGCCTGGATCTTTTTTATTATCAATATTATAGAAAAACGGATTTCTGCGGTTGTATGCATTGTAAAGCCCAAATTCCCAGGTGCGTTCGTGCCGCTTTTTCTTCTTGTGAAACTGGATCGCAACATCCATACGGTGGTAAGGCTCTGCCCGGAAGCCGTTTTTGTCTCCATATTCGTTGGTGACATTCCCGCCATATGCAGGTGATCCCCAGGGGTTCGGGACGAAGCGGTTTGGATACGTAGAGAACTTCGAGATCGGGATCGTAAGTGCATTGCCCGTTCCGTAAACCCATGTTGCCGATAATGTAATGCGCTTGCTCAGTTCGTAAATTCCCACCACCGAAATGTCGTTGCGGCGGTCGTAGCGGGGATAGAATGTTTTGCCAAAATTGAGCTCCGGAAATTTCCACTGCGTCCATGATAATGTATAACCTACCCAGCCCGAGAGCTTTCCGGTTTTCTTCTGCACCATGAACTCGGCGCCATAAGACCAGCCTTTTCCCGTGGTAATGTTATCTTCCCAGTCGAGTTCGTTGGCATTTTCACCGTCCAGACTGATAAATGAGGAGCCTTCCTTGTAACTGATAATGTTGTTCATTTTCTTATAGTAACCTTCCAAAGTCAGCGCCAGGCCAGGCTTTTCAAGATCTTTTGCAAAGCCGAATGCAACCTGGCTGGACTGTTGCGGCGCAACCCGGTCGGTGGTAGGAACCCAAAGGTCCGTGGGCAAACCTAGTCCGGTGTTGCTCAGCAAATGCACATATTGGTTCATTTTGGCAAATGAGGCTTTGACGGAAAAATCCTTTGCCAATTTCAATGCTGCGGAAATCCTGGGCTCCGGTCGCACATATAACTTTGTTTTTGTTTGAAAAAAGCTCAATCTGAAACCTCCGTTCACCTTTAATGCAGTAAAGGGCTGCCAGGTATCCTCCACATAAGCGCCCGCTTCCAGGGTGTTGATGGGTTTGGCTTGCAGGTCAATCTCATCGTCAGAAAAGTCGCCTTCCAGCGCCAGGGCCGAAGGGACAAAGCGATGCGACGTAAGCTGCGCCCCGAATTTTACGCTGTGTTTTGCATTGAGGAAATAATCAAAATCCGTTTTCAGGCTATAATCCCGGATCAGGCTGTTGTATTTCAAACTAAACTCATCCTGCAATAAGCCCTTTTCATACCGCTTGTCGTTGGCAAAAATATTAAAATTGAAATGGCTGTAAATCAGCGAAGTATTTACAAACAGCTTTTGGTTGATCAAATGATTCCACCGCAATGTCGCCGTCGCATTCCCCCAGCTCAGCCCCGATCTGTTTTCACTATCGGTGCTCTTTTCCCGGATGTTGAATTTATCACGCCCGAAATATCCACTGACATACAGCTTGTTCTTTGCCCCAAAATCGTAATTGACTTTCGCATTGAGGTCGTAAAAGAAATAGCCTGGCTTCACCTTGCTATCCGACCCCGCTTGCTGTTGGGCGATCAGTGGCTGAGCGAGCACGTCAATGTATGTACGTCGTGCGGAAATCAGGAAAGAGGATTTCTTTTTAGCCAATGGCCCTTCCAGCGTCAACCGGGATGAGATAAGGCCAATGCCACCTTCGCCGTGGAGTTTTTCTTTGCTTCCTTCCTTCATATTCATTTCAACAACCGAGGAAAGCCGGCCACCATATCGCGCCGGAAACCCACCTTTTGTGAGTTCAACACTTTTGAGGGCGTCGCTGTTGAAAACGGAGAAAAAGCCGAAAAGATGGCTTGCATTGTACACAACCGCGTCGTCGAGGATGATCAGATTCTGGTCTGGCCCGCCGCCGCGGACGTATAAGCCCGTTTGTCCTTCGGTCCCTTTTTGGACGCCCGGCATAAGCTGCAAAACGCGTATCACATCCTTTTCACCAAAAAACGCCGGGATTTTTTTGATTTGGGAAATGGGGATCTCAATCTGGCTCATCTGCACCGATTCGCTAACTTTTTCATCCTGTCGCCTTCCCGAAATGATGACTTCGTTCAGCTGATTAGCTGTTGATAATGCAATGTCAATCTGCTGGCTAACGACCTTTTCAACGCTCACTTCCTGCCTTTCATAACCTACAAAGGAATAGGAAATCCTGACGGAATCTGATTTCGGAATGGTCAGTGAATAGAAGCCGTAGGTGTTGGTAACCGTCCCGACCGTAGAATTTTCGAGGTACACATTCACACCTGGCAACAGTTCCAGGCTTCCTTTTTCACGCACAAAACCACTGATGGTAATCTGCTCCTGAGCAAAAGCCTGAAAAGAAACGAAGACAAAAATTAGTAACTGGTAGAGTGGTTTGGGCATACTTAGCATTGCGTTAAAATTCGTTAACGTTCGGTTACATTTTATGGTATGTCAAAAAAATAATTTAATCATTTCAAGAATTTCCTGAACGATGTTGCTAGGGAATACGAGGGAAACAGCGCTAGTGACGCAAAAGGATCGACTTTATTTTTTACCTGATAATTTGGACGTCTCACTTTTCTATAATTATCTTTGTGACTAAGATAATTATTCAACAAGATAAAGTATGAATGACGAGGCTGTAAAGATGGTCCGGCGACTGGGCCAGCAATACGCATATGTTTCACTGCAAATGCATGAAACCGTTGCCCGAAAGGCCGGACTTGCCGGGACGGATCATAAGTATCTGGGATTTTTCCTCGAAAAAGGCGAAATGACGGCGGGTGAACTTTCGAACCTGACGGGTCTCACCACGGGCGCCGTAACCGGTTTGATCGACCGGTTTGAAAAGAGAGATCTGGTGAAGAGACGCTTTGCGCCGGAAGACAGGCGGAAAGTGATCATTGTAGCCAACACCGAAAACATTATGGCGCTCCTTGCGCCGCTATACAAGGATTTCAGGAGCAAAACGGAGGAAATGCTGGCGTCATTTTCCGATGCGGACAGCAAAATCATTGAAGCCTATTTTAACAAAGCGATAGAAATAGCAAAAGAAACGACGGAACAGCTCAACAAACAATAATGCATTACTATTAGCCATGGAAAATAAAAGTCAATTCGTAATAGAATTTAAGAACATTGATAAAACGCACATGCACTTGGTCGGTGGCAAAGGTGCTAATCTGGGCGAGTTGCTGCGGATTCCGGGCGTGCAGGTGCCGGATGGTTTTTGCGTGACTACCAATGCTTTTAAGGAAATTATTGCGAACAGCCCGGATATCGATATGCTGCTTGATCGGCTGGCGCTGCTGCATGCTGAGGATCGAAAAGCGATCAGTGCAATCAGTGCGGAAATCCGAGGGTTGATTGAAGCAACAACGATCCCGGAGGAGATCAGCGAGAAAATTGGCATTCATCTTAATCATTTGGGTGAAAGCAATGCATATGCGGTCCGTTCCAGCGCCACGGCGGAGGATCTGCCGACGGCATCGTTCGCAGGCCAGCAGGATACTTACCTGAATGTCATAGGAAAGGAGGCTATTCTCGCATATATCAGCAAATGCTGGGCTTCCCTGTTCACGGATCGTGCGGTGATTTATCGCATTCAAAACGCATTTGATCATCGCAAAGTCCAGCTGTCGGTGGTGGTTCAGAAGATGGTTTTTCCTGATGCGGCCGGCATTTTGTTCACTGCCGATCCAGTTAATGGCAACCGGAATGTCACATCCATCGATGCCAGCTTCGGCCTAGGCGAGGCGCTGGTTTCGGGCATTGTCAATGCGGATCATTATAAAGTCCGTAACGAAGCTATCGTCGACAAGAAGATAGGAGGAAAGAAGCTGGCTATTCGTGCATCAGCAAATGGCGGCACGCACGAAGAGAAGATTGATCCCAAAAAACAGGAAATGCAAACGCTGACAGATGCGCAAGTTTTACAGCTTTCCGACATCGGAAGAAAAATTGAAGCCCATTTCGGCGCTCCTCAGGATATCGAATGGTGCCTGTCTGGTAACACGTTTTATATTGTTCAAAGCCGCCCGATTACTACTTTGTTCCCCATTCCTCAGACAAGCGATCCGGTTCATGCTGAGGGCCTTCCGGCCGTTTATGTGTCTGTGGGCCACCAGCAAATGATGACGGATGCTATGAAGCCGCTGGGGCTTTCCGTTTTCCTGTTGCTAACCCCTGCCAAAATGCGCACCGCTGGCGGGAGATTATTCGTGGACGTCGCGCCGAACCTAGCTTCTCCGGCCATGCGGGATATTATCCTGAATACGACATTAGGAAAGTCTGATCCGCTGATCAAAGACGCGCTGCTGAATATTTTGGGCCGGGAAGATTTTATTGAATTTTTGCCGGAAGAACAATCGGTTATGAGCAACCCCGCACCGCCGCCTGCCACTCCGCCGTTCATCGACGATCCAAAGGTCATAACGGATTTGATCAGCAAGAGCGAAACATCGCTTGCCGCACTGAAAGCGGATATCCAGTCCAAATCAGGCTCTAATCTGCTTGACTTCATCCGCCAGGACATTCAACAGTGGAAGAAGAGCATGTTTGATTCGCTGAGTACGAAGACAATTATGTCCACTTTTAATGCCTTGGCGTGGGTTAATGACAAAATGAATGAATGGCTGGGTGAGAAAAATGCAGCAGACACACTTACTCAATCTGTCCCCAACAATGTGACTTCCGAAATGGGATTGGCATTACTGGACGTTGCAGATGTGATCCGCCCTTTTCCGGAAGTCATCCATTATCTTCAGAATGTGAAAAATGATCATTTTCTGGACCATCTGGCCCAATTGGAAGGTGGAAAAGAAGCCCAGACCGCAATGCATACTTTTCTACAAAAATACGGTGTACGATGCGCCGGCGAAATTGACATTACGCGTCCGCGCTGGATTGAAAAGCCCGCCACGCTCATCCCGGTTATTCTTGGTAATATCAGAAATTTTGAACCTGGTGCCAGTCAAAGAAAATTTGAGCAGGGGCGGCGGGAAGCATTGGAAAAAGAAAAGGAGTTATTGAACCGGCTAAGACAACTGCCTGATGGTGAGTCAAAAGCAAAGGAGGCCAAACAGGTGATCAACCTGATCCGCAATTTTACGGGTTATCGTGAATATCCAAAATATGGAATGGTAAGCCGCTTCTTCGTATATAAGCAAGCGTTATTAAGGGAAGCTGAACGGCTTGTGCAGGCAAATGTCATAGCTGACAAGGAAGCGATTTATTTTCTCACATTCGACGAATTATGTGAGGTTGTCAGGACAAAAAAGCTGGAAAACGGACTTATCTACCAACGGAAGGAAGCATTTAAAAGTTATGAAAAATTAACGCCTCCGCGGGTTATGACGTCTGATGGTGAAGTAATTACCGGTTCTTATAAAAAAGAAAATCTACCTGATGGCACCATTGCCGGTCTGGCCGTTTCGTCCGGGATCGTTGAAGGTCGCGCGCGCGTGATATTGAACATGGAAGACGCCGGGCTGGAAGATGGCGACATTCTGATTACCGCTTTCACTGATCCGAGCTGGACGCCCTTGTTTGTTTCCATCAAAGGTCTCGTCACAGAAGTAGGCGGGTTAATGACCCATGGAGCCGTTATTGCACGCGAATATGGCTTACCAGCCGTTGTAGGCGTAGAAAATGCAACAAAGCTCATCAAGGATGGACAGCGGATCCGGGTGAATGGGACGGATGGATATGTTGAGCTGATCTAAATTTTGAACTGTATCCGGAATTGTGTTAATTGGTGACCAAATATTAGTTTTCAAATTTTAAACTTTTGGTCAGGATGAAAACAAAGTTGTACTTCATGATGGTTATCGCACTTGGGATTTTCTCAATTGCAGCGCAGAAATCGGTCACGGCGGACGATATATTGGGCACCTGGAAATATCAGATCAGCGATGTTCCGCCCGAATACGAATCCGGATTTTTCACTTTTGAGCAAAAAGACAACAAAACGGTTGGCTACGTAGGTGACACGCAAAAGCAGGAAATGAAGGAATTGACCGTTGCCGCGGATAAAGTCACATTCTCGACAGAATCTGACCAGGGTGTTTTCAAATATAATTTGGCACTAAAAGGCGATACACTCACCGGAATGATCTCATCACAATACGGAGATTTCCCGATCAAGGCGGTTAAGGAAGCAAAAAAATAATGTTTTGATTTTGGACTATAAACAAGAAAAGCCTGCAAATCAATCGATTTGCAGGCTTTTTTATATTAATTCAAACCTTAAAAAGTATAAGTAAAGTTTGCCAGCAAGGCCCGCGGAGTTTGTGGGGCAATCGTTGACCATCCTTTGTAGTATTCTTTGTTAAAAGCGTTGTTCAGTTTGAGGCCTATGCGGTAATTTTCTGCCTGGAAAAAGAGGGAGGCGTTGGCAACGGTGTAAGCGGGCAGCATGAAATCTCCTGTCGAAACATAGTTTATCGCATAACGCTCGCTAGCGCCGTTGAAGCCCAGCCCAAGGCCAAACCCTTTCAGCTTACCGCCCGGAGCTTCGTAATTAGCCCAGAAATTGTAAAGTGTCTTTGGCCCGGCTCCCAGTGGACGCTTGTCCAGAATGTCGGTATAGTCCGTTTTGGTGGTTTTGCTGTCGTTGTTGCTATATCCGGCGCGCACGTTCAGGCCTCTCACAGGGTTAGCATTTACTTCTATTTCAAACCCTTTGCTGTAAATTTCACCATCCTGGATTTTGTTGAACGGCGACGTAGGGTCTGTCATCACCTGGTCTTTCACACGGATATCGTAATAACTGATCGTTGCATTCAGCTTGTTTCTGATAATGTTCGTCTTGATACCAAACTCAATCTGGTTGGCCTGCTCAGGTCTGAAAGTCTTGATCGTTTGCGGGCCGGCTTCCGGGTTGCCCACAAGTGCAGGCGCCACGTTGGTAAAGCCGTTCTGGAAATTGGCAAAAATAGAGACCTTATCCGTAACCGGCTCAAACAAAAGTCCCAATTTCGGAGACAATGTAGTTTGATTGTAATTGTCTTCTCCCGTTGCTATATCGCCTTGATTATCAAAATGATCCAGACGCAGACCTACCATTACAGACAAGTTATTGGTCAGATTCAGCACATCAGACGCGTAAGCGCTGTAAATGTTATATTTCGATTTTGCATTACTCACGCCCTGACGCGCCAGCACGGCATCCACAGCAGCTGTTGAAAGCGGGTAAGCAGTGGTTTCGACCACTTTTGGTGTAAACGGATCATCGCCGCTCGAACCACCTTCCGGCGTTACATTACCGTAAAATGCATAACCCGTGCCGTTGCTTGTGGCCGTGGCTGTGAAATAATCCAGCCCAAGCACAACCCGGTTCCGCAATGTGCCGAGCTTGAAATCGCCAATGAAATTTTGCTGGATATCGGATGTTCCGGTGTATTCATTTTGTTTGTTCAGAAAGCGCGAGAAAGTGTCATTTCCCAATATGCCGTAGTCAAACAAATAGGAATAATAGCCTTTCGTAGAAGTGGCGCTTTTGGAAATCAATGTTTGCGACTGCCATGTGTCCGAAAGTTTGTAATCCATTTCGACCCTGTAATTCTGCGTTGGGTTTTGCAATGTCAGGTCGTTGCTCGTGAAAGAGAGCTTGTAGTTATAATTCAGCTCCTTCATATTTTTGGACTCCGTAGGCGCGGTGCGGTTCAGGAAAAGGAACATGGGGTTCGTTTGTTCCGCCTGTGTAATCTCGCCATAGAAAGAAAACGACAGGTTATTGTTCACCTTATAAGACAGGGAAGGGGCTACGAAGAACGATTTCCGAAAACCAGCGTCCTGGAAGCTGCGCTCTGTTGCATATGAGGTGTTTAATCTAAAATAAATGCCTTTTTCTTTGCTTAATGCTGTATTAAAATCACCCGTTACCTGGTTCAGTCCGAAAGAACCGGTTGTGAATGAAAGCTCACCGCCCGTTCCTACATAAGGCTTTTTGGTTACTACATTAATAAGCCCGCCGTAAGAACTGACCGCATTGCCAAAAAGCGTAGCAGAAGGTCCTTTCAAAACCTCAATGCGCTCAATGTTGGCCGGGTTAATGGTTCCGTTGGTTAGTCCGGGTAGGCCGTTCACCAGTTTAGGCTGGACCGAAAATCCGCGCAGCGAGTAATATCCTGCTCCGTCACCGCCACGGCCCGTGGACGTCCAGAGGTTTTCCACTCCAGCTGCGTTTTTCAATGCATCGTCAAAGTTTGTAACGATCTGTGATTTAAGCAGGTAGTTGGTGATGGTGCTGTAAACCTGCGTGTTTTCGAAATCGCGCAACGGCAATTTGGCAACATAGGCCGTCTGATTTCTTGAAAATTTGTTTTCACTTTCACCTTGCACGAGCACTTCCCGCAATATTTCGTCGCCCTCATACAATGTGATGGTATTCAGATCAACTTCGTTTTGCGCGATCGTAACTGGCAATTCTTTGGTTTTAAACCCAATAGATGAAATCGATAAAGTATAGTTTCCATCGTTCAGATTGGATAATTCAAAGACGCCGTCGCTGTCGGATTGCGTCCCGATTTTCGTGTCTTTGATCAGAACGGTGACACCCGGGATGCTCTTTTTGGAGTTGTCCAGCACAACGCCCTTTAATTTACCTGACTGACCGTAGGAAAGGCATGTTATGAGCAAAAATAATAAAACTGGTAGAAAGGTTCTCATTTGCTTATTTAGACTATTTAAAATTTAAATGACGCTGCAAATGTATTCTTCCCAAAGTTCACTTCCAAGCGAATTGTACTATTTTGGTAAGGAGGGGATTGTAGATATTTTATTCATTCAGAAGCTGGAATTTTTAATACGCAAAACTCACTCCGGCACAAGCTCATATTCATTCACCGTATTCCCCGTCTTCCTGCTCTCATTCGTCCGTTTCAGCAACAGCCTCTCCTGCGTGGGTTTGTCGGTAATGTAAAATTCAATGTTGCCGGCTGATCCGGTGGGTGGGGGAGACAGGTTTTCGAGGATGAGGCGGTTGTTGTCAGGCGAAAGGGACCATTGACCAGATAATGTGCGGCCGTCGACGTCTGTAAAGCGGACTTGCTCCTTGCTGGTCAGGTCGAGGCGGAAGCGGGCGTAGCCTGGTTTGGCGCTGCCCGTATTTCCTTCGGTAAATACCACCACGCCATTTTCCTTTACGGACGTTGCTTTCCAGATCCGCCCAATGTCGGCAGGCTCTACTTTTTTGGGCTGACAGGCAGCAAGCAGCAATAATGCTATCAGATACAGGTTCTTTTTCATGATTTAATAAAGAAGTACTTTTTGTTTTACCAATGTCTTTTCACCATTCAGGACGGCAATGTAAATGCCGGCTGGAAGCTGGGAGAGGTCCAGGATCATGTTTTGGGACAAAGCCGCTGATTTCACTGCCATGCCGCGAGTGTTGTACAATGTCATCTGGCCTGTTGACGGGCGGTCGAGTGTGATATGGAGGATTTTATCGTATATAAAGATCAGGTTGGCCTGCGCTTGCGGCTCTGTGCCAGTAATGATCTGACTGGCAGCTACTTTCACAACGTCGCTATACGGTGATGCGCCCGCGCTGTTTACTGCTTTGATCCGATAATAATAGTCGTACACATCCAAAATCTCACGATCGGGGAATTGTGTTGTGTTTGCCGCCTGGCTTCCGATCTGCTTGAAATCTGCGTCCGGCTTGCGGGAACGCTCGATGATCACCGTCGTTGCATTGGACGATAATGTAGCCCATTTCAGCTGTACGAGATCATAGTCCACCGGCGTCGCGGTCAGGTTTTTGGGCTTATCCGGAATTGGCGCTTTGCGTGTGGTCGCATCTGCGACGTTGCTGTATGCCGATGGGCCGATTGCATTCACAGCCCGAATCCGGTAATGGTACTTTGTCTCAGAGCTCAGGTCTTTATTCTGATAACTTTTCACATTGGCCGCGAGGTCAGCGATTTTTGTAAATGTGGTCCCGTTGGTTGACCGGTCGATCTGAAAACCCGTTTCATTGCCTGAGACATCTTCCCATTCCAAATTGATCTGGTCATGGCTTACCGCTGTGGCGCTGAGCCTTCCCGGCGCATTTGGTGCAACGTCCAATGTTGTAGCGTCGGCAATGTTGGAAAAGCCCGACGGCCCTGAACCATTGACCGACCGCACGCGATACCAATATTTAGTGGCCGGTTGCAGTCCCGTATTTTCGTAGGTCGTTTTATTTGCCTCAATGTCCGCAATTTTGGAAAAGTTGGTGCCGTCTGTAGAGCGCTCCAGTTCGAACCTGGCTTCATTCGTGGCCTGGTCTTTCCAGGAAAGGTTAATCTGGCTGCTGCTAATGGTTTTGGCCGTGAGACTTGTCGGAGCGCCGGGCGGAACATCAAATGTAGTTGCTTCAGCTACATTCGAAAATCCCGAACTCCCGATCGCATTTTTGGCCAGAATCCTGTACCAAAATTTGGTTAATGTGGGAAGGCTTGTGTTGGAATAGCTTGTCGCGTTTGCTGGTATGTCTGCCAGTTTGCTGAAATTATTTCCATCCGAAGACCGCTCTAACTCAAATCCTGTCTCATTATCAGCATTATCCAACCACGTGAGATCGATCTGGCTGGAACTGACAGCCGTTGCGGAAAGGCCCGACGGCGCTGCTGGTTTGGGAAGCGCGCGGCTCACGCAGCTTTCATTCGAGTAACCTGATTCTCCTCCTGCATTGACCGCTTTTACCCGATAACAATAATTATTGCCCACGGTTGTCGTTCCGTCATTATAGCTGAGCGACCTGCTGTATGGAACTCGTGTAAGTAAATTGAATCCACCGCCGTTTTCCGAACGTTCCAGCAGGAAAGTAGTGCCATCGCTGTTGTTTCCCACCCAGGTTATGGCCATGCCGCGGCCGGAAATGTAAAATGCTTCCAGGTTGCTGGGATTTGCAGGCGGGGCCAGAGGTGTGGTAACACGGACTTCATTCAGCTCACCGCCGCAGGATTTGTCGCAAGAGGCCGTTACCCGGTAAATGTAGGTCCGGTTTTCCTGCACGGTTTTGTCCTGATACGAAAATGTGGTGCCAGATAAATTACCCGAAATCGCAGTAAAACGCTGGCCAAAACCGTCTTCTTTGCGCTCAACCACAAACACTTCCACCGAAGAAGGAAGCCGGTCCCAGGACAGGTCCACTTGCTGGTACGAAACCACATTGGCCCGTAACATGGCGCGCTGTGCAAGGCTGGTTTTCGGGAAAAGCAGCACAGTGCCGATGCAAACCAGGAGCAGTAAAAAAGTATGACGGAATGTTCGATTTTTCATTGTTCAGGAAGCCAGATGTAGCCAGTTTTATTTCCAATCAACTTTTACCGGATCGGTTGCGGCACTTTCGCGGTTATCGTCTTCTACGGCCACTATATGGTAATAGTAGCCTACGCCAGGCGCTGCTTCCCGGTCGATGAATGCATTTTGTGTCCCTGATGTGGATGCAACCAGCCTGGGCTTTTCGGTTTTTTCCGTAAAGCGGTATATCAAAAATTTCTCAGGGTTTTTCAAAGGCGCATCCCAGCTTACCAGCACGCCTTTATCAGTCGAAAGCACATTCAGTCCGTGGACGGGCAGCACGGCGTCCAGTGGTTTGTAATAGTCGATTTCGGTGCTGGGGCCGCTGAATTTTTCATTCAAACCATAAGCCTTAATGCGATAGGTGTACCGGACGCCTTGTTTCACGGTGCTGTCCGCGAAATTGTTCCGGTTGTTATCTTCATCCTTTTGCCGGTAAATCGCTTTGAATGCTTTTTCATTAGCCGCCTTTCTTTCAATGATATAACCTAAAATGTAGGGGTCAATGGATCTCATATTCTCCCAAACCAGCAATGCGCGGTCATTCTGGGGAATCATTTCAGGGTTGATCGGCGTTGCCAGCCGCTCGGGAAACCGCGGTTGCGAATAAAGGATCTCACTCATCGGTCCCATATTGTAGCTTGTATTTACAGCCACAACTGCCCACCGGTAACCTGTGCCCAAAGCCAGCTTTTTGACCGGAACCTGATATTTTAACTCCTTACCAGCCAGGATAATGTCGGAATAGCGTTGCAGGGAGTCCGTTTGACCGGCGGCGAAATAAATGTAATAGCCATGTGTATCAAAATCAGCCGGTTGCCAGCGAAAAGTAAGCGTGTCTCTGGATTCTTTCAGCTGAAAATGCGTGGGGGAAACCAATGCTGGCCGACTCGCTTTCAGCATTCCGGAAACTTTCACCGATTCGCCGGAAATGTCGTAAGTGCCGTTTAGCCGGATCTGGTAATAATATCCCTGCACCGGCTCCACACGATTGTCGTAGTAAACCGTATCCGTTGGGGTTGCTAAGCCGATTTTTTGAAAACCTGCATCAAATTTTTCGCTGCGCCAGATCTCAACCGAACGAAGATCCTTGGTCGAAGAAAGCTTCCAGGAAATGGCAATTGCATTTTCAGCTTCTTGTGAAACTGCGTTAATGTGGTGAATAACAGGGATTTCCTCCTGGGGGCGAAGATTGGCAATGGTAATGGTGTCCGACGCGTTGCTCTCATTTCCCAGAAAATCTTTGAGATAAACGACATAAGAATAAAGCATCTTGCGCCGCACATTCGGATCAGTGACAATGAGGAAAAGCGAATCTTTTTTTCCTTTTCTAAAACCCCATTCCGCACCGCATTCTGCAAAGTCGGTCTGCCCGTAAGTGGCCCGCAGAACGCGCGCGCCGGCAATGTAAGGATTGGGTTTTTTAAGTAGATATTGAATGTTAACAACCTGCCCGTTCGCATTTTGATTTACAGCCGTGGCAGTTGTAGCGAATTTTGAACCAGGCACTGAAACTGTTCCCGGGTTATGAAAAACCCCTACCCGCGATTCCAATGCGCGGACCCGATAATCATAACGCTTGCCCTGCATTACATCCGTATCCAGGAAACCGAGCCCTAATGCTTCCAGATATTGCGGATTTTCGCCATATGCACCCAGAGAATCCGCGTGTGCAGCATTGCGATAGCGCGTATATAGCAAAGCGGTAAGCGAATCGTTTGGGATCTCGTACATGGGGTTTTTGGTTGAAAGCAATGTCAGCCGGGCGATAAGGTCCCTTGCGCTCGTAGGGCCTTTTTCGGTAGTGCATACGGGTTGCCAATCGGGTTTGGCGGTTACTTTCCCGGTTTCCAGCCGCTCCACCACATATTGCGGGCCGTGTAACAATTTGTCAATCCGGATAAACACCCCATACGGACCGGCAGTAGCCTGCGGCTTTTGCGCATGCAAGGCAGCCGGGTAAAAACAAACGAGGATCAGCGCTCTATATAGTAGATTTTTCATATCAGCATTTTGATTATTGTTCTGTTACTGTGCAACCGCCTGTGCATGCTGTAAACATGCAGCCGGGTGTGATGGAGAGATCGGGACTGCTTCCGATTTTATATTGAGCTTTGCCGGCCAATGTAAGACAGAAATCAGCGGATGTTCCGGTAGTACCGCCGGTCAGGCCTTCTGTCAGCGTCACCGAAAATCCGGCCCCGATTCTGGAATTCATATCAACTGTAACGCTCTTCGCTCCCGGGTCGAGGGTTAATGTGCCGTCCACACCGCCATTGACGTGGATTTCACCGCCTGCGCTCAGCGAAAGTATGCTTCCATACGCATAAGCATGTGCGCCAATGCCCAGTCCTGTGCCTGTTGTGAATGCGCCATCGCTGTAATTACTGAACACATAACCGTCCACGAAGGCGTCCATTCCCACTTTATATCCGCCCACGCCTGGCAATGAAAGCTCGTAATTAAAGGATTTGATCAAAGGAACGGGCACTTCGCCGATGGCGTAAATTCCTTTGAAACCGTTGAACGAGCATGGTAATGCTTTGCGGTGGCTGTTTGTGAAAAGCACCTGCTGCGCTTCGCCGAGATCATTGCTGTTGTACACGCCCAGCATTAACCCGGCACGCATGGTTACCGGCACAATGAGCGGCACATTCTGCAATTCTCCGGTTGCCACCACGTAAAATCCGTTACCGTCCAACCTTACTTGCGCCATCCCATTCATGAAAGTCATTGTTGGCGGCACCGGGATGTTTGAAAGCTGCATTGAGCCGGTTAGCCGTTTTTTCTCGTGATCATATACCAGGCTCAGCCCGCCGAGGCCCGTATCAATGCCATCGAGCTTAATCTTCTGGCCTTCGGCTTTGATCTCACCGTAGGCAGTAAACGCAAGCCGGTTTTTCTCTTCTTCGCCCAGCATTTTGGAAAAACCCTGTGGTAACCCGGAGAATTTGAGCAGCTCCCATTGCTTATTGGTTACAGATTGGTGTACAAACACTTTACTAAGACCATTGCCGCCAAGTCCGACGCTAAGCCTTTTGAAATCACCGCCTTCATTATAATTCACTTCATCTTTTGCCGGATCTGTGAGGTCTGAAAGGTTGTCGTTCCATTTGGCCAATGTGGCAGGATTGGTCAGGTCCACATTGCGGCCGTGGGTAATGTGCGTTTCATTTTTGTTGTGTACCAAAAGAACATTATCCAGTTTCAGCTTATCCGGTTCCTCAATCTTACCCCGCATGGCTATCACACCTTCGCCGAAGAAGATAGCGGTGGACTGGCTTTTGTCCGCAGCAACATGCTGGCCGGCCTCGAAATTGAGATAACCTTTGGTTTGCAGCTTGTATCCGCCCGGGACAACGGTTTTGAGCTTCACAGTGCCCTGTGGTTTGGAATAAACAAATCGCATTGAAACATCCTGCGGCCCATTGGGGATGGCAGTGGACATCCCCGCATCAAATGCAAAGTAATCGGTGCCGGTTTCAATGGTGGTTGGGCGCACGTCAATGATGTTGAAAAACCGGAACGATTTGCTGCCCGAGCCAAATGACACCACGTCTTCGCCATTATCCAGGAGTGATAATGTTTCAAAATCCATTTTCTTCGAGAGGCCGGGAACCGCATTGGCAGGAAGCTCCGCGGCAGGCAGGCCGTCTTTGGGAACAACTACCATAGCCCAGTGCCCTTTCATATCCGATCCGGTTTGCGGATCGAATGCAAAATGCGGCTCGCCTTTCAGGTTCATTTTTGCCACGCCGGCCAGGTCGAAAGTACCGTTTGGATTTACAATCAGCTGATAAAAATCGTTGCGCAGGTTAAATTCGGTAATAGGGATATCCACTTTCCCTGTTTTTACAACGCCTGATTTGGAATAAAAACCACCCTTCTTATAATCGAGCTTCCAGTCGCGGATTTCTACGCTCCATTTGCCGGCCAGCGGGAAGGTGAGTGGCGTTTCTCCCGTTTTTACATCTACGGTGTTGTTCTTCAAAACCAGGTCACCGATCGTTACTTCCAGTTTTTCCGGCTGGGCGTTTTTCAGGGGACAGGTCATAACAGGATTGAGATGGATTTCATCGCCGATCAGCCGCGAGCCTTCCAACTTGCTGACCGCTTCGAAGTCAAGCAGCCTCAATGTCATGGGTTTACCATTTGCCTGGCAAATCCCAAAATTGGTCCACTTAATGTTGCTTTTTGCCGCGTCGAATGCGGTAACCATTGGTTTATTCGCTGGCTGCCCGGAAACCTCGGGGTCGTACAGGAAGAACTGGCCTTTGTCGTAATACAGCAGGTTGGACGAAAAGTTGAACGAGTTATCGAGCACCTGCGCTTTGGCCATGATCTTGCCGGTGGAAGTGCCGGGCGTTCTTACAATTTTGAGTTTGAAAAGCAGCCCTTCCGGGGAGGAAAGTTTGATGTTATACCTGGTCTTTTTAATGTCAACTTCCGGGGTAGCGTGGTAAAGGAGGTTATTCAGAACATTCGTTTCAAGTGCTACGGATTCTTCAACCGGAATGCCGAAACCCGGATTCTGGAGATCTGCTTTGAAAGCCACATTCTCAAAACGCACCCTTATACTCTTATCTACAATCGCGAATGGCCCTAATCCGCTGTCCGACAAGTCGATTTCGCCCGTAACCCCCATCGTTTTCGGGTCTATTTTTTCGATAGTGACTGGAAAGCCCCATAGCGACGCGATTTTGAATTTATCAAAAGCCGTTAATGTCAATTTTAATGATTGGCCGGATTGCTGCGGCATAAGCAATTTGCTGCCCGCTCCCACGTATGTAGTGCCCGCAGGCAATGGTGGATTGGAAACATTTTTCGGGTCAAAAATGGCCTCAATATTGATCGTGCTGCCATCCAGGGTTTTGGCTACATCCATTGAAAAAGAGCCATCCTTGCCCGTTACCGCGCTGTATTTCACGGGCGCATTGCCACCAGAAGCCACATACACTTCGGCTCCTTCGAGCGGGATTTCTGTTCCTTTTCCCGTGTTGACTACTACAACTCCTTTGACCGTCCTGGCCGGTTGAAGCACTACGACTTTGGTTTCGGCTGTTTTCGTTTCACTATTATTCACAGCTACTGTCCTGGTCACATAACCCGGCGCCGCGATTTCGACATACAGGTTGTCAATGGAAACATTCTTGAAGCGCGTTTCCACGATGCCATCGGTTTCACTTGCCCCAAACTCAAAACCTTTCGATTTCTTGCCAAAAAGCCGCACATATGCATTGGGAACTCCCTTTTTGGTTATTTCATCTTGCAATTTGAATATAATGCGGTGGTCCCGTTCGTAAATATTAATGTCGCCCACATCGATGGTATACCTGTTTGCTTGTAAGACAGGTTTTGGAAGTTGCGTTTTAATGTTTCTTTCTTCACCAAAATAGCTGATGTTGACAGGGAAAATTTTAAGCTGGGATGCCGTAGAAGGTGTTTTAAGGGCATATTTCCAGGTCCCGTTCTCAAATTTGGTCTTCACCATATTGCCATCGTCGGCCTGGGCATAGGCTTCAAGCGACGGTTCCGAGCTGACGACCATTTGATTGTAAGGCTGCGTTTGTACCGGTACGGAACTAACATTGCCGCTTGCTGCATTTTTACCAACTGTCGTTTTTGGTGTTGTTGTTTTGGTG
Source organism: Dyadobacter chenhuakuii (assembly GCF_023821985.2). Taxonomy (NCBI): domain Bacteria; kingdom Pseudomonadati; phylum Bacteroidota; class Cytophagia; order Cytophagales; family Spirosomataceae; genus Dyadobacter; species Dyadobacter chenhuakuii. Next base: position 3,985,420 of record NZ_CP098805.1, on the reverse strand, counting down.
GCAGCATCTTTCACATCCATAGTTGCATTATTGCCGGACACGTCAACAGTCGATTTCTGAATGGCATCAATGTCTATCGCCCTACCGGTGATGACCGTGTTAGGCTCCATTAAAACGCGGTCGTAGTAACTGTTCTGGCCTAATAACACGTCGCCGATATTGATATGGCCTTCATTCTTGGCCTGGTTCATCCAGGAAACATAGACATAGCCCTCCGCCTTAATGCGTACAGTTGTTTTGGTGCCGGGTTTGAGTTGGAATGGTTGCAAAATCCAGCCTTCATCATCCGTTATCATCATCAGGCTTGTGATCTGGCCGGCAGGCGATTCGTTTGGAATATAATTGAGGGTAACTATCGCATTTTTGATGCCCTGTGTTGGATTTGATTTATCTACAACCCGCACATTCACAGTTGGATTGCCTGGTTTCAGGTGACGGATGACAGGGTCCGATTCAAATGTTTTATATTGATCTGCGAAGACCGGCTCATACAAGGCTGACTGCGGGATCATTACCTTTTGGTTCACTTTCACGTCATGCAATTTCTCGCCAAGCCAGTAATTATTCACCGTTTTGCAGTCAACCAAATGACTTGCCCAGCGGTAGTCAGGTGCATGCTGTGTCACAACCTTTTTTTCATACTCTTCATTACTGAAAGTGCCAGAAGGGGTCCAGACTGTGGGGAAATTGGGGTTGTCCAGGTGGAATAGCTCCCAAACTGTTTTGCAATCAATTTTAGAGGCGTCGTACTGTGTTTTTTGTGCCTGTTCCGAACGCTGTATTTCCTCCTGCGTTGCATACGGCGAGAATGTTGACCCCCAGGTTTCGCTGACGGTGATCCGTTTGAGCGAAACAAGCTTATAGTTATTCAAACCGTCCACTGATGATTCGGTTGAAAGGTAATACGCATCGTCCTCACCATTGGCCATAACCATTCTTGGGAATTTAGCAATTCCGCTAGCGTCCGTTTCTGCGGTCGAAATCACGGTGAATTGTTTCATATGGAATGTCATGGTCTGTTTTGCACCAACGCCTTCGTCTGCGGGCGGTCTGCGGTCAGGACCTGTGGGTTTGTCCTTGCTTTTGATCCGGCGCAGCACAGACACCCTTATCCCGGAAAGGTCGTTTCTGATCCCGGCCTTTTGTTCATTCACCAAAGAAATTCCGGTTGTGTCCGATTTGGATTGCGTAATAAGCGTATAGCTTCTGGCCACTGCTGTTACCGGCCCGAAATCATAGGACCCCTGCGGTTTCATCACCTGGTCTTGTTGAATGCCGAATGTTTCGGTCGGGCTTGCATAATAGGGATTGTCCACCACGACGCGGATGCCGCGGATGTAGGCTACGGACGGCATCTTGAATTCTCCCTGGCCAGTTTCTTTGGTAGGCGGAAGCATTCCCAGTTCCATAGGTTTGGTCATCTTTACAGTGAATGTAAAAGAGCCGTCGGAGCCCGTTACTTTGGTATCGAGAGTCTGGCTGAAATCATGATGGAATTCCGAAAACTCGGCATAATTGCCGTAGCTGGTGCCGAATGTGGTTTTATCTGAACCGGCTGCTTTGTAAACCACTTGCAAACGCACCTGCGTGTTGGGCAATGCTTTCACTTGCGCACCTTCCTTACCCGCGTCAGCAAACTTGTATGTGAGCTTTCCGGTAAAAGTCATGGTAGGAGCTTCGTCGGTTTGAATGTTATAGGTGTATTTTTCAATGCGTGCGGGCGTTTCAGGCAGCTTTTCGGAAGGTTTTGTCTTGATAATTGGGTCGGCGTCATCGGGCGCAAGTCCGCAATCCGGGCAGTAGATCTGGTAGGCATCGTAGGATACGCCGCCATAAACAAGGTTATTGATCATCGCGCCGTATTCAGTATCCTTCTTGTTCAAGGCCACCATGCTGATGAACTGATAACCCTTTTTTTCGAGCTCTGCGATCACCTGCATACGCAGCGCAGCTTCACCGGATTTGCCGCTTCCGGAACTGCCTGGCCCATCCGACGAGGGATTTACATTCACATTTACCTTATTACCGACGCCGCCAACGGGCTGGTAACCGCTGTTTATTCCGGCTTGCACAGTTGCAGTTACGGGCCCGGACGATTGGTTTACTGAACCTTCAAACGGAAGCCTGTATTTGTCAAAATCTTTGGCAATGCCTGGTTTCCGGTAAATGACGAGGTGTTTTCCTTCCAGGTTGATGCCGGGAATGCCTGGCCAGTTTTTATATGAAATCTTGGCTGTTACGTCCAGGTTATAGCCGGCCGCCAGCCAGGTAATGTTCTGAACCTCATAGCCTTTTTGCTCGGCGCTGGACACCTGGAAAGTGTTGTCATCCTTGGTTTGGTAGTAGCCCGGCTCGGCCAGGCGCTGGATAAACGGATTCACCGGATCAACCATAAAACGGGTGTAAACCGTCGAATCGCCCAGCGCCTGAATTGAGGTTTTCAGAATTTTAATGGTATAGTTACCCGAAGCGTCGGATTTGCCATAAGCAACTGTTGCCCGGAACCTGTTCGGGAAAATTTTCATAAGAACAACCTGCGTGTTCGGAAGGATGTGCGGTGTGCCGCTTTCGCCCGGGAAACGATAAGCCAGCACGCCCCGGATCGTCAGGCTATCTGCCTCATTTCCTTTGTTTCTTTCAATCAGTGTAAAAGATCTTGGTTTTGAGACTAAAAGCGCTTCGCCCAGCTGCGCGCGGTTTCTTCTCGCTTCCGACATCCCCTGTAACTCGATCCGGACCTCATAATTTTGCCCGGTCGGCATGTTTGCAGGCAATTCCGATTTTTCGAGGCTAAGCTGCTCTCCCCGGACAAGCCGGTCGAGCACCACTGTGCCTTGGCCTCTTTTCTCGTCCGTTTTGATCACTACGCGATAACTGAGTTCGGCAAACTGCTCTACAATGGATTTTTTTGGTTGGGCCTCAAATGCTTTTCGTAATGTTTTTTCAAATTCTTCATCCAGCTTCCAGGTTACCAGGAACGGATTGTTACTGCCTACTTCGATGCTTGCATTGCGTTTTGCTGCCGGGCTTGTGATTGTAATGTATTCCAGATCAACCCCAAGCGGCATTTGCTGGCCATATATGAATGATTGAACAGGGCTCTTTCCGTCGTTCAGGAAATTGAGCCTTTGTCCGATGGGCTTCGCTTGTACGCGCCATGCGTAACGTTTTCCTTTTTGCAAAGGTGGCTGCTGCGGGCCGTATAAAAATGTCGTTGTTCGGAGATTGTTCACTTCCACGCCGGACCTTGGCAACACCATCGCATCTATATATACGTTAGGATCAACATTGGTTTCGGGCAGCTCCACGATCCGGATGCTGTATTCGACCTGATTAGGCAATATGCCCACAGGCGCCGACCAGGTGAAAAGCTGAGTTTGCGGTATTTTGACGGCGATTTCCTCATCGGCCATTGGCGAGATCAGGATAGGCGGCTCAATGATGCGGACAGGGATTAATCCGCTGCAGCCCATGGGGAATTCGGCGGATAACGGGCGGGTGGTGGCATTATCAAATGCCTGGACGCACAATTGATAGTTGCCTTCGGGAAGGGGTAAGCCGCGGTAAAGCTGGTCTTTATTCAACCCTTCGACTTCAATTTGGTTCAGCTCAAAAAGCCCTTCCAGTTCAGCCCGCGTAATCATTCTGTTCACATCCGTTGGCCGCAATTCCAACGGGCGCAACGGACGGTAATGCTGCGAAGTACGAATGACGACACCATTATCGCCTTCCAGTTTGCCCAAAAGCCGCACCGACAATGCCCGGCCCGAAAGATTGGAAATAAATACCTGAACGCGGTTGCCAGTGCCGGGATAATCCTGGATATAAGGACTGTAAGGCGGCAAAACATTGGTGGTGATGCGGATTTGATTTTGGGCAAAACCCGCATAAAATCCCAGACACAGAAATAGCATCATCCCGAAGCCAATGCTCCGTTTTGTGAAAGCGCTATATTTTTTAGAATGAAATTCCATAGCCGATATTTCCTCTGAGTTCGTTGAATTTTTCTGTTTGAATGCCCGTGTTCGAATTGAGATAATTGAACATAATGTTCAGGCTTTGCCTTTTTGCAAGCTGGTAACCCGCATTCAAGGAGGCTGTTAACACTTTTCCTGTTTCCCCAAACTGCTTATTGAACAGATAGGAGAAGTTGAGTGAAGTGTTCAGTTTCTTTTTTAAAAAACTATAATTCGTCCCCAGTGTAGGGCCGTAGAATTTTACTTTCTGATCCGTGGTCCCGGGCAAGGTTTGCGGAAGGCTCGTCTGCGTGTAGGAGAGCATTAAGTTCGCTCCGAACCCACTTTGACTGGCTTGCAGAAAATAGCCCAGGTTAGCATTCTGACTGTTATTTTCGGTTTGTACGGACGTGTTATCATTCAGGTCGGACAGTTGCTGATGTGAGCCGGTAAGGGTGAAAATGTGGGAAAAATCTTTGTCAAAAATGGAATAACGCACGTTAGCAGTTGCTGATAAATTGTTTTGGGCAATGCGGAGCGTATCGATCAATGGCCGGATTCCCGCGCGCTGGCTCAGCCCGTAATTGGAGAGCGAAACGTCGAATCCGAGGGTAGGGTCGGGGTTTAAAGAAACCATCATGGAACCTATGGAGCGGCCTGTGCGCGCGTTTTTATTTTGGGCCAGATTATCAAACTGCTTTCCGTAACTGCCAGCTAACCGCGCTTTTCCTTTGAGTAAATTCAATGTGACATTGCCCGTATAGCTCTGAATATCACTCTGAAAATAATAGGCGCCCATGGTCTGGAAATTAGGATCAATGCGTTTGTACTGAAATTTGACAGACCCCCATTTGCTTTGGTAACCCAATGCCGCCTGCGTGGCCTGGGTTAGCTGGGTGGAAAGCCTCGGCGTGATCAGCTTGCCTACGAGCCGGAACATCGGATTTTTACCCTCGGCCCCCACCTCAGATGCAGAAAGGTCCCGCGTATAGGAACTCGCCGCAAGGTCTGCTTCAACCAGGATGTGTTTGATCAAAAGCAGTCGTGAAGTGAGACCGATAACCATGTTTTCGGCTGGGGTGGTGTATTTCTCGGGAGACATCTGCACCCGGTCGATGGAGTTGGTATCATCACGGGCCCGGAGCATAACCAGGTCCACGTAATTGTTGGGCTTGCCATAACCTACTTTCACCGCATAACCCGTGCGTTTGAAAGACGGGATAACATTAGGATCGGAAAGTGTGGAGGAAATGGCTTTGTTGAAACGGCCATAAACAGCACCTATCCGCAGCATTCCGGGATTCAGCTCAATGCCTCCGCCCAGAAATGTATGACCTGCAAGCGTGAATGGCGAGAAAGATACATTGCGGTAACCTGCATGCGCAGTGGCCCATTTGTATGTGGGGCTCACGCCGAACTGGTTGAACGGCTGACGGAAACTGGCGCCCTGGTTGCCCAGCACAGCAGAAAATGGCAAAGAAATGCCGCCGGGAAGGGTTAATGTAACGGCCCCGCTCAGTCCAAACGGATTGGGTTGGTTGCGCCCGGCGATGCCGCTGGACGTGTACAGGCCAGCATAAGCATTAAGCCCTCCCGAAAGCTGAACCTGCTTGTTTTTAGGCGCGCCATCCTGCGCCCGCAGAAGGGAGCAGGAGCAGAAACAGAGGCAAATCAGTAACAAACCTGAGCGTCGCATTTGCAGAACAGTTTTGGGGTTGAATTAAAACCAGTCTCGACCTGACCGATTTTCCCGAAAGGTATCTGCGCACCTGCCGCTGTTCTTTTTATAATCGATGAACGACATTCAAAAATCGATGAAGGATTTTTAACGGAGCTATGGACACGAAATTCAGAAGCAGGACAAGGGTAAGGTTGCTTTCAAATTTTCTTTCCTATTCATAACAATCATTGATTTTTAACATGAAATACACACTATTATTAATGCTCATCCTGGGTGCATGGACGGCCAGGGCGCAGGATGAGGCGGCCAGGTTTAAAGCCGCCGGAGTGGTGCATTACAGTGATTTCGGCGCCAAAGGTGATGGTAAGACGGACGACATCGACGCCATTGCCGCGACGCATGCATTTGCCAATTTGCACGGTTTGCGCGTGAAAGCCGACGACGGCGCGACTTACTACATTGGCGGAAAACACCTCACTGCCATTATCCGGACGGAAACTGATTTTGGCAAAGCGGCTTTCATCATTGATGACACCGAGGCGGAAAAACGTGATGCCTCTGTGTTTATGGTTAGCTCAGCGCTTAAACCCTTTAAACTGGAAATGATCAGGTCACTAAAGAGAAATCAGAAAAAGATCAATGCCACACTGCCCGGCCCCTGTCTTATCACGGTTACGAATGCAAATGTGAAGCAATACATTCGTTACGGGCTCAACCAAAACAATGGCTCTTCGCAGACGGATATTTTTGTTGTCGATAAAAATGGAAACGTGGATATGAACGCGCCTATTATCTGGGATTTTGATAAAATAACCGAGATTACCGCGCTCCCGATCGATGAAAAACCACTGAAAATCAGTGGCGGACGCTTTACTACAATTGCCAATAAAGCGGAATCCAAATACAACTATTACAGCCGGAACATTGCCGTTCGGCGCTCTAATGTGACATTGGAAGGATTGGAACATCATATTAAAGGCGAAGGCGAGCAAGGCGCGCCTTACAATGGTTTTATCAGCATTGGCGACTGCTCTTATGTTACCGTAAAAAATACCATCCTGACCGGACACAAAACTTACAGCACCATTGGAACAGCTGATAAACCTGTGTCGATGGGCAGCTATGATCTTTCGGTGAACCGGGCGCTTAATGTCTCTTTTGTCAATTGCAGCCAGACGAATGACATCAATGACAGTAAATACTGGGGCATATTAGGCTCTAATTTCTGCAAAAACCTGCTTTATGACCATTGCACGCTTTCCCGCTTCGATGCACACCAGGGCGTTGCCAACGCCACCATCCGTAATTCCACGCTCGGTCACATGGGCATCAATGCTATTGGAACCGGACTGTTATTGGTGGAAAATTCGTGTATCCGTGGCAAAAACATTGTCAACCTGCGTTCGGATTATGGCAGCACCTGGCAAGGCGAGCTGGTGATCCGGAACTGCATTTTTGTCCCGGCAAATGGCAATCCTGTCAGTGCCAGCCTGATAGGCGGGTCCAATTCAGGGCAGCACGATTTTGGCTACATCTGTTACATGCCCGAAAAAATTACGATTGAGAATCTGCGCATCGAAGATTCCGCACACCCCGAAGCTTACGAAGGGCCAGCCATTTTTGCCAATTTCAATCCGGAGATGACGAATGCTTCCTACCAAGAGAAATTTCCTTTTATCAAAACCAAACAGGTTGTGCTAAAAAATGTAACGACTGCCAGCGGTAAAAAGTTGAGGATCAGTGATAATGCGTTCATATTTAAGGGTGTAAAGGTGAATGCAGGGTCAGTTAGCGGCAAATGATATTGTTTTAGTGTGAAAAAATCTTGTTGTACGACAACGTGAAACTATGTCGGGGGACAAGAAGCTAATTTTCTGCATATCGTTCCTTTGCATTGAACAATCAATCATGGGAGCTATGAACAGGATCGCATTAGCCAGAAAACGGGTGCCCGCTATCACAAAGGGCCGGTTATTAGCTATTTTTCTTCTCATTGGACTGGTCGCCTGCGCTCCCGAAAAGATCACAACCCAAATCGACAAGGATGGTGTGATAACCCAGCAACCTCACATTTGGAAATCATCGACTTCCAATGGTCCGCGTTCTTCCGGCCTGCATAGGGGATACATTGTAGAAGATCGCGGCGTGTTAGCTGTGGGTGTTCGTGAATCAGCCCAGAAAGTGGTTGGAGAGCGATTCTTGCAGTTGAAAGACCTGGAAACGGGTGAAAACTTGTGGGTCTGGGACGAATTTGAAAATAAATCCATTGGCACGCTGCGGCAAAGCATCGGACTTTATCCCGGAAGTATGCTGCTACATGACGCCAGTACAACCTATTGTATTAACACCCTGACAGGCAAAACAATCTGGAAAACCAGAAACCCGGAATTATCATTAAGACCTTACCCGGCATTTTTAGGAGAGCGGTATTTTATGCCTGGCAGGAGCTTGGAATCGCAGAAAAAACGCCGGATAGAACCAACGATTTTTGCAGGCGATGTAAGGACCGGTGCGCTTAAAGAAATCGTGAAACCTGTTATGCGTGATGAATACGCTTATATCGACTCAGATTCCCTGTATTACCGGGGCTCAATGCTGAATATGGAAGCGTTTAGCCGGAATGGTAGTGATTATCTGGTGGTGCCTTTCACGGAGCCGGGCCCGAAGGATCAGTACAATCACACGCGTGGTTATTTTGGCCTGTATAATCTCAGCGCGAAGAAATGGGTTTACGAAAGAATAGCCATCCGTCCCGATAATGGTGGTGCTTCGGCTTGTCTGAAGCCCATTGTGAATGGTGATAAAGTGTATGTAACCTCGCTGACGACGGTTGGATGTTTTGATCTGATGACCGGCAAAGAAATATGGAGGCGAAGCCTGTCGGACATGTTCACAGGTTTCAATGATTTTATCCTTGTCGAAGACAAACTTTTGCTCAACGGAGACAATGCGACACTCTATTGTGTGGATGCCAACACCGGATCACCGCGCTGGACCCAGAAGGCAAGCGCATTAACCAGTGACCTTTACCACCAGGATGGCGTGGTGTATTACATTTACACCAAGTCGCTGCTTGCTGTGGACGTTAACACAGGAAAGCTGCTTTGGGATATGCCCTCCCCAGACATTAAACTCGAAAGGCGGCACGACTCGTGGTTTGCCGGCTTCGTTACGGGTTCCCCTGGAAAAAATGGAAAGAAGGGCAAAATCTTTGCATCCACGAATTACAATGTATATTGTTTTGAGGCAGCGTTATAGCGGGAAGGTTTGTAAAATTTTTGACAAAACGGTATTTTTGTCCCGCCGCTCAGCCTTTGCACAGCGGCCATGCAGGAGGACGACCTCCCCCGTATTGGGAACCGAATCGGGACGGCCCGGCCTAAAAGGTCAAAGTCATGTCTTGGATTTATTTGATTGCAGCCGGGCTTCTGGAAGTTGTCTGGGCTTACTTCATGAAGCAGTCGGAAGGTTTCACCCGTCTTATTCCTACCTCAATTACCATCGTCGCAATGATCGCGAGTTTCGCCTTGCTGGCCATGGCTATGCGAACATTGCCATTGAGCACCGCCTACACCGTTTGGACGGGGATAGGCGCTGTTGGGGCATTTATCGTCGGCACTTTTCTGCTGGGCGAGCCAGCCAATGCAATGCGGATCACCGCTGCATTGTTCATCACGGCAGGGCTGGTATTAATGAAACTTTCATGAAAAATAAGAAACCAAATGGATCAAATTACGATAGTTAAGGCTGGCGCTGACGATTTGACTACGGTTCAGCAGATTGGCAGGGAAACATTTTTCGAAACATTCGCAGCAGCCAACACAGAGGCGGATATGAAGCACTATCTGACCGAAAATTTCAGTGATGCTAAAATGGCCGCCGAACTCAACAATCCCCAATCACACTTTTTCATAGCCTGGCTCGGTGATAGTCCCGTCGGGTACATGAAATTAAATACGGGAAAAGCACAGACCGAACTCCAAGATCCGACCTCTCTCGAAATCGAACGCATTTATGTCAAAAGTGAATTTCACGGCAAAAAGGTAGGCCAGTTATTATACGACAAAGCGCTCGAAACCGCCCAACTCGAACAAAAAACATATCTCTGGCTGGGCGTATGGGAAGAAAACCCAAAAGCCATCCGATTCTACGAAAAAAACGGGTTTGTGGCGTTTGACAAGCATGTCTTCAAATTCGGAGAAGACGAGCAGATGGACATTATGATGAGGAAGATGCTTTGAGAGTCTATTTCTTATTCTTTTTCGTTTCTATCAAAACCTTCTTTCCTTCACGGTCCAGCCTTCGTTGCACCTTTTTTACATCGCCGCAGGAGGTAATTCCTCAGGTTTAATGCCTCGTTCGATCAGCATTTTTCGTACTGCAAGGTTGTTGTCTATATGCTCTCTCTCAATGGGTGGTATCCCTCTTAACTCTCTGCTTTGCACATTAATGCTCGTCATTTCTGCGGCCAGGTCTTTGGCTTTGAGGCTGATCGTTGGAAGGAAATCTGCTACTGGGCGGCTGTCGGGAATATTCATCTTTCGTTTTAAGAGTTGGGTTGAAAGACGAAAGAGTGCTTGGTCTCCTTTCGATCTAATGATTGCAAAACCCTTGTCATCAATACCCCGCTCATAAAGAACGCCTGACAATTGCCGTTCGGTTTGGCTAAGTTTTTCCCTCGCCTTAACTCTTTCAAAATCCAGCAACCGCTGCTCAATGATCTCTGCACGTCGTGTTTGCACTGCAAAATATGTTTGCGCAAAAGCAATTTCCGATTTCCGTGTATCACCATTCTGGGCTACCAAGTAACAAGCATATCTCGTGAGTGCGATATCTTGAACAGGTCTCTCGGATTCTGAGCCTATACTAACCATTTTCCTGACGTCAGGAAAATGGTTTTGAACGTCCTCTCCTGCATTAGTACATGCCTCTTTGGCCTTGCTTATGACTTTCTCAAAATTCTCCCATTTGGCATAGCCCAACAAAAGTTGCAGCTCTCTGGCACTCCAACATTCAACGCCTTCAATCTCAGACGCCGCTGTCTCAAAATGTTCGACTAGTAAGTTGATTTCTTCTGTTTTCATAGTGTAAGTAAGTGTCGCTCTTGTGATTGTGAAGCTTTTCTTTTTGACCATTTTCCTGACGTCAGGAAAATGGTTGTGATTCTCGAGTTTTTCGATTGCGCTTCACTTATCGGATTGATTAATCTCTGTGGTATTTTATTTCTTATTTGGTCTTTCAAGTTTGCCACTGCTCTATTTTACTCAAAGCATTTATCAAACGGCATTGATTGCGGGATTTTTACCGTTAATTCATTCATCTCCGACCCATCAAAACTTTCTTCTATATTTGCCCTGCAAACGTTTAACAATACTCATTATGAACAGAAAATTGAGATGTAGGCCAAAAATGGCACTGGAGAAGCAGAAGGGTGAAAGTCCCTGGACCTACCAAAGTTCGCTTTGTTGACGTTTGCAGTGACTTCCCCTTTTTTAAATCCAAATCCATTTTAAACAATGCAAATGTCGGATGGAAAAAGGTGTAGGCTCGAACCAACATTCAGTCAACACAACGGTTGATGCACGTAACGTATCAAATGTTAGCACGCCGCTGACGCAATCACAAGCCGATTTTTTGTATCTCGTGGAATGTCAGGGTTCCGAGGAGTTGGCGCGGTCGCTTAAAATGGTTCATGACCTGGCGCTTTATCATTCAGACGTTCCGTTTGATACGGCTGAAAAATCAGCGCTTTTCGATGTGAAGGTACTTTGGGAAGGCTTCGAAAGAATGGGAGCGAAAGTTTAGTCAGGTTGGCGGGTGGCTGTGGCGGGGCGCCGCCAAAACCTCACATAACCCCTCCGCCCATCCGGCTTTTTTCGGCTTCGTTGCCTAAGCTCCTGTTTTTGGCTTGCTTTACAGTCTTTTTCCCGAAATTGTAATTGAATGAAAGCCTTATCCGCTGATTGTCGGCGTAGGAGCGCGTGGACGTGTAGACAGGCCCGTACGAGGTGACGTAGCGGTATGCCTGGGTCCGGAATACATCCTGGATGGAGATTTTTACATTGCCATTTTTGAGGACTGCTTTATTGAAACTGAGCCACATAAAATACACTTGCTTGTTTTGCATAATCGCAAACCGATAAGGCGAATTGTAGATGAAGAGCAATTCAATTTTGTATCCTTTTGGCAAAGTGAATGTGTTATTGGTGTAAGAATTCATGCCAAATCCGCTGAAATTTACGCCGGGAATGTTGGCGATCGGTGTTTTGGTCCGGGAGGCATTTAAGACGACGGAGCAGTTGGTATACCACCATTTGAACAGCTCCTGGTTCCACGAAAGGCCTGCGTAGGCGCTGTTTACATGCTTCAAATTCTCGGGGATGCTTACAAATGACCTGGTTTCCGGATCTGTGTAAATGACATCGGAAATGTAATCCTTTGTTCGCGTGTAATTGATGAATAGGGAGAGTCCGCCTTTAGAAAACCCGGCATCAATGGTGTGCTCGTAAGACGGCCGCAAATTGGGATTTCCTACTGAAACAAGGTAAGGGTCTGAAAGCCAGCGATAAGGAATCAGGTAAGTGAGTGATGGTCTGGAAATTTTGCGGGCGTACGAAATATTGAACATATCGCCATTTTTCAAGCTTTTGTTCAGGCCTAAACTTGGAAACAATCCTGCATATTGCCGGCTCACGTCGGACCCGGTGAGTTCCTGACTGGTATTTTCGTAACGCAATCCCGATTGTACAGTCCAGCCGCTTTTGAATGCATTGTTGTAACCCGCGTAGGCTGCATAGGAATGTTCCTTGTAAATGCCGGAAACGCTAAAATTCGGGTCGATCGCGTATTGGCCGTCGATTTCGTTTTCCTGCGTGAGCGTATTGTTGTTTCCAATCACGATGTATTTCAATCCCGATTCCCAACGTCCGCGTTTTGTGGGTAATGTTAAATCAGCCTGCGCAATGAGGTTATTTTCGTCTTTTGGATTGCGAATCCTGGCCCTGGTCGGATCGCCGGAAGAAATGCCTTCGAGGCTTCTTTCCTGGTAAATGAGGTGTTGCGTGTTCTTTTTGTCAAAATAACTCTTCGTGACATTAAAAGTCAGCTCTTTGCCTGCACTGTCCAGCTTTCCGGTGTAGTTGAAGTTAATGTCATAGTTCCGGGTTTTATCTGTGGTCAACCGGCTGACGTCCAGCAGCGAGTCCAGCGTTGCCGGATAGGATTTAAAGCCGGTGTTCATGTTGGTTGTATAGTCGCTGTTCCGTGAGCCGCTATTGAGCCGGATGCCCATGGTGTTGTTTTTGTTTGGCGTATAGTCAATGCCGCTGAATGTGGAAAGTCCGTCTGTTTTGTAATTGGTCAATGCTTTGGTGTCCATAAATCCGCCGGGGAATTTGCGGATCAATTCGTCTTCCGAGCCAATATTTTCCAGCGTGCCATTGATAGAAGTGAAGACATTCCATTTCTCCGATCTGAAATTCACCGAGGCATCGGGATAAAAACGCCCGTATTCACCTTTGGAATAAATCAAGCTTAACCGACCGTTAAAGCCTCTTTCCAGACTCTTTTTTGTAATAATATTAATAACCGCCCCGAAACTTGCATCGTATTTGGCAGATGGATTTGGAATAACTTCGATTTTCAGGATGTCTTCCGCAGAGAAACTTTGCAGGAAGTTGGTGAGGGAAGTCTGGCTGGTTTGCCGGCCATCTACCAATATCAGAACATTGCTTTTGTTGCCAACCTTAATCCCCATCGGCGAGGATTGAACCAGAGGCGCGTATTTCAATAGATCCTCCACTTTATTTCCCTTGGCTATGACGCTGTTAGCCACATTCAGGACCATCCGGTCGCCCTTATTTTCTACCAAACTACGCTGGCCCTTCACAGTAACTTCTTCCAGGTTAGCAACTTCGTCAGCCAATGTGATCTGACGGAATTCCTGGATTTTATTTGTGTCGTTTAATGTAAATTGATTGGTAAATGCTTTTGCAAAACCCACGTATTGAACGCTGATCCTATACGCACCTTTCAAAGGATGATCTATTTGAAAATCACCGTTTTCGTTGGTCAATCCGCCTTTTACAATGCTTGAATCGGTAGCTGCCAGAAGCGCCACCGTTGCGTAAGCTGCTCCCGCGTTATTTTTATCAACAACCTTTCCTTTTACAATGTATTGCGCGCGTAGCATGCTTGTTATAAGAAGCATGCAGATCAGCAGAGCGGAGAATTTTTTCATGGAGCTGAGGATTGAATTGTACTGGTTTTTAGATTGTACAAATCAATCCGGAATACAGCGGATTTGAAATCTTCTTAGATCAAGTATGTTGAAAACTAGACGAAATAGGGTGCCGGTATTTCGTCGATTTCAGAACCGGTTTCGTCGATCCGCTAGGCGGCTGTGAGTGGCATTGAAAGGATTACTTTGAATGTTTGATCCTTTGCAATTGTCTCAAAATGGTAGCGATTGGGATAGTAGATTTCCAGTCGTTTTTTCAGGTTGGCGAGGCCCAGGCCAGTGGCTTGTTCAGGTGCTGGTTGCGCTTCGGCAGATCTTTGGGGAACGCTGTTGATAATGTTGCATTCCAGCTTATCGGGATGGATAAATATTTTTATATCAACAAAAGAAGGATGCCGTGAAGCATGTACACCGTGCTTGAATGCATTTTCCACGAGTGTGATCAGCAATAGCGTCGGGATTTCGTGCGATTGCAGGATACTTCCTTCCTGAACCAGGCTCACTTTGCAGCGATGCGTATTCCGGATCGATTCCAGCTGCACATATTGATTTAGATAGGCCATTTCTTTCTCTAGCTTAATAAATTCTTCATTGGCTTCATACAAAGCGAAACGAATGATTTCCGAAGACTTTTGTAGATACTCGGCAGCCTCTTCCGAAATGGGCAGGATCTTGGCATAAGCGGCATTCAGCACATTAAATACAAAATGCGGATTGATCTGTGTCTTCAAAACTTTCAGCTCCATGCCCAATGCTTCGGTTTGCAGTTTTTGCCGCAGAATGGTTTGCCGGGCTGCATATAGCCCAACTTTAACCGACGCTGTGAACAGTAGCAATTCTAGTTCTGAAAGATCGTAGGCAAGTACGGTCCAGGTCAGGGGATCTTCGAGCCGAAGCAGTTTTAAATGCAATCCTCCGATCAAGCGAAAGCGTTCCGGCATCGTTTCCAGGCCATAAGTCATATCAACAAACATGAAAATCAGCGTGTTGAAAGTATGCAGAGATAGAATGGTGCCGAAAAAAACGGCTAATCCCAGCAAAAATCCCTTTAAATACCTGCTAAGAAAGTTGTATAGTGCTACGCAGAAATAGTAGTTTGGGATAAACTTTAAAAAATAAATCACACCCACCAGTGTGAAGCGCGGATCAGCGACGACGTTGGAAAGGGTAGGGAGTGAATAGGCAAAATGCAGCACAATGAAGCCTATCCAAAAACAGACGTGATGGGCGATCCGTACGGCCGGTGTTGGTGGGAAAATGAGAGATTCGAAAAACGAATGTTCAGTCCTGATGCTATTTCCCATGCTCTATTTCGCTGTCAGCTGTCTGAATATCTCATCGCGGGTTGGCGAGACGGCGATGGCGACTTCCTTGCCATTTTGCAGTGTAATGGTGTTGCCCTCGATCATGCGGATTGCATTCCGGTTGACAATGTAGGAGCGGTGCGTGCGTACAAATGGTGGGAACGGCAGCTTTTCCATCATCGCCGACATCGACATTAATGTGACGAGCACACCGCCGGTATAATGCACTTTAACATAGTCCTTTAAGCCCTCGATCAGGAAAATATCTTTAAACCAAACACAATACATTTTACGGTCAGCCCGGATCCAGACATATTCGTCATTGGCAGGACTTTCTGGTTTGATTTCGGGCAAAGTGGATGTTGGCTCAGTGATTTGGCCGCCTGTGATGAGCTTTCTCACTTTGGTGACGGCTTTTAAAAACCGGTCGAATCCGATGGGTTTCAGCAGAAAAGCGGTCACGTCAAATGTAAATCCGTCGACAGCGTATTCGGGATAAGCGGTGGTCATGATCACGTGGAGCTCGGTCGACTGGATGATGTTCAGCAGATGGAGGCCTGAAAGCTCAGGCATATTTACGTCGAGGAATATAATGTCGGGCTTTCGGGCCGAGACAACCTCGATCGCTTCAATGCCATTATAACAACTGCCCTCAAAGGCCAGCCACGGCACTTTTGCGATCAGAAATTTGAGCACCTCATGCGCTGGTTCCTCATCATCAATAATCAGACATTTTATTTTTCTTGTAGTTGTATCGCTCATTGGCCTGCATTTGAATTCGCGTCGTGAATATGGATACTAGAAGTCACATTCACAACGCTTCTCCTGCTTGCAGCGGCGGCGGTTCATTTTTTAAGGCCGCCTAATCTTGCTTTGGCCGTGCGTTGTATCATTACTAAGAAGCAGAACAAACATTTGAAGCCATTAACACCCCGAATATTCCGGCCGGAAAATGCCGTTGAGGGCGGCGATTGTCTTTTCTGCGATTTTGGTCCCGTCCGTTAGTTCAATGTAAGGGTTTGGATCGTCGGCGTGAATCTCCTGAATGACTCCCTGAGCGCGTTCCAGTCCGTTGATGTCCAGGATCATTTCTGCTTTTGCCCCGCGGTTTTTGATATCGGTCAGCATTTCCATAAAGCTTTCATTTACTGATAATGTTGTGCGAACGTCCATAATTTTGTGTTGGTTTTTTGTATTTAAATCAGCTGAATCAGCAATAATGTCTCAACTTAAAAACGTCCGGCCCGAACAATTAATTCAATGTTATTGGTCAATGATGCTATCCTCGTACCTTTGCGGCTTCAAAAAATGAGACGATGATTACAGTTGAGAATTTGGCCGTTGAATTTAGCGGTTCTGTCCTTTTTAGCGAAGTTTCCTTCGTGATAAATCCTACCGATAAAATTGCCCTGATGGGTAAGAATGGAGCGGGGAAATCCACCATGATGAAAATTATTGCGGGTGAGCAAAAAGCCAATCGCGGCCACGTGCGTGCGCCTAAGGATGCGGTGATCGCTTATTTGCCGCAACATTTGCTGACGGAAGACAACTGCACCGTGTTCGAGGAAGCGGCCAAAGCATTCAAGCAGGTTTTTGAAATGCGCGTCGAAATGGAAAAGCTGAACCACGCCCTCGAAACCCGCACGGATTACGAGAGCGATGAATATATGGCGATCATCGAGCAGGTGACTGAAATTGGTGAGAAATATTACCAGCTCGAAGAAGTCAATTACGACGCCGAAGTGGAGAAAGCATTGAAAGGACTGGGATTCCGGCCCGAAGATTTTCATCGGCAGACCAAGGAATTCAGCGGCGGCTGGCGCATGCGCATAGAGCTGGCCAAAATCCTTTTGCAAAAGCCTGACCTTATTTTGCTCGATGAGCCTACCAACCACATTGACATTGAATCGGTGATCTGGCTGGAAGATTTTTTGGTAAATAAGGCCAATGCAGTCATGGTGATTTCCCACGACCGGGCCTTCATCGACAACATTACCAACCGCACCATTGAAGTGACAATGGGACGTATTTTTGATTATAAAGCCAATTATTCGCATTATCTGGTGCTGCGCGAAGAGCGCCGCTCGCACCAGGTCAAGGCATATCAGGAACAGCAGAAAATGATTGCAGACAACATGCAATTCATCGAACGCTTCCGCGGAACGTATTCCAAGACCAACCAGGTTTCTTCCCGCGAGCGCATGCTGGAGAAACTGGAAATCATCGAAATCGACGAAATCGACAATTCAGCCCTGAAACTTCGTTTCCCACCTTCCCCACGCTCGGGCGATTACCCGGTGACGGTGAAAGACGTTTCCAAATCCTACGGCGATCAGGCGGTGTTCAAAAATGCGAGCATGACCATTTCCAGAGGCGAAAAAGTCTCGTTTGTAGGCCGGAACGGAGAAGGGAAGTCGACCATGATTAAAGCCATCATGGGGCAACTTGATGTGGAAGGAACTTGCCAGCTGGGGCATAATGTTAAAGTCGGCTATTTTGCGCAAAACCAGGCGTCGCTACTGGATCCAAGCCTGACTATTTTCCAAACGGTAGACGAAGTTGCAGAAGGTGATGTAAGAACGCAGATCAAGAACATTTTGGGTGCGTTTATGTTTCAGGGTGAGGACATTGATAAAAAAGTAAGTGTATTATCGGGAGGCGAAAAAACGCGGCTTGCCATGGTGAAGCTGCTTTTGGAGCCTGTGAACTTATTGATCCTCGATGAGCCTACGAACCACCTGGATTTGAAATCAAAGGATGTTTTAAAAGAAGCGCTCCGGAACTTTGACGGCACATTGGTGCTCGTTTCCCACGACCGGGACTTTTTACAAGGCTTATCTCAAAAAGTTTTCGAATTCAAGGACAAGCGGGTTATCGAACATTTCGAGACAATTGATGCGTTTTTGGAGCGGAATCGGATTAAGAGCATTGCAGACTTGCAGCTTGCGAAGTAGGATTGCAATCGGTGGTGGGCGGTGCGGCTGGTGAGAGAGGGAGGATTTTTGCGTCGACGAATTATAATGTTATTTTTCTCCGCGGCCGATGGCCGTCACACATCAAATGACAGCGATTGGAGGACTGTTGGTGACAGTCCTTTTATTCTACTTTTGGGCACTTTGTGTGTCTGAGCTTTGTAACCACGGTCTCAAAGCCTTTGTAACCTGCGGCATCACAACCCAGGTAAGCAGTCCCACCATACATCCGGCTACAATCAATGTCTTTAATGCGGGATGAAGCTCCTGGATAAACGGACCCAGAGCATAAGTCAGAAACAGGCTCGTTGGGTATACACCGCAAAGCGTTGCCGCTGCCATTTTCCATCTTGGAGGCGGAACCGGCGAGCGAAACCAGGCTTCGAGGCCGGTAAGCTCCCGATAAACCGGCTCTTCCGTCAGCGTGGATGCATAGGCTTCCCAGTCTTTGAAGAGCTTTGAGTTATAAAAAGCGTCACGCTCAGCCTGGTTGGCGAAAGTTCTTAATATGCCAATTTCCCTACTCTCGCTCCCTGGCAAAGCCGTCATCATTGCCGCACCATGAACCCCTCCATGCAAAAAAGAATCCCCCAAAAAATGCCGCAAAGCCTCTTTAAACTCATCCTCTTTTCCAGGAAGTACTTTACGGGTAATAGCTACATGAATAGGCATGGGAACGTTATCTGCATTTTGGATAGGATTGAATGTAAATATAATAAACGCAGGTTTTCTAGAAAGGCTTAGGGAATGTCCTGGAAGAGAAGGGCTGCCAACAACTTGGAGGGAGACGGGTCTCGAACTTTGCCTTTAATCGGCTTATATTCAAGGTTTTGTCTCCTGTATTTGATGTAAACTACACGAAAGACTCACTATTTTTTATACATATAGTACAACAGTATATTTGTTATGTATAATTCTTTTAGCGAAAGTTGAGTTGTTTTGGGATGATTTTCGCTGGTTTTGGGTGAGCTTTCGGGTGGTTTTTGGTGTTCAAAGTTTGGAAAATGCCTGTGGTTTTTGGCGGTGGTAACTGCGATTTATTAATACAAAAATAATGATCAAACTGTAAATTTTAAAAACTGCGCGGCTACCCAAATGTGGCAAGCAGAACACCAAAACTTGATGCGCGGCCAACCAGATTTTTATCCATATTAATTGTCTTCAAACATCTGCTAAAAGTGGCTGCGGTTGTCCCAAGGTAGGTCGCAATATAGTGGTCCGGAATTCGCCTAAACAAGGATGAGGGCTGACTGATGTAATGTGCTATTCTTTGCTCCACAGAGAGATATTTGAATACTTTAACACGGTCGGTGAAGTTGATCAGATGTTGTTCTAGCAATTGCACTGCCAAACCAGCCATATAAACATCCTCCATAACTAGTTTGCGGTATGCTTCATAGGAAATAGAGATCCCGGTAGTGTCTTCCAGTGTCTCCAATACATCATTCGATTCTTTTTGCATGAGGAAGCTCTCCGCAATGCATACAATATCTCCATCCGAAACAAGAAGTGAAGTAATGTCTTCCGAACCTCTTAAATAGTAGGTCCGCATCGCTCCTTTTTCAATGAAATAAAGGCATTTACTAACCTGTCCTACATCTACCAAGACTCTTCCTTTCGGAATCATGAACCGTTTCATACTTTCCTGAAAGCTCTCCTTTACCTGATCGGATAGAATAAAACTGGGAGCATTTAGTATCCGTTGCAATGGCTTGGTGTCATCTGCGAGTTTCATAAATCAAAAGTTAGGCTTACGCTTTTTAGTCGCTGTATCCAAAATGGTATTAAAATCTTGTCGCACGACAAGACGAATCTATGTTGTAGAACAAGTTAGATCCGTGTCGTAAGACAAGTTATGCATAAATACCCTTTAAGTTACTTTGTGTTGTACAAAAAGAATACTCACCTTAAATCTGTGCTGCATGAAAAATGTAAAACTACCCCCCAAAAAGCTATTTGCTGTCTTTTTCAACCTGCCCAGTGTCATAGCAATAGTTCTGCTCCTAACTACCTCTGCGTGTGACAAAAATCTGATGCAAGAATTGCCTTCCTCAGAAAGATCTGCTGCGGCAAGACTGTCATCCGAGGCCTTGCTTACAACAAGTTACGAAATTGAGGAATATTCTGCGACTCAGATTCTTTCGAAAATTCCGGCAGAAAATAAAGAAAAGGCTTTTATAGAAATAGCCGCTCAGCCACGCCTGGCGAGGCAAAGAGTGGAATTTAAGCTGTTCGCAGATGGTGCATACGAAATGACAACCACTCCCTTACAACCGACAAAAACAGCATTATTGCCTCCTGTCTTGCAAAAGAAACCATATGAGTCTGTGCTCGCACATAAGACAGTTGTTCAAAACAACGTAGTTCGGTTTTTCGACAAGGACGGCAAAGAAACAGGATCGGCGAAATTAAAACCGTCTAGATTCGATGCTCTGGCTCGAAAGGTACTCACATCAACAGCGCTAAATAAGGATGAAGTTGTAAATGAAATAATTGGGCATCCGCTAGTGAATGAAAAATACATCTTAACTCTTGCCAGAGAAAAAAATGCATCCATCAAAGTAAACGGGATAGTAACTGAAATCAAGTTTGATCTGGAAGCCTTTGGTATAGAAAGCAATGAGGCGGCTGAAAATTTGAGGAAGTATTCAGTTCAGCACTACGACTTCGCAAATAAACGTATGCTAGGAGAAAAACTATATGACAAAAACGGGGACAAACTTCTTTACCGTTCGACCATTTTCTACCGGCCGGTAAAGGAGGGGAATCAGATGGAGAAAATACTTTCTGAAAGCTATCATGAGGATCCAAAAACAGGCATTAAAACAAGGCAAATTAAACAGGCGTATTATACTGACATGAAGGTTAATCTCAACATTTAAAACCCTTTAAGCAAAGATATTATGAAAGCAATATATTATGTTGGCAAGTGCCTTTTTATAATGGCTGTCTACTTGATCGAGCCTTCACTTAGTCGTGCACAAGTTAGTCGGGGCGTCGATTGGGTTCACGGATTAGGTGGCAATGCCTCATCACTTGAAGGTGTCGATAACTTCTTTTTTGGTGAAAGGCGAATTATAGCTCCCAATAGGTGGTCTTACACGACTAATACAGGAATTCACAATATGGGCATTGATGTAGATAATAGGACAGGCGGAGGGACGCGTACTGGTCGTATTGGAATAGGACATAGCCTTGGCGGGACAGCGATTAGACAAGTATCGCTCTGGGGTTCGTCCTGGCGAGGAGTCGTGACCATGGGGTCACCCCTTCGCGGTGCTCAAATCTCTACTTCCGCTTCTGACGGAACCAATACCGCCTTTGTTGACAACGGCCGAGAGCGAATGATGGCCGGACCAAGCGTTGGATCGGCAGTTTCTCCCCCAATTTGGCCGAATTTGGGTTTAGAATTCACTTTCATCCAACCACTTGCTACTCTATACTCAGAAGGTATTGCGAAATGGGTCAATAAAAAACTAATGGATAGCTTTGGCCTAGAAGGTCAAACGGCAGTTGATCTGAAGCCTGGCAGTACTTATCAAAATTCAATTGTAAATCAAACGTCGTCCGTCCCCAAAATTTTCATTTGGGGTAATGAAAATTACCCTATTCTTTGGAAGGTTGTGGGCACTTATGCCATTTGGGATTCCGAAACTAACGGTGTCAATTTGGCTTCGGATGTTGCCAATCTTTATAATGCAGCTGTGAACGGAGAAGAATTTCAGAGCTGGGCAAATCTACCTATGCATGGATTTCACCAATGGAGAAAGGGAAAGTGGGAAGAAGGGAGAAACTGGATGAATACCGATTCTAATGAAGGCTGGCGTCATGTTATTGGCGCAAGCTACACCGAATATTTGTCGTGGTATGAGACCGTTGTAACATGTGACTCCTATCAATGGCAAGCTTGCTACGCATCCAGCCCTCCTCCAGGTTACTGTGATGATTACTGCACTGATCAGGTGTTTCACTCTATCGTCATATATCATGATTTACCGAGTGACGGTGTCGTACCAGCTGCTTCGCAAAGAAATATCGACGGCGCTTGGCAAGGGCATCATAGAGAAGCGCCGGGGATAAATCATGGGGAATTTAAAATACCTGATCGGATACAATCTCAGCTTAACTGGGTGTTTGATAATGGCGATGGTACGGATGTGTTTGGAATAGATCGACGTTAGTATGCAGTGGTTAATATACTTAATTATTTTCTCTGGGTTGCTGGCGTGCAACCCGGAGAAAGTCTCCACCGAAACTGACAAGGATGGTGTGATTACCCGGCTACCACATGTATGGAAATCCTCCATTTCAGAGGGGCCACGCTCGTTTGGTTTGCATAGGGGTTATATCATTGATAACCGCGGCATATTAGCTGTCGGGATGCGCAAATCTGCTGAGTCTAGCGCGAAAGGAGAGCAATATTTGTTGTTCAAGGATTTGGAGACTGGTGAAAACATTTGGAAATGGGATGAATTCCAATTCAAAACTATTGGAACACTACGGCAGAGCATTAATCTTTATCCGGGAACGATGCTGTTACATGACGCCAGCACTACCTACCATATCAATACGATGACTGGTAAAACTATCTGGAAGTCGAGAAATCCAGAAATCAGCCTTAGGCCTTATCCGGCATTTTTGAAGGACAAGTATTACGTTCCAGGCGTTAGCATAGAGTCTCAGAGGAGGAAGCGAAGAGAGCCAACTATATTTGCTTGTGATGTTGCAACTGGTGCAGTCAAAGAGCTTATGATGCCAAAACTTAAGGACGAACATGCATATGTAGATCCAGATTCAATTTATTATCGTGGCTCGATGCTGAATATTGAGGCATGCAGTAGAGATGGCATCGATTACTTGGTTGTACCATTTACAGAACCTGGTCCCAAAGATTTGTTCAATGACACTCGCGGCTATTTCGGTCTGTATAATATAACCGATAAGAGATGGGTATACGAACGAATAGCCATACGTCCCGACCATGGTGGCGCTTCATCCAGTCTTAAGCCACTTGTACATGGGGATAAGGTGTATCTGACCTCATTGACCACAGTTGGCTGTTTTGAACTAATGACAGGCAAAGAAGTGTGGAGACGAAATCTGTCGGAAATGTTTACTGGTTTCAATGATTTTATCCTTGTTGGTGATAAGCTCTTGCTCAACGGAGACAATGCAACCCTTTATTGTGTAGACGCTAATACCGGATTGCCTATGTGGACTCAAAAGGCAAGTGTGTTAACGAGCGATCTTTATCATCAAGATGGGATAATCTATTACATCTACACCAAATTTCTGTTGGCTGTCGACCTTCAAACAGGCAAGCTATTATGGGACATGCCTTCACCGGATATCCGATTGGAGGGTCGGGATGATTCCTGGTTTACAGGATTTGTCACAGGAACGCCTGCGAAGGATGGAAAGAAAGGCAGAATCTTTGCGTCAACCAACTATAATGTCTACTGCTTCGAGGCCGAACAATGATTAGGATAGAAAATTCAAAATTTCATAACAACAACATGCAGAGGCCCAACTTCATTATCATCAGCACTTCTTTGCTATTTTTTGTGACGTGCAACTTATGTTATGCTCAGCAATTCCCTAAATATGAAATACAGCTTGGTTTTGGTCCCCTAGCAAGGGAGCAAATTATCGATGATGCTGTGGAAACGCTTCTTGGAACAGCCTCTTTGGATCCAATTCGTATGGGGGACTTTTCAAATTCCTTCAACCTTAGTTTACGCTACCAAAGACGACAATGGATTTCAATTGGATTAGCGTTGGGCTTTACTACTAAAACAACATATCGAACCGACTATTCGGAATCAAAAAGCTTTTACAAGCACTCCAATTTTATGTCAACTTTCGAGGCAAAGTATATTTACCTTGACCACCCGTTTGTACAACTTTACGGAGTAACTGGTTTTGGTATCTTACTTGTAAAAACAAAAGACCAACGATTTCCACACGATACTAAAATGTATGGATGGCCAACAACTCAATTGACTCCAATCGCAATCAGGATAGGCAAGAAATTTGGAGGTTTTGCAGAAATGGGTTATGGATATAAAGGAATAGTGAATTTTGGTGTTAGTGCAAGGTTTTAAATGAGCTATTGGCTTTTCTCTCGATTGTTTGGGTTGTTTGTAAACTGTTAGTATGGTTACTAGTGGGTTATGATGTAAAGGTAAATACCTGTCGAAAAGCATAAGGTCGCTGACTGCTGAGTCAGGGATTTGGTCGACATTTAAGTCTCATTTACTCAACATTAAAATTAGCAATAACATACATATACGATGCCACTTCCACCCCATCCTTCATGGCCGGTCTGAACTTCATCTTGTCCGCAACCGCCATGAATTCCTGCCCATTGGTCATATATGCCGATTTGAAATCGACTTTTCGGATACGCCCGGCTTTATCAACGGATAACAAAGGCAGGTTGATCCTTCGAGGTGGTGATTATCAGGATCAGCAAATGCTTTGGGCATTTTGATATTCAGGGCTATTTCTTGCTCATTAAGGCAGACAGGATATGTGTCCGCTGTTGGCAAATCCTGATCTAATAGCCACTGATCGTTCATCAAATATTGAAATGTGACCTTTCCAACCGGATTTTCGGATTTTGGAAACACTTTATTTGATACACTTTCACCGTTTCGATAGGTCGTTTCCCGTTGCACATTACCATTATTGTAATAACTTTTGGTGATACCGTCCTCTTTGCCATCTTTCATCTCCTGATACAAAGTAAGCTCACCATTTCGGTATGAATGCTGCTTTCCGTCGCGTTTGTAATTCTTGTATTCCTGTTCTTCTCTACCAATTACGCCCTCAGAGTAGGAATATTCATTTATATATAGCCCCGTTCCCGCTATCAGCAGATGTTCACCATGCTCATTCCAAAAGTCATGGATCAAGAAAGTCCGATCCTTAAACTCCGCTTTCAATTTCTGACTTCCGTCCTCGTAGTATTCGAGCCAGTCTTTATCTCTTTCAAAAGCAGATATATACGTCCCAGACTTTGCTAGTTGACCATTGTCATACCATTCCTTATACACTCCAATTCTCTCGTTGTCGGGGATAGACTTATATTCAAGGCTTTTTGGTGACCCGTTTTCGAAATAGGTCCAGCATTCAAATTGGTTGGAGCTATCATTGCGTTTGGTTGCATACTGAATGTTGCCATTTTCAAAATACCCTACCTTCTCACCCGTTTGCACCCCACCGTCAAAATGAATGGTTTCCTGCAACTTCCCACTTTCAAAATAACTATTGAAAGCACCATCCGCCAATCCGTTGTTGATGTTAAAAACTTCCTTTACTTGGTTGTCGGGATAATATGTTTTGTATTCACCTGAAAAATTAATGTCGAATTCATCACCATTTTCATCGACACAAATCTCAGCTGGATTCGCTTTGATATATTTTTCAATGTGCGCCATGGTTTTCCCATGAAGCTGATAATATTGATTATCTAATTCCGAGAGCGCTTCCAGCCGCTCATATAGGTCACTACCGAACAAATCCTTTTTCCTGGCTTTTACAATCAACTTTTCATTCTGCTTATAGATATCATCAGCCTTCCGTATGAGATCGGCCATCTCGAAATCTCCTATGTGTTCAAGCCCTTTCAAAACAGTTTGCACATACTTCCCATAACCATTGTAATAAAACTGTACAAAACCGCCATTCGTGACTTGTCCGTCTACATACCACCAATAATTAAGCGCCTTTTGGCCATACGACAACGACTTAGCTTTCTCCTCCTCTTTTCCATTTATAAAAGCCGTGATTGGTTCAAGTATCAGCCACCCAAAGTCAAAGTTCGAGAGCTTAAAATAGTAAGCTTTATTAATTTTTGGTCTAAAATGACTAGCCGGATCGAAATACCAATATTGGTCATCATTGGAACTACTCTTTTTCAAAAAATCAAATAAGCCCATATTTTCAAGTCAGATTCCCAATTACTATTTAGCAAGAAAATCAAGGTAACCTGTTATCTACTTTTTCAGGCCTTATTTTTCCAAAGCATTTATCATCATTCTTATATTCCCAATCACCATTGCTGCGTCGTCTCGATGCACAAAATGGCCACTGTTGCTTAAATAGATCAGTGCGCCACCTTTACTAGAAGAGTGAATAAAGCGACGCCATCTCAACATATTCGAGCTATTTTTTTCTTCAAAGAACCGCTCATGATCATATTCCTTGCTCCGACGTTCCTTTGGAACTTCAAGCTTTCCGCCGACAAAAAACAGGATAGGTACTTGAGGTATGGGCAAGCTACTAAGCTCCGCGAAGTCAGTTTTTCGGAGATCCGTTAAAACTTGTCCCTCACTCCATGAGGCGTAATGCGACGAATCTGCTTTCGAAGGAGTGTATAAGCGGTTTATAAGCATTTCTTCAATCCGCTTTTCAGAAACGCCAATTGTCCTGAAGATCTGATTCCAGTCAGCTTTTGTTTCCGTAAAATCTGCTGGGTCGACAAATACGAGCCCCGCAATAGCATCGGGATAATATCCTGCGAAAGCCCGCGCGTATACGCCACCCATGGAATGACCGACCAATATATACGGCGGTTCAACTTTCAGTTCCTGCAAAAGTGATTTGAGATTCGCTGCAATCTTTTGAGGAGTAGGCATTTGGAAAACCTTGTCTGATTTTTCCACGCCCTGCCTGTCATAGAGAAAAACAGGAGCATTTTTAGCGAGCGAATCTGTTATTGTATCCCAATTTCCAAACCCCATACCCATTCCATTTTCAAAAACCAGCACTGGCTGACGCAGCTTTCTTTGCTCCAAGCTGCTCGTAAGAACGTGATAATTAACGCCGTTTACACTCACCATTTTTTCCTGAGAGAAAGCGGAGAGCGTGGATGCCAGAAGAGTTAGAATGGTTAGGATTTTTATCGACATACAGTGAGTATTGAAGAATGACTAACATAACTAATATTTGGGTAACTAATTCCTTTCTACAACTTTATCTAAATACCATTCCAAAACCCGCCCCATGCAGCAAGGCCTTTACGAGAATTTGATTACCAAGCTTATCGATTCAAAGATAAGCTCCCTCGATAAACAACAATTCTTTGTAAAGGAAACACCTGTCGAAAAGAGCGAGGTCGCTCGCGTGCTTAGTCAGCATGTAAGTCGCCTTTTGAACTACGGTCTCAGCTTGATATCAGGAGATGATAGTATTGATCGTCAAATTAAAGTATCAAATAAGATTATAAGCGTCCTGCGAACGGAGCTTGAGCACGCTGATTTTGACGAGGATTTAATCTCCCTAAATGGAAAAATCCTGAATGCTGTATTCGCGAAAATGGATGCGCCTTTCTCTGATTTTGAAAAACATATCAAGGAAATAACCCCATTTACAGGTTTAGCACAAAGCGAGTTATTCACGGGTTCCAATGTCGGGCTTTCACTCGAAAGTGAGTTGAAAAAAGAAATACTGTCTTCTGATAAGATATACTTCCTTGTTTCCTTCATCAAATGGTCTGGTATTAGAATCTTCCAGAAGGAACTTGAAGAATTTACCCGTCGAGGTAACCCTCTTAAAATCATCACCACCTCCTACATGGGTGCAACAGACTTGAGAGCAGTGGAGTTTTTAGCGGGGCTACCTAATTGCGAGGTGAAGATTTCATATAACACCAAAAATGAACGGCTACATGCAAAATCTTACCTATTCTTTCGAAACACTGGCTTCAATACCGGCTACATTGGCTCAGCCAATCTTTCTAGGATTGCATTAACCAGCGGCTTAGAATGGAACTTGAAAGTGACGACTCAGGAAGTTGGCCACATCATCGACAAGTTTGCAAAAACTTTCGAGACGTATTGGCAAGACCGAGAGTTCGAATACTTCCGACAAGGAGAACATTCCAAGAAATTGAAAGTAGCACTCGGTAGAGAGAAGAACAAAGGTCAAATCGAAAGGTCTTTTTTCTTTGATATAACGCCTTTACCCTTTCAGGAAGAAATTTTAGAAACGCTTCAAGCAGAGAGGCAAATTCATAATAGGTATAGAAACCTGATTGTCGCTGCGACCGGTACAGGAAAAACGGTAGTATCGGCATTTGATTTCAAAAACTTTCTTAAAACGCATCCTCACGCCAGACTGCTTTTCGTCGCACACAGGAAGGAGATACTGATGCAGGCAAGGGCGACTTTCGCAGGCATTCTGCGCGACAACAATTTTGGCGATCTCTGGGTGGACGGCATCGAGCCAGACAATTATGATGTTGTGTTTGCGTCCGTTATGACACTGGCTAACCGAATTCAGGATCTTCCGCTTTCGGAAAGCTATTATGACTTCATTATTGTTGATGAAGTGCACCACATTGCCGCGAATAGCTACCGCCCAATCCTAAACAAATTTAAACCGAAGGTGCTTCTTGGCTTAACTGCGACTCCCGAGCGTACAGACGGGGCTGATATTCTGGCAGATTTTTGCGATACAATTGCAGCCGAAATCAGATTGCCTGAGGCGATGAACAGGAAACTTCTCTGTCCATTTCAATATTTTGGAATTAGCGACAGTACAGATTTATCTAACGCAACCTGGCAGAATGGCCGCTATCTACCAGGAGAGCTGACGAGAATTTATACGCACAATGATCTTCGGGTGGGAGAAATAATTAATCATTGCAGAAACTATCTCACAGACTATGAAGATGTCAGGGCATTGGGTTTTTGTGTGACTCGAGAACATGCCATTTACATGGCTGAAAAGTTTTCAATGGCTGGCCTAAAAGCGGATTACCTGATCAGCGGAGGCGACCGTGAAGAGCTGAGATCTACCATCAAATCGAAATTGTTGCGAAAGGATATCAATTACCTCTTCGTGGTTGATATTTTCAATGAAGGTGTCGATATCCCAGAGATTGACACCGTGCTGTTCTTACGGCCGACCGAAAGTCTGACGGTGTTTCTTCAACAGCTTGGAAGGGGTCTGCGACTGTCAGAAGGTAAGGAGTGCCTGACTGTTCTTGACTTTGTTGGCAATGCCCGGCCAGAATACGATTTTGAAGGTAAATTCAGGGCACTCATAGGTAAAACCAATACTTCCACGCTGGAAGAGCTCGAACGTGATTTTCCACATTTGCCATTGGGATGCTCCATTGTTTTGGAAAAGAAGGCAAAGGAAATCATTCTAAAAAATATACGATCAGCGACCCAGCTCAATACAAGTCAGCTCGTTACCAAAATTGCCAATTTCCGATATCAAACCACATTGCCTTTATCGCTTAAAAACTTTGTCACGCTCCATAACATTCCGCTGCAAGCGATTTACAAGCGAGCGACTTGGAGCAGACTCTGTCAGTTGGCGAATCGGTTGGACGATCTATTGCCAATCAATGAGGAGGAGACGAAGCGCACGATTCTGAAAAAGTGGCTCTGCTGTAATTCATTCAGCTATTTGTCATTCATTCTAAGGATGGCGAAGCATCAATTTAAGGTAGATGTAAATGCGTTGCCCGATCATGAAAAATTAATGCTTACCATGCTTCACTACGACTTTTGGCAAAGCCCAGGTGGAGCAGAAGACCTGTCGGCAAGTATTGCAAAAATTGGAAGAAATGAACAACTGGTGAGTGAAATGGTCGAGCTGCTCGAACTTGTTATTGACAGAATTGCACACATCGAAATGGACGCTGATCTACCTTTCGTTCAACCGCTCAAAGTACATAGCCGATATTCGAGAGAACAGATCCTGGCCGCTTTCGGAGAAAGCACATTTGAGAGGAAATCCAGCAACCGCGAAGGCGTCGTAAACCTGGAAGCGAAGAATGCCGAGCTGCTGCTCATAACGCTAGAAAAGACAGAAGCAAATTACTCTCCGACCACATTGTATAACGATTACGCAGTTAGTGAAAAGATATTTCACTGGCAGTCTCAGAACACTGCCCGACCTGAAACTGGCAAGGGGCTATCATATATAAAGCAAAAGCAAACGGAGAAATCGATTCTTCTTTTTGTGCGGGAGAAGAACAATGATGAATTCAATAATACGATTGCCTATGTCTTCCTGGGCCTGGCGGACTATATCGATCATTACGGAGCGAAGCCGATGAGTATCAATTGGGCATTGCGCGAGTCAGCTCCGCATTATATTTGGAAGGATATGGCGAAGATGGCGGTTGGGTAGCTGAGCAAAATCGGGCAGCCACGTTTTATTGGCATTGCAGCGTTGTTAAACAATTTATCCATTGATCTGAAAAGCGAATTTCGGACATAGGTTTGCCTCCGCGAAACCCTTGGAAAATGAAACGTTTTTATTAGTGCTCCTGTCAGGGGACATAAAACTGCGACAAGCCGTCGCAGTTTTATTATAAAGACGTGTTCGAGCCTTCTTGTGATCACTCTCGCTTAGCCTCATCTCCGCAATTGAACAAATAACTTGCTCATTGTTTGGAGCCTAAGAAAACTCCGGTATATTTGTAAAAATATTCTTACCGAATTTAGGTAATAAAAATTCTGAGATGGAAATAACCTACTCGAACAAGATCAAGAAGAAACTGAGTTCTCCATCAGAGATTCAGAAAGCCTTCGGCACTATGGCAAAGAAAGTACAAAGTAGGTTAGATGATATCTCCGCATCTCCGAACCTTAAAGTACTCATGCAGATTCCTGCGGCAAATTGTCACCCCCTTTCCGGTAAAAGGTCCGGAGAATGGGCGGTGGACATATCCGGAAATCACAGAATGATATTTGAGATCAATCATGATCCTATACCGAAGAAAGATAATGGCGAAATCTTGACAATCGAGGTAACTGACATAAGGATTATAGAAACGACAGATTATCATTAATCCGTAATCAAGAGACAAAATGAGCAAAAACATTAAGATAGAAAGAGAATTACTGACCAAGCCCGGAGATACGATATTGGAAACGATTGAGTTTCTAAAAATGAGCCAAGCCGAGTTAGCGGAACGGATCGGCAAGACTCCGGCAAAAGTAAACGATATGATTTCGGGTAAAGCACCTATCACGGTAAATACTGCAATGCAGTTGGAAAAGGTGTTAGGGATAGATATGCAATTTTGGCTAAACCGAGAAATGCTTTACCGTGAAAAGCTTGCGCGTATTGAGCAGGAAGAATTTTTAGAAGAAGGTTTGAAATGGGTGAAGGAGCAACCAATTAAGGAATTGCAGAAATACGGTTATCTAAAAGCTAACAAAGTCGGAACTGAAATGGTGGAGGAGTTCCTGAAATTTTATGGAGTAGCGACACCACTGCAATGGCAAAGTATGTATGTGAATAGCTATGCCAGTACAAATTTTAGAAAAAGTACTGCTCATGCCACATTACTAGGCAGTATGGCAGCTTGGTTAAGAATAGGAGAGTTGAAATTAAGAAGTGAAACTTTGCCAGACTTTGATAGAGAAGGATTTAAGATAGCATTAAACGAAATCAAATCCTTAGTAGAAACTCAGCCAGAAGATTTTCCTAGTACATTAAAGTCCATATGCGAGAAAGTTGGAGTTGCAGTAATCTATTCATATAGTTTGCCAAAAGCGCCTATTAGCGGAGCAACCAGATGGATTGGAAAAGTGCCGGTAATTCAAATTACTGACCGTTATAAAACAAATGATCACTTTTGGTTTACATTTTTCCATGAGGCTGCACATATTCTACTACATGGTAAAAAGGATGTTTTTATCGAAGATTTTGATGGAGTAGAAAATGATCCTGAGAAAGAAGCCGAAGCAAACAACTTTGCGCGTGACTGGCTGTTGCC
Organism: Dyadobacter chenhuakuii; assembly: GCF_023821985.2. NCBI lineage: Bacteria > Pseudomonadati > Bacteroidota > Cytophagia > Cytophagales > Spirosomataceae > Dyadobacter > Dyadobacter chenhuakuii. The sequence continues at coordinate 3,953,518 of NZ_CP098805.1, read as the reverse complement.
GGATACATTTTTAAACGAAATTGATACAGAGATAACAGAAAGATTAGTACGAAAGATAGCTAGATCATATTCTACTCATCCAGCAATTGTTGTTGGTAGACTTCAAAATTTGAAGCAAGTTCCGCATCATTTTGGTGCAAATATGAAAGTTAAAATTAACTTGGAATATTTTATTGAACATTAGAAATTATAAATAACTATGAATGCGCCAACTTACATTCCTGTTTTCAGACTCCGTCAGCAAGAAAAAAACGTTTTGACTTCTTTTGACTTTGGTAGTGCGATTTATCCATATATAGAAATATTCAAACATTTTGAACAGCTACCGCGTGCGCCAAAAGCTAATTCAAAAGCTAAACCCAAAGCGCCAAAACAGTTTCATGAGATCTATTTGCCGATAATTCGGCAAATCAAAAGTCAAAAAGTGTTTGTGGACTTACCTATTCATTTGAAGGTATCTAACAAAATGAAACCGGAGGTAATCGAGTTTTTACGCGGGGTAGTTGAAAAACGGGATGTGAGGACATCTCACCTGTTGAGTCTAAGAAGTGCTCGTGAGAAGATAATCCCTGTTATTAGTACATATTCCCAAAGGACGGGGGAACCGAATTCTATAAAATTACAGGAAGCTGATTTAAGATTGACCTTCAATACTTTGGCATTTAGAACGTCAGAACTGACTTTTACGAATGACATGAATCAAATAAATGTCGTCCTCCAACCTCACGATTATCTAATAGTTGACTTGGAGGAAAATTGTCTAGGTGATGTTGATGATATGGATACAATTCAATTTATGTTGGACCATCTCAAATCGTTTAACGGATGTCATGTGGTGCTATTAAATAGCCCGATTAACCATAAGATCACAAACACAGGCCTTGATCATGCAGAGATCATTGATAGTGTTGACAATTCTCTACTAGAAAAATTTAGGGCTTTTGGTGCTCATAGTTTTGCTGATCACGCCGGTATAAAAAGAGATGTTGTTGAAAGCGGAGGCGGTATAAGTCCCGGATTTATTTACTACGATGCAGTAGATAATGCTTTCTATGGCTTCAAAGGATTAAAGAGAAAGGAGCCAGAGTTAGACGATTTTAGAGATATTATTGTTCGGGATGTGTTGAATTCTGAGCCCACAAATAGAATGCGCGAATCTAAACTTGAATATCTTTGTCGCGATAATGTTGGATGGAGAATGCTTGAAGACATGTGGGACAGAACGGAACCCTGGAAAAGTCAAGCGAAGTTCAAACGAATAGCAATGGAGCACTATTTGCATTGTATTAATGCAAAAATAAAAAAGGGATACTTTGAGTCTTACGAATAGATAAAATTAGGTTTGATGTTCTTGTTAAAGAAAAACTGAATATCGATAGGTAAAATCTCGTTGTCATTTTCAACGATAAAATTCCATCTGGTTTGATATCTCTCCCTTAAAGCTTTCTTAAATTGCTCATTAATTTGACTGCAGTTTAGCTCTTTAACGATGGTTTCTGAATCTGTGCATCCAAATTGTTTTTGCATTTCTTTTTTAGATAGTAGACTCAGTTGCGTTTCGGGATGGAGCGACTTATTTAATGTAGGTTTCCTGATAATTGTATGCCCAGATTTTTCAGCTGTAATCACACCGAAACTCGACGGAATAATTTCAATACACCGTGTAAGGTGGCGTTGATGTACAACAACATAATTAAATTCAAAAGCGGCAAGATAATCATCAGACTGTTTGGCCAATTTATCCAAGTTGTCTAAACTGGACTTAATCTCAAAGCTAGTTGTGTAATTGTTGATGGTTAAAAAGTCTACTCGACTGCTTCTTACCTTGATCTCATATGCTGCGACTAGATTTCTATACCGAAAAGCCCTGAAAAGTCGATATTTAAGTGTTTGTTCCCCTTCGTAACTACCTATTACGAGATCATTGATCTTTCGATGAAGGTCATACCTACAGGAATTATTAAGTTCAGCAGTAGGATACACTCCCCTTAAAATTTCTCGCAATTTCGGCGTATAATCTAACGCAGTATAGTTTTTCACTATCTCGTTTACCAGCTTTGAGTCTATTATGCCGCAAGTCATGTCATTGATAACAGGGAATGATGAAGAAAAGTAAACAAAATAGTAACCAATAAAAATTCGCTTTTAGGCAGCGTCAACTCCGGATAGGCTAGTAAAATAACCTTTCGCCTAGATATCAAGGTTTTAGCGACTTGAATTTTCAATCTTTTCACTGAGTACATTTGTTTCCAGCTCCGTCACCTCTCTAACATCAGTCGCTACCACGACCGTTAGTTCATTCCCTCATTACCAATCCAAACTTTCCCCTATATTTGCCCCGCAAACTTTTTAGAAACACTTTATGAATTTTATTAGAAAAGCCAGGCCAAAATGGCCTTGGAGAGGCATACGGGTGCAAGTCCCGAAACCTGGCCGAAGTGTTTCTTCGTTGAAGTTTGCGGTGACCTCTCCATTTTGTTCACATCCAAACCATTTTCAATGCAAACTTCAAATGGACCAGGTGTTGACTCGAACAAACCATCCGTCAACGCAACGAATGATGCACGTCACGCATTAGATGTCGGCGCTCCGCTGACGCAATCGCAGGCAGATTTTCTGTATATCGTCGATTGTCAGGGCTGTCGGGAATTATCCCAATCGCTCAAAATGATCCACGATCTGGCTCTTTATCACTCGGATATCCCGTTTGATCAAGCTGAAAAGTCAGCTCTTTTTGACCTGAAAGTCCTTTGGGAAGGGCTCGAAAAAATGGGAGCGAAAGCTTAGAGATTGGAGGACTGTTGGCGACAGTCCTTTTTTGTTGTAGTTCAAAAAATACTTGGCAGTGCCCCGAAATGCATTCACCAGCATAACGCTGGGTGGTTTTATCCTGCTTCAAATGAACACTGATTTCACAAATACTTTTTCACCTCAGCGAAATCGCTATCCTTACTCAAAGTAAAAAGTGACGGGGTTCACCCCTCGGCTGCAAATCCGTGAGGCGGTTTAAGGAGCGGCATTTTGCCGCGGTAAATAGCCTCCTGGATTTGCAGTCGTCACTTTTTGCTTTGTACCTTTCGTTGCGCTGTGGTACAAGCGCATTCCTTCAATAATTCAAAACCCTATCGAAAACCCTTTCTGCTTCTTTCGTTTTGGCTTCTTCAACTGATGTGGCGTATACTCTCCATCTTTAACAGGAGACAACAAAGAATCAAGAGACTTATCATTCTCCAACGAACTACCATTTCCGACATGATAAACATTACCCGCACCAGCAACTTGCCCCACATCTAGCCCCATCTTTTGAGACTTTTGCTGTTGAAGAGAAAAAGGATCCTCAATGCATCGCTCGGTAATGCCCTTCGCGCTATACTGCTTGCCCAATGCACTTCCATTGAAAACACATTTAGTACGGTGATCTAAATAGGTGATCCCGTATAGCTTGCCTTCCTCATTTTTTCGGATTACCGTATCAATCCCGTCTTTTTGAAGAATATTGATCAGCCTGGGCAATGACACGTTTTGTTTGCGATACAAAGTAAAATCTATACTATTCTTAACACGTAACGAATCCTTCGTACGGTTCGGATTCATCTCATTGTACAGAAAACGCACTTTCAGATTTCTATGTGTTGGTTTGAAATGAAAATCGCTTGCTTTGATTGGCACCCCAATCCGGTTGCCGTCTTTATCCAGCACGCGGTATAGGATGCCATTGTTCTTTCTGATCCTCGAACCTTCCGAGCCAATGTCCGCCGCGACATTATAATGGTTGAGCGCTGCATTCAATTCGCCCATCGTGGTAAACTTGTATTCGTTCAGAACCTTATCGAGCACATTGGCAATGGCCTTCTTGGTTTCTGATTTTCCATACTCTGCTTTGATGCTGACAGGCTTCAAATTGAACTCCTGCGCTTTTCGATCTTGTGCTTTCACCAAACCAAAATCTATCTCAATCTCCTTCCTGGTTTTCTCGGATTGATTTTTACCCAGGTTGTGTAGTGAGATCCGGCTTCCATCAGCTTTGATGTTTGTCGTCACGATATGGACGTGCGGGTGACCGGCATCCCGGTGCTCGTATACGAGGGCGGGTTGTTTCTCAAATCCAATACCTTTCAAGTAGGCTTTTGAAATCTCCGTAAGCTGTTCTTTGCTCAGCTTTTCCGACGGATCAAAGTTCAAAGAGACATGAACGGTATTGACCTTTGTCCTTTTGTTCAAAGCGAGCTGCCGCTGAATCCGGTTCAGCTTTTGATCAAAACTCAGGGCATCTGCATCCTTTGGATAGTTGATAGCCGAAATGCATTCCGCATGTCCCTGTTCCAGCTTCTTCTCATTGTATTGCATCACAGCCCGGAACCGACTGCTGGTGTGGATCACTGCAACCATCGATCTGCCAGTTTATCGGTTTGCGATTTGATCTTGTCCAGGATTGAAAACACGAATGTTTTTTCAGCTTCGTAGCTGGCGATCCAGTTTCTAAATTCTGAAATTTGGTTGACTGCATTAAGGCGTTTGGTCGCCTGGTTGAAGTTGTTGCCAAGCCGGTTCAGCTCTTCCCGCAGCTCTGACAATTCGCCAATCATCTGATCTTGCGAACCGTTCCTTTCGATCACCGTTACCGGTCGGTTAAAGATCAAGAGCCGCAAGAATTCGCTTAATTTCCGACAGGTGGTACGGCTGTGTTTGGCTTCCAGATTAGCGTATTCTTCGGGTGTTAACCGGAAGATTACAAGCTTTGTCTTGTTCGATTTTTCTTCTTTCATCACGATCCTATCTACACTTTCAAACATTAAAAACTCTTTCAAAAACCTGGACCGACTTTGGAGGGGAAGGCCAGATCGGGTGCGCAGCAACCGGCGATTGTAATACAATCGTACATCTGGCCAGACGCGCAAAGCAGGCGGCTCATTTGGATTTCGAAGTCTCTGAAACCTTGTGCTGAGCCGATTTGTGAATCTAGTTTATTGAAATGGGATTTTCGTATCCTGTGTAAATTTGCCCTAGGATCAGAAAGCGTATGGAGGATCCTCTCTGGCTAGCGAAAAAAAGTAGAGTTGGTTTGAGAAAGATTGAAAATGACCCAGGTCAATCAAATGGTTTTGGGAATCTTATAAGCGATATTAACTTCTTCCCGGTTAGAAAAGCTTCTATTTTATCGCAACTATTATATTTTAGGGAGAAGAGACCCTAAAGAATACAATAGATGAATGAGCGGGGTTACTACTTGAAAAGACCTAATTGCTTCCGGATAGTCATAGACTTAATTGTAACTTATAGAATATTTTAGTTAACTTTATTAATATCCCTGAACTAATAATGCTTAGGGGCTAGCTGCTCTCTGTGGTAATCTTTACCAAGCAGTTTTATAAACCCTCATAAAATCGTGTAATGACATTTATTGATAAGAAAGAGTTTCTTAGAAGCTTTGCTATTAGGCCCGACGGCGCATTCAATTTTCTTTTGGGAGCAGGAGCCTCTGTTCAGGCAAATATTCCGGCGGCAGGTACGCTGATCTGGCAATTCAAGCGCAAACTTTATTGCGATACATTGAATTTTAAAGAGGAGAAATTCAAGGATCTCGAATCTGATAGAAATCAGCAAATCTTACAAAGTTATTTTGAGCTTAAAGGAGGCTACCCGAAGCTGTGGTCGGGCGAAGAATATTCGTTTTACTTCGAGAAGTGTTATCCAAAATCCATTGACAGAAAGGCGTTCATCCAACGTATCATTCAGAATAAAAACCCTTCTATCGGGCACAAATGCCTGGGTGTATTATTTGACGTTGGCAAGACAAGCCATATATGGACGACCAACTTCGATGAGCTAATAGAAAATGGGATCAAAGGAGTGAATAACATCGCTCACTTTGAGGTTATTTCCCCGGATAACAACCACCAAATTGCTAATCTAAATAAATATCCTCGCGTACTAAAATTGCATGGCGATTACCGCTATGATCAACTGCAAAACACAACAGAAGAACTGCGATCATTGGAGAATTCGCTTCATCACTACTTTGCTCATAGTCATCTCAGTAGCGGATTAATCGTAATAGGATATAGTGGTAACGACTATTCCGTATTGACAGCTTTCGAGGAAACACTTAACCAGAATAATCCTTTCCCATACGGACTGTATTGGTGTGTCAGAAAAGGTACAAAACCAAATGAGAATCTTGTCAGATTGATCGAGAGAGCAAATGAAAAAAGTAAAGAGAAATTGTCCGGATTTATTGAAATTGAAAGTTTTGATGAATTTCTCTTTGATCTCTATGTAGCTAACCAAAAGCCAAATGCTGACATAGAGAATATTGCTAAAAGTCGTTTTGAGACTCGCAGGCCCTTTGCCTCACCACAGGTGAGTAATAACTTTACACCGATAAAGTTAAACGGGTTAAAGGCCCAAGTATTTCCCAAAAGTGTGTTGGCATTTAAGTCGAATTTGGATGGATGGGCTGAACTGCGGCAAATTTTGGACGGTCAGCCAGTCGTCGGAGCGCTTTCTAAAGGCAATACATTACTCTTTGGCGATATTAACGATGTAAACCATCTATTCAACGGTCGCATTACATCTGAGATACTTACTCTCGATATTGATGATCATATTACTTATCATGAGAATTCGTTTTTTCTGGGAATGTTATACGACATGATCGATTATGACCTCAGCCAAAGATTCGGTCTGAAGATCGATAGCCATCACCGCCGCAAATACTATTCGGAGAACCATCGGCTCGAAAGTGCCGAACTGAATAGTTATAAGACGAGTGCTGTAGTGCCAGTATACGAAGCAGTTGAGATTCAGCTCGAATTTCATAACAAAGAACTATTCTTAACTCTGTTGCCGTCAATATTCATTGATGACCAAGGCTCCTTAACCAAAATTAAGAAACAGGCGATTGCAAATGCAGTGTTTTCGAATCGTAGAAATAGTGCCGTAAATGACAGAGAAAAGCTATGGATATCTATTTTGAGGGGAGATCAGGATCATATCAAATTTGAGCTGGCAGGCTATAAACTCGAATTTGAGACTAATTATGCAAGTGCCGGCATTCCGGTTTCTAAAACGCACACATTTAAGGGTGCGTTTCTAACCGTTGAACCCTGCCTGAATTTTAGCTTATCGGATCGAAACCAACGGTCCAGCCATCCGCTTAGAGGTTTGCTAAGATTCGGCCCGCTGGATCATTCTTACGAAAATGGTAAAATAAACCCTCAGGCGATTAAGCTGGCGATCATATCGCCAATCAGCGGTCTGAGAAAAGTGCAATCACATCTTGCTGGTCTGAACCAGGAAATAGCGAGGAAATCTGAGCGTGATTATCTGATAGATTATGTTCCGTTCGCTTCGATCTATAAACGATACTTAGACATTCCTGAGAATGTTGAAAATAAACTTCTCGAGGTAATTAATGATCAGGAAGTCAGCCAAATGGTTCCTTTGCAGTTCTACGATTTTCTGAAACGTAAAATTGATTATTTCTACACGATTCGTGGAGAATTTGACGTATTGGTGATTTATATTCCTAGCGCTTGGTCACATTTCCGGGAGTTAAAAAACGACAACGTTTACTTTGATCTCCACGATTCTATTAAGTTATATTGCGCCAAAAAGAATATTAAAGTGCAATTTATTGAGGATAAGTCAATTAACTACTTTGATCTTGCAAAAGTCCGTTGGTGGTTATCCCTTGGACTATATGTTAAAGCCAATGGTACACCGTGGAGAAACGAAACTATAAGCGATTCGACAGCTTTTATAGGATTAGATTTTTCGGTCAATAGGATTAATAATGCCACTAGGTTTGTCCTTGGTAGTAGCCATATTTTCGATTCATCGGGGCAGGGCTTAAGATTTTTACTGCAACCAATCGAAAACCCCGTGTTTTACGGCCGGAATCCCTTTATGAGCAAAGAAGACGCTCGTAGACTTATTCTCAAACTAAAGGAAGCTTATTTCAGGCTTGATGGCAATTCCAAATTGGAAAAATTGGTTATTCATAAGGTGCTTCATTATACCAACGATGAAATGCAGGGAATTGCTGAAGCGTTGGAAGGAATAGAAAACATTGAGCTGCTGCAAATCCAAAAATACTCGAATTGGCGGGCGATTAGGGGATTTAAAGATGCCAAGAGCAAAATATCTATTGCAGCTTACCCGGTACAACGAGGAACAGTCATCCAACTGGATGATTTTAGCTTTTTATTATGGACACACGGCTCAGTGCTCGATCAAGATGTTGCAGGTGTAAACAAAGACTATTATCAGAGCACGAGGGGTATTCCTGCTCCGTTGCTGATCAGGAGATTTCGTGGGACTGACCCGATTGAAACAACAGTTAAGGAAGTTCTCGCACTAACGAAGATGAACTGGAACGGCGGCGAGCTTTATAAAATCTTACCTGTAACGCTAGACTTCTCAAAACGGCTGGCTAGGTATGCCAAACAAGCAGAGACTCTACAAGCAACTCCTTATGACTTTCGATTCTTTATGTAAGCATAAATAAGTTCTTAGGATTTATCAAAAACGTTTAAACCATCTTTAGGAGAATTCTGATTATCATTTTTAACGTAAAAAGATGGAAACAAATAGCAACGAAAGTTACGGGGCAGACCCGCTGGAGAAAAGTGAGCGTGCTCGCTCCAATTTTGTAAAAGAATTGGTACAATGCTGCGGTGAACCAGGTCGAACGCCATCAATGAATTTACCCAAGCCACCAAAAAGCATTGTGCAATTTTGGGATGATCTTAGCCGATTGCCCCGGGACGTCAGAGAATGTATGGAGTCTTGGAGGGTACTTGAACGATCCGGATTCGAGCTGCAGTGTTTTGACGAGAACTCATCGAGAGAATTTATCCGAATCCACTTGGGATCAAGATATGAGAAGGCATTTGACAAGTGCTATCATCCTTCAATGAAGTCAGATTACTTCCGTTATAGCTACATCCTCGTAAAAGGTGGCTGTTATATTGATGCCGACGACGTCTATCATGGAGCTTCGATCGATCACCTCTTTACTGATGGGCGGCTGAAACTTCAACCGTTCTGTTACGACATTGCATCGGCTCAAATGGTTTCACCGTCAATTTTTATCAATTCAGGGGCAGACAACCTGAGCTGGATATTCTACTTCAATACCACCCCTATGATTGCATGTCCTAATCACCCTATAATAAAGCGTGCACTGCTAAACGCAACAGCAGCGCTCGAGCAAGAATCAAACGGCGAGTTACCTGAAGTCCAAGCAACCACGGGCCCTGGTAACCTCACGAGATCCATATCTGAGATGATTACCGAGGAAAGTTGCCCGAAAGATGCGCTGCTAGTTTTGCACGACTGGGAGAATACTTCTACAAGTAAATGGCCACTCAGTTACCGGAATGATGAGAGAAACTGGAGACTTTCAAATCAGCAAACCTATCGGGCGTCACGGACGGAAGCGCAATGAATTTAGCACGCCCATCAATAGCAATTATCGGTTATGTTTTTCGATTCTGGTTGAGTCTTCGACGACTGCTGCCTAGGCGAAAGTGTAATGCATTCACTGCTCTCGGTACGGAAAAAGCCCCTGCTATTAACACAGTCTATGTCATTAACCTCGATCGAGAACCTGGTCGCTGGTTTAAGATGCAGCAAGAGCTTACACAAATCTTGGACTCATCTGGAGCTGAAGTTCTGAGGCTCACTAAGCGTTACGCCGCGGTCGATGCCATGCAATTCTCACAGAATCCGGGCATGGACGCTGAAATTGATCCTTTTTATACCCTAAGAGATCAGCTTTTTGTAGAACCTCAACCGTTAGTCCTCCCTACGCGCTTTGAGTTAGACTCTCCAATTCGAATGAGCCGAGCGGAGATTGCGGTCGCCCGCTCACACATCAATATTTGGAAGAAGGTTGCTGCCGGTAGTTGTGAACACGTACTTATCCTTGAAGACGATGCTTGGTTTCATCCTGGATTCGCCAAAGATTTAGATCGCGCGTGGACAGAAATAGTGGCAGAAAATAATACGACAGCCAGATTCGACATTCTTTATGTGTCATACCTTGAAGTAAAGCACGGTGCTCCAAAAAGCTATCTTTCAAAAAATGTGTTTCGGCCAGTGCGTGGGCTCTGGCATTTGTCCGGTTATATTCTCTCGCGCGAAGGTGCAAAGAAACTCCTTCACCTGCTTCCTTGTCGCGGCCCCATTGACCTCTGGATTAATCATCATTTTGAAGCATTAGATGTACGCGCAACTAAAACGTCTCTTATCAGCCAACGACGTGACGTTCGCTCTGGCAATTCATATTCAATACTTCCTGCGCTCACTAAAATCGGTGCAATTACTAGTGAAGGAGCATCCTTATTCAATATACGCCCAATTGAGCGCCCCGTGTTTGCTTTTGGTCCAGAAGGTTCTGGCCATTCATCGCTTGCTATGGCTTTATCCATGCTCGGATACAGATGTTGCAGTGATTTAAACAATTTACCCTCTGTTGAAATGGATCGGCTTGTTGCGGGAAAAGACGATCGAGTTTTTGACGCATATATAAACATTGGATCTTTGAGCGCGAGAATTAGTGAACTCCGAAGCCGCTATCCAAAGGCAAAGTTCATTATTACCACAACCAAAGACAATGCTCGGGATTACGGTCTACTAGGTGACGAAGATGGCCTTAAAAGTGCCGACATTGCTGTGCTTCATCTAGGTGAAGTAAATAAATGGCAAATCGTTTGCGAGCATCTCAAATGTGCTCCACCCGCACTCTCTTTTCCGATGTTGCCGGATCTTGGTCAAAGAGCAATTATCGACGACATTATAGAAGTAGAACAGCTTATGAAATACCAGATACCAAAACGTGATAAATCACCTTGGGTAGTTGAGCTTCGTAGCTGGTGGAAAGGAATTAACGTTGCACCAGCAAAAAATGGTCATGGAGAAAATGGAACATTTGTAAGGATCTCCGATCATTTGGAGCATCTTGACACTCGACGCTGGATTTTAAGAAGCGATACTTTCACGGATAATTTGGCGCTTTTTCGCCCTTCAAACATCGACTTCCGTTCAGGAATTGGGGCTGTATTTTCAATAAAAAAAGAGTCTCTTGGCGTACGAAATTATTCAGCTGCGTCATTATGCAGCCTGGATCAATATTTATTCGGAAAGTTTGAAGCGACCATCCAAGCTTCGAATGCGCCTGGTGTAGTCACAGGCATATTTCTACACCGGAATTCACCGCGACAGGAAATAGATATTGAGATCGCAGGTAATCGCCCAAACCGCCTCTTAGTCAATGTTTTTTACAATCCAGGCGACGAAGGCGCAAATTTCGACTATGGCTACCGAGGTGCTCCAACCTATATTGAATTAGGGTTCGACGCATCCAAAACATGCCATCGCTTTGCTATTGAATGGAGCCCACACGAGATTTGCTGGTTAGTGGACGATAAACTGATTCATAGACGTGCAGTCTGGGATCCTACACCGATCCCAAATCTCCCAATGACGTTCCATGTAAACAGTTGGCTAACTCGTTCTACCCAACTCGCCGGGCGAATCAATAACGGACGCCTCCCTGCAACCACAATAGTCGGTGGGATCGCTCTGGAGGCAAATCGTGTCATGCATGCTGATCAACAACGGTCACAAAATAAATCAGGGAATTTTAATTCAAGTCAGCCAGCGCGATGAAAATATTATCATTCAATCCGGGTCACGATGGCGCTTTTACTTATCTTGAAGATGGACATTTAATTACCTCTATTGAGGCTGAGAAACACTCTCGTTATCGACACTCGCCATTGTCCATTCCAGACGTGTTCAGCGTACTTGGTGAACTCAAAGAAGTGCCTGATGTACTTTGCAGAGGCGGGTGGTGGCCTAGCGATACGCATTTATCTGAACAGCGCTTTCATGCCGGATATCATGGCGTCAAAAACAGAGACATAATTGTTGACCAACAACGTTTTTTGGGAAAGACGGTTAAATACTTCTCATCATCGCACGAACGTTCTCATCTTCTATGTGCTTTTGGTATGTCAAATTTGCCAAAAGGAACTCCGTGCTATGCATTACTATGGGAAGGGGTAATCGGATCTTTTTATAAAATCGACGCTGCCTTGAACATTACAAAGCTCGCTGATGTCATGCCTGAACCCGGACATCGGTATGCCCTGCTCTACGCCCTGGCAGATCCAACCTTCAATAAAAGCACAGCCGAATTCTCCAGATTTTCTGATGCAGGAAAGCTTATGGCTTTGGCTTCTTTTTCGAAGCGAAGCAAAGCTTCGGATGAAGAGGAGAAAATAATTGCGTTTCTCATGCAGAATTGCTTGCACCTTACGCCGAAGGAGTGTGAAGCTCTGAAGTATTGCCAACACTATAATATAGGGGTTGAAGATCAGGAGTTTCGTAATTTCGCGGGTATCTTCAGTGATAGAATATTTGATCGATTCTATCAATATGCCGAGTCAAATCTAACAAGAGGGGTACCATTGCTCATTTGCGGGGGATGCGGATTAAATTGTGATTGGAACACCAAATGGAGAGAGACTAATTTTTTTTCAGAGATTTTTGTGCCACCTGTTGCGAACGATTCAGGATCGGCGATCGGCACAGCGATTGATGCGCAATTCCATTTTACAGGGAATCCTAAAATAAATTGGAATGTTTATTCCGGTCTTGAATTCGCTGCCGATGACGCATTTGATGCATCTTTATTTGATGTACACGAAACAAACTACACGATGATAGCCGACATGCTGGCTAATAATCTAATCGTCGGATGGGTAAACGGAAAATACGAAATTGGGCCACGCGCATTGGGAAATCGTTCAATTCTTGCTTCTCCATTCCATGAAAAAACGAGGGTGCGGTTGAATGAGATTAAACAACGCGAACAGTTTCGTCCGATCGCGCCCGTCTGTCTAGAAGAAGATGCGAAGAGTTGGTTTGGCTGCATTTATCCGAGTCCATTTATGCTCTACACGCAGCTTGTTTCTACGAATGCGCTAGCAGCAGTGACTCATGTTAATCGAACAGCACGCCTTCAAACCGTGTCAAGTTTAACTAACAGCCATCTACATGAACTGCTTACAGCATTCAAAGTTCGGACCGGTTACGGCGTCTTATGCAATACGTCCTTGAATTTTAAAGGAAGAGGATTCATAAACAACATAACTGATCTCTCAGCATATACGATAGAACACAATTTGGATGGCTTTGTGATTGGAAGACGAGGCTACATGTTGAAGTCATCTAAAAATTACCAGGCCTACTTGGCAATAACAAATCAAGTGGCTAGCTAGAAAAGCAATGTTAGCCCCCCAGCTATAATCAGACCTTTAACTAATACCAACAAACGCGACAATTTAAGATAACCGCCTAAATGTCATGATAGGCTCACGATATTTAGGCGATCATTTTATTCGTATTCACCTATCGCATAGCACACGCAAGCTCTTGTATAAACTTATGATTAGATAGGTCATGTTGTAATTTCGCTACATCCCTTTCAACCGCTCCCGCAACCCCTTCATATCCTCACTAATCTTCACATCCAGTATCTTAGCATAAATCATAGTCTGCTTCAAAGACCGATGCCCCAGCATCTTCGAAACCGTCTCAATAGGCACCTTATTACTCAGCGTCACCGTAGTAGCGAACGTGTGCCTTGCAATATGAAAGGTTAGCGTTTTAGAAATCCCGCACAGGTTAGCAATCTCCTTCAAATAAGCGTTCATCTTCTGATTACTCAGAACTGGCAGCACGACACCCGCGGCACAGCATTGCGGATGATCCTTATACTTCTCAATAATTTCCAGCGCAGTATCCAGCAGCGGAATACGTGTAGGCGCATCCGTTTTCTGGCGGGTCGTATCAATCCACGGCTCGCCATCCATTCCAACTACAATATCTGTTGTCTTCAACTGCTTCACATCTACATAAGCTAATCCAGTGTAACAGCAGAACAGAAAGACGTCCCGCACCTGGCTGATTCTTTCAACTTCGAATACTTTTTCAGTGAGTCGTTTTAGTTCTTCCCTCGACAGCGGGTTCTTCACAACTTCTTTCTTGGTCAACTTGAAGCCTTGAAACGGATCTTTTTTCAACCACTTATTATTGACACAAATCAACACAACCTTTTTCAAGTTGCTCATGTACTTGATCGCAGAGTTATGGTTGCAGCCTCGCGCACTACGCAGCCAGAAATTGAATTCAGTAATAAATTCATAATTCAAATCCCTGATCGCCATATCATCCTTCTTGTACTTCCATTTGATGAAGGAAGCAGTGTGTTCCTTTGCTGTCTTATAGCGCTTCAAAGTAAGCGGCGCGAACTCTTGGCCGACCAAGGCTTCCATTTGCTCATTATGGTGCTGGAAGACTTCAAGGATAGTGCGAGTCTCATTGCTCTTACCAAGCAGAACATTCTTCAATGCTTCGGCTGTCAATTCCTTGTCATCCTCGATCAGAATCTTCTTCGCTTGAAATACTTTTGAGCTCAGCATGTCCAGGTAGGCATTGAGCGTGCGGGTGTCTTCTTTTTGGCCGGTGGCTCTACCCGCATCTGCATTCCATCTGGTAGGGCTCCAAAGCAGTTTAGTGGACATTTCGACAGACTTGCCGTCCACCGTAATTCTGAGGTAAACATAACGTAAACCCTCCTTTTGATACTTGGCGTGTTTCAAATAGAAAAGCAGACCAAATGTTTTCTCCAACATAACACAAGCGTTTAAAAGTGGTTAAATATCGAATTACCACGCTTGCCAATCAAGATGTTTACGGCGTAAACATCTTGCTATCAATTTGTTATGCCGTTTCCAGTGAGTCTTTTTCTCAAAGTGAGTGAACTACACGAAAGACTCACTGGAAACATGGGAATTTTTGCATTTTTTGATATAATCTGAAAAACAAAAATGCCCGCAAATCATTGATTTACAGGCATTTTGTTTGACTTTGAACTTATTTCAAGGGAGGGAGACGGGTCTCGAACCCGCGACCTCTAGAACCACAATCTAGCGCTCTAACCGACTGAGCTACAACCTCCGTTCTGAGGGGAAAACCCCTTTCGAGGACACAAAATTAGGAAAAGGTTTGAAGGTTACAAGGCGAATGGTGCACTTTTTTTTCAACCTTCAAACCTAAATCTATATTTTCAACCCTAATTACGCGCCAACATAAAGAGCGTCAGCAGCTTTCCAGTCCACTACGTTCCAATATGCGTCGATGTAATCCGGGCGCTTGTTTTGATATTTCAGGTAATATGCGTGTTCCCACACGTCCAAACCGATGATCGGCGTTCCTTTTGCTTCCGCAATGTCCATCAATGGGTTGTCCTGGTTTGGGGTAGAAGTGATGGCTACGCCGTCGCCGGATTTGATCAACCATGCCCAGCCTGAACCAAAACGGCCTGTGGCTGCTTTTTTGAACTCGTCTTTGAAAGCCTGGAATGATCCGAATTTCGCTGTGATCGCTTTGCCGAGTTCGCCTGTTGGTTCGCCGCCGCCGTTTGGAGAAAGTGATTTCCAGAAAAATGCGTGGTTCCAGTGACCACCGCCATTGTTACGAACCGGTGCCGGTGCTTTGCTGATGTTTGCAACGATTTCTTCTATGCTTTTGCCTTCCAGCTCAGTGCCAGCTACCGCTGCATTCAAATTGGTAACATATGCCTGATGGTGACGGTCGTGATGTATCTCCATGGTCAATGCGTCGAAATGTGGTTCCAATGCATTGTTTGCGTAAGGTAAGGGATCTAGTGTAAACGCCATTTTCAGTGTAGTTTAATGTTTAAAAAATATGCTGTATCACTAGGCTAACAGCAGAAAAAGGCTTTATGTTCTTAATCTCTTAAAAAATTTGAGTAGCAGTTCCTGCGATTCGGTTGCCAAAATTCCGGTTGTGAGCGTCGTTTTGGGGTGCAAAATTGCCTTGCCGAGCCTCGAAAATCCACGCTTTTCATCGGCAGCACCAAACACCACGCGGTTCATTTGCGTCCAATAGAGCGCGCCGGCGCACATGACACAAGGTTCGAGTGTTACGTACAATGTGCAATCCTGAAGATATTTAGATCCTAGATTATCTGACGCGGCGGTGATCGCAATCATCTCTGCGTGAGCAGTTACGTCATGTAATTTTTCGGTTTGGTTATAGCCCTTCCCAATAATCCGCTCGCCAATCACAACGACCGCGCCGACGGGAATTTCACCTTCTTCGTACGCTTTTTCAGCTTGCCGCATGGCTTCAGTCATGAAGTAATTGTCAAGAATGTCTGCCTGAATGTTCAATGTATGATTCGTTTATGAATGAAAACGGGACATTCATTGCCAAGCAATAAATGTCCCGTTTGTAGCTTACTGTGTCCTAATTATGGCTTCATAACGCGCCAAACGGTGCTCCTGTTTCCGTTCGTAACCCTCAGCAGGTAAAGTCCGGAAGGGTAGGAGGAGAAGTCTACGTCTGTTACTTTCTGGTTGATGTTTTTCACTGCGCGGGAGCGGCCGTTAAGGTCAATAACCTCTGCGCGGGCTTCTCTTGGCGCAATAATGCCGTCAATTTCCACGGTGCATTGTGTTGTCACAAGCGTTGGATAAACCTTCACCCAATCAGCAGATGCAGGCGGCTCAACGCCCAGGATCGGGTCAACCTGAACCCTTGCGCTGCCAGCCCCTTTGCCGGTTCCACAGCCATTGGTCACCTTCGAAATAGTATAAATGGTCGTAGCTTTTGGCGCTAGTTTGAATGTATAGGGAGTCACAGATGCAGTGATCAGCGAGTCTTTTGTGCCATTGCTTAATGTAAACGTCCACGGTGCTTTTCCTGTGGTTTCAATTTTCATATCCGCTTTATCGCCCATCAGGATCGTTTGGGTGCCGGTAATTGTAGCAACCGGAAGCGGACTTGCCGTAATGGTGATCGCGCTTACGCTGCCTTTAACGGTAAAGTCGGGGTTTTTGCCAGAGCTCACCACGCGAACGTAATAGCTTCCTGCCAGCGTCGTATCCGGGAATGTGGCAGTAATGATATTGGACGAGGCAACGGATGGAATGCTGATAAATTTGGCATCTGTATTCTCCGTAGCGATCTGTACTTTAAACGTGTTTTCGGAAGGGAAATCGCCTGACTGCTGGAATGGAACACTGAACGTTTTTCCTGCACAAGCTTCTGCCACCGACGGATTCCCTGAATTAATGGTAGGGACTTTTACCGTTACCAATGCGCTGCCAATTGGTAAACCTTTACCACAAGCGTTGGCAACTTCGGTTAGCAAATAAGTCGTAGTCGTGACCGGCTTAACCATAATCTCGTGGTTAATCTGATCAGTTGTGTCGGTTTTGCCGTCTGAAAGTGCATACATCCATGGGCCATCGCCTGTAAATTTGACCCTGATCGTAGCGGTTTGTCCCAGATCAATTGTAGTGTTGCCGGAGATCGTTGCCGATGGCAATGCTTTGATATGGATCTTGATCTCTTCTTTCGGGCTTTCGCAGCCGTTTGTGCCGGTTTGTGTTACATAGAAAGAATAATCCTGTACTTTTTCTGTAAACGGCGTAAACGGAACGCCTTGAAAATCAGTATCAGTTGAATTGCGATACCATTTCAGGATGGAGCCCGTTGCATCCAGTCTTGGAGCCACTTCATTCTGGCAGTAAGCCAGTTGCGTGGTAGTTTGTGGTTTTGGTGTTGTATTGATTTTTACATCAATTTTCGCACGGTCGCTGAAGCAGCCTTCCAGAGATTGGCCAACAAAATAAGAGGTCGTACCGCCTTCTGCCGTAGAAGGGATCGGAGCCGCATCGCTGGCGTCACCCCCTGTTGCATTGGTTCCGTACCATTTCAAAATCCCATCTTTTACAGGCGTAGCAGTTAGCGGCTGCGCGACAACAAACTGGCAGATTTCAACGGTTTGGTTGGCGATTGTTGGTAGGACTGGAAGTGGTTTTACGCGGATTTTTTGCGGAACTCTGGTTGCGCTTTCGCAAGATTTAGAGATTTGCGTTGCATAATAGATTGTCTCGCCCGCATTTTTAAGGTTAATGGATGGTGCAGTTTTGGAAGCAACTCCACCAGTAGCAACAGAATACCAGTTTACAGTATTTCCAGCAGCAGGTTGCGCTGCAAAAGTATACGTTTTGTCCGCACGTTCCTGACAGAATGCCTCGGATACTGTTGGCAATGCAGAAGGTCGGGCATTTACTATTACCTCAACCTCAGCACGTGAACTTTCGCATACAAGCGATCCGTATGTGGTAGACTGGGTGACGTAAAAAGTTGTCGTTGATGGTGTTGCCGTTTTCGGTGTTGGAGGAGTAGTATTCCCAGTTACATCGTTGGAAGCTGAATACCATTTGAAAGTCGAGCCGGAAGGAATAAGGGCTTTTGGGGTTTCACCTACACAATATTCTATCGGCGTAGTAACTGTTGGTTTGGCAGCTTCCCTTACATTAACAATAATTTCAACACGCTCACTTTCACATTTCGTGGTTTCGTTACGCTGGCTAACAAAGTATGAATAAGATTTTGCTTCGGTGTTAAGAGGTGTGGGTGCTGTCGTAGAGCCTGTGCCGCCTGTTGCAGCGGTGTACCATAACAATGTATGGTTAGCTAGCGGAGTTGCTTTTAAAGGAGCTGCTGCTGTTGGTGCTTGGCAAATTGCAAGTGGTGTTGTAACTGTCGGCCCTGCAAATTTCTTGCAGCCTACAGTGATAACGATTTCCGCCCTCTCACTTTCGCAGCCCTTAGCATTGGTTTGAGAGACAAAATAGCTTGTAGATCCGGGGCTAACGGTTGCTGGTTTAGGAGCTGAATTAAGAGCAGATCCACCTGACGCCGCAGTGTACCATTTTAAATTTGTGCCAACAGCCGTTAAAACAGGTGCGTTATCTCCGACCTCATAAGTTTTGTTTGATACAGTTGGTTTTTCAGGTGGGGTACAATCGGTTATAGTAACGATTATTTCTGCCCTCTCGCTTTCACAGCCACTCGCATTTGTTTGGGACACAAAATAGCTTGTTTTCCCTGCTGTTGTCGTTGCAGGTTTAGGCGCTCCATTCAAAGCTGTTCCACCTGACGCCGCTGCGTACCATTTTAAATTGGTGCCAACAGCCGTTAAAACAGGTGGGTTGTCTCCAACTTCATAAGTTTTATTTGAAACAGTTGGTTTCTCAGGTGGAGTGCAATTGGTTATAGTAACTATTATCTCTGCTCGCTCACTTTCACAACCACTCGCATTTGTTTGGGACACAAAATAGCTTGTTTTCCCCGCGGTAGTCGTTGAGGGCTTCGGAGCACTTGCTAAGGCATTTCCTCCGGTTGCTGCTGTATACCATTTTAAATCATCACCAACCGCCGTAAGTATAGGTGCGTTATCGCCAATTTCATAGGTCTTGTTAGCAACTGTTGGCTTTGCTGGTGGTGTGCAGGCAGTGATAGTTACAACGATTTCTGCCCTTTCGCTTTCGCAGCCGCTCGCGTTTGTTTGCGAAACGAAATAACTGGTGGATCCAGGAGTAGTTGTTGATGGCTTGGGAGCTCCATTTAGTTCATTTCCACCTGATGCTGCTGAATACCATTTCAAATTCGTACCATCTGCAGTGAGGGCAGGTGCATTAGCCCCGACCTCATAGGTTTTATCGGTCACAACAGGCTTAGCAGGCGGTGTACATGCCGTTTTTGTAACATTAACAACGATTTGGGCCCGGTCGCTTTCGCAGCCGCTTACGGTTTGGCTTACGAAATAGTTTTGGGTTCCTTCGGCTTTGGTATCGGGGACGGGGATGGTTGCTGATCCGGCGGCGCTGGTTACGGTGTCATACCATTTCAGGCCTGTGCCGGTTGCGATTAATGCTACGGCTTTGTCGCCCACTTCGTAAGCCACGGGTGATGTTACGGTTGGCTTTGCCGGAATCGCATTTATTTTGATTGAAGCGCTTTCAGAAGTTGCTATGGCTGGCACCAGTAATACGAAACCTATGACGCGTATTTTATATCCGTCACCACTAGCGGTTCCGTTTGGAATGGTTACCGAAATCGGAGAAGTAGCGGACGAGCCCAGATCTGTGGGCGCGGCAAACGAGCCGGAAGCGTCAGATAATTGAGCGGTGTAATTTGTCGGAGCTAAAAGAATGTCTTTTGCAGTAAACTTGACCGAAACGGTCCCGCCGGCACAGACCTCAACTGGGTCTACAGCATCCGTTTTGATTGTCTGGCCAAATGAATTTGCTACGCATAAAACCGCAGCCAGAATTGTAAAAATACTCTTTTTAATAAATGTTCTGTTCATGTATCTGTCTTAATATCTTTCCGCTAACCTGTTTGTCTGGTAAAGTTAGAGATATTTTTCAAATACACTTTCGACTCGATTAAGGAAGCTCGCTTTTCCTTTCAATAAGTGAACTGTAGACTACATCCTGGATTTTCCGACGCGTGCGCTGCGTAGTAATAGCCGTGTTTTCAGGGTCTGGATTGACGCGGTTGGAGAGAAAAATAAATACCAGATCTTCTTCCGGATCGATCCAGACCATAGTTCCCGTAAAGCCCGTGTGACCGAATGAATTCACAGACGCCTGTGGAGATACGTAAGAACTGTTTCCATCATTCGGTGCTTTGTCCCAGCCCAGGCCGCGGTGGTGGGATTCGTCATAAACCCTTGAAAAAAGCGGAACGGTCGCATTCTCGAAATATCTGCGTCCCGCATAATTTCCCTTCCAAAGGTTCATCTGGAACAAGATAGCAAGGTCACGCGCCGTGCCGAAAAGTCCCGCATGTCCCGCAACGCCGCCCACAATGGCCGACATCTGGTCGTGCACAGTTCCCTGCAAAAGCTGGTTACGAAAACGGTAATCCTGCTCGGTAGGCGCAATTTGTTTTTCGGAAAAACGGCGCAGCGGATTGAAACCCAGATAAGCCAGGCCCAACGGTTCATAAATGTTGGCCGAAACAAAAATGTCGAGCGGCTGACCGGTCACTTTTTCAACGATCTTCTGCAATGTCAGGAAGCCAAGATCGCTGTACAGATAACCGTAACTTCCCGACCTGTCTTTGCGATTGTTCATCGGCGATTCCACCACCCATTTCCAAACCGAATCACGCATTGCGCCTTTGGCAAAAAGCTTTGGGGCAACTTGCAGATAATAGGATGTGTCCGCTTTGGAACTATAATATTCGGGAAGCAGGCCGCCTGCACTGGTTTTGGTCCTGTCCCAAAGCGGCGGATAAAACGAAACCAGGCCCGATCTGTGCAAAAGCAAATCTCTGACCGTGAAATTCTGCTTGTTGGTGCCCATCAATTCAGGCAAATAAGTGGATGCTTTTTGGTCCAGATCGATTTGTTTGCGGTCGTAAAGCAGCATAACAGCCTGCAATGTGGCCGACACTTTGGTCAGTGAGGCAAGGTCGTAAATGGTCTCCGAAGTCACACGGTCTGGTGTGCGGTAACTTAGGGCGCCGAATTGTTTGTCATAAATGATCTTTCCTTTTCTTGACACCAAAACCTCACACCCCGGAAAAACATGGTCATTCACAGCCGCTGTTGCCAGCTCATCGATCCGTTTCAGCGAACTGCCGTCCATACCCACGCTTTCAGGCGTTCCGAAGGCGATCCGGTTGATGGTAGTCGTGGTAACGCCGCTTCCCGCTTTGTATGAAAGTACAGAAACAGGAAGGCGGCCTTGTGATTTTAAGGCGCCGAAAATGATTTGCGGCACAATTTCCTGCTGATCCTTCCCATCCTGGCTTGCGCAGATCAGCGCATCGGTTTCAGGGAAAAACTGAATGCTGTAAGGCGTGCCGAACAAGCACAGGATCACTTTTTTGTTTTGTAATTTCAATTGATTTACAAAATCCACCATCCCCGTCGTAACGCCGTAATTGCTTTTGGGATTAGACGTTATGCCGTGCACATCTACGATTACTGTGTTATAATTAGACAAATAGCCAATCATTTCAGCGATCTGCGCCTGTGAAGTCGGTCCTTCGTAGAATGTGTAGGAACGCATCGGTTTGTAAGTCGAAAGCATTTTCTGGAACGCCACGCTGCTTCCATCCCCGATGCTTACAGAAGCCATTTTATCATCCATTACCGAGCCGATCGGCAGCAGATCATTGTTATTTTTAACAACCGTCACCGACGCCTCGCAAAGTTCGCGATAGAGTTCTTTGCTCTTTTCGGTGTTCAGGTCAGCGTGAAGATTATTGGTGTCAATGGGCTTGTACTGGCTCAATCCTGACCAGTATTTGGCCTGCAAAATGCGTTTTACCTTATCGTCAATGATCTTTTCGCTGATCCTTTTGGAATCAATGGCGTCTTTAATCTTGGCAACGGTTTCGGCAATGCTTTCTGGATAAAGGAGAATGTCGTTTCCGGCGATCAATGCTTTTAGATTCACTTCTGCGGCCTTTCCGGTTTTCAAAACACCGCGCATGTTCATGGCGTCCGTAAAAACCAACCCGCGGAAGCCCAGATCCTTGCGCAAAAGACCGGTAACCACTTTGTCAGACAGCGAGCTGGCCAGATTTGGGGTGCTATCCAATGCCGGAATGAACAAATGACCATTTAAAACGCCCATCAGACTGTCCGCGATCATCGCGCGGTAAGGATAAAGATCCGTTTCGGTAAGCTGGTCTATGGAATGCGTGAGAACGGGCAATGTAAAATGCGAATCCGCATCCGTATCGCCGTGGCCAGGGAAATGCTTGGCGGTGGCAATGATCTTGTTGTGCTGCAAACCTTTCATATAAGCAATCGCCTTGCGCGTCACATTATCGCGGTCCTCGCCAAATGAACGAATGCCGATCACAGGGTTGCCCGGATTGCTGTTAATGTCCGAAACAGGCGCAAAATTGATCTGTATGCCCAAACGGCTGCATTGACGGGCAATGTCGCTGCCCATTCTGTAAACGAGTGCGTCGTCCTGGATCGAGCCAAGCACCATTTGTTTTGGAAAAGAAATCGTGCTGTCGAGGCGCATACCCAGGCCCCATTCACCGTCGATGCCGATAAATAACGGAATGTTGGAATGCGATTGATAGCGGTTTGTGAGCTGCGCTTGTCCTACCGGGCCGCCCTGGAAGAAGATCAGTCCACCGATATGGAAGTCGCTGATCAGCCTGTCAATGTATTTATAATGTGATTCGTCGCGATTCGAGAATGTGGCCACCATGAAAAGCTGGCCTATTTTCTGTTCAATCGTCAGCGATTTTAAAGTGCTGTCTACCCACTCATTTTCTGGCAACACCAGCACAGGATCCAGTCTCTTTTTGACTTTTTTAGCAGGCTGTCTTACTGTTTCAGGCAATGCTACAACAGGCTCATCAACAGACCGTATGCGCTTCCAGGCAACGGAAACCATTGAGGTTAAAATGACCAGAACGACCACACTTACAACTAAACGAAACCGGCTTAACAACCAATTTTTCATACTCCGAACTACTGATTTTAAAGAGGGAATGTTAGGTTACCTGAATTTTGCACTGCTCAAATGAATTTATCAAAGGTTACAATAATAACAAATTGCGGTCGGAATAAATCCGAAAAAAAGTTGTTTTAATGCAATTCTAATATTTAATGCGTGCGGATTCTGACTTTCGATTTCATAGCAAAGCAAACATCAGCGCGTCAGGCTCCTGAAAATTTCTTCGAGCGATTCGCCCGTTTTTCGAAGCGCATCTAATGTGCTGTCGCTCACCACTTTTCCTTTATTAATAATGATCACCCGATCACATAATGCTTCTACTTCCTGCATAATGTGGGTTGAAAAAAGCACCGTTTTGTCCTTCCCGGCATTACGGATCACTTCGCGAATTTCCTGTATCTGATTGGGATCCAGGCCCGTAGTGGGTTCGTCGAGGATCAGCACGGACGGATTATGCAAAAATGACTGCGCAAGTCCCACACGTTGCCGGTAACCTTTGGAAAGCTGCCCGATCTTCTTGCGCTTCTCTGCTTCGAGGCCGCACAAGGCAATGACCTCGTCTACCCGCGTCCGCAATTCGGCGGACTTCATGCCATACAATTTTCCTGAAAATAGCAGGAACTCGCTCACATACATATCAAGGTAAAGCGGGTTGTGCTCTGGCAAATATCCTATTGTCCTGCGCGCTGGCATTGGCTCCTCAGACACGTCATAATCAGATACTTTCGCCGATCCTTCCGAAGCTTTCAGGTAGCCCGTCAATATCTTCATCGTCGTCGATTTCCCCGCCCCGTTCGGTCCCAGGAACCCAACGATCTCTCCTTTCTTCAAACTAAAAGAGATCCCATCAATCGCACGCTGCGTCCCGTAGAGTTTGGTTAGGTTGGTGACTTGGATGGACATTTTTTAATGTTGAATGAGTGAATGAGTGAATGACTGAATGTGATTTTATTCAGTCATTCACTCATTCAAAATTAATTCCTATACCTTCAAAAATAGCTTATTCCGGAACAAAAGATACATAAATGCCCATTGAACCATGATATAAGCGATGACTTCTCCTACGGCTTCGATGGTGTGGGGGAAGTAACTGAGTATGCCGCCAAAAAGTGCCTGGGCTGTGTAATTGAAGTTGATAAAGCTTCCTACCATGTAAATCACGATCGAATTCATCCCGATGACGACAAAGAACAATGTCCATTTACGGTAATTCAGCACGTCCACGATCCAGTAAAACAAGGCCAGCAGCAATGTACTGAACCCGCCGGCACAAAGCACGAACGAACTCGTCCACAGATTCTTGTTAATCGGGAAAAAGTAATCCCAAACGACGCATACGAGCAGGCTGATAATGCCCGCAAAAACCAGGTAAACGACTTTCGTGTTTTTTGAAATAATTTCTTCACTTGTCCGCAAAAGCTCACCCGCAAAAATTCCCATTAACCCCGTTGCAATGGCCGGAATGGTAGAAACCAGGCCCTCAGGATCGTGTATCGTCAAGTGTAACCGTCCCGGAATGATCATTTTATCAATGTAGCTGGCCGGATTGCATTCAATAGTGAGCAAGCCCGCGCCGCAGCCCGGAACCGGATAAAATTTCATAAACAGATAGTAACCAATCAAAATAGCTGCGAACCAGATCCAGCGCGTCCTTTTTTCGGTGTATAAATAAATGATCTGAGCAAACATTCCCGCAAGCCCGATCCGCGCCAGGACGCTTGGGTACCGCATGTTTTCCCATTCGGTTTGAAATAAACCATTGTTGTAAATGACGCCCAGTAAAACCAGTGTCAGTCCGCGCTGAACAACTTTTTTGATCAGTTCCGAAGGCGGGACGCCTTTTTCCAGTCGGCTGCCCAGGGAAAATGGGGCGGAAACACCTGCCATGAACAGAAATGTAGGAAAGATCAGGTCGTAGGCGCGGAAACCGTTCCAGTCGGGGTGGGTGAATTGATGCGCCATAAAAATCGCCCAGGACCAGCCGGTTACTTTTGCGAGCACTGCGAAGATTTCTTCGCCTCCTGAGATCCAAAACATGTCAAAACCACGCAATGTATCCAGGGATAACAACCTCTGCGGCGCAGGACTATCTTTCATTTGATAAAGAAGGGTAAGGAGAAATAAAATTTGGTAAAAAGGGCATAGTTTGGAATAAAATATACTGGTACTTACTGTAAAGATTGCAAAAAATACTATTTATACTTTCGGGCAAAACTACATTTATTTGAAAATACATATAAGTCTTGTGCAGGATTATATATCAATGCTCCGGCCTTGCGTTATAAGCATCAATATTTTCAACCCATTCATTCACCCCATGAAAAAATTATTAATGCTGGGCCTTGTGGCCGTAACGCTGTTTTTCACCGGCTGTGCCACTTCCAACACCGGAAATGGCAACGATAATGATGAAGCTTACCGCAGCGAAGAGCCCGTTACCAACAGCAAACTCAACAACCGTCGCCTCGAAAAGAACCTCGACCGCTTCGCCGAAGAGCTCAATCTCAGCAAACGCCAGCAAAAACAATTAAAGAAAATCGACCGCCGCTACGCCCGCATGGACCGCAAACTGTCCAGAAACGACGAAGCGAAACGCCGCGATCACAAACGACTAGCCGAAGAAAAAAGACAAGAAATCATAGAAGTCCTCACCCCCGAGCAACAACAAACATTGCAGGCTCTGGCCAAGAAGGGGAGGTTCAGCTTGGATCAGATTTTCGGGAAATAACACGCAAATCCTTAATTATTATGGTTTTTAGGGATTTGAATCCTTAATTATTATAGTTTTTAAGGATTTGAATCCCAAAATATTATGGTTTTAAGGATTTGGTTACCGCAAACCATCCAGCCAGGCCTCAACCGTAGGCCCGGTCATATCAAATAGAATCCCGGGCAAAAGGCCCAAGAGAATAGTCAACACAACCAGGGGAAGCAGCATCGCTGTTTCCCTTTTTGTTAGGTCGGAGAGGACGTGGAGGCTGCCGTTTTTGTACCAGAATGCGCCGAAGAACATGCGTTGGTAGGTCCAGAGGAAATATGCTGCTGCTAGTACAATGCCTAATGTCGATAGTGCAGGAATCCAGACTGGCAATGCATCGGACTGGAAGGCGCCCATTAATGTGAAAAGTTCTCCTACGAAACCTGAGAATCCGGGAAGTCCCAATGATGCAAAAAACGCGATGCCGGTGATAATGGTGTACTGCGGCATGACGGCGATGAGGCCGCGGTAATGGTCGATGCGGCGGTCGTGGGTGCGGTCGTAAACCACGCCGGTAAGGATAAAGAGCATTGCGGAAAGAACGCCGTGACTGACCATCTGGTAAATGGCGCCATTAATGCCCTCGGCCGTGAATGCGGCAATGCCGAGTAATACAAATCCCATGTGAGAGACCGAGGAATAGGCGATCATTTTCTTCAAATCGGTTTGTCCTAACGCATTGAATCCACCGTAAATGATGGAAATCATGCCTAATATGGCCAACGGAACGGCACTATACTGCGCCTCGAACGGGAAGAATCCATCCACGATCCGGATAAAACCGTAACCGCCGATTTTCAAAAGAATCCCAGCCAGCACGACCGAAATAGGCGTTGGTGCTTCCACGTGGGCATCGGGCAGCCAGGTGTGGACGGGAACGACAGGCAATTTCACCGCAAATCCAATGAACAGGAACCAGAATGCGAGCAGACGCAATGGAATGTTGCCGATCAGATATTCGGAAGCGGTGCTGAGCAGTGAGCCGGGAATGTAGTTGTTGGGATCGGCGAGATAGGCGAACCGGAAAGTGTGGACGAGCTGCTCAGGCGCGATTTTGCCGTCGATAAGCCATTGCTGCACCTGTAAAATAAGGTCGGGATGAATCGGATCTTCCAGGCCTAAAATGCCTACGACTCTGGCCGTTTCCAACGGATCGATCACCGACAAGTACAGCGCGATCATTACAATCAGAATGAGTAATGATCCGAAGAATGTGTAAATAAAGAATTTCAATGCAGCATATTCACGCCTCGGACCTCCCCATAAGCCAATGAGAAAATACATCGGCAGCAGCATGAATTCGAAAAACAGGTAAAAAAGGAAGAAGTCCTGCGCCAGAAAACAGCCGATTACGCTGCCTGTGAGTAATAAATACAATGCAAAATACGCCCTGGATTTCTGAATAACATTCCACGAACTGATCACCCCTACAAAAAGCACGATCACGGCCAGCAGCACAAGCGGAAAGCTGATGCCGTCCACGGCAAGCGCATAATCGATCGAAACCACACCCAATGCGCCGATCGGCAAGGTGATCCAGTCGGTAACTTCGCTGAGCTGGTGACCGGGATTTTGATTGTCGAAAGAAATATATAACAGCACCGAAATGATGACTTCCAAAGCCAGAGCAATCAATGCGATGATCCGGAAGTTTTCGGGTTTTTTGGCCGGCCATACAGCCACAGCGGCTGCGCCCAGCAATGGAATGGCAATTAGTAATGTCAGTATATGATCAATCATTCAGCATTAAGTTAAAAATCATGGCCGGTGCGTTGTTTTACAGGATTACCAACCACAATATCAATAAAAACACGCCCATGGCAGTCACAATGAAATAAGACTGGATCTTGCCATTTTGTAAATTACGGACTGCCTGCCCGCCGGATTTAATCGAAAAGACCAGCAGATTCACCCCGCCATCCACAAAAAACCGATCGAACCAGCCGATGAGGTGACCCAGGACAACGCTTACTTTGGCAAGCCGGTCAACAAACGAGTCGATGACGCGCTTTTCGAATATTTTCAAATATTTGGTAATGAATGCAAACGGAATGATGAAATATTGGGTGTTGGAATAGTCCCTCAGCCAAACCAGTTTTTGCAGCGCATTAGGAGCATTAACAGCATTTACCGTATTGATACTGAACGGGTTTTCTGATCTAATTTCTCTGTAAGCCAGGAAAATGGAAACGAAAGTTGTCAAACTGGCCACAACCGGCACCCAGACCAAATGCGCTTCTGAGTGTTGTCCTATGAATGATAAAAACCAGCCAGCTGCGTCAAAAGGATTCCAGGAGAACCAGATGAAAACGGACAGAATTGCCAAAACCGCCATCGGAAGCCACATAATGGCTGGCGATTCATGCGGGTGAATGCGTGTGGCATCAAATCTGTTTTGACCAAAAAACACCAGCCAGATCTGCCTTGTCATATAATAGGCTGTCAGGCCCGCGGAAAGGATCACAACAATGGGGAAAATATAAAACGGTGCGCCCAATTCTCCTGCCCAAAGAAATCCTTCGGTAATGATCGCGTCTTTGGATAAAAAACCTGAAAAAAACGGCAAACCGGCCAATGCTGCGGCACATACCGAAAAACAAATGAATGTGACCGGTAATGCTTTGCGCAGCCCGCCCATTGTGCGCATATCCTGCAAATCAAAATCAGAACCAAGGTCGGCCGGTGTTACGGCGTGAATGACCGAACCGGCTGAAAGGAATAATCCAGCCTTGAAAAATGCATGCGTGGCCAGGTGGAACAGGGCAGTTTGCCAGCTCCCGAAACCCACTGCAATGACCATTAATCCTAGTTGTGACATCGTGGAATAAGCCAAAACGCGCTTGATATCCCAAACCTGAGTGGCCTTAACAGCCCCGATAAGCATGGTTATGGTGCCAATTATCGTGATAACCAGCTTTGCATCGAATGTGAGCAGAAAGGAGATTCTTGCCAATAAAAAAATCCCCGCAGCAACCATTGTGGCCGCGTGGATAAGAGCGGAAACGGGCGTAGGACCTTCCATTGCATCCGGTAGCCAGCCCGAAAGCGGAAATTGCGCCGATTTTCCCATGCAGCCGCCGAAAAGGCAAAGTCCAATGGCTGTCAGGATTCCGGGACTTACTGAGTCAATTTTGAGGGAGAGCACCTCAAAGTCGGTAGAACCAATATAGTAAAACAGCATTAAAATGCCCGTCAGGAATGCTGCGTCACCGATCCGGTTGAGCACAAACGCCTTTTGCGCAGCCCAAACAGCCCTGGGTTTGAAATACCAAAAACCGATGAGCAGATAAGAAGAAAGCCCCACCAATTCCCAGAAAATATACATTACCAGCAAGCTGCCCGAAAGCACAATGCCGATCATGGAAAACAGAAAGAGCTGAATGAATGCGAAATAGCGATGTAAATTATTGTCGCCGTGGAGGTAAGCCGTGGAATATAGCTGCACAAGCAATGCGACAAAGTGCACGATCACGAGCATGATGCAGGTTAATGCATCAAAACGAAGTGGAATGTCAATGGAAGTGCTGCCAATTGTGAGCCAGTGAAAACTGACGACGTGTAATGATTGCGGATCTGCGTATAACAAACTGATTATCAGTCCGGCAGCAGTTATGAAGGCTCCCGCGAAACCTGCTGCTTTATTAAAACTTTTTCCAGCTAGCCAGAGCAAAAGAAAACCCAAGAATGGCAATCCCAACAGCAGACAAGCAGGTAAAAAGTATGCAGAATCGGGCATAGATGCGGGAATTCGTTTGTTTCGGCAAATATCCTGAATTCGCGGCCGAATTCAAACAATGCTAGATGTCTTTCTCAATCTCCTCCACTTTGCCCGGTCCGTGGATCACTTCGAGCAGTTCTTTGAGGTCGTAAGTGGAGCGGTTGTAGGAGTTGCCAAGCACAATGATCACCGCTTCGTCTTCCGGGCAAACCCACAGCATGGTATTATAACCTTTCCACCAGCCGCCATGGTAAATGAAGCGTGGTGTGTTGTCCTCTTTCGTATGCATACGGAAGCCATAACCATAATTCCGGATGCCGGCGCGCTCGAAACTGCGAGGTTTGAATGCTTCGTCAAGGAGTTTTTTGTCTAATAATAAGCCTTGGGTCAACCCATTATAAAATCTATAAATGTCACCCGTTGTCGAATAAAGCCCTTTATCCCCGACCACATCGTCGTAATAATCCTTTTCCAGTTTGCGCCCGAACTGGTGTCCATCCGTCCTGAATTGCACAGCCGCACTGGACGTGTCGGTTACCAGGAATGTGTTCATCATGCCGAGGGGCGCAAAAATCTGGTCATACAGATAAGTGCCGAAATTTTCGCCCGATACTTTTTCAACAATGGCGGCCAGCACGCAGTAATTTGTGTTGCAATAATTAAATGATCTTCCCGGGCGGTTGTAAGGCGTAGGTGTAGGGACGACTTTGGCATACCAGTCCATAATATCCAGATTATCAGGATACTTTTTGCCATGGCGCACGCTATCATCAAAAGAATAAATGTAATTGGGAAGTCCGCTGCGGTGGCTTAGAAGCATATCCACTTTCACGCCGTGATAAGGGAAATCAGGAAAAAACCGCTGCACCGAATCATCCAGGCTAACACGTCCTTCCTGCACAAGTTTAAGGACGGCAATGGCCGTAAAAGGCTTCGAAAGCGAGGCAAGTTGAAACCTCGAATCGCTGGTCAGTGTATCCTTCTTTTTTAGATGGGCAAAACCAAAGGAATCCTGATAAAGCACTTGCCCTTTCTGAACAATGAGCACATTACCATTGAAACCAGCCCTTTTTTTACGCCTGAAAATATCTTCAATTTTGGCAATTTTTGCCGCTGTGGCTGCATCCGGATTTTTTACAGGAACAGGGTCCAGTTTGGAGACCATTTTGCCATCGACCAAAATTTCTTCCGGTCCCGACTTCTTTTTCCGCACCAATCCCCAAGAAATGACGAGGATAACCAGGACAGCTAATGCCGCCCACCACACTTTCGGCTGCACTTTTTTCAACATAGGCTTCAAGCCATTTATTTTCATCAGAACGTCGCTTTCCTAACGATGAATCGCAGGCAATTTTTATACTTAAGCAACACAAATTAAGCGCACAATATTTTACGGAACTAATACTTTCGCATGTTCTTTAATGCCATTTTTTTGATAGCATAATAAATACAAACCCGGCGAAAGTGCCTGAGCCGGAATTAAATCAACGGATCCCAGCGTATTAAATTCATGTTTGGTGACTATACGTAAACCGGCAAAACTGGTGAGCTCTAATGATTCGGGATCTATGTTTTGCCCAAAAACGCAGATCTTCAAAGCAGAGGCCGGGTTAGGAGCAACATAAAAGGAGGCGGTTTCTGATTGAACATTAACATCCGCCTGAGCCGAAAACACAATGCTGTCATCCGCGTCCGTCATGCAAACCCTGTAATGGTTGGTTCCGGCGGCAGGCATTTCATCCAAAAACTCGTAACGCGTCCTGCCCTGCGTCTCGCCATTTGCAGCCAGCCGTGCGATTTCTGTGAATGTATTAAAGTGGTTGCTGCGCTCGATGCGGAATTCCTTGCTGTTCTTTTCCCAGGTCGTTTCCCAGGAAAGTAGCGCTTTGCCTTCCTTCGCAGTTGCTTTGAAAAATGTGAGATAAACCGGCAGAACAATTGCCAGCACATCTCCGTTCACAATGATCTCATCGAACCATAATGTGCCGTAAATGCTCGTTGGACCGTAACTGTAAATCCTAAATGTGAATATGTTTTCGGAAAGGTTATCAAACCCCGCAGGGACCGTAAATGTGTAGAATTGGCTCGGATTAACCAATGTAGAAGCCGTAAGGTCGGAGGAGAAGCCATCCATGCTCGTTCGGATCTTGAATTGTTTTGGCCCGTCGGGCGAGCGCCTTAACCTCAGGGAAATGCTGTTAATATTGTATTTAAATGATTTGGCAGTGAATGCAAACTCCATATAGCGGCCAGCCGAAAAGGAATTAGGCCAGGGCCGCACGACATAAGCCGCGACCATCGCGCCGCCAAGCCCGTAACCGCCATTGAGCGCATTGGTGTTCCCGCCACCCGCCAGCACGGCGTCAACAGGCACGAAGTTGGCATGATTGGAAACGCCGCTCTGGGTGTAATCCATCGACCATTTGATTTTGAATGCTTCCTGGGCAGCGCCGTTTGAAACAAAAAACAGCATCATTGACCAGGTCAAAATGATGCTGTTACGAAAAGATTTGAAGTCCGTTTTCAAGTGCGTGAATTTAAGATTTACAGTATTTACTTTATTGATACGGTAAATCTGAAAAAGGTCACGCGGGTAAGGCGAATATTTCGGAGATTGGTTAAATCGCCCTTGTACTCGAAGTTTCCGGCATATTTTAAAGTTAGCGTGTCGCCAGCGCATTTGTGTTTACTTCCGCTTGCGTAATAGTCGTATGTGAATGTTTTGGCTGCGAATTTGACGGTTTTGGGCAGGTTTAGATAATTGTAGCTTAGTGTCGCGCCGCGGTTGCCGTCGTTGGTGATGTTGCCATTGTCATCATAAGCATAATTACAACAAACGCCCCCGGATGATCGGGGGCGTTTTGCTATTACAGTGGTTAATCATACTTCCTAGGGTACGTGAACAAATAAAGGTCTATTGCCTGGTCAAGGAAAATACCTATCAAATCAGCTTCCGAAGCGGCAAAAATCTGCACTTGATTTTGCTTGTCTTCATCAGAAAAATTCATCTACCAAATCTTCGTCTAACTCAAAAGCCAATACTGAATATTTTATGTCAGCTCATTCCGACGTCCGAAAGAAGTTATTTATTTGCCTTATGACTAATCGTCGTAAGTGACCTTTACACCACTTCCCGTATTCATATTTCTTTTTTTTTCGACGTTAGTGGCAGGCATAATGTAATAAGCACCTTTATTCATGGCGGGACGTTCGTAAGCCGCAATCCTTCTGTAATCAAATTTCTTGGCGTGATTATTGGCAGATTGAAAATATCCATCACCAGAAAGCAACGTTACTATACCATTTTTACCAAAAACGAGATACCCTGAAAATCCATCATTTATTCCTGAGTATTCAACCCATATTTTTGGTGACTGACGCGACTCCCCATTATAATAAAAAGTGGAAATACCACATTCGTCAACCCGCTTAATTACCGTACCCTCATACTCGTAGGTGACTTCTAAATGCGTATCGCAACACGAAGAGCAAATTATCATTACTATTAAACCGATCCAATTTTTCATATCTTTCATTAATTACTTCTCCGAATAAACTCTTTACCAAGATCTATCGATCTTTGAGAAAGTTTATCTTCTCCATATTTTCCGATCAAATATGCAGCTCCCAAACCTAATGCAGGATTTACCCTGGTTAATAGTCCAACCCCCACGGTCAAAGCAAAAGCCCATGGTTTGCTGTTTCCGGTCAGATTATATGCACCAAAACCATATTGAACTAATGGCTCTACACCTGAGGATTGTGCAATTGCCCCCGCAGCGAAGTTTCCTGCATCTCTGGGTGAAGCATATTTTCCATACAGTAAAGATCCAGCGGATATATGAGCCTTGATATCCCATTCCCTGTTAGACCCAGCCTTATCAAAATAGTCAATTACAGAAGGCTCAGAATTGACAATCTCCTGTACTATATCTGTAAGCTCCCTGGAACCAAAATCAATTTTGATGTCCGCCCTCTCCACTCGCCCTGTTTGATTGTAAAGATTTTGGTCTGCAAAGCTCAAGGCATGTAAACTTTCTCCAATCCTTTCTCCACCGGCGCCGGTGTTCTCCTTCCGGTAGTTCTTTTGAACAGCTTTTGTCGCTTTTTCACCCTTGCCAGCATGTTGATACACTCCCAAATCTCCATCATCAAAAACAGCCACCACATTGCCATCTTCATCTGTATGAGTCGATGGACTCAGACCTAAGGGATCGACAAATCTAATTGGGTTATTGAAACCGTAACTGTATGGAGACCAAGCTGGCATCTTCTCCGCCAAAGGATCCACAACTCCCAACGCCCAATCTCTGGCATATACATCCTCGCGCCGTAATCCAGATACCCGCTACCCACCTGCAACTCCTTATTATTGTAAAGATAACGATTCACTCCATTCCTCACAGCAGGTGTCTGAACCGGGTTATTTCTGTCAATACTCAACCCAAACGCATAATAATCCGTTTTTTGCAAAACTTGTCCTTCTTCGTCAAACACAACCCGAACATTACCCAAATGGTCCTTCAAACTATATTCAAATGCCAGCTTGTTGTCCCGGAATACGGCTTGGCCTTCTGATAGGGCTACTCTGTAGAGCTTATTTACCGCTGCTACTTGCCTGTATTCGAAGTTTCCAGCGTATTTCAGGATCAATGTGTCCCCCGCGTATTTGTGTTTGCTTCCGTTTGCATCGTAATCGTATGTGAATGTTTTAGCTGCGATTTTGATGGTTTTGGGCAGGTTCAGATAATTGTGGGTAAGCGTCGCGCCGCGGTTGCCGTCGCCGGTGATGTTGCCATTGTCATCATAGGCATAATTACTGACGCCGTTTTTGACGCCCAGGTTATTGCCGGAGCCGTCTGTGACTGACGAAAGCCGATTGCCGAGGTAAGTGTAAGTCAGGTTATCGACGGCGGCTCCTGCCCTTACAAGCGTCTTAATGTTGCCGTTTTTGTCATAAGTAATGCTCTTTTCTGTATCCGGATAAGCGTTAAGTCCGCTGGATCCTAACAACCTGTTGGCACCGTCATAGCTGAATGTGAGCCCTTTGCTGAAATTGGCTTCGTCTTTGCCCAGCCATTGCATCTGACTGATGTTGCCATTGGTGTAATTTGGACCATTATCATAGGCGAGGTTGAAACCGTAGTAGGGAAGGTCCGGTCCATTTACGTCCTTTTTGTAGGCTGTTTTTCCTTCTGTCAGCCAGCCGCGGATATTATGGGTATAATTTGTCCGAAGCCTGAATTTCGTGCCATCTTCGGAATGCAGCCATTTACTTTGCAGCTGGCCCAATGTATTGTAGCGCTGTGCCAGCGTGTAAGCTTCTTTGGTATTTGCGCCGCTGATAATCTTCTCTTTAACGCTCAGAAGCCGGTCTGCATGGTCGTAGGAGTAAGTGGCCAGATGCGAGTGGGTAACATTGCCTGCCAATAGTTGCTCTGTTTTCTGCTCGGAAATTATAGGAGCGAGATCATACTTGTATTGAGAGGAAACCCTTTCGATGCCTCCCGCTCCCAAATCGTAAAGTTCACACGTGGCCTGGATCGGGCGATATTCCGCATCATAATAGGTAACGGTTGTAAGCCAGCCTCCTGCCGCTCCGCTGCCCGGCAGCATCCTAGTCCGGCTTCCGGTGACTTGCGATTTCACACTTAGATTGGCAGATGGGTAATAAGCAGCGTTATAAGATAGGTTGGCGGCTTTTGAAAAGGCGTAATCATCATAAAAGGTAATGTTTAGCAAATTGGCTTCCGTCGCATTTTTAGGCGCCGTTTTATCAAGCGTATAACCTGCATTTATACCGTTGTTGCGATCTTCGTGATGCTGTGTGTTTGCATCAACTACAACCGACCAGTCGGTTCTGGCTAGCGCTGAGGCAATTTCACCGATGAGGATTGGTCTGTTCTGCGCATCATATTTAATAAATGCCCAAACATTGCGGATTTTCTGATTGGCGTCCCTTGACATAACCAGCCTGTCATACTGGTCATAAGCGAATTCGGTCATGCCCGAACCAGGGACTTTCCTGACGACCATTCTTCCGCGTTCATCGTAGTCATAAGTAAATGCATAATCGGTTAATGATGCTACATCCTGGAAACCAGGCTGTAGTACTGCCCTTAGCAATTTCAGATCATCGTAAACATAGTAGGTGGACAATGTGTTTCCGGCCGCTGCTATAACTTGCCGACAGATCGTCTGCCCGAGCAGGTCAGTGAATTCATTGGTTACATTACCCTGTTCATCCGTGTTGTTGATGTAGGTCAATGCCCCGGCTGCATACTGGCCCACTTGTACGATTGTATTGGCAACCGGGTCATAATCATAGCGATTGATCTGGTTGGTGGCGTTGGTTTTGAGCCTGACCACCGAGCTGACGCTTTTATTGCCTGGCGCACGCTGGTTGGTGATGCGGCTCGCAGGTGAGGTTTCGTAAAGTGTTTCCTGGTAAGGTCTTGCCAGATCGGCAGCTTGTAACCCTGCAGAATTGGCATTGTACCAGGCCGCAGCATCTGCTGGGGCATTGCTTTGGTAAGCACCATTTCCAACAGAAACATAGGGTAGATATTGCCTGGGCTGCCTGCCTGCCGCATCAAACTCATTGGTGTAAACCAAATCTTTACCTAACGGGCTCTGTCCTACGAGAATATTTTGAAGCGGGCGACCAAGACCATCCAGGTATTGCACTTCTGTAGCCACCTTGCTTACATCATTTATATCAGCTCCGGATTGCTTGTAGATGCGAGAAATGACATAATTACGACTATTTGTTTGCTGTGCTTTTACTGGTCCTGACAATAGAAATGCCAGGAGCATGTATTTTAAATAATGATTCATGTGCTTGTTTTAAGAATTTATAGTGTTGTTTTTGAATGGTCACTGTTTCATGACGCGATGGGTGGAAATGCTTCCATCTGTGCAGGTGATCTGGACCATGTAAAGGCCGGACGGGAGTTTGGAAATGTTGATGGCTCTGGCCGGTGCCGATTCATGCATTAATGTGCCGGAAGTGTCGAAAATGCGGATGTTTGCAATCTTACCGAGGTCGTCAGTCAGCACATTTAAATTTTCACCAACGGTGATAGGGTTCGGATAAAGCGCGATGTTAATAGCCGTGTCAAAAACGACGCTTTGGAGGCGGCTGTAAGAAAAAGTGCTGTCACTGTCCACCATTTTCAACCTGTATAGATTCTCGCCTTGCAGCGGACTGGCATCTGTGAAGAGATAGGTTTTCAAAGAGTCGCTCGTTCCCATTGCTTGCTGCCATCCGATTGTGAACCAGTTTTTTCCATTCTGGCTGCGTTGGATGTCAAATCGTTCACCATTGGTTTCACTCGTAGTGGACCATTTTAGGATGGTTATCTTTTCTTGTTTAGAAGCAAGGAACTCTACCAGGGTCACTGGCAAGGCTTGCTCGGCCAAAAGTACGAGGCCACTTGCCGCAATGCTGCCTTTGGGTGCCAGCGCCGCACATTCAACGACCTGTCCTGAATAGTTGTAGCAGTAAGACTTTCGCACAGTGCCGCCCGCGTTGCCTGTGCGGACGCTTTTTAGCCGGTTAAAATCATCGTATTCGTAAAAAAGCGACTTTGCATTTGCGTCAGTGCTGCTTTCGATTCCAATAAGAGGTTTATGATTATATGCTGTCGATTGCGCTAATGCGGAGCCTTCTGCAACAGTTCGTGTTTTTAGTAAATCCACCTTTCCTAATTCAGCCGGGCCATAATATTCAAGTTTGGTGATCGATCCATTGCGCTCGTTGTATGTCTGCAAGTTGCCCCTGCTGTCATAGGTAAGAAATTCCAGGTCGGTTGTCATCGACATTGGTTTTGCCGTCCCAATACCGCTTTCTACTTTTTTGGATAAATAAAATCCATTGAACAAGTCAAATTTGACATTTCTAAGGGTTAATCCCACGGGTGCCAATTCAGGGCCGGTGTATTTAAACACGGAAGTTGGTGCTCCAATGAGGTTTTTCGCAGTCATTGCAATGCTGATTGCATCGTTCTGGTTGGAAGGGTAGGTAAACGCTGTTTTAATTTCTTTTCCCTTACTGTCTGGCTGGCCCTGGATATGCAACTGCCCGTTCGGCCAGTATTGATAGGACCGTGTTGCAGACACAACATTCTGTAAAGGGCTGTCCTGATCGTAGGTAACGCTTACATGCTGAACAGGCAGAAATTTCTGCATATTGATAAAATAGGCCGTTCCCTCGTAGCAATAGGTCCGGGTATTGCATAGCGTCGTCAGTGCGGTTTTTACTGATCTCGCAGAATAGTCTGCAATGTTGCCCACAGCCTCATATTGATAGGTCGTTTTCGCAACAGGAGTGCCATTCTTAGTGTAAGTTTCAAGTGCAAGCAGCTTGCCTCTTTTGAATGCGTTGCTGTTGTAAGGTTGGTAAGGTGTTGATCCTGGTTGGATAAAACCGGTTGGAGCGGAATCCGCATATCCGTTCTCGAAATTGCTGTAAGTATGCACGTTCCAGCCGTCCGTAGAAGCCCATTCGATGACGTTCGTATAGCCAATATGGGCACCTAGGCTGTTTTCTGTGGCTGGTAGTACAGATTGTGTTGAAAAAATTTGCTCGGATACAGTTGCATTGGGCGCATCCGGTTTGGGCATGTAATTTGGCCAATAGTACTGAGTTTTCCCGCCTAGCACTCCACTGGAAAGCAACGATGTGGTATCAGCATTCGCCGGATCGAAACCTGACAGATAGTAATACTTCTTTTTCACAGGAGGATTTGGGGAGGCGGGATCATAGCTGTGAATCTCTTTAATACGCAGACCACCAGCCACTTGATTTGTTGCAAAAGCATCCACACCTTCCCAGCGTTTTAGTTTCACTTCTTTTGCATAGGTGTGCGGTTCGAACCAGAACTTCGTAATGCCACTTGTCGGGAATTTGATCTGGGTAAGCGAGCCCAACCTGTAAATATTCTTGTTTACAGCTGGCGTGCGATGCGTATTTCCATAGCTGGCAACTGCATTGAAATCATTGGCAACGTCGATCGCTTTACCATTATAGAATCCCCAATGATCTGTGTGCGATTTGCAATAACCGGGTAGGGAAAGCCCTTGCGCAGAAAAGTAGGAAAATTCATAAGCGGGGAGCTTGCTTGCATTATAGCCTGATTTTTCCTGAACTTTTTGAAGCATTAACCGCTCAGTCGCTACATTATTATACGTCAATTCAAATTCCTTCACAATGCTTCCACCGCCGTTTGCGATCTGAATTTTGTCCAGCTTCCGCCATTTCAACTTGGCCAAAAGCTGCGTCAGGGACTCTGCCGGATTGTTACAAAGACTTTGATTATAAACAGGATAATAGCAATTGTGCAAAAAAGTGAGAAAATCGAGCTTGCTGCCGCCAGCATTCACGAGCTTATTGACATAAGTTGTAAAAACGTCATCTGTGTAGCGCAGCTCGGTACTTTCGTTGGAAATAAATTTGACTTTGAAGTTGTCAGAAACAATTTCTTTGAGATAAATAGGAGAGATAAGCTTGCCATTATAGGCACCGTATTCATTTATAAGTGAAGACCAGTTACCACAGCCAAAAAAACCGCCACCATTTACACTGGCAGCTTTATTGAAAATAGAAAAGTACATTTGCGCAACAAAACTGCCTCGCTCGTAACTGAAATTGATAGATTGGCCTGTGTGTTGGGTTATGGATTTAAGGTGCCAGGAATTGCAAATCCAGTTTGCTTTTCCCTGATTAAAGAAATCAATGCTGAACTCCATATTGGCCGTTGAGCCGCCAAATTCATACTTTGCCCCACTTTCATCTGTAATGTAAAAGCCCTGCATTGTGGGATTGTATTTGCCATTATTGATCTGATTCCACAAATTACCTGTCCAGTAAGGCGGTTTGAAAGGAATGTCGGTCAAAATGGAACTAATCAACTCAACTTTTACTGCCTGGTCACAAAAAACTTTCCACTGGCCGTCATGACCCATCACAAATTTTCCGCTGAGCCCGGGCGCGTTAAAACTGAACTCATCGGGTTCCATGTCAAATGAGGGTGCATTAAATCCCAGGTTTTCAAGTTTTGCTGTTGCGGCCCAATCCGCTGCGCCAAAATTCAACGCATTTCTTACCGGCGCGTGTAAGTAGCCAGGCTCGGAAGGAGAGCCCGGAAGACCTTCGTCAGGCGCATCTTTGACTGTACGTATCACGGCATAATGGGTGGATAAGCCCCAGTTCATGCCTGTCCAGCCTGGGTGTATATCCGGACGGACTCCTGAGGCATCGTAGATCAGTGCAAGCGGAAGTGAAACGGGACCGCTTTCCAAGGTTTGAAGCGAAACCGTTATTTCTGGTTTTCCTGTAAAAAGGGACACTTCAAAATCACCGAATATCCCCAAGTGTGAATTATTAGGGCTTTGGACAGTTTTGGGAGGTTCAGGGATTTGAGAAAAAGAGGGGAGGGCGAGAAAAAGCCCGGACACAATATGCCAGGCACATTTCTTAAATCTGTCGGGTAACTGCATGAAAAAAGCTACGTTTAAATGAACAAATATTTCTATTGCCCATTTAGACGTAGCTTTCAAAAAAGGTTACTACACTGCTATTTTTTCGGTGGATATCAATTATTTGCCGGTAATGATATATGCATTGAAGTATGATAGCTCGTATGCCAATCTTTTAGTTTCTATTAAAACTCTGCGCTCTTAGGATAGCGCGGGAAAGGAATCACGTCCCGAATGTTGCTCATGCCTGTCACAAACAGCACCAAACGTTCGAAGCCAAGTCCGAAACCGGAATGCGGTGCGGTTCCGAATTTACGTGTTTCGAGATACCACCACAGGTTTTCGGGATCAATGCCTACTTCTTTCACGCGACCCAGCAGCTTGTCATAATCCTCTTCACGCTGACTTCCGCCGATGATTTCGCCGATGCCGGGGAACAAAACGTCCATCGCGCGCACCGTTTTTCCATCCTCGTCCAGTTTCATGTAAAACGACTTGATCTCCTTCGGATAGTTGGTAAGAATAACCGGCTTTTTGAAATGTTTTTCCACCAGATAACGCTCATGCTCGCTGGAAAGGTCGATTCCCCAGCCGACTGGATATTGGAATTTCTTTTCTTTATGTGGTTTTGATTTTAATAAAATTTCAATGGCCTCTGTGTAAGTAAGGCGCTCGAAAGGATTATCCACCACGAAGCTCAGTTTTTCAAGGAGCGGGATCGAGCGCTCGTTTTGTGGCTTGTTCTTATCTTCTTCCGCAAGCCTGTTTTGCAAGAAATTTAGATCGTCTTTGCAATGGATCAATGCATAAGTGATCACTTTTTTGACAAAATCCTCTGCCAGGTTCATGTTATCTTCCAGCTCGAAAAATGCCATTTCGGGCTCAATCATCCAGAATTCCGCCAAATGCCGCGTCGTATTAGAGTTTTCGGCACGGAATGTTGGCCCGAATGTATAAATTTTGGAAAGCGCCATCGCACCCAGCTCGCCTTCCAGCTGGCCTGAAACCGTCAGGTTGGCCTCTCTTCCGAAGAAATCCTCTTTAAAATTGATTGCTCCTTCTTCCGTTCTTGGCAACTTATTGAGATTCAATGTCGTAACCCGGAACATTTCACCCGCTCCTTCCGCATCCGAAGCCGTAATAACAGGCGTGTGCAGATAGAAAAATCCACCATCATTGAAATATTGATGCACTGCAAAAGCCAATGCATGGCGAATGCGCAGGATCGCACTGAAAGTGTTGGTACGGGGGCGCAAATGCGCTATTTCGCGTAAAAATTCGAGTGAATGCTTTTTAGGCTGCAAAGGAAAAGACTCCGGATCAGCCGTTCCGTAAACCAGAATGTCGTCGATCTTCACCTCGACAGCCTGACCAGAACCTTGTGATTCAACAAGTTGACCAGTGATTTTAAGGCAAGAACCGGTGGTAACCGTGCTCAGCAGTTCAGCAGAAAACTGGCCGGGCTCAGCCACAGCCTGAATATTATGAATGGTGGAACCGTCATTCAACGCAATGAAAATCGCGTTTTTGCTCTCACGTTTTGTCCTGACCCATCCTTTTACTGTAACGGACTGGTTTTCAGGAGAAGTCTGTAAAATGTCTTTAATCTGCAGCGGTCCCATTTTCTTTTTGGTTCAATCTTATATTTACTGAATGCTTGTGAATCCGGCTTTCCGAATGAGGCGCAAAATTACAAATTACCCTACGAAAACCTATTCCGCGCGCCTAACTTACTTTTCTGCGGGAACTGACTCTTGTGCAGACTGGTTTTCAGCGTAATTTTGTCAGTTACATCCGGATTAAAGACACTCTGCCTTGAATAATCGAATCGCACTCATATTATCTGTAGTATTTCACCCGCTGATCCTCACTACTTATTTGTTCGCCCTCTTATTTATCATTACCCCTGATCTGGTCGGCGTGAGTGCTTTTGAGCTGCCGGCATTGGGCAGCTTGTTGTTGCTTTTGTTTCTGAACACATTCATTGCGCCTGCATTGGTCGTTTATTATTTCCAAAAAATGGGCATTATCAGCACCATGCACGTCGATGACCTCGCAGAGCGCAGGCTGCCTTATCTGGCCTGCATCATTATCTATGGCATTGCCACTTATCTTTTTGGTTGGAAATTGCAACCCATCGCCGAACTCGCCCCGCAAATTGCGATCATTCTCGGTGCGGCCACGATTTCGTTGCTTATTGTTACTGTTGTCAGTCTGTTTTGGAAAATCAGCGCCCACGCAACCGGCATAGGCGGTTCCCTGGGCATGCTTACCGGCCTGCTCATCCGCCACGACGAAGCCCAACTGCTTATTCCACTGATATTTACAGTCCTGATCGCCGGCTGGCTGCTCAGTGCGAGACTGCATTTGAATGCACACACACCCGCACAGATTCTCGTCGGCGTTATTTGCGGTGTTTTTGTGAGTAGCCTCACCGTCTATTTTTTCTTTTGACAAAAAACACTTCACAGCCATGTACCAGCACATTATTTTCGAAAACGCACGTGGCATTGCCAGGATCACGCTGAACCGGCCGCAGGTTTACCATGCACTAAGCCCTGCATTGATCAACGAAATTACCATTGCCGTTAAAGCAGCCGAAAGCGATGAATCCGTTCGCGTCATCATCATCACCGGCGAGGGCGACAAAGCATTTTGTTCCGGCGCAGATTTGAAAGAAACCGCAGGCTCAGGGCAGGGTGCCGGTGAGATTTTGCGGGAATATTATAACCCTATGATCCAGGCCATCCGGAACATTCCAAAGCCCGTGATTTGCAGGCTCAACGGTCTGGCAGTAGGAGCGGGGTGCTCACTCGCGCTGGCCTGTGACGTCGTCATTGCGCGTGAAGACACTTATTTAAGCTTATTATTTGTTCAAATCGGCCTCATGCCCGACGCCGGGGCGACATTCTTCCTGCCTCGCTTGGTCGGCGCCGCCCGCGCTTTCGACATTGCATCCACCGGCAGAAAAGTCTACGCCCCGGAAGCCGCCAGCATCGGTCTCATCAGCAGATCCGTGCGCGCAGACGAGCTGGACGCAGAAATCGAGAGGGCCGCTGCTTACTACCGCGATGCACCCACGCAAGCCATCGGCGCCATGAAGCTCGTCATGAACGAATCTTTTCATTCCAATCTGGCTCAAATGCAGCAACACGAACTCGAAAACCAGGAAAGACTATTCAACACCCACGATGCCCAGGAAGGAATTTCTTCATTTTTGCAAAAGAAAAAGCCTGATTTTCAGGGGAAGTAAAATTTCGTAAAATTTTTTTCAGCATTTTTTGCAATCTGCTATTGCTCCAAGCGCCTCCATTTCCTATCTTTGCACTCCAATTAAGGAATTGGTTGCGTAGCTCAATTGGATAGAGCACCTGACTACGGATCAGGAGGTTTGGGGTTCGAATCCCTACGTGACCACAACCCAAGGCGCCTTTCGCGAGATTGGCGCTTTTTTGTTGCTTTTAGGACGCTACTACGGATTAGGAGGTTTGGGCCGGGCCGCCGGGCGGTTCGAATCCCTACGTGACCACATGAAAATCAAAGACTTAGCAAATTCTGCTAAGTCTTTTTTGTTG
This sequence comes from Dyadobacter chenhuakuii, assembly GCF_023821985.2. Taxonomy (NCBI): domain Bacteria; kingdom Pseudomonadati; phylum Bacteroidota; class Cytophagia; order Cytophagales; family Spirosomataceae; genus Dyadobacter; species Dyadobacter chenhuakuii. The sequence goes on along the minus strand of NZ_CP098805.1, from coordinate 3,909,592 downwards.
CAATAAAACTCGCAATGGATTTAGCTGTAAGATTTTTAAAGTAATGATCCCTAGCGACGCTTTTCCCAGTCTTCAAAAATGAAACGCAGGGCATCGTAATAAGCCACAACGGGTTCGGTCATGTGGGTTTCAGTGGGGTAATGTTTGTAGAGATACTTGAATCCTTTTAGCTTTTTCTTAGCAATTGTTGCATCCAGCTTCAACAGATGTTTATGGAAAAACGAATTAGGCCCCCCTTCGTTTCCGTCACTGTAAAAAAATATTTTGTCTAGGGCTGAACCACTTTTTAATTTTTCATCAGTCATTCTTAACATGTACTTCCTGTCCCACCAAAGAGATGGGCTTACGGCAATATACGCATCAAACAGATCCGGATGAGTCAGCAGACAATTAAGTGCTGAAAGGCCTCCAAAGGAATGCCCTGCAAATATTTTGTAGGGTGTTGTTTTATAATTTTTGTCAATCATTGGGATCAATTCATTCCCGATGAATTGTAAAAATTTTTCGTTCCCGCCGCTGCCTGTATACGAACTACTGTCTGGTTTTTCCTCAAAGTTAAGTAAGCTGTTGGTTGGGGTAAGGTCTCTGGTTCGTTTTGTATTTGGGATGCCAATGACAATTGTCTTCGGCATTGCCGAAACGTCGGGCCTACTCAGATAATCGACATACTGAACAAGCAATTCAAAATGATTGTCGCCGTCCATTACGTATATGACTGGAAAATGGTTGTTTCTATCCGCGGAGTCTGCTTTAGGGCAATGCACATACACCTTTCGGTCTTCGTTTAAAAGCTTGGAGTGAATCGTCAACACCTCACTTGATGTAGGTGTATACGCCTGTAAATTCTGAGAATGTGCCTGAAAAGCGACAACTAAAAATAGACTGGTCAGCCATTGAAAGGGATAAATTATCAATTTCATCGATATAATTTAATTAAGTAGGGCATCGGATTTTTGCTGATTACTACGGCTGCTACTGCGGTCGTAGTGGGTGCCGTGCTTGGCGTAATTTGGTTAAAAAAGACAATTTATATAAATCCGGCGGGAAGTTTTCGGATGACCCCAACAACAAAGAAAAATTGAACTTCACAACAAAGCAGCCTGGTCTGCGATTGCTGAAATTTGTATTGGAAAAACAAAGACAACATGAGGACTTGAAAATCCGAAAATGAATGGCGCGGCCACGCCAAGCAACAACCCAAATCAAATTTCACTTTTAAAACCAATCGAAATGAAACGTATCATATTAGTTACAGGCGGAACCGGATTCGTAGCCATCCATACCATCTTGCAACTGTTACAACAAGGTTATCAGGTGAAAACCACGCTCCGTTCTTTGTCTAAAAAAGACAAAATAATTGATGCATTGAAAGATGGCGGAATTGACGATTTTACTGATCTTTCTTTCTATCAGGCTGAGTTAACGTCAGATGAAGGCTGGGAGGAAGCGGTAAGGGACTGCGAATATGTGCTGCACATTGCATCGCCATTTCCAGCCCAGGCGCCCAAAGATGAGAACGAGCTCATCATTCCTGCTCGTGACGGTGCGCTGCGTGTTTTGAAAGCAGCGAGCAATGCAGGTGTTAAGCGCGTTGTGCTTACCTCGTCGTTTGCTGCCATTGGTTACAGTAATAATGCAAAGGATCACGTATTCACCGAAACAGACTGGACGGATGAGCATGCGCCGATCATGGCATACATTAAATCTAAAACCATTGCAGAAAAAGCGGCGTGGGATTTTATAAAAACAGAAGGTAGTAGCATGGAGCTTACTGTTATCAATCCGGTTGGGATTTTCGGGCCGGTTTTGGGAGATATTTCGTCGGCTTCGCTGGACACGATCGTGAAGGGGATCATCAGCGGCACTACAACCGAAAGCCCGGCATTTACATTCGGCGTTGTTGATGTGCGTGATGTTGCCGACATCCATATAAAAGCAATGCTGCATCCCAAAGCAAACGGACAGCGCTTTCTGGCTACATCTGAGGGCGTAATGAGCGTCTACGATGTGGCGCAACTAATCAAAACCGAACGGCCGGAACTGGCCGCGGATATTGCGGATATGCAGCAGACGGATGAAGCATTTTATATTCAAATGTCGAACAGGAAAGCAGTGGAAATATTAGGTTGGGATCCGAAAAGCAGACAATCCGCTATTCTGGAAAGTGTCGACAGTTTGTATAAATGAGTAAATTTGGATTCATAAAATCAAATGTGACAAGTGAAAGTTAATAACCTGCAATCCTGTCATTTGGGACCGGAAATTTCGCCGGAGCAATTTATATCAGAACATTTCTTTCTGTATTTACTGAAAGGTTCAATAAAGGCTTTTGACGGTCACAAGCATTATCAGATGGTTCCCGGGGATTACTGCATCGCCAGGAAAAATCATTTGGTGCGCTATACAAAATATAAGGATAAGGATGAATTTGAAAAGATCATCATCACATTGGATGAGCCATTCCTAAGGAAGTTTTTGGAGCGGCATCCGGTTCAAGCCCAGGCTGACAGCAACAATGATTCTTTTCTTTTTATACAAGATAACAAACTGATTAAAAACTATATCCAGTCGCTGGAACCTTACTACTCCGGAGATTTGGAGATTGACGAAACTTTTGCGGATATAAAACGCGAAGAGCTGCTGATGATCATTTTAAAGTCTGATCCTGCGATGGCTAATGTGTTTTTCAACTTCGCAATTCCTGCCAAGATTGACCTCGAAGCATATATGAACCGCAACTTCCGCTTTAATATCAGCCTGGAACGTTTCGCCTTCCTTACTGGCAGAAGCTTGTCCTCATTTAAAAGGGATTTTCAAAAGGTTTTCGGCACAAACCCCGGAAATTGGCTTAAAAAGAAACGGCTCGACGAAGCCTATTTTCAAATTAGCCAGCAAAAACACAGACCCAGTGAAGTCTATCTGGAAGTTGGCTTTGAAGACTTGTCTCATTTTTCATTTGTATTTAAAAAAGAATTCGGCAGGACTCCGTCAGAAGTGATGCAATAGCGGCTGGTTAGACGCAAAGCAGGCGGGGAGGATAGATTAATTGAGAATTTAATAACATTCATTTTTCTGCATTTGCCAAGGAACAATATTTTTATATTCATTCCAATCACTCCCAGTTTCCTAAATAGCCAGCCCATATTGTGTCGTCTGAACCGCAGGATTTAATGTATGAATTCGATAATGTCATTATCGGCTCGGGTATGGGTGCGCTTTCGGCGGCGATTTGCCTGCTGCGTGAGGGGCAAACGGTGCTCATTTTGGAACAGCATAATGTGCTCGGCGGCTGGTGCCACAGCTTCCGGATCGGTAGCCAGCGTTTTTCTCCCGGGGTACATTATATAGGTCAGCTGGGCGAGGGGCAGTCCACCCGAATGTTGTACGAAGGTTTGGGAATTGCCAATGAACTCACCTTTTTTGAAATGAACCCGGCTGCCTATGAACATTGCTGGATTGGCGAAAAGCGCGTTGATATTCCAGCCCATTTCGACGCACTTTGCAAAACACTTTCTGCACAATTTGCTGCGGAAAAAAAGGGGATTAAAAAGTATCTGACTGCGGTTAAAAATGTCAGCAGCCAGCTGGACCTGATCTCAGAAATGAACGGTTTTCGTGATCACCTGACCATTCCCTGGCGTACGCGACATCTGGGGAAATACGGCTTATTCAGCGTAAAACGGGTTATTGACTGGCATATCAAGGACCCGCTTTTGAAAAAAATATTGAATATCCAGTGGGGTAACCACGGCCTTCCGCCTGCCCAAGCCAGCTTTCCCTACCATGCTGCTGTGATGGCACACTATGCAAAAGGTGGCTTTTATCCGATGGGCGGCGGTGCGGCGATCGTGAAGGCGATGGCCAATGTGATTAAAAAACACGGCGGCCAGTGCAGGACGGGGCAGAAGGTGAAGCGCATTTTGATCCGGGGCGAAAAAGTGAAGCGTGCGGTGGGTGTCGAACTTGAAAACGGTGCGCTTATTTATGCAAAAAGGGTTATTTCCAATGCGGATCCGGGAACGACTTATAAAAGTCTGATAGGTGAGCAAAACCTCAGCAAGCAGCTTTTGAATCAATTAAAAAATACTAAATATTCCTGCACCTCGCTGATCCTGTTCTTGACGGTTGATATGGATCTCCGCAAAGCGGGTTTGGACTCTGGAAATGTCTGGCTGGTGCCTGATGAAGCGGCGGAAGAATCGTATGGTCAGCATGCAGATGCGGATATTGCTTCGGAAAACGCCTTTCCAGCCCTTTTTATCAGTTCGAGCACATTGAAAGATCCGACGAGTTTTGACGGCATTCACCATACGCTGGAAGTGATTACGCTTATTAATACTCACGCTTTCAGTCAGTTTGATGGTGAAACCGGCATACATTCCCAGGCATACCTGGATTTTAAAGAACGGCTGAGCATGAAAATGATTAAAAGCCTCGAAAAGGTGCTGCCGGGGATCAGCCAAAGCATCGTCCAGAAGGAAATGGGCACGCCGCTTACCAACAAGCATTACATTGGTTCCACGGACGGCTGTGTGTATGGCACCGAAAAAAGTTTCTGGCAGATAGGAGCATTTGCATTTAAAGCGCAAAGTGAAATTGAAAATCTGTATTTGTGCGGCGCGAGCATTCTGGCCAACGGGGTTGCCGGGGCAAGTTATTCGGGTGTGCAAACGGCCGCCAGGATCCTCGGCACATCCCAGGCGGCGCTGCTGAAACCAGATCCGTCCCAACAACTTCACGTATATGCAGCCGAGGATGCAACGCATTATCCTGAGTGGATCAAAACGAAGATGAATACGAGAAGGAAGCTGAAAGTAGTTTAATGAACCAAATTAACACAACATTCACGCGCGTTGCTTGAAAAGTGATCCGATTGTTACGTAATTGTCGCATCAATTTTCACTCTCAATAAATATAATCATGAGCACATTGCAGCTAAGGGACGGGGCCACGCTATTTTACAAGGACTGGGGCACCGGACAACCTATCGTATTTCACCACGGATGGCCACTTTCCAGCGATGACTGGGATAATCAAATGATGTTTTTTCTTCAAAAAGGCTTCCGCGTCATTGCGCACGATCGCCGCGGACACGGACGTTCTTCCCAAACTTTTGAAGGCCATGAAATGAATACTTACGCTGCGGATGTAGCCGAACTTGTTGCACATCTGGACCTTAGAGACGCTATACATGTCGGTCACTCAACGGGTGGGGGTGAAGTGATACGCTATGTAAACAAACATGGTGCTGGCAGGGTTGCCAAAGCCGTGCTGGTAAGTGCCGTAACCCCGCTTATGGTGCAATCAGAAACAAATCCGGATGGTGTGCCGATGGAAGTTTTTGATGAAATCCGCGAGATGACTGCTACACAGAGACCGCAGTATTTCAAGGATTTCTCGGAAGCATTTTACGGATATAATCGTGCAGGTGCTGTTGAAAAGCAGGGCATTCGAGACAACTGGTGGCGCCAGGGTATGATGGGAAGCATTCTAGCTCATTATGAGTGCATTAAGGCATTTTCTGCGACTGATTTTACCGAAGATCTGCAAAGCGTTGATGTGCCCGTATTGGTGCTGCATGGTGAAGACGACCAGATCGTGCCTTATGAGATCACTGCATTAAAAGCCGCTAAATTGTTAAAAAACGGTAAACTGATCACATATCCAGGTTTTCCACATGGGATGCCGACAACGGAAGCCGAAACCATTAATAAGGATATCCTGACGTTCATTCAGGGATAATATTAACTGGCGCTTGATTGTTGTCAGGAGCATTAGAATGGCCGGGTGGGAATTTTTCCGTCCGGCCATTTTGCAATACTAATGTTAGTTCCAGCTATCAAGGAATCAAGTTCTCCGCTCTCAGCCTTTTGAACAAATCAAAAAACGAGTCACGCGTATCCTGATAGCCCGTAAAGCCCAGTTTTCGGCTTTTGGACATGTCCGTCATAACCTCCAAAGGGCGGCCCAAATCGAGATCCGTATGCCAGGCGGAGGCCAGACGATTAATATCGGGTTCTTTCAAATTGTATTTGGAAGCAATCTGCTGCCAGGCCGGGGCGTCGTTTGCCATTTCTTGCTCCAAAGGGCGAATTTGCCCGCCAAATCCGGCTGACTCAATGGCAAACCAGTCTGCTATTTGTTTCCAAAGCCATTTCCAGCGGAAGAGGTCGCCATTCGCAACATTAAATGCTTCATTGTGAGCCGCTTCGGTGGTGGCGGCCCAGATCATGTGTTCAGCCAGCAGTTTTGCATCTGTGACATCGGATAACCCGTTCCATTGCTCGGCTGAGCCGGGAAATTGAAATGGCCTGCCGGTCTCTTTACAAATGCTTGCGTAAATGGCCAGCGTGGTGCCCATATTCATGAGATTACCAACTGCTTTGCCCACCACAGAATGCGGTCTGTGAATGCTCCAGGTAAAACCATCACGCTCAGCGCCAGCATAAACTTCATCTTCCTGGGCATAGTAAAAGTTTTCCAGATCGAGCCTGGGGTGTTCTTCGCGAACGGGCGTTTCGGGCAATGTGCCTGCCTGTGCATAAGCCTCAAACGGCCCCAGATAATGTTTAAGCCCAGTAACCAGCGCAACATGCTGAATAGATTTTTTTGCGGAAAGGCTGTTCAGTAAATTCCGGACCATTGCACTGTTGACGCGGATATTTTCGGCCTCCGTATCATTGCGCATCCAGCTTGTAAAGAAAACGTGGGTAGGCGCCACATCCGCCAGTTTCGCTGCCAGATCAGCCGGATTAAGCAAGTTAGCGGCGATAGGTTTTAAGCCTGCAATTTCTGTGTTCGGATGACGGGAAAGGCCATAAGTGATCCAGCCTTTTTCAATCAGTTTTTCTGCGAGGTTGCTTCCGGTGATGCCGGTTGCGCCCACTACTAGTGCAATATTTGTCATATGCTCGGGGATTTTCAACACTTGATTTAATGTTACAAAATTACCGTACGCCAAGGCGATGCCCATTGACCTGCGTCAAGTAATGCAGTTGATCTAAATCAAGCATTCCTATCTTTGCCGGTGTAAATGTGATTAGCTATGATTAAAGTACTTTTTCAGCACATTCAGGAAAAGGTTTCGCTTTCGGACCTTGATAAGGAGGCAATCGAGACCTTTTTCATTCCCAAAAAACTGAGAAAACGTCAGTATTTATTGCAGGAAGGTGATGTTTGCAAGCATCTGACTTTTATAGCCAAAGGACTGCTAAGGACTTACAATGTGGATGACAAGGGCGACGAACACATGAGCGTTTTTGGCTGGGAAGGGTGGTGGTTATCCGATTTCAACAGCTTTTTGTCGGGCGAGCAGGCCGTATTCAACATTGATGCCATTGAAGATTCGGAGTTGCTGCTGATCTCCCGGGAAAATTATGAAGCGTTAACGCTAGCCGTCCCGGTTATGGACCGCTATTTCCGCATCCTATACCAAAACAGCATCGTCACCAAGGAGCGGCGGTTGATGAGCTCCATCACGCATTCGGCCGAAGAAAAATACGTTAAACTGGCAGAATCAAACCCCAAAATGATCGAACGCGTCCCCCAAAACCTGATCGCCTCCTACCTGGGCATCGCCCCGGAAACGCTGAGCAGGATTAAGAAGAATTTGGCTATGAAGAAATGATCTTTTTGTGAATGCATACTGGCGGGTCAATTTTTTGGAAATCTTTCTATCACCATCCGGGGTATTCTTTAAGCGCTTTCTTGCAGCAATACTTCGGGCATTTCATCGTACGTTTTGCCGTTTAAAAGCCTTCCATTTTCCTTTTTGTTTTTGCCGCCCCACTGCTTGAAGAAAAATGCAACTTCACTATCCTTGCACTGTTCTTGAATTTCCAAAACCCAGTCTGTATTCATGGGCCTGGGCCTATGCCCACTTTCGCCCCCCACAATAACCCAGTCAATTCCGGCAAGATTTAAGTTGGGTAGTGAACCTAACAACGGTTCACAGGAGAGAAATTTAACTTTTGCTTTTGTCTCACGCAAGAAATCAATTCTACTCATAACACTTTCATTTTCAACAGAGACGCCCATCCAAATGTTGTGACTCCATCTAAGCTCCTTATGAACTTCAAATAATCGCTCGGCTCTTTTGGTCAAAACCTGGAAAACGTGCTGCGGATTATCATTCATTACTTCAAATACTTTCTTGATGAAGTCAAATGGAATGTCTTTGTGAAAGAGGTCACTCATTGAATTTACAAATACAACTTTCGAATGTTTCCAGGTGTATGGAATCAACAAAGAATCTTGATGTGTTCGGACTTCAAAATTATCCTTATACTTTTCAATCCCCATTGCCTGCAATCTCTTGGACATGATTTCTGCATAGCAAAATTTACAACCAGTAGAGATCTTCGTGCACCCAGTTGTAGGATTCCAGGTCATCTCCGTCCACTCAATGCTTGATTGCGCCATCTTATTTCAGTTTGAAGTATACTTTATTGTTGTTAGCGTCACCAGCCTTATAGTACTTGACATAAAAAGCTCCCTTCCTTGCCTTCACTCCCTCAGATAAATAAACGTCAAGTAGACCATTCGTCTGCCAGCTTTCGAAAATTTCGTTTGTATGCTTTGGTAGATATCCCTGCCTTAAAGTGAATTCATAGATATCATTATTAAAGCACCTCTTTGTTGCAAGATAAGCCTTTAATTTTTGCTCTAATGCGTTCGTTCTATACTCATAAAACAAGGATGGAACGTTTCCTGAAAATTCCCAGCCTCGTCCATTCTCAGTATCAATCTCCCACTTTGCTTCCAGCATTTCTTCAAATCCTCTGATATGGCTTGTAAAAAAATAAAGGCAGAAAACGGTCTTCTCATCCTTTTTGATTGAAAAATGATCAACGAAATACTTTTCGCCCAGGGATTTTTGAAATCCTTCCCTTAGCTGATTGACAAACTTCCATACATTGTCGTTCGGCACCCATTCCTTGTATTGCGTAAGCTCTTCAATGAAATCCAAGAGTGCTTCGGGAGTTCCATTTTCTGAAAATCTGTACATGTGTTGAACTGGGAGCCATAAAAGAATCTCGCATTTCTTGCCACAGTCCATTAAAGATTTCAAATGTTCTGATCTTATATCCTTGTATCCATAAGGATCAATAAAAACAAAGTGCTTTTCATTTCGGGTCCTTTTAAATGTTCTAGCAAGTCTTGTAACTTCCTCTTTATAATCTTGTGATGTTAAAATAAGATTTCCAGAGCTTGGATTATGCAGTGATAGTGCGATTATGGCATTTCTTAGGATATCAATCTTGTCCTTGTCTTTGTCGTTAAACTGGCAATCTATACTTGGGATTTTATCCGTTTTACGTTCAACGAGTAACTTGTAAGTATCTTGAACTTGGCGAAGTATTACAATCGGACTCCCTTCTTTGTTATCTTCATAAAGGCCTTGTCCGCAGAATAGATCATATATGTTGATTTTTTCAGTAAACCCATCATTACTAATAATGTTAATGTAACGCTTTAAGTATTCACTGAGTAATCGAACCTTCGCTTCGGAATGGCTCAGTAGATTAAGTTTTATGTCTTTTTTGTGCATAAGGGAGGGCGATAAAAGTATTAATGCTTAATAATTAATGCGAAATTCTTCGAGGCCCTAAGTTTCATCTTTTGGTTAAAAAACCATATCTATTTATTCTTCGGCAATGTTTTTAGCTATCATTTATCGATCGGTAAATTTTAAGGCTCGTTAGGTGCGACTTCCATATGTAATTGGATGGGTTCTTGCATTTCTCCAAATTTCTTCCGAATCTTCAACCTCCTATAAACATATACTCTTATGAAGAATCTTGCGAGCATTGCCCTGTTATGGTGTGGGTGTGGCGAAAGCCCCCCGAACGTTGTATATGACGTTAGGACACCTTAGACAGGGCATTTTTTTATTAAAACCTAAAACATATACATTATGCAAACACAACAAAACACCAACGAGTCCCTGGATTCGATGCACCTGGCGTACGGCCGGGAAGTGGCGGAGTTGCTCAGTCAAAGCAGCGCTGCCAGCTGGATGAATGACCTTTGGGACATTTATTCTGGCTACATGCATGCGCAGCCGGAGCTTGGGCACAGCCTTCGCGCGACGGACGTTTTTACTTCATTTAAAGAACTAATGTTCTTTTTCCAGCGGATCGGGGAATTGAAAAAGTAGAATCTGATTCGCTGTTCTCGAAACGAAAAGCCAGGCAATCTGCAAAGGATTGCCTGGCTTTTTTACGGATATAGCAAAAACCTCCTGATTCCCAATTTCCTCCAACATTGGCCCGTATCATTGTATCAAAAACAATGAAAACATGAAAAACTTCATCATCACAACGATCCTGTTTGCTGTTACAATGCTGTCTGCCACGGCGCAGGTTGATACAGTTCAAAAACCAAAACCGTTAAAAATCCGCCACGCCGAGCCGCTTTACATGGATCTTATCCGTGATCTGGGCGCCAGAAAAGGAGAGAAAGAATGGAACGTCGGATATGGCGTTGAAGGACACAAGGATTATACCGTCAACCATTCTTTTGTTGAATACGAATTTTCACCCGTGAACAGGCTTGGTCTGGAAGTAGAGCTGCCGTTTTCGTTTTACAGGTCGGCCCAGGCACAGGAAGGGGCGGCGCTTCCTAGAAACCGCGTTGAAGGGTTGAAACTGGCCGCTCAATATACTTTCCTGGTTTCCGAAAAGCAGCAGATGTCAATGGCTGCGGGTTATATGCATGAATTTCGCACCCATTCTTTTTATTCCATGAATCATGGCCGGGGCATGCTGAAAGGCAATTCTGTCAGCCCGTTTTTTATTGTTGCCAAAAAGTGGGGAAGCCGGATCAACACCATGATTTACACAGGTCCCGAATGGGAATTTACGCCGGAGGAGTCAAAAAGCGAGCTGTTTTATCAGGTAAATGCCAGTATGCATTACGTGCTTCCGAGCGGAAACTTTGTTGGGGTTGAGATAAATGATGAGGCTTCGGCCACGAGCCGCCACACAGTAATTCGGCCACAGATGAAATTGGTTCTGGCATCGAATCTGGCATTAGGGCTCGTAACGGGCATTCCCACCAACTTCCGGAACGACGGCATGAGCTTTATGGCCCGGATCATCTTCGAGCCGAAACGCATACAGAAATAACTTGTGAAGCGTTCCTATGTATAGAAAAATCAAGTATCGCCAAATCCTACGTCCGATAAAATTATAGACACGCTGACCCAAGCAAGCGAAAGCCAACTGCACAGATTTTTACATAGATTTGTGCCTTATTGGTAACACACATTTATATGGACATTATCCCATATCCAACACATCAAATTGGAGGTCAGGAGTTTTACTTTTTTAGTGTTGGAGAGTTAGGCGCAGTTGAATTGCGGATTCGGATTACACTGATGGACGCTGAAACAAGATTCTATAATGTCGGTTTTGGAGTTTGGAACACCCTGAAAGGTGACATTGATGATAAAGTTACAATCAGAAATGGTGACACAGATCGTATACTGGCAACGGTTGGGCAAAAGGCCCTGGAATTTTTGAGGAGCAATCCGCGCGCTAATATTGCAGCTACAGGATCGGTTTTGCCCGGAGAGTTGGCTTTGAGGACCCGCAAATATCAGATGGGTATCAATGCATATTATCATGAGTTAATCGCGTATTGTAATATTTATGGGTTTAAAGCGGATAAAGTGGATGGAAAAATAATGGGTAGTTGGCTAGATTGGGACGGATCGTGGGTTCCTTTTGAGCTAGGCACCAACTACGATGCTTTTTTGTTAAATTTGAAAAGGTCCGAACACTAGTCGAATATAAAAAAACAAATATGGCTAACCAACATTCAAAAACAGCCAAAGAGAAGAGCCTGAAAGGTTTGAGGCATTTGGCAATAACTGGTACAAAAGGCTCAGTATATCCCAAAACGTCCATTGGGTTACTTCTTATGAAAAATTCTTCGGCTATACCATCTGTGCAACCTACGTCGCCATCCCATTATGATGATTTTAACAATTCTGGAAAGTCAACTTTCGATCGTAAAGCGGAGGAAATGAAGGCGTTTCTGAAGAGAAATCCTGTCCCGAAAGAATTTCTAAACTAGTATTCTCTGCCGTTTCAAGTACCGGAACATCTTTCTCAACCCCCCCCATCAAACCCGCTTCTTGAAAATCTTAACAAACTCCCACACACCTGCACCTATTAACAACAAACCGCCAGCCGCGAAAAGGATGTAGAGGCCGGTGTAATGTTTGACTCGTTCGGATGTTGTTGGCAGGAATGCTTTGCCGCTTGCCGGGTCGAAGTGGACTGCGATGGTATCTACGCCTGATAAGCTTCGGTAGTACTTTCTTCCCATCGAGAAATTGTAGGTTTTGCCCAGATATTCAGCGTAAATGCGATCGGGATATTTAACGGTTCCTAGGCCCTCTGACCCGTAAGTGATTTTCATGCAGACAACTGGTAAATGGGCCGACATTTCATCTTCCCATTTTGCACTGGTGTACATCATGTAGGTTATCACGAGGAGGCAAATACCCAGAAGAAACGTGACGAAAGGGACTATCCATCCGTATCGCCGGTTTTCAACGATCAGAACCTCATTCATAGGTTGCCTCGCTTTTGAAAGTTGTGCGGATCAGCGGGACATGCTGTATGTGGTTTTCCATTGGTATGCCTTTGAAATATTCATTGATGACCCATATGCCTTCTGTTTTAAAGGGGAGCAGAAAGCTGTTGCCGTTGTTAAGCTGGAATTGTGCAAATCCGTGTTGCAATTTGCCTTCGTTATGATACATCGTGATTTTGCGAATGTCACCCTCCTTGATGCGTAAGGTCGTGTCGGGGAGTTGTATATCAAGTTCATGTTCATCCGGTAATGTCGTAATCACGACGCCGCGGGCATAAGGCCAGTGATTTAAGTCAATCACAAAAGTGAACATCCCCATACAAAGAAGGGCAAAGCCAAAGATGATGAGAATCGTCCGTCCAATCATGGGGTCCGGCCCTGAAAAGGTTGCGAAGAGCGAAGCTTTTAGAATTACGAAGCCCATAAAAAGGCAAATCAATACAAACACGGATTCCAATCTGACAAAGAACGAGCGGAATGTAGTCTGGTAAATCCGTTGCACTTTAAGCGGAGAGTTCGTGCCGATTGTATTGCGCGTGAATCGCAGCAGTCGCCAGAATACCCAACCCATCGGAATGAAGACGATCAGAAATACCAGCAGCGTGCCCATTGTTACAATGATATGATTTGATCCTTAATATAATTAAATAAAGGTTACATATAAAGAAGATTGAAACATTTTTTGCTGTGATTTTCCTTGCAAAGGCGCTTTGCTAAAAGCAAACGACCGGTCGCCAGAAAAGGCGACCGGTCGGGGAATGTGCTGACAATGAGCAGGTAGGATCAGTATCCGTTGTTCTGCTTCAAGTTTGCATTTTTGTTAAGCTCCGGCCTCGGGATTGGAAGCAGCGATCGGTAGGCGCCGTTAGGCACGTGGGATAACCAGGATTTGGTTGTAAACACACCAAAACGGATCAGATCTTGCCGACGTCGCCCTTCCTGTGCAAATTCCCATCCCAATTCATCGAGGAAACGGCCAAATTTGATATCCGCTCCGCCCTCGTTTGTAGTTGTATTGTGGTTTTTCAACCCGTAAGCATAAGTGCTTCCTTTTTGAAGATCCGCAGCAGTAACAACGGCTTTCGCAGGGTTTGCTTTGAAATTACGTGCTCTTACAGTCGTCACTATGGTTGCTGCTTCTGCGGCTTTTCCGCTTCTCAGCAACGATTCTGCTTTCATCAGTAATACATCTGCATAGCGCAGCAAGGGCCAGTCGTTGCTCAGGTTTACCGTGGTTCCTTTTTCAATTTCAAATTTCCCAAGCCTGAAACCATGGACCTCTTCCGACTGATCCACGCCGGGCAGCTGATTAATGTAGCTCAACGGTTTGCCCGCGTATGCCCCCAGCGTACTCGTTAGCGGTGTTCCGCCTGCCGAATATTGCGGACCTTGAATCCAGTTGCTTACCAGGCGCTCGTCGTCCTTGTCGAACGAATCAATAAACTGCGGAATGGCGCAAATTCCACCCCAGGGCGTGTTCAGCAGGTTGTAAGTGGCCTGATTGGCTGGCTGCAATGTTTCCATGTGAATAGAAAATCCGTTCCAGTCGGTTACGTATTTTATATCAAAAGGTATGGCAAAAATGATTTCCTTAGAAGATTCATTATTTGTTTTAAACACCTCTTTCTGGGTCGCTTCCAATGCATATCCGGCCTTGGAGTTGATCACCAGGTTGCATTGCTCGATACACTTTTCCCAGGCTGGTGTGCCTGTGTAAACTTCTGCATTGAGATACATTTTGGCAAGAAGCGTATGTGCGCCCCATTTATTAAAACGTCCGTAGGTTGTCGGATCGTTCTTTTCTGATAGCAGCGGCAGATTGTCCTGAATATCCTTGACAATAAAATCGAAAACCTCTTTCCGTGTGCTTTGCTTTGGAATAAAACCTGCGGGCACATCAAATTGCGTGATAATCGGCACATTCCCGAACAGGTCGCAAAGCACATAGTAATAGGATGCACGAAGGACTTTGAGCTCGGCAATTACCGCCTCTTTCCCTTCTGTAAACGGAATACTTCCCGATTCGATCTGGAAAATAAGCCGGTTACAATTGGCAATCCCAGCATAAGACCTGTTCCAGTTATTGATCGCGATCTCGTCGTCGGCGGTCCATTTGTGATCGTGGATCCTGCGGTAAACGCCGCCATCCACCCAGCCATTCGGGCGGGAAGGGATAACAAGCTGGTCCCCCGATATCTCCTGGGTGCGGAAAAGCCCGTTCCATTGCTGCATCACATCGCGCCAATTGGTATAGGCAGCGCCTACCAGTGAGGCCACGTCACCGGAAGCTGGTGTGAACTGGTTGGCTATAATACGGTCGAAGCTTTCGTCTTTCAGATCAGTACACGAGCTGCCCAGCAACAGCGCTACAACAGCAATTTTACTTTTTAAACCAAAGTGTATATTTTTCATAATCAAGTTTAGAGTTTTTACAATGACAAGTTTAGCCCCAGTGTGAATGTCCTGGTCATTGGATATTTATCACGGCTGTCATTTCCAGGAGATAGTCCCAGCCTGTCCACCTCGGGGTCTACGCCTTTGTATTTGGTAAAAGTGAATGTGTTAAGCGTAGAGCCGTAAACCCGGATGGCCTTAATGTGTTTTGTTTTCAGCTTCGGGATGTTGTAGCCAATCGTGATGTTGTCGATTTTCCAGAAATCACCATCTTCAATGTAGTAACTGTTGAATTCCTGTGGCATGGTTGGGCTGAGTACAGCTTTGTCAAAAACCTTGTCATAGGATGATTTCAGGTTGTTATACTGTTGAAGGCCAGTGCTTTCAAAGAACATCCGCTGGTAATTCAGGATCTGGTATTTGAATGCCCCACGCATGGTTACGCCCAGGTCCAGATTTTTGTAACGCAGGTTATTGTTGAAGTTGAGATAAAACTTAGGCAAACCATTTCCAAGCACGCGTTTGTCCTCAAAGGCATGCTGGAACTCATCGTAATTTTGCGGCTGACCGTCGCGGCCTTCGTAAATCCACTTACCGTCTTCGGATATGTCCACCACCTTGAAGCCATAAAAATCACCCACCTGGTCGCCAATCCGCACAATGTGCGTAAAAGTCTGAACAGGGTCGCCGGTTGCACCCGTGGTAAAAAAGTCGTTGGTCGTCTTATAAATGTCGTTTGAAAGACTCACCAGCTTGTTGGTATTGGTCGAATAGTTTACACTTGAATTCCAGGTAAAATTGTTGGTCTGCACCGGCACGAAGTTCACCAGCAGTTCCAGTCCCCGGTTCTCCATCACGCCCACATTAGCGCGGGTAGATGTGTACAAGTTGGGCGGGCTGGGCACCTGGAAATCATACAAAAGCCCTTTGATCTTCCTGTTATAAAAATCAATGCTACCATTGATCCTGTTTTTGAGGATCGCAAAGTCAAGACCTATATTCGATTCATGCTTTTCCTCCCATCTCAGGTCGGGATTCGGGTTTTGGGCAGGAACCAATGTCTGCACCCACTTGCCATTGCTGTAAAAGAACTTCTGATAATTCAGGATCGCCACGCCGAGGAACAGGTTATTAGGCTGCGTTCCCGTAACACCATAACCGGCCCTGAGTTTCAGGTCGTCGAAGATCGTCTGGCCTTTCATGAATGCTTCGTTGCTGATACGCCATCCCAGTGAAACGGCCGGGAATGTTCCCCAAGGGTTTTTCGCGCCATATAGCTGGCTCGCACCTTCGTGTCTGATACTTGCCAGCAACAGGTAGCGGTCGTCGAAGTTGTAAGTGGCCCTTGCAAAAAAGCCGATAAGGTTCGTTTCCCTTTTGGAGCTGCCAATCGGCGCAAGTCCGGTTTTCAATGCGTCTCCGATGCCGATATTATTATAGGAAAACTTATCAGTCGGGAAATCCCAGTT
Organism: Dyadobacter chenhuakuii; assembly: GCF_023821985.2. Taxonomy (NCBI): domain Bacteria; kingdom Pseudomonadati; phylum Bacteroidota; class Cytophagia; order Cytophagales; family Spirosomataceae; genus Dyadobacter; species Dyadobacter chenhuakuii. The sequence goes on along the minus strand of NZ_CP098805.1, from coordinate 3,893,123 downwards.
CTGCATGAAAGAATCCGAGAACGAGTTGTCCTGATAGCTGTAACCGCCCAGCAGGGAGAACTTGTGACGGTTCAGGTTTTTGGAATATTGGGCGGTAAGCTCCATAAGCTTATCCACCGACCGCACCGACCCAATCGAGGCATAACCATTACGCCCGTCGCGCAGTGCAGATACATGGCTCTTCGTTTCTGAATACCCACGGTTCTGATTGTATTGATTGTAGGAAAACAGGGCCGACAGTTTAAGGTCTTCAATGGGACTGTAGCTGATATTGGATGTTATCCTGGTATTCTGGGAGTTGTTTTTCCCATCACTTTCCTGCAACCGTGCCACAGGGTTATCATAATTAAAGATCCCCGTTTGCTGAAACCAGGTTCCATCCGGGTTTCGTAATGGTGCGGTAGGATTCTGGATGATTGCCTGGCGATAGGTATATCCGTTGAAACTTACCCCATCGCCGGTGGTCGGATAGCTGTTGTATGAGTTGATGAAACCAAGATTAATGTTGAGTTTATCATTCAACATGGTATGGTTTACATCGGCGCGTCCATTAAAGGTTTTGTTTTCAGATTTGATAAAAATACCGTCCAGATATCGGTAGTTAAGGTTCACAAGATAGTTGGTACGGTGGCTTCCGCCTCTGAACGTAAGATTATGGACCTGGCTCAATGCTTTTTTAGAAATTTCTTTCATCCAATCTGTATCCGCGCCCAGGTCCCACGAAGGCTCGCGGATGCCCTGCTCAATGTGCGCGCGATAATCCGCTGCTGTGAGGAGGTCAAGCTTCCGGGCAACTGTTTGTGTGCTGAAAGAGGTGTTGTACTCAACCGTGCTGTTATAATTGCCGCTGGCTCTTTTTGTAGTGACAATGATTACGCCATTGGTGCCCCGCGTTCCATAGATCGCAGCCGCAGAACCGTCCTTAAGAACGTCTATTGACTCAATATCCTCAGGCGCTACGGTTTTAAGGTCGCCGGGAACACCATCAATAAGCACAAGGGGATTTGAGTTAGCACCCAGCAATGTTGTATTTCCCCGAAGCAGGATCTGAGAGCCCTGGGTGGGGTCACCGCTTGGGGCTGAAATGGTAAGACCGGCTACTTTTCCCTGCAAAAGCTGTCCCGCATCCACGGCAGGGGTTTTTACAAAATTCTCTTGCGTAACACGCACTACTGAGCTGGTAATGTCTGCTTTACGCTGACTTCCGTATCCAACCACAACCACTTCCGTAAGTTCCTTGCTGTCAACAGCCAGCACAACATCGAAATTCGACCGACTGCCAATGGCGACTTCCTGGGTAACATAACCAATAAACGAAAAGACAAGCGTGGCAGCCTGATCTTCTGCTCTCAATTCAAAATTTCCGTCGGGATCCGTAATAGTTCCGGTAGAAGTTCCTTTAACCACGACACTTACGCCGGGCAATGCTGCATTGTTGTTGTCCAGCACTTTTCCCTTCAGTACTTTTTCTGCCTTTACCGGAAGCTCCATACCAGCCGTGGTTGGCGGGTGTATAGCCGCCCTCACCTGGCCGGTAAAGATGGATCCCGCGATCAGCATGGCACAAAGCGGTCTGCCAAACCCCGCGAGAGGAGTAAGTCTATTTGTAATCATAATGTTACCGGTTTAGTTAATTGTTACTGATATAGATGTATTTGTTGTTGTTTTATGATATTTTAAATAATTTAAATCCTATTTTTTTCGAGGCGCACCAATCCTTTCTCTGTTTTAATGACCGTAATGGACATAGCATAGCCCAAACCAATGAAGGTTTTCTTTCTGGCGTTCTAACGATACGTAATATACGTAAAGACATGCGCCGCATTATGCAGTGCATCAAATTACAATACAATTTTAAGCTTAAATAATGCTAAACAAAATACGGTTTTTGACGACTACTGACTATATTTTGACCTTATTCGGACATAACAGCCAGAAAGGTGCAAATTTTAGCCGTATCATCAATTCGTGATGGGATGGTGATTTGTCCTATCAAATCCCAGATTTTCGAAGGTTGTACATAAAGCTCAAAACGAAGTATCATTTCAATACAACACTCTGAATATATTCAATGTAGGTTTCCGCAGTGCTGCGGGCCAGCCAGAAGAATGGCCGAGTGAATGGCGATAATTTTAGTTCAGATTCCGGTATTCATTTGGCGTAACACCGGTCTTTTGCTTGAAAAGCCTTGTAAAATGCTGCTGATATTTAAACCCGAGCTGGTAAGCAATTTCACTCAGTGATTGACTGCCTTCAAACATCTTAACTTTGGCCTCATCAATTAACCTGGACTGAATAAATTCCAACGCAGTATGGCCGGTCTCTTTTTTAATTAAATCACCAAAATAGTTAGGAGACAAATTCAGCTCCTCGGCGCAGTAAGCCACGCTTGGCAAGCCGGACGTCTGCGATTTTCCTGATTTGAAATAATCATTCAATAATTGCTCAAACCGCACCAGGATATCCTTATTAACATTGCTTCTTGTGATAAACTGACGATCATAAAAGCGCATGCAGTAATTGAGGAACAGCTCAATGTTAGAAACAATGAGGGTTTTGCTATGCTTGTCAATATTCTGGTCTATTTCAACATTGATCTTTTCCAAACAATCCACAATCGTTTCCTTCTCTTTTTTTGATAAATGCAATGCTTCATTCACCTCATAGGAAAAGAAGGAATAATCCTTAATAACCCTTCCCAAATGCGTTCCGGCGATAAGGTCGGGGTGGAAAACCAGTGCATAACCGGACGGTTTGGTTGCAACTCCTTTGCTATCGATCCCGTAAACTTGTCCGGGCGATATGAAAACCAACGTTCCGTCCTCATAATCATAAGGCTGGCAACCATAGATCATGTCGCCACATTTGATATTCTTGAAAAACACGGCGTAAATGCCCATATAGCGCCGGAAGTGCTGCACGGTCGGTATCTCACTGAAATTGATCACACTCACCAGCGGATGCAGCGTCTCCACACCGATCCAGTTGTTATATTGCTTTACCGTATCTATTCTTTCTACCTGCTCCATAATCTGAGAATTTTCCAGATCAAATATAGCACCTGCCGCAAAACCGATTCTATCTTACAGACGTAATCAGTAAAAGTGGTAAATATTCCAGTAACCTGTATAAAATAGCGCAGGCAGTATTCGCGAGCTTTGTAATAACAACTTCAAACACCAAAATCATTATCATGGGCCTTTATAAATTTATCCCGCTTCTCGTTCTCATGCTGAGCGCAACCGTAGTAAGTGCACAGGTTGCTCAAAACCAGCCGATGGTGCGAATTTCTGAAATCGAGATCGTGCCGGAATTTCTGGCGGAGTATAATGCGATTTTGAAGGAAGAAGCCGCAGCGTCTGTCAAAAAGGAGCCGGGTGTGGTGGCTATTTTTCCAATGTATATCAAAGAGCAGCCCAACCAGATCCGGATCGTGGAGATCTATGCCGACAGCGCAGCGTACCAATCGCATTTGAAAACCCCACATTTCCAGCATTACAAAACAACAACATTGAAAATGGTGAAGGCATTGAAATTGATAGATATGAATGCAATTGATTCGCAGACGATGCCGGAAATCTTTAAAAAATTGAAATAACAGTCAATGAGTACAGAAAAAGACATTTTCACGCGGTTACAGGCCGGTGAACTGCTTCAGAAAGATGATCCTGAATATGGGAAATTCGCGGAAGTAGTTGCCCGGACAATCCGGTTATGTGTGCAAATGAATGCGACCGCAACAGAATTGGATCAGGTCCGAACGCAATTGAGTGAAATTATAGGCACGGAAATCGACGAATCAACGACGATTTTTCCTCCTTTCTACACCAATTTCGGAAAGTCTGTTAAGCTGGGTAAAAACGTTTTTATCAATCACGCCTGCTCGTTCCTGGACATTGGTGGGATAACCATTGAAGATAATGTGCAGATCGGCCCGCGGGTGAACCTTACTTCCGAAAATCATCCGCTTGATCCCGATGACCGCACGACATTGATCCCCAAACCAGTCATTATCAAACGAAATGCTTGGATAGGGGCAGGAGCAACGATTCTGCCGGGTGTAACGGTAGGGGAAAATGCAGTAGTGGCAGCAGGCGCGGTGGTAAGCCGCGACGTTCCTGCGAACACGGTTGTCGCAGGCATTCCTGCAAAAGTTGTAAAACAGATTTAACTACAAGTATCAAATATCATGACAGACACAACAAATATCAAAGCATACGGCACCACAGCAGCACAGGCACCTTTAAATGCAATGGACATCAGCCGCAGAGTTCCAACTCCGCACGACGTTCAAATCGAAATTCAATATTGCGGAGTTTGCCATTCCGACATTCATACGGCCAGAAACGAATGGCGCGGCACAATTTATCCTTGCGTTCCGGGCCATGAGATTGTTGGTAAAATCATTAGTGTAGGTGATCATGTGAGCAAATTCAAAGTAGGCGATACGGTGGGTGTAGGCTGCATTGTGGATTCTTGTCGCGAGTGCCAGTATTGTCAGGAAGGTCTGGAACAATATTGCGAACCAGGCATGACGGGCACCTACAATTCGCCGGATAAATTTCTGGAGACACCCACCTTTGGCGGCTATTCTGAAAGTGTTGTGGTGGATGAAAATTACGTTTTACGCATTCCCGAAAACCTTGATCTGGCGGCAACAGCGCCATTATTATGTGCCGGGATTACAACATATTCTCCATTAAGACATTGGAATGTGGGGCCTGGTCAGAAGGTTGGGATCGTAGGGATCGGCGGTTTAGGCCATATGGGGATCAAGATTGCCAAAGCAATGGGCGCGCATGTGGTTGCATTCACGACTTCCGAATCGAAATTCGCGGAGGCGAAGCGACTGGGAGCCGATGAAGTGGTTTTATCAAAAGACAAAGAGCAAATGGCCGCTTACACAGGCAAGCTGAACTTCATTCTCGATGCTGTTTCGGCGGAGCACGATATTAACGCATTCATTAGTTTGCTTCGCGTGGATGGTTCGCTTGCATTGGTAGGAGCGCCTGAAAATCCGCTGCCGGTTGCAGCTTTCAGCCTGATCCAGGGACGTAAAAGCTTTGCCGGATCCATGATCGGTGGTATTGCAGAAACACAGGAAATGCTGGATTTCTGCGGCGAGCATAACATTGTGGCAGACATTGAAATGATCGACATTCAGGAAATTAATGAAGCTTATGAACGCATGATCAAAGGCGACGTGAAATATCGTTTCGTTATTGACCTGGCTTCCATCAAGAAGTAAGTATTGCACCAATCAACATTCACCATGAACCAAGACAACGCATCAGAAAAGCCGGAAAAGCTGCATAGCAGCGATTCCCGGCGCGACTTTCTTAAAACAACTTCCATCCTCACCGCCATTGCTGTTGCACCCGCAACAGTTGCGAAAGCAGCAAAGCATGATTTAGGAGAAAAGATCAGCCTGGCGTTGGAAACTACGCCTGTGAGTTTCAAGGTGAATGGTGTAAAACAACAGCTTAACCTGGAACCACGCTCCACACTGCTGGACGTGCTCCGTGAGCAGCTGAATTTGACCGGAACCAAAAAAGGTTGTGACTATGGCCAATGTGGCGCTTGTACGGTCCATGTGAACGGGGAGCGCGTGCTATCGTGTCTGAGCCTGGCCATTATGCATGAAGGCCAGGAAGTGACAACCATTGAAGGATTGGCAAAGGGCGAACAGCTGCATCCGATGCAGCAAGCTTTTATCAAGCACGACGGTTTCCAGTGCGGTTACTGCACGCCGGGACAGATCATGTCGGCAGTGGCCTGTATTAACGAAGGGCACGCGAATAACGAAGAAGACATCAGGGAATTCATGAGCGGGAATATCTGCCGTTGCGGAGCATATCCCAACATTGTGAAGGCGATTCAGGAAGTTAAAAACGGGGGGCAGAAATCATGATACAATTTCAATACGAACGCGCGGCAACCACGAAAGCAGCTGTGAATGCATTGGCCAACAGCAGCAATGCGAAGTTCATTGCCGGAGGTACGAACCTGGTGGATCTGATGAAGCGGAACATTACCGCACCAACCAAGCTGGTGGACATTAACCAGATCCCCCTCAAAGATATACAACAGCAGAATGGCAAGATCAGCATCGGCGCCCTGGCACTAAACAGCCGCGTGGCCGAACACAAACTGATCATTGAAAAACATCCGCTGCTTTCACAGGCATTGAATGCGGGCGCATCGCCGCAGATCAGGAATATGGCCACGGTTGGCGGAAATATGATGCAGCGAACGCGCTGCCACTATTTTTATGACACAGCACTGCCCTGCAATAAACGCGAACCGGGTTCAGGCTGCGGCGCATTAGAAGGATTAAACCGTATGCACGCCGTTTTCGGGACGAGTGAACAATGCATTGCCGTGCATCCGAGCGACATGTGCGTAGCGCTGGTAGCATTGGATGCGACCGTGCTGGTAGCAGGCCCGAAAGGAGAAAGGCGGATCCCGTTTGAAGAATTCCACCGGCTTCCGGGCAACCAGCCCGAAAAAGATAACACACTTCAGAACAATGAAATGATTGTGTCAGTTGAAATTCCGGATAATGCTTTTGGTAAAAACAGCCATTATATGAAGGTCCGCGACCGTGCTTCTTATGCTTTTGCATTGGTGTCGGTGGCGGCAGCTCTGAATTTGGATGGAAAGGTGATTAAGGAAGCAAGGTTAGCAATGGGCGGTGTGGCGCATAAGCCGTGGCGTTTGAAAGAAGCGGAAAAAGCGTTGATCGGCAAACCAGCCACCGAAGAGACTTTCAGGCAGGCGGCCGAAATTGCCATGCAAGGTGCTAAGGCTTTTAAATACAATGCATTCAAGCTGAAACTCGGCCCGAATGTGATTGTAGAAGCATTGAAAAATGCCGCTAACCTGGTGTAATCCTAACCCTGAATTCCAAGATCATGAACGAAGCATTTTTCGATAAAAAAGAATATAAGCCACTCGACCGGGTGGATGGGCGCCTGAAAGTGACCGGCGCAGCCAAATACTCAGCCGAATATCCATTGCCTGATATGGCGTACGCCGTGCTGGTTGGCAGCCGGATCGCCAAAGGCACCATTAAAAGCATTGATTCCAAAGCCGCCGAGCGCGCCCCGGGTGTGCTGGCGGTGATTTCGCATTTGAATGCGATCAAAGTGCCGGGTTACCAGCCCAAAGGCGAGCATCCTTCGGAGCCGTCGACCAATGGCCAGCCACTGCGCGTGTTTTTTGACAATAAGATTTATTCCAATGATCAGCCCATTGTAGCGGTGGTTGCAGTGAGCCTGGAAAAGGCGCAGCATGCGGCGTCGCTAGTCAAGGTCCAGTATAATAAGGAGCAACATCAGACCGACCTGGAAGCAAATGCTAAAAATGCAAAGCTGCCTGAATCTGCCAAGAAAAACCCAAAATCACCGACTGCGGATTATGACCGGGGACAGAAAGACGCATTCCAAAATGCCGCTGTAAAAATAGAGGCGGAATATGTGTTGCCTACGGAAATGCATAATCCGATGGAGTTGCAGGCAATCATTGCACATTGGGAAGCCGACAATAAGCTGACGGTTTACGACAAAGTGCAGGGCACAAAAATGACGCAGAAAAATTTTGCCAAAGAGTGGGATTTGCCCGAAGAAAATGTGAAATGCATTACCACATTCGTAGGCGGCGCATTCGGGAATGGATTGCATAACTGGCCGCACGAAACGGCTGCTATTATTGCAGCCAAACAGGTGAAGAGGCCTGTAAAGCTGGTTTTGACACGTGAGCAAATGTTCACAATGGTAGGTTACCGCCCGCGCACCTGGCAGAAAATACAAATGGGCGCGACCAAAGACGGGAAACTGGTTGCTATCAACCACGAATCCATTGGGCAGACGTCGAGCTACGAAGAATTCACCGAATCCACCTTGCTGCAGACGCGAATGATGTATGCTTCGCCCAGCATAAGCACGCGCTACCGGATCTTACCACTCAACCTTGCTACACCCATCTGGATGCGTGGGCCGGGTGAAGCGACGGGTGCTTTTGGGTTGGAATCTGCCATGGACGAAATGGCGCACTCCATCGGAATGGACCCGATCGATTTTAGGCTTGCGAACTATACGGAGTCCGATCCGGACAAGAAAATGCCGTGGTCTACCAAATATATGCGGGAATGTTATGAAGAAGGTAAAAAGCGCATTGGCTGGGAAAACCGGAAACTGAAACCAGGCGAAGTGCGTGAGGGAGAATGGCTTGTAGGCTATGGAATGGGCACGGGCACATTTGGCGCAAACCGCAGTTCGGCCACTGTACATGCAGAGCTGAACAGGGAAGGCAACCTTACTATGCATTGCGCAATTACCGATATCGGCCCGGGTACCGGAACGGCAATGGTGCAGATCGCATCAAATGCTACGGGCATTCCAACCGAAAAAATAACATTTCACCTAGGAAGTTCCGAATTTCCGAATGCAGGATTGCAGGGAGGTTCTTCGACTGTGAATAGCGTGGGGCCGGCAGTGCTTGCTGCTTGTAATGCACTAAAAGAACAGCTCATAACCATGGCAGCGGCCAAGGGAAATGCAGCATTCACTTCTGCAAAGGCTGATGATCTGATGTTTGATAAAAATGAATTGCAGCTCGGTGGCAAGTCTGCAAAAACGACGCTCGCCGATTTATATAAACAAAATAACATTGAAAAAATAGAAACCACCAACGAGTCCAAACCTGACGAAAACCGCACTAAATATTCAATGTATGCATTTTCCATGCACTTTGCCAAAGTTCACGTGCATCCGTTCACAGGCCAGGTGCGCGTGAAAAAAATCGTTTGCTGCGCGGATGCGGGCACCATCGTAAGCCCCAAAACCGCGGCAAGCCAGATGATCGGCGGCGCTACGGGTGGCATCGGAATGGCATTGACAGAAGATGCGGTAATGGACCACCGTTATGGACGATACGTCACCAAAGACCTGGCGGATTACCACATGCCGGTTCATGCCGACGTGCCTGACATTGATGTGTATTTTGTAAACAAACCCGACTTGCTGGCTGATCCGGTAGGGAGCAAAGGACTCGGCGAGATTGCGATCATAGGCGTAGCGCCCGCAATTGCAAATGCAGTCTTCAATGCAACCGGAAAACGAATCCGGGAGCTGCCTATCACGCCGGACAAGCTGATTTGAGTCGGCTCTCTGAGCTATTTGACTTTAATGCTGGACCAATAGGGTTTTGAAACTGTTTTGTCCGGATAAATGCCAGTCACAGTATATGTGCCGGAGGGCAGATTTGCAGGGATCGTGTATTTCCCAACCGCAAAATTGACACCGGCAGCCCCCCAGTTGTACACCGCCAGTTCGGGAACTAGGTCGATTGTCTTTTCGGAAGATTTGAGGCGGAGACGCGGAAGGTGGTTTACATCAAAATTAACCCGGGGATATGTGAACATCAGCGGTGACGGCTTGGCATAGAAAACGTCGCCCTTGCTAAAAGAAAGCTGCTCGACATTCCTGTCAAGACTTTGATTCAGATCGCCTTTCCAAATGGATTCGAGAGATTTTTCATCCGCCTTGCCCAGATGAACGGCCCCCTTTCCCAGCAACTGGTCTTTCTCATAAAAAGAGAGCAGATAGGACCCGTCGGGCAAATTAGCGGGAATTTTGTCGCGCATTAATGTGTGTACGTCATGCATGCGGACAGGCAGCGTAACCGGGGCTGGCAGGGAAACGCCGGAGATGGTCATTGTGTATTTTTCAGTTGGTAAAAAGAAGCCGCCCATTGCCTTAATGGTATCCTGGCGTGTGTATTGGAATGGAAAATAAGTAAAAGCACGGACGGTTGGCAAGGCGCGTTTAAATCGGATCCCCTCGAAAACAACAGGGTTTTGATTGAAGAATTTGATTTCAAAAGTCAGCGGGGCGTTGGTCGTTAGTTCCAGTGTATTTGCCAGATAAATGCTCGGGTCTTCCACATAAAAGGCTGCTTCCTCGGAAAGGCCGGTTTTTTTATCAGTAACTTTAACAAAGGGGCCATTGAAATTGGGCGCAGCAGGCGAACTTCCTTCCTTAACATTGAATTTAAAAGGCAGCTTGATCGCATCCGCATTAACGGCAATTTCTTTTTGAAGTAACTCAATATCAGGGGTTCCGGAAAAATTAAAATAAATATATGGATTAGAAAAATCGTTGTCCGCCAGATCCTGCAAAGTTAAATACAGCGGGGACGTACGTTGAAAATTATAGGTGATGACGCTGTCCGTTGTCAGGTCGTTCGTCTCGTACTTCAACCGAACCCCTGGTTTCATAGAAAACGTAACCTCAGCCTGTGAAGCATTATATGTCTGCGGAAAACTTACCAGGTAAGCATTATGCAGCGAATCGAAAGTGATTTTTTCGGACCCTTTAACCCTGAGACCTTTCAACAGCTCAGTCGCTGCTATCATTTTTCCTTCGGCAGTCGGACCAGGTTGTGGTGCAATTTCAAGAACCGGGGAATCCTTCTTACAGCCTATAAGCAGGCAAACCGACATGATGAACACGTAAAGCAACTTTTTCATAAAAGATAGAGGAATAGGCAAACGGTGACATACGGCATGAAGTAAAGATATTTCTTATTGAAATACAAGTTTTTGTTCTAATGATGATAATTTATTCGCAACGCACATTTAACTGTTATTCATTCTTCAAACTATTCACCGGATTCAAAATGGCAGCCTTCACCGCCTGAAAACTGACTGTGGCGAGGGTGATGACAAAAGCGCCTGCAATGGCTGCTGCAAAAATCCACCAGGATAATGCTGTTTGATAAGTGTATTGTTGCAGCCAGTCGTGCATGAGATAATATGCGATGGGTGTCGCCAGCAGGCAGGATATCATTACCAGGGTCAGGAAATCTTTGGAAAGCAGTTGCCATAAGTTAGCCACGGAAGCGCCAAGGACTTTTCGGATACCTATCTCTTTCTGGCGTTGTTCGGCAAAGAACGTAGCTAAGCCAAAAAGACCGAGGCAACTAATAAAAATTGCCAAAGACGCAAAAGTTGTCGAGAGCTGCCCGATTCGCTCTTCCGCCTGGAACTTCCGGTTATATTCATCACTGGCAAATTTATATTCAAAAGGGCTTCCGGGATTATGTTTTTTGAAAGCAGGTTCAAGCTTTGAAAGTGCCTCCCGAGTCGGAATAGCCGGATTAAGCCTGATGTGAATGAAGGAAGTCCAGTCTTCTTTCAGCATAAAAACGGTGGGCTGGATAGACATAAACGGCGAACCGGTAACCACATCATGAATCACGCCGATAATGGTATACTGATCTCCATTCCATTGCACGCGGGTTCCGACGGCTTCTTTGAGTCCCATAAATTTGACTGCACTTTCATTAATCACCATGCCAACGCTGTCGGTAGAAAAAGCGCGCGAAAAGTCACGTCCCTGCTTGATTTTCCAGTTAACAGTTTTACCATAATCGTGGGTGACACCAACAGTTCCCAGATCACCAAGCTGGTCGGGATCTTTGCCGGTCCAGTTGAAACTTGCATCGCTGCTCCAGACCTCCGAAGTCGGACTCGAAGATTTAGAAATATCGATAGCAGCACCGGTTTGGAGTAATTCATCTCGGAGCGGCTGTGAATGTGCTTGCAGATCCGGGGTTTTTATTTCAACGGACAGTAATCCCGAACGATCGAAACCCACCGGTCTGTCTTTGGCATACTGAATCTGGCGAAGCACAACCAAAGTGCCGATTAGCAGCGTGATAGAAACTGTAAACTGGACAATAACCAGCGTTTGACGCGGTAAGGCCGCAAAACGACCTGCCTGGACCTGCAAGGACGAACCGGCACCTTTAAGGACTTTGATCGGACGAAAACTAGACAAATAGATTGCGGGGTAACTGCCAGCTAGAATACCGATCATGAGCGTAAAACCCAGACCAATAATCCAGCTTGTCCGATCTGTCCACGGAAATGTAATTTGCTTATCGGAAATCTGGTTGAACCAAGGCAATAGCAACTGTACCAATAGCAAAGCCAGAATGAATGCAAATATTGCGACCATCACCGATTCTCCAAGGAACTGTGCCACCAGCTGGCTACGCAGGGAGCCCACTGCCTTGCGAATGCCGACTTCCTTGGCCCTCTTTTGCGACCGGGCAGTGGACAGGTTCATGAAGTTGATACAGGCCAGCATCAGCACAAATGCGCCAATGATTCCAAACAGCCATACAAATTGTATCCGTCCGCGGACCGGCACGCCATTTTCCCACTCGGAATACAAATGCCAGCGGCTCATTGGGTGAAGAAATGCTTTGGGACTAAACCTGGCTTCTTCTTTTGCATGACGGGCTTTGATATTTTCAATTTTTGCGTTGATCTGGTCGAAGCTTGTGTTCGGCGCGATTTGTGCCAGCAAGAGGAAAGAATTATTTCCCCAATTGGTTTCCGAGCGTTTTACCCAGGGTGTTTCCTCCAGAAAGTGCTTCCAGGGCAGTAGGAATGTCACATCATGGAATTCCGTCCCGTAAGGAAGGTCTTCATAAATGCCGGTAATTTTGAAGTAATCTTTGTTGTCAACCTTTATTGTTTTGTTGATTGGGTCTTCCTCGCCAAACAAAGCTTCGGCAACTGATTCGGAGAGTAATGCCGAAGCCGGGTTATCAAGACCGCTGGCTGTGCCTTTGATCATCCGCAGCGACATCATAAACGGAAAATCGGGCTCAACGCAATTGCCCTTTCTGGAAATTTTCTTTTCGCCAGATGTTAAAATATGGTCCTCAGTCCATGACGAAGATGCGATATACGTGAAATCGCTAGCATGCTCACTTTGTAAAGCAGCTCGCATGGGCAGGGGAGTGGCAGGAAAAGTATTGGTAATCCCGTTATAAGTCTGATGCTGCATCACGCGGGCAATGCGGTCATAATGTTGATGATATTTGTTGTAGGAAAGCTCATCCCACATCCAAAGGCCGATCAGGATGGCCGTTGTCATCCCGATGGACAGGCCAACAATGTTGATGCCGGAATAAGTACGATTTTTTGCAAGATTGCGAAAGCCGATCTTCATGTAGTTTTGCAGCATATCTGTATGGCTTGGGTTTGGATATTGGGTTGATTTATCTCTCATGAGTGAAGGCCGCAACAGGCTAAATACATCCATAACGTAGCGCCGCCTGGCCTCACGCAAGCCTATTGCCTGAATCCGTTGCTGGAACAGCTCATATAAATCACCTTCCATTTCATTGGCCAGGTGCGCAGGGCAGAACAATTGCAGCAGCCATGTTGCCCAGCGTGGCGGGACTTTACTGGCAGGTTTGGAAGCGCTCATGACCAGGCTATTTTTGGAATGGTGTCCCACATTTGGTTGCGAAGCTGCCTGATTTCTTCCAATGCGCGCCGGCCGGTTGCCGTTACCACATAAAGCCGCTTGCTCCTTCCGCCCCGCTCACCTGTGGCACCACCCATTTCGGACTTCACAAGCGCCTTTTCTTCAAGCCGGTGCAGGGCAGTGTGCACAGCGCCCAGGTTAACTGTCCGTCCGAGCTGCTGCTCAATTTCGTTTACCACAGCGGCGCCATAAGCATCACCCGTCCTTATGGCAACGGCCAGTAAAACCACTTCTTCAAATTCTCCGAGGTAAGTTCCTTTCATTGTCTGGTATTAGTTATGTAAATGTCAGACAAATACCTTACCAGTAACGAAAGTGTGATCAGAACGCCAAAAAGCCATATTTATAAATTCAAGATGTTCAAAAACGCACAATTTCGCGTTCATATCTGGACAAAAAATCCACCGGATAATATGCCGAAACCATAGAGGCGAACAACACAAAGCTATCTATCCAACTTCTTATCAATCTCCAATGCCGCACTGATTAAAGCCAGGTGCGTGAATGCTTGTGGGAAATTGCCCAGGTGCTCGGCTTTGTGGCCGATTTGTTCGCTAAACAGTCCCAGGTGATTGGCATAACCTATCATTTTTTCAAAACTATCGAGCGCTTTTGCGACTTCCCCGCTTTTGGCGAGGGATTCAATATACCAGAAGGAGCACATGTTAAATGTGCCTTCTTCACCTTCAAGGCCGTCGAATGATGTTTCGCCGTTTTTGTATCGATATAGAAGTACGTCAACACCCAGCTGTTCTTCCACGACCTTTAATGTAGACAGCCAGCGCGGCTCGTAAGGAGAGATAAAATGCATCAGCGACATGAGCAACACGCTGGCGTCCACCGTTTTCGCGCCCTTATGCTGGACCCACGCACCGATTTCATCATTCCAGAAATTTTCATAAATGTCAGTATAAATTTCGTCACGCACTTTTTTCCAATCCTGTTCCGGGAAAGGGAATGAGCGGTGCTGGCCGATCTTTATTGCGCGGTCCATCGCTACCCAACACATAAGCCTGCTGTGCAGAAAATGTTTTTCGGTGTTCCTGATCTCCCAGATTCCGTGATCGGCCGTTTTCCACTGCTTGGTAACCACATTAACCTGCTTCACAATGGTTTCCCAAAATTCAAACGTGATCGCAGTATGCTGTTTGTTATAAATGTAGATGGTGTCGATCAGTTCCCCGTAAATATCCAGCTGATACTGGTCCTGCGCCCCGTTGCCGATTCTTACGGGTTTTGAGTTTTGGTAGCCGCTCAAATGTTCCAGCTCCTTTTCTTCCATATCATGGCCGCCATCGATCGTATACATGAGGTAAAGCTTGTCTTCCTGGGCACGGTCGTGAATCCATTCCAGAAAAGCCGTGGCCTCATCGGTATAACCGAGCCGGAGGAATGCGTACATCGTAAATGCCGCGTCCCTGATCCACATAAAGCGGTAATCCCAATTTCGCCCGCCGCCGATCACTTCCGGCAAGCTGAACGTCGGGGCAGCCACCATGGAACCCTGCTCGCGGGAAGTGAGCAGTTTGAGCGTAATAGCCGAACGGTTCACGGCACCCGTCCAGCGACCTTTATAAGTCGATTTCTTGGACCAGTTCCGCCAGAAATCAACCGTATCCTGGTAAGTATCTTTTTTATAGACATCAATTGGATTTTCATCCTCCACCTGCGTTTTGCCACATTCCAGCACAAGATAAGCCGTGTTTCCCTGTTCAAGCGTAAATTCCGCATAACCTGCATTTTTCCTGATCTGTAACGGAACATCCGCTATCAGGCGCATGACTGTCCCATCCTTATCATTTGCTTTGAAATAAACACCGTCATCACGCATTTCGCAAGTGTGCGAAGCGCCGGCGTAATCAAAAGCAGGCTCACATTTCGCCTGAAAAGTGATGTTGCCACGCACCGTTTTTACCTGCCGAACGATTGCATTTGACTTGTCCATCTGGTCGTTAACCGGCATATAGTCAGTCACTTCCGCGATCCCGTATTCTGAGAAAAAGCGGGTAAGCAGCACTGCCGTTGCCGGGAGGTAAAGCTGCTTGGTATTGTAACCATCCATTTGCGGATAAATACCGAAGCTGCCGCCACTTTTATTATCCAGTAATTTGGCAAAAACAGTTGGGGAATCGAAGGCGGGGTAACACATGAAATCGATAGAGCCTTCCACGGATACAAGGGCAACAGTTTTCAAGTTTCCAATCAATCCATAATCCTCAATCCGCGCATGTTCAGGGTTCTTTCTGGGCATTTGTTATTTTGTGAGTGTGAGAAAGGAGTGTGTAAATTATCACGCCAGGGGGAGGGGCGGAGCAACCGATTACCAGCGATTGTCCCTCTGAGCAGGCATCCCTAAATGTGTAAACGTTTTGTTAATTGGGTCAAAAAGACGAAAATTTGCTTGACCCAATTACTTCTATCTTACATTACAATGAACATTATATCCCATACTGCGGGCGAAGTCCAGATCGCAGAAGTCACTTCTGACAAGCTGATTATCGAAACAGCCGAAGATGGACTGGACTTGCTTGGAAACCTTTATTACCAAGGCTTTGACAGCATTATCCTTGACGAAGCAAACATCACATCCTCCTTCTTCGACCTAAAAACCGGCATCGCCGGAGAAATCCTTCAAAAATTCTCCAACTACCGAATGCGCCTGGCTATCATCGGCGACTTTGACAAATATTCCGGAAAGAGCATTCAGGATTTTATTAGGGAAAGTAACCGCGGTGGGAGGGTTAATTTTTTAGGTGGCGTTTCTGAGGCGTTGGAGAGGTTTGCGAAAGTATAGAGGGTGGAAAAATCTTGGATTGTAGATAGCCTGAATTCAACCCTACGTCGTTGTTCGGACGTCACATTTCGTTAATAGGAATACCATGTTTTAGCGATAATTGCCGTAAATGCTCTTCAAGGACGCTCCCAATCATTACAGCAGCTGGATCTTTGTAGTTTTCGTCCAATAAATGTTGAGACATTTCCAGAAAGTCACTAAAAATTTCTGAGGACATTAATCCCTTCAACGTTCCTAGCCAGCCATTCTCAATTTCAGTTTTTATGGAATTTATAATGCCTTTGCCAGCCAAAACCTGCTCGTATTTATTATTTACAATCGACTGCTTGAATTGGCTGAGATAAGGGCTGTTCTCACCATAAACATTTAATATAAATGATTGAGATGCAGTCTGAAATTCATAAAAGGATTCATGAGAAACCCAATTATACCAATGAAAACTATCTTCTGTTGTAAACTTAGTTGCAAGTGACTTGTTTGCCAGTTCTATTAGATGGTTTACTCTTTCAATCAATACATTATTGATTTTTTTGCTCATAAGATATTATCTCGTGGTTAAGTAATAAAATTCGTATTTCTAAAAATTATTATAATACCAAGATTATGCGAAAATGTTTTCCGGAAAAATAACTCTTGACAACTGCTCCCAGGTTGTTCTGTCAATCATGTAACGTAACTTGTGCTGTATAATTGAAGTTTCGGTTACTAGACTCCTGAAATTCCTGATCTCTTTCTGAGTCATTTGTAAAGGAATAATTAATTTTCCGTTTTGCTTAAAGCAACATAAATATTTATTAAGAGAGCTAATTATAAAATTTAATTATTTAGCAGTATATATCGATTGCTTATAAGATCACCTATGTATTTACAAGGTACCCCGCCATAACATTTGCATTTCTCCAAATTTCTTCCGAACATTCAAGCTCCTAATCAAATGTAACTTATGAAGAAACTTGCAAGAAATGCCCTGTTATGGTGGGGGTCGGCGAAAGCTCCCCGAGCGGTGTTACATCTGCTAGGACACCTAAAACAGGGCGTCCTATTTTCCAATCCTAATAATGTAACATTATGAACACACAACCAAACGCCGAATCCCTGGATTCGAGGCATCTGGCTTATGGCCGGGAAGTTGCGGAGTTGCTATCTCAGAGCAGCGCTGCCAGCTGGATGAATGACCTTTGGGAAATTTACAGCGGCTATATGGCGGCGCAGACGGAGCTCGGACACAGCCGACGTGCGAATGACGTTTTTACTTCGTTTAAAGAGTTGCTGTTTTTCTTTCAGCGGATTGAGAAGGGGAGAATGATGGGCGAATGAGCGGGCGCCTTTGCGCTTAATGTTTAAATCTCTTGATTAAGCCAGGTAATCCTTGTTTGGATTGCCTGGCTTTTATATGTCCCACTTCTGGCACAGATTTTTATCTACCCTTATCACAATTCATCAACAAGCTAAAAACATGAAATCGTCAGCAAAAAATCAGGAGTTATTCGAAGACCAAAGCATATTTGAAAACACCAATCCTTTCCAGCGTGAGAGTGCTTCGGCCGGGATGCAGAAATCGGGTAAAAGACCGAGGATTATGAAGCCGCTTTATTCGGTTCGCCTGTCTTAAAAGTGGAAAGCGGCATTAAGCACACCATAAGCAGCACTAGACACACTATAAAAATATGGCCTGGAAGTTGAGATACATATCAACTCGCCAGGCCTTTTTATTTTTGCTTTCGCTTGGTTTGCTAATTCAAGCTCAATCTATAATTATCTAATTCAAACTCATCTTCTTGAATTCCAGCGGTTTCATGCCGGTTTGCTTTTTGAATAACCGCGTGAAGTAGGAGCTGTTTTCAAACCCGAGTCCGTACGCAATTTCTGCAACGCCCTGACTGCCTTCTCTTAACATGTTTTTTGCTTCCGAAATCAATGATATATGAATGAGGTCCATGGCGGTTTTGCCTGTTTCCTGACGGAGCAGGTCACTGAGGTAACGCGAGGAAACATTGAGCTGCTCCGCGATTGAATTTACACTGGGTAACCCCTTTGTTTGCAAATATCCCTGGCCATAATAAGCCCCCAGCGCATCGTTGAACCTGGTGACGGTTTTGCCTGACATGTCGGTTCGGTTAAGGAACTGCCTTTTATAAAACCGCTGCGCATACATCAAAATCGAGGCAATGTGGCTCAGGATGATCTCCCGGCTGTATTCATCGGGGTTATTTTGATACTCGGCTTTTACTTTGTCATGAAGTTCCCAGATCACCGTTTCTTCTTTTGGGGAAAGGTGCAGCGCTTCATTGACTTCGTAGTCAAAATAACCGTATTTCTGAATGGCATGGTGGAGTTCGTGGCCGGCCAGGAAATCTTCGTGAATGAGGATCATAAATCCCTTTTCTTCAAATTCAATGTCCTTTATTTCAATGATCTGCCGGGGTTTGACAAACATCATCGAGCCTTCGCTGTGGTCATATTCTGTTCTGCCATAGCGAATTATGCCGGACTTTAACTTCTTGAAGCCGATCATGTAAGCATCGCTGGTGAACTCGCGGTTGCCGAGCGTGCAGGCATTGTTACAAGCATTGATGCTGAACAGCGGATTTTCCGGTGGCGCCCAGCCATTGCCCTTATGGATCTCGCTTATCGTTTTATAATGTTTCATTTGTATTGCTAAAAACGAATTGTTCAGAGTTAACAATTTAGCTGTTTTTATAATTCGGCCTACTCAATGTCCGTGCGCCGCAATGCTGACGTCCTTCCATGCCTGAATGTCTTTTAGGCGTTCTGTATAAACCTGGTTCATACCATGATAGGCCACTTTTCCCAGCAATAATCTCAGCGGGGGATTTTCACTGTCTATCACTTTCAGAATAGCGTCCACGGTCGCTTCTGGCTTGCCCCAGCCGTCGGGATTCTCGCCCGATTCGGCAAATGCAGCGCGTACGGGCGCATAATCCGCAATGTCCGATGTGGTCTGAACTGCGGAATTTCCAGCCCATTCTGTTGCGTATCCGTTGGGTTCAATGAGTGTGAATTTAATTCCGAGATGGGCGACTTCGCTGGCAATGGTTTCGCTTAGGCCTTCCACTGCGAATTTGGATGCATTATACAAGCCCAGCATAGGCAATGTTGTTAGTCCCAAAAAGCTGGAAACCTGGATAATATGACCTGATTTTTGCGCTCTCATAACCGGAAGCACGGCTTGTGTAACCCACAGCAAACCAAAGAAGTTAGTTTCCATTTGCGCCCGTGCCTGCTCTTCCGTAGTTTCTTCCACTGTCCCAAACACCCCGTATCCCGCATTATTGATCAGGATATCAATGCTTCCGAAATGCTCTTTAACCTGTGCTACGGCTTTGTTTACTGCATTTCTGTCGTTCACATCGAGCTGAACGGGCAGGATCTTGTCGCCGTACGTGGCAACCAAATCGTCCAGGGCTGCAATGTTGCGAGCACTGGCGGCAACTTTATCTCCGCGTTTCAGGAGTGCTTCCGCCCATAATTTTCCAAATCCTCTGGATGCGCCGGTAATAAAAATGGTTTTTGACATGATCTTATTTTTTTGTGTTTTTAATGTTTATTTTGATGACACAAAGTTGGCGCACATGCCGGCGGATAAATAGCTCATTTGAGCGGAAGAATAGCACAGAATTACCTTGTTCTGTGGCAAGCCATGAATTATAAACAAAAAGCCATGTATCAGGAATTTATTGAAATCCGGGGTGCGCGTGAAAACAATCTGAAAAACGTTTCACTGCGCATTCCAAAACGCAAGATCACCATCTTCACAGGCGTGTCGGGATCGGGAAAATCTTCCATCGTGTTCGATACGATTGCCACGGAGGCGCAACGCCAGCTGAATGAGAATTTCAGCATGTTTATCCGGAATTTTCTTCCCAAATACGCCCAGCCACACGCCGATGCGATTGAAAATCTCAGCATGGCCATTGTGGTCGACCAGAGGAGGTTAGGCGGGAATTCACACTCAACATTGGGCACGATTACGGACATTTCTCCGGTGTTACGCTTGCTGTTTTCCAGGATCGGGAAGCCGCATATCGGGAATTCCAATGCGTTTTCATTCAACGATCCGCAGGGAATGTGCCCGGAATGTAATGGGATAGGAAAAAAAATGGGCGTTGTGGCGGACTCGTTTCTGGACATGTCCAAGTCCCTCAACGAAGGCGCCGTGCAGGTTCCGGTGTTTGCGACCTGGGAAAAAAGCAGTTACGCGAGTTCGGGGTTTTTTGACAATGATAAAAAACTTTCAGATTTCACGGATGAGGAAATGAAGCTGCTGCTCTATGGTAAGGACCTGAAATACAAGTTGCAGGTCGGAGGCGGAACGATGAATGCGACTTACCTGGGTGTGATCGAGAAATTTGAAAAGTCATATATTAAAAGGGACATTAAGACATTATCGGAGCGGACGCAAAAGAGTGTTGCGCCTTACATTGCCCTCAAACCCTGTCCATCCTGCCACGGCGCGCGGCTGAGCCAGGCTGCATTGAACTGTAAAATTGATGGCAGGAATATAGCCGAAATGTCAGCGATGGAAGTGTCGGAACTGGTGTCATTGATCAGTAAAATCAAAGATCCGCTGGCCGCATCCATGGTGGCTACATTATCCGAAAGGTTGCAGCATTTGGTGGACATTGGCCTGGAATATCTGAGCCTGGACCGGGAAACGACCACATTGTCGGGAGGAGAATCACAACGGGTAAAGATGGTTAAGCATCTGAGCAGCAGCTTGATCGATGTTATGTATATCTTCGATGAGCCGAGTGTGGGTTTACATCCGCGTGATGTCCATAGGTTAAACGAACTGCTCGGAAAGTTGCGCGACAAAGGCAATACAGTGATTGTGGTTGAGCATGATCCGGATGTGATTAAAGTGGCTGATCATATCGTAGATGTAGGCCCGCACGCGGGAAGCAAGGGCGGAAACATTGTTTTTGAGGGAACCTATGCTGAGCTTGTCAAGGCAGATACGCTTACCGGTCGCCATATCAAGCAATCGTTGCCGCTCAAAGAAAAATCCCGCAAAGCTTCGGGCAAGCTTTCTGTGAAAAATGCAAAGGTGAATAACTTGCATAATGTAAGTGTGGACATTCCAGGCGGCGTGCTGACAGTGGTTACGGGCGTGGCCGGTTCGGGCAAAAGCTCACTCATTAATCATGTGTTTTTAAAACAACATCCCAAGGCGATCGTCATTGACCAGTCGGCTGTGGGGACATCCACGCGCTCGAACCCTGCCACCTATACGGGCGTCATGGACGATGTGCGCAAGGCATTTGCAAAGGAGAATGGCGTAAGCGCGTCGTTATTCAGCTTCAATTCGCAGGGCGCTTGCCCCAATTGCCAGGGGCTGGGCGTGATTTACACCGATCTGGCCTTCATGGACGGGATCAAAACACCTTGCGAAATTTGGCAAGGGAAGCGTTTCAAGGAGGAAGTGCTGGCTTATAAGCTGGATGGAAAGTCCATTTCCGATATCCTCGAAATGACCGTTTTACAAGCATTGGATTATTTTACACAAAAAGACATTCTGCATAAGTTGCAAGCTATGAGCGATGTAGGGCTTGACTATCTCACGCTCGGCCAGCCGCTCAGCACATTGTCCGGCGGGGAATGTCAGCGCATCAAGCTCGCCAGCGAACTTCATAAAAAAGGCAGCATTTACGTCCTTGACGAGCCTACGACGGGGCTGCATATGTCGGATATAACGCATTTGCTTTCTATCATGAACCGCCTTGTAGACGCCGGAAACACCATGATCGTCATCGAGCATAATCTGGATGTGATCAAGAATGCAGACTGGATCATCGATATGGGGCCGGATGGCGGCACAAAAGGCGGAAAAGTCGTTTTCGAAGGCACGCCTGTCGATTTATTGAGTGCAGAAGGATCCATTACCAGCTTATATCTGAAAAACGCAACGGCCTGATCAGGGCCGTTGCGCGAGGTTTTCATGTCAGCTCAATTGTCCTTTCAATGTTGATTTGGGATAGAAAATAAGCGTCGTGCGAGATGACGAGCAATGTGCCGCGATACTCATTCACTGCTGTGGTCAGGATTTCAATGTTCTTTATGTCCAGATTATTTGTTGGCTCGTCAAGGATAATCATGTCCGGCGATTGGTTGCTGATCGTCAGGCAGCAGAGAATGAGGCGCATTTTTTCTCCTCCGCTAAGGTTTTCGCATCGCTTTTCCCATTCATTTTTCGTGAATAAAAACCGGTTAAGCCGAATTTTTACCTCATGTTCCTGCAAATGCCCCGAATTATAGCGCTGCGCCTGTTCGTAAATGCTCAGATGGTTATGAATTAAAGAATAGTCCTGATCAATGTAAATACACTGATCAACAGCACGGTAAATGTTCCCCGAGCGTGGTTCCAGATTTCCCAGCATGAGGTTAATCAATGTTGTCTTGCCTGACCCGTTATGGCCTTTGATGGCAATGCGTTCGCCGCTGGTGATCTGCATGCTGAGTGGTTCTTTCCACAGCAACTTGTTGTCATATCCGGCCTGAATGTGCTCCGCCGACACCAGTATTTTCCCTTTATGGAGGCTGGAATCATCAAAACCGATTTTCATTGTATCCACATCCACCGCTTCAGTGCGCAGTTGGCTCAGTTCCTGGGCGATGGCATCCACTTTGCCGGCGTGCACGTCCTTCATTTTCGAAGTGCTTTTCTCAGCATTATTCTTCAATGTGTTCATGGAAATCCTGGGCAGCCCTGCTTTTTCCTGCAATTTTTTGCCCCGCGAATCCAGCTTTTGCTGCCGTTCCAGAGATTCCCTTTCGGTTTCTCTGGCTTTACGCAATGCTTTTTCCTTACTTTTCAAATCATGGTTTAATGCTTCTTTCTCAATGCTTTTTTGTTCTGCATAAAAATCATAATTGCCGCCATACACCGTTATGCCGTGTTTGGATAATTCATACACGGCTTGAAGCAGATTAAGCAGCGTGCGGTCATGGCTTACCACCACAAGGGTGTTTGATGTTGTTTTGATATAATCAGAAAGAATAGCCCTGCCCGCAGCATCCAAATGATTGCTGGGCTCGTCCAGAAGCACTATTTCCGGCTGGTTAACCATGATTCCGGCCAGAAAAACCTTTGTCTTTTGGCCGCCGCTGAGCGTTTCCATTTTTTGCATGAGATCCAATGCACCCAACTGCCAATGTGCAAATGCTTCGCAACAACGTTCCTCAATGGCCCAGTCATCGTTTAGCAACGCGAGATTTTCTCCGGTGACATTTCCATCCAGAATGGCCCTTAAAGCATTGATTTTTCCCTCAACACCCAGCGCTTTCGCAACGGAATGATCATTGAACTGACCGAAGATCTGCGGAACATAATAGGGTTCGGATTCAGCTTTGACAAGTCCTTCGGAAGGGAGCAGTTGGCCCGCAAGCATTTTCAGCAGCGTGGATTTTCCCGAGCCATTATTGCCGATCAGGGCAATTTTTTCATGTCGATTGATAGAGAGATTTATATTGGAAAGCAATAAATCCCTGTTAGGGTGCGCATACGCGACACCTTGGAGAAAAAGCATAATTTCTTTCTTTAAAAGTGAATAAATCAAGAGCCGATTGAAGTGGCCCCGGTTATTTTTTTGTGAAAGAAATTGCTCTTACATGGATATCAGTTTGTGGTTAAAGCGCAAATATAAAGCAGTTCGGCATTTTTGTCAATGCTATCTCTTCATTTACCTCATCCTTTCCAGTGCAGCGGTTACCAGAATTTGGGTTTTTCCAATGTCCCGCCCTGCTCCCGGCAGTCGGTGCAGCTGGGCGGGGCGCCCAGGAGGAATTCTCCCCTCAGGCCTGTGTATGACAGTAATAATGAGGTAGTTTCGAGCCCGCATTGCCTGCTGCTCATGGGGTTGCATACTACGTCAAATGTATCGGGCATCATGCAGGTCGGGAATCTTCCAAGCTTCGGGGTGATCGTAAGCCTTTTTGTTTCTTCGGTTGATGCGCTGAAATACCCAAACACGAGTTCTTTTCCGTCCTTGGTGTTTTTGATATTGCCGGTAACCTGCGAAGGTTGGGGATCAAAAAGGCTTCCTGTTCCCTGCGTGGTTTTGGAAAGTGCCGTCCAGTATTCGAACGCAGGCCTGGAAAGGCCATACTGCCGCACCAGTACGCTGTATTTAATGTAAAGTTTATTAGTCGAAACAGGGACTTTGAAAAGTGGCAGATCTTTGATAATGTCACTGGAAAGTTTCACTGTTGTCCCCAACAGAATGCTTCCCGAGCGCATATTTCCCCAACATTGATTAATGTCTTTCGTCCGGGAAACATATTTCTTGTCAATCACTTCGATGCCCGTTTGGTAGGCCGCGCGATATTCCCAGGTTTCTTCAAATTTCCAGCGGTAAAACTGTGTCTTTCCCTGCGCATCGTGGGCGTTTACGTAAAATATCATTGCATCCTGGAAGTTGTCAAACTTGGTGGTCAGGCTGTCGATGGCAGGTGTAACGCTAACCGTCACGTAATCAGATAAATATTCATTTCCATCCTGCGTCTTGATCCGGATCCGGTATTTGTCGGCGGTATTGTATGGCCGGGGTGGAAGCTCATACAAGCCCGCACGTGACTCAGTAAACGCATTCACTTCTCCCGATTCCGATTCGACCGAAACAGTTGCATTGGATTCGATCGTCGGGCCGGCCGTTTGATTTACATTTTGCGTTCTCCTAAGTTCTATCCGGCTGGTGTCTTTCCCCACATTCAGAAATCCATCCACAACCAAATGATTTTCAACAGAATTGACCTCAGGCGGAGAGAACGGCTCAATGCAGCTATCCATAAAGAACAGCATGGCAAAAGAAACAAACTTAAGTAAACGATATCGCATAGCCACTTTTCTCACTAAGTTCTGAAATTGTCAGTAAAACGAGAAACAATGTATCAAAATTTATCATCGGATGGTTACTTATGCTTGTGGGTAACACCTTACTTCCCCATCCATTTCTTAAAATCGTTCGTCTTTTCGCGGCTTACGATGGATTCTTTTTCGAAGGTTGGTTTTAATGTCAGGGCCAGGCGGTTGTTGTAGTAGGGTTGGATCTGGGTTACGGATTGGTGCGTGACGATGAGGCCGCGGTTGATGCGGAAGAAGCGGTCGGGATCGAGAAACAGCTCCAATTCATCCATGCGATAATCCACGACGAACTTCTGACCCTGCTGGTTTTTGAAGAAACTAACCCCGTCTTCAATATAAAAGTAAGCGATTTCCGAAATCTCGACCGACATCATCCTTGCACCCTGCTTCACCAGAAAACGTTTGCGGTAATCCGCGGCTGGCTGTTGTAATTGCAGGTTTTTGAGGATGTTTTCCAGGTTAGCAGGCAATGCTGGCATTTCTGGTTTCCGCTGGTTTCCGGTGAGGTCGTAGAACTTCCTGATGCTGCGTTGCAGATCTTCCTGCTGCACGGGTTTCAGCAGATAATCAATGCTGTTGACCTTGAATGCCTGTAATGCATATTCGTCATAGGATGTTGTGAAAATCACGGTGCTCCTGATTTCTATACGGTTAAATATTTCAAAGCTTTGCCCATCTGCCAGCTCAATGTCCAGAAAAATAATGTCCGGCTCGGCGCTGCCGGTTTCGCGGTTTTCCGAAATCCATTCCACCGTGGCTTCAATGCTGGGTGTAATGCCTTTGATTACAAATTCCGGAGCGGTCTCTTCCAGCAGTTTTGTGAGTTTGCGCACGGCAAGCTTCTCGTCTTCAACAATTAAGATATTCATTGGTTATCAGGATTTTGCATAAGCAAGGGCAACAGTACGACAAAGTGGTCGGTGCTCAGGTCGATCACGGGCTGCCTGTCGGATAGCAGCCTGTATTTAGCCTCAATATTGGCAAGCCCCAGCCGGGTTGATTTTACGCGGGTTGATTTTTCCAAAAGGTTATTACGCACTTCCAGCTGGTCATTGTCGATCGAAGTAATGGCTATCAGAAGCGGATTTTTTTCCAGAATCGTATTGTGTTTTACGGCATTCTCAACCAGTAATTGCAATGTTAAAGGCGGAATATATTTGTTTAAAGCGCTGTCGCTCACATTGATGACGAGTTCCAGGCCCGTATCGTATCTGGTCCGCAAGAGGTGATAATATGATTTGATAAAACGGATTTCGGTGGCCAGCGTCGTGAGCTCGTGCTGGTTGGTTTGCAGCAGATAACGGTAAACCTTCGCCATTTCATCCACAAACTGCTCGGCCCGGGCAGGCTCGTCATGGATGAGTGCCGAAAGTGTATTCAGACTATTAAACAAGAAATGCGGGTTAACCTGGCTTTTCAGACTTTGGAGCTGTCCCTGTAATCCGGCCTTTTTGATGGCTTCTTTATTGATCTTGATCTCTTTCCATTTCCGCAGCGAATAATTTACTTCGTACAAACAGGTCAAAAGCAGGATCGCCAGCATTTCAAACAAATACACATTTATCATTTTCCCGAAATCCAATTGTGCATTCAATGGCCGGAAATGAATGATGAATAGGCCATATGTCGTCACATAGACGCCCGTAAGGACGCAAAATGAGAGCGCGGTGTACACTGCTCTTTTCAGTGACGAATGGATGGATGGATATGTCTGAGCAATATATTGCGCCGCCCAATCATGCGGAATAAATGCCAGAATGGTCATAGCCAAGACCATTAATGTACCCAAAATAAAATTTGGAATGCTCGCAAAATAAGGATCACCGATGAGCAAATAACTGATCGTGGGCACAAACCAGGGCACAAGCAGGACAAACATCCACCTGCCAAAGAGGCTCAACCATATCAGCTGGCCAATGTGCTGAAATCTGTAATGTTTTATCATGTATAGATCAGGGGCAAAAGCACTGTGAATTCTGATCCTTCTTCCTTGATCTGAATGGTTCCAGCCTGGTTGAAAAGCATTTTATAGCGTGATATCAATGTGGCCAGACCGGCATTGCTGAATGGCGTGCGCACGGTCCTTTTTTGCAAATTATTGACCACTTCCAGCTGGCCGGTGGCGGTGGTCCGGATAGCAATCCGCAATGGATGGTCGGCGGAAACAATGTTGTGCCGGATCGCATTATCGATCAATGTTTGCAATGTTAAGGGCGCCATTTGACCATTCAAATACAGATCAGCGGCTTGAATGGAAATGCTTATGCCGTTTTCAAAACGCGTCTCCAGTAAGTAAATGTACGAGCGGATGTAACGAAGCTCGGCGTCGAGCGTAACCATGTTTGTTTCACGGTCGGGGCCGTTGACACTCAGCAGATAGCGGTAAACTTTGGACATCTCGTCCACGAATTTCTCAGCCGTAGCAGGCGACTCTGAGATCAGTACAGACAGGGAGTTAAGGCAATTGAATAAAAAATGAGGGTTAACCTGCTGTTTGACCACTTCCAGCTCGGAAAGCAATTGCCGCTGTTCCATCTGCTGCAATTCGTCCTGATTGGTTTTCCACTGCATGAATGTATAGGCCAGTTCCGTAAGCCCCGCACCGATCAGCGAAGCCGCAAGAAGCAGGAATACAGACCACATGGCCCGTTCACGCTGGATCGAAAAGCCAAATAAATGAATCCGATCATAGGCCAGCAGCACCGCCATCAGAATACAAACATTAACAATTGAATAAAGCACAAACCAGAACACCACGCGGAAAACGGACTGGTGTGTGTCGGGATATATTTTGGCAATGATAATGGCGATGATCTGATTGATGTGATTGGCTATCAGGCAGAGTATAAGGTTAATAAAGCTCCCGCCCAGGAAAACCCGCAGGTCCGAAAAGTAAATGCTTCCCCACATCAGGTAACCTACCACCGGAACGAGCCAGGGGATCACCAATACAAGAATGAAGAAGTTTAGACGGTTTTTTCGAAGCGTATCAAAATACTTATCGAAATACCTGAACCGGATTCGCATCATAGTAAAAACAAGAACAGCAAAAATAGGAACGCGGGAAATCCGGCAGAAACGGATCGGCTGTCAATTGTATAAAAAAAGTGCTGAAATGTCACTAATCTCCTTCCAAACTGCTTACCTGCGACTTTCAGGTAAACTATTGGTGAAAATGGCGATACATACAGATCATCCACCAAAAAGTGTAATACAGATACCAAATCTTACAGTACGGATAATATCTGTTTCCCACCGCAACAATTGCGAGCGAATTTTGTGTCATTCTAATAGCCAGGGCATTACCCTAAAATCAATTTAACTTTTATCTATTAAGCCATGAAAACAACTTTAATGAATCCATTCTCCTGGACAGCCGAACCCGCCGACGTTGACAATGCTCACCTCATTGCAGTGCACATGCACGGCAAGATCTTGTGGGTTTCTGCACAAGAGATCACGTTTCTGGAAGGGGAAGGGAACTACACTTACATTCATACGCGTCAGGGCAAGAAATACCTGGTGTCCAAAACGCTGAAAGTAGTGGTGGAGATTTTGAATGTCGATTTTATCCGGATCCACAAATCATACATTGTTAATCCAATGTACATTACGGCACAAATCGAACCTGACACGCTGTTGCTAAGCTGCGGACGGAAGGTGCCCATTGCAAGAAGAAGAATGCGTGAAATCCATGAAATGCTTGCGGGTGAATCCCTGGCAGCGTAAGGATTATATAGAAGGAAGCCCCGGATCTGCAAAGATCCGGGGCTTTTTTGTTTCCCGTCGAGCGGGCACGGATATTTAACGTCTTGCCGAAACACTTAACACGGCATCGATTATGGCTAAGAAAGCAAAGAAAAAAGGCGGCACAAAAGCGAAGACCAGCGGCAAGAAAAAGAACAAACTAGGCGTTAAAAACTCCCTTGTCAACAACATCAACGCCCGAAAGAAAAAAGGAACCTCCCGCCCCAAAAGCAAAAAAACAGTCAGCAAGAAGTCCTATACCAAGATGAAAAAGAACTGGGGTAAGGGAAAGAAGACTCGGAAGTAGGGTTACTAAGTGTATTTTCTTGGGTTAATGTATTTTAACCCAGACACTTTTCCGAAATCCGAATCATTATCCGAAAGCAGGATCAGGTCGCTTGTTAATGCGGTCGCAGCAATGATTGCATCGGGAATTTTGATCCTATAAGCTTTTCGTATTTCAATCGTCTTTTGCACGATATCCTCGGCAATGCCAAATTCATTGGAAATTTGTAGGAACTGCTTTATAAACTGGGCGAGATGATCGCTTTTTGGGGCAAAGCCTAATAATTCAATCCGGGATATAACGGAGATTTGGGCGTCGCCTGCATCTATTATCGAATCGATCAGATCAAGACCATTCTCGGAAAGTTCTTCGGTTAAATATTTTGTAACAACATTCGTGTCAATCAGATATCTCTTTCCCATTCATTCCTGATATTGTCGAAGTAGCTTTGGATTTCTCTTTTGTCGGCATCTTTCCAGGCACCTCTCAATTGCGTAGAAGGGCGCGCCATTGATTTTTTTTCTTCTTCCGCGACCTCATCTGTAAAAGTTACAAAAACTTTGACACGCTGTTTAACGGCCGGTTTCTCTTTCAGGATGATCTGTCCGTTTTCATAAATCCCTTCAACTGCGGTAAGCATAATCTTTTAGTTTTATAATCAAATATAAACATTTCGGGTAACAAATGTTCCTCTAAATGGTTTTACGAAACCACATTCTCCGGTTCTTCGTGCATGTAGCTTTCGAGGTTGTTGGCGACCATTTGGAGGAGTCGCTTTCTGGCTTCGAATGTGGCCCAGGCAACGTGAGGGGTGATGATGCAGTTGGGGGCGGATAGGAGGGGATTGTCGGCTTTTGGTGGTTCTGTTGACAATACGTCGAGTCCGGCTCCGGCAATGATGCCGTTTTTTAGTGCTTCTGCAAGGTCATGCTCCTGGATAAGCGGGCCGCGCCCGGTGTTGAGAATGATAGCATTACGCTTCATGCGGGCGAGCCGCTCTCTGTTGACGATCTCTTTGGTTTCGTCGGTTAAAGGGCAATGCAGGCTTACTACATCACTTTTTTTAAAAACTTCTTCCAGCGAAACCATTTCAACTCCTTCCGTTGGCGTGGGATGCTTCCTATATGCAATCACATTCATCCCGAATGCCAGCGCAATTTTCGCAACCTGTGATCCAATGTCTCCCAAGCCGATCAATCCCATTGTTTTTCCTGCCAGTTCGGTTAACGGTGTTTTCCAATAACAAAAATCCGGTGAGGCCACCCAATCACCTGCAAACACACTCTGACTATGCAGCTCGGCATGGTTCACAACCGCCAGGAGCAATGCAAATGTCTGCTGCGCCACGGAAGCAGGGCCATATGCCTTCACATTGGTAACTGTAATGTTGTGTTTTCTGGCCGCATTGATATCGATATTATTATACCCCGTCGCCATTACACCAATGTATTTCAATTTCGGCAGTTGATCCAGGATCGCTTCTGTCAGCACGACTTTATTTACCAAAAGCGCCTCCGCTTCCTTCGCCCGTCCGATAATTTCCTCTTCACCAGAGCGGTCATAAATATCGACATGCCCCAGCTTATGGATCGGTGCCCAGTCCAGGTCACCAGGATTAAGGGTATAGCCGTCAAGAATTACGATGTTCATGCTAATCTATTGAATTATAAACGTTTATGAATTGAATTTTGAAATTACATAACTTCTATTTTGAAATTACATAGAATCCATTTTGAAATAACATAAAAAAACCTCCCCGAAACAAGGCTCGGGGAGGTTTCGTTTTTTTATTAAAAAAGCTTTAATTCTTCGGATCGGTGGTGACTTTTCCGGCGCCAGTTCCTTGCATTTGCATGGGGTTAGGCGTCTTTTTGAGTTGCTGCTGCTTGAAGATCTGGAACCTTGTGGGCGCAGCTACGCGCGGGAAGGCGTTGTTTTCTGTATCAATATCTGCGATTTGCTGGTATGGGTCCAATGTCCATTGCACGACTTTCTTTTTGGTGGAAATCACCTTATTAATCTTTGCGTCGTTGAAGCGCCAGATTTCTGCGGGGAATACGGCCACAGAATCAGTGCCGTCCTCAAAACCCATTTTCACGATCACCGGCATGGGCAATCCGCCTTTGTTTTTGATAGAAAGGGTGTAAAAATTGCTGTTTTCCTGGATCAGCGCCTTTTCATTGTCCGAAAGTGTCGCCAGATATTGGTTGTATTTCTGTTTGTCCGCTTCCGTAACCTTGAATGGATCATAGCGGTTGTAGAAGTCGGCCATGGTGGAATCCTGTGCAACAACGGTTTCGCCTTTGGTTTTGGCATCCTGCATTTTACTCATTGTCTGCTGCTTACGCGCGGCTTCTTTACGCGCGATTTCCTTTTCAATTTCCGGATTCTGGGTATCAATGCTAAACCAATCCACGCTTACAAGGTCCTGATCCACAGCTTCGGTTCCATAAAACCAGCCTTTCCAGAACCAGTCCAGATCCACGCCTGAGGCATCTTCCATGGTGCGGAAAAAGTCGGCTGGGGATGGACTTTTAAATCTCCATCTTGTTGCATATTCTTTGAATGCATGGTCGAACAATTCACGGCCCATAACGGTTTCGCGGAGAATGTTCAGCGCAGTTGCTGGTTTCGCGTAAGCATTTGGTCCCAAGCCTATTACGTTTTCTGCGGAGGCCATAATAGGCGTCAGCACAGACTTGTCAGACGACATATAATCTGTGATCTGGTTAGGCTCACCGCGGCGGGTAGGGAAGTTGTAATCCCACTCTTTCTCAGCCAGATATTGGCAGAATGTATTCAAGCCTTCGTCCATCCAAGCCCATTGACGTTCATCGGAATTCACGATCATAGGAAAGAAGTTGTGCCCTACTTCATGGATAATCACCCCGATCATGCCATATTTTACAGCCTCGCTGTAAGTCCCATCTTCCTCAGGACGGCCGCCGTTGAAGCTGATCATCGGATATTCCATCCCGCCTCCTGCAACGCCATGGCATGAGATTGCAACTGGGTAAGGATATTCAAATGTGCGCGCGCCGTAAGATTTCAATGTGTGCGCAACGGCACGGGTCGAATATTGCTCCCAAAGCGGATTCCCTTCTTTTGGATAAATAGACATGCACCAGATCTTGCGGCCGCTTTTGTAAACATCGGTTTGCATGGCATCCCAGATGAATTTGCGGCTGCTGGCAAATGCAAAATCACGTACATTATCTGCTTTGTAAATCCACGTTTTCTTGCCTGGATTCTTATTTTCGCGTTTTTCTGCTTTTTCTGCTTCGGCTTGGGTAACGATCAAAACGGGCGTTTTGGAAGTTTCAGCTTGTTTCAAACGTTGCTTTTGGGTTGCCGTAAGCACTTGTGCATAATTTTGGCATTCGCCGCTGGCTGCCACCACGTGATCGGCGGGAGCGGTGATGGCCACTTTATAATTTCCAAAGATCAATGCAAACTCACCTTGTCCTAAAAATTGCTTGTGGTTCCAGCCATTAATGTCGTCGTAAGGCGCCAGGCGTGGGAACCAGTGGGCGATGAAATAGTTAGCATTGCCGTCTTTCGGGAAAAACTCGTAACCGCTGCGTCCGTAATATTCGGTAACATTATAAGTCCAGTCCACACCAAAAACATAGCTTGTGCCGGACTTCAATGTCATCGGCAAATCAATGCGCATCATGGTTCCGTTGATCGTGTAAGGCAATACTTTTCCCGCTTTGTCCTTTACTGAACCTATTTTATAACCATATTCAACATTCGGGTCAAGGGATGAGCCGCGGCCGTTGTTTAATGCTGCCAGCTGCGCTGTTGACATTCCTTTTTCACTTACCGAGCCTGTTCTGGAAGTGGCACCGATTCCGTCTTTTTTGAAAAGATTTTGGTCAAGTTGCAGCCAGATGTATTTCAGGTCGTCCGGGGAGTTGTTGAAGAATGTAATGGTTTCAGAGCCGATGATTTTTCTTTTATCATCATCCAGTTCCACTTTAATGTCATAATCAGCGCGGTTCTGCCAGTATTCACGTCCCGGCGCACCAGATGCTGCCCGGGTTGAATTCGGTGTTGGAAGCATTGTGCCCAATTGTTCAAAACGATCGTTCGCTTTGTAATTGGGATTTGGAGGAAGTTGCTGCGCCATGGCAGAAACCGTAATAAGCAAAATCAGTAACGGGAGAAGTGCTCTTTTCATATTAGTTGGTTATTGAGAATAATGCAGGTTATTTAGGCTAAAAGGCTGTGCAGGAATTCGTTATTAATGATCAGTGAAAGCGACATGCCGACGATAATGCCGGATAAAATATGGATCCAGCTCAGGCGCTGGACACGAAGGATCTCGATCATGAAAAATGCAATGGACAAAATGACAAAAACGATGATCAGTTGACCCAGTTCCAGTCCAACATTAAAGCCCAGCAACGGACTCACAATGTCTGCTTCTTTTCCTAGTAATGACCTCAGATAATTGGAAAAGCCCAATCCGTGGATCAATCCAAAAAACAATGCGAGCGGATAACGAACCTTTGAAGCTTTCTCATGCTGGCTGAAAGACGCTTTTGGAACAACATAAAAGAAATTAAGGACGGCCGTAATAACAATGGTAACCGGAATGAGCAGCTCAATCCAGTCCGGGTTCACATTCACAAAACCCAATGTGGAAAGCGCGAGCGTAATGGAATGGCCGATAGTAAAAGCAGTAACCAAAACGATCACTTTTTTCCAGTCGATGAGCGTGTATACTGTACAAAGCGCCATAATGAAAAGGATATGGTCGTAGCCAAGGGAATCGGTAATGTGGGTGAAACCTAGTTGTAGGTAAGCCTGGAATTCGGACATTAAATCGTATTAAAATGTATTCGTATTTGAAAAAATACTTGTCAAGACAAAAAAGCGAATTCGAATATATTCTATTCGTCTCATTATTACAAGATGAAAGCTAATTACGAGTGCCTTAGCGACCTTTACCAAAACATCGGGCACAAAAAAAAGACCGGAAGCATCTGCCCCCGGCCTTTCGAAATTCTGACACCAATTATATAAGACTATTATTTCTGAATTTCGTAGTTGGCATTCTGTGGATCCCAGTTAGCCCATTTG
This sequence comes from Dyadobacter chenhuakuii, assembly GCF_023821985.2. NCBI lineage: Bacteria > Pseudomonadati > Bacteroidota > Cytophagia > Cytophagales > Spirosomataceae > Dyadobacter > Dyadobacter chenhuakuii. The sequence goes on along the minus strand of NZ_CP098805.1, from coordinate 3,858,978 downwards.
TCAGTCCAGTCGGTTGTTCCGAATGCACCAACGACTGTGTTTGCTTCGAATCCTGCTGGCAATGTTGCGCCGCCGGTCAATAAAGCAGAACCTGTCGTTGGCAAAAGACCTGGCTTAGCAGTGATTGAGTTGTAACCAGTTGACAGTTTAAGATCAGCAACAGCAGCCACTTTGTTTTTGCTAGCAGCAGGAGCGAAAAGCGCCAATGTAGTGCCTTCGATCACACCTTCTTTCGGAGTTCCAGTTATAGCCACTGTATTTCCGTCCATTTTGATTTTTCCGGTTGTAAAGTTGGCGATTGTGGTTTCATCCTGAATCCTTACTGCGGAACGTGGCCATTCACCAGTCACCAATGTGTTATAAACCGAGATCGCAGAGTTTCTTCTGATACGCATAGCAGAAGCAAATTTCGCGTTAGGCGTTCCGCTTGCCATAGCGATCGTAACATTGGCAAATTTAGCCGAAGTCTGAGGCGTTGCGGGCGAGCCCGCAGCGTCATTGTCAGACTCAAAGCCATTTGAATCACCAGCCTGATCCGCTACCGCCGGGTCACGAAGGATAAAACCGTATTGAATGTTTCCTGAAAATCCATTGTCTGTATCGAAATCATCGTCCAGACCGCGGTAAGCGATCAAATGTTTTGCATTAACAGCTCCACCAAACCATTCGTAAGAATCGTCGCCTGAGTAAGAAACCTGCACATAATCAACCTCTGTTCCTGAACCCACGCCACCGAATGTAAGACCATTGATCTCTTTATCTGTTTCGTAAGCGATACCAGCGAACTCGATACGTACATATTTAAGCTGTCCTGAATTGTCAGCTGCGTCTGTTCCGCCAAATTTAGACTGGTTTTCTCCTTCAATTACCGCGTCTGGCTTGTTAACCGGCGCTTTTCCAAGGATGATCAATCCACCCCAGTCACCTGCTTTACGCTGTCCGGCTGGTTTGTTTGAAGTAAAGATGATAGGCTTGTCAGGTGTTCCTACTGCTACGATTTTCGCGCCTGGCAAAACGATCAGAGAGCCTTTTTGAACTCCGTCCCCTTTGATAATGGTTCCTGGCTCGATATTCAATGTTACGCCGGATTCAACATAAACAAATCCTGAAAGCAGATATTGGTTGGAAGCAGACCACGTGGTGTTGGCGGTAATTCTGCCTGAGATGGTTTTCATTTCTCCTACCGGCGTTACAATGATATCATCGTCATCTTCTTCGTCATCGTTCGTGCAAGAGAAAGACCCGAACATTGTAAGCCCTAACATCAGCAAGCTCAAAAGTTTACCTGTGTTTTTCATAAATTCAATTGTTTGTTTTTCTGTTTTAAAGTACTCTGGTGATAAAAAGAGCCGGTTTACGACTTGTGGTTATTAAAATTTGTAATTGATTCCGATGGTTGAGTAGCTGCCTCTGCGGTAACTCTGGTACGACTCATCCACGCTGGTGATTTTTTGATCCTGGTTGCTATCCTGGATCAGGCGGAAGCGCTGGTTAAGCAGATCCTGGATTCCCAATTTGATTTCAAGATGTTCTCCCAAAGCCTTCACAATGTTTAAATCGATCACGTTTCTTGCCATTTCATAAACGGTTGGCTGTAAATCGCGGTCACCCACAAGGAAGATCCGGCGTCCTACGACATTGTAAAGTGCATTCACCTGCCAGCCGCGGTTCACATCGTTGTAATAAACTCCTGCATTGATCAGGTAAGGCGATTGTCCTTGAAGCTGGCGGTCATTTTCTTGTCCTGCGAAGCCTGTTAACACATTGCTATTGATCACAGATGCATTTAGCAAAACGCTCAGGTTGTCTACGAATGGAGAAACAGTCAGGTTTTTAAGGGATTTGCGCAGCTCAATTTCAGCACCATAAGTGTAAGCCGATTTTGCATTATCCACATAGAATGAGACGCCTGAACCTGCGTAGCGGATACGTGTTTCGATCGGGTTAACAAAGTGCTTGTAGAATGCCGCAACCGAAATCATTTCGCCTTCTTTTGGATAGAACTCGTAACGCAGGTCGACGTTCTGGATCGAAGGCGTTTTCAAATTCGGGTTACCAACGCGGGACACATCGAAGTTAAAGTCATAGTAAGTAAATGGCGCCAGTTCGCGGAACTCAGGGCGATTTACAGAAACCGAGTAAGCCAATCTTACCAGCGATTTTTCAGTGAAGTTGTAAGCCAGGTTAGCCGAAGGCAGGAAGCGGAAAATCGGGTTGTTCACGCGGATACGTTCGCCGCTACCACGCTGTCTGCTTTGCAGTTTCTGAATGTTGTTCTCGATACGCAGACCAACAGACACATTGAATTTTTTAGTAAAAGGAATGTAAGAACCCACATAACCTGCCATTAATGTGTTTTGGGCGGTATACTTATCATCTGTGTTGGTTCTTTCTGCGTAGTAAAGCTGATCTCTTCCAATGTTTTGTGAATCAAAAAGCTGAGCTGGTGCCTGGCTTAGCAATTCTTGTGAAGCATTGCCTGAGTTGGTCAAATTGAACCATCTTGCTTTGAATGCTCTGTCCTTCATTTCACCGTAAGCACCTGCACGAAGTTTGATCTGCATACTTTCGTCATCTTCGTAAGCGCTGCGTTCGAAACGGTGTTCAAGATCGGCGCGGAAAGAGCTCGTGTATTCGGTTAGTTCAGAATAAAATCTCGCTCCTCTTGTTAAGCTGGCGTTGCTTCCCGGAACAAGTTCCACCTGGAAAGGGCCGGTTGAACCTATCGGACGGGTTGAAATAAAGCGGCGATAATCCGGTTCGCTGCGGATGGTCGTTCCCAATGCGCCCAGCCATTTCAATGTTGTATGTGCGCCCAGCTCGTGCGTTCCGCCTAACTGGCCAGAGTAAATGCTTTTGGACTCGTAACGGAATGCGTAGTTCTGCACTTCAACATCATTGTCTGTATTGTAACCCTGACGGAAGTTGGTCTCTTTATTAGAAAGCTGGTTGAACAGGTTTCTGAATTCGATCTTGTGATTCGGATTAATGATCAATGCCCAGTTAGACATCACGCCCAGGCGGACATTGTTTTGATACAATTCATCCTGATACGAGCTTTGAATGTCTGATTTCTGTTTTTCAGTATTAAAGCTCAGATAACGGAATTGTGTTGTTGGTAAAAACTGGTGTGTAGATGAATAGTTGACATTATTGAATGTGGTCAACTTCATGTTCCCAAGCTCGAACTTGTGGTTGTAACCCAGTGAAGCGCGAAGGTCAGGCGTTACTGATTTTGATTTCAGATCATAAAACTCCGGCAGGTTGCGGAATGCGTTCAATGTTGCGTCCGAAGGCCCGTTTTCGTTTTGCAATCTTTTTGTCGAAGGGAAACCGTTTGGAAGTGCTCTGTCCGGTGCACCGAAACCAGTCCAGTCCAATGATGAGCCTTTGTAATCAAGCACATTTTGGAATGTTGTGTTTCCGCGGTAACCGCCCGTTAAGCTGAATGTAAATCCGTTGTCGTCGGGGATTGTTTTTGTATAAATTTTGATAATTCCACCTGCAAATTCACCTGGCAATTCAGGTGCACCGGATTTGTAGATCATCATCCGGTCAATGGCTGTGCTTGGAATCAGGTCAAATGAGAAAGATTTAACGTCAACCTCGGTTGAAGGCGTGATCGCATCATTCAACATTACGGTGTTGTAACGCTCGTTCAAACCGCGGATAATTACGAAGCGGTCGTCCTGAATAGAAACACCCGGCACGCGGCGAACCACTTGTGAAGCGTCACGATCCTGGGATTTCTGGATCTGCTGGGCAGAAATACCAACGGCGATTTGCTCGGCCTGCTTGATTTCGGTGATAACGGAAACGTCGGTGAAGGATTGACGTTGTCCTACGATCTTAACCTCTTCCAGGTTCGCCACATCTTCCTCAATGGTTGTGTTGATGAGGACCGCCTGATTTGGATAAACTTCAATTGCAATTTCTTTCGGCTTGTAAGAAACGTAGCTTACGATAACCGTTTGCTTTCCTGTGGGGATATTCTGAATGTCGAAATTTCCTTCAACATCTGTTGCTGTTCCGATGGGTGGAGTGGAACCTTTTAAAACAACGCTGGCTCCGATGACAGCTTCTTTGGTCTTGTAATCAACAATGTTCCCCTTAATCGAACCCGTTTGAGCGTATACCAACGTGGTAGTGAAGAGGAAAAATAAGAGAGAGGTAATTTTTAAGTTCATGTCTTGTGTCAGAATTATTTTCTGATACAAAAGTAGACTGCCAATATTACCTCAATGTTACCCCCATGTTATGGCTCAGTTATTTCGGAATGTGGTTTTTCGTTTAAAATCAAGCACTTACTCAATAATCCCGTTTCCTTTTCCGGCTTCAAAGTCTTCCAGGTCGTAAACGAAGCCATTGATGACCGCATACTTCACTACGGCGCCTTTTTTGAGGATAAATGTTGCTGTATTGCCTAATCCAGGCGTTCCGGAAGGAGCAGCTTGCCCGCTTCTGAGGACATGCAATGGCGTTGTTGTAAAGTAAAGACCGAGGGCGCGGGTGTTGCTGTCGGATGCAAGACGGACGTAGGTGTAACCTTGTTTGAGCAGACTTAATGCATTGAGTTTACTGACCTCGCTTACATTCTTATATGTCGTGGGATATACCTTGCCTTTTTCAATGGTTAATCCTTTTGCATCAATTTCTTCACTGCCGAATTGCGGATGCAGGTCGCCGAAGTCCTCGATTTTGCTGTAATAAAAGAATTTGGTTGCATTGGAATAGCTTACTTCATTCCTGTTAATGCCCAGATCCGCCAGAAACGACTTCCCGGATTGCTTAACTGTTGCATTGCGCACCACGAGATCATAAACCCATCTTCCGTTTTCAGGGATTTTGTAATAATCGTCGCGTTTTTCTTTGGTAAGGGAATTGTCAGCGATTTTGTCCAATGCCGAAAGGATCGCCATGAAATTGAGCTTCCTTATATATTGTTTTTCTGGATCGCCTACATAGCCACCGGATTCTATCAGAACCAATGTGGTTCCCCATTTCTGAACATTATCACCAAAGCCACGAGGTTCATGATCGTCGGAATAGCGTGCAACCTGACCGGGAATGTATTTTTGCAAAACCTTATTCATGCCCACGATCAGCTGCATGGAACGCTCGCGGACGGGGTTGATATTCAGCTCGTAATCGTAGGACGTAGCCAGGAAGGAAATGGTCGCAACCTTGGCGCTTCTGCCAGCCGAATAGCGCGGGCTCTGGTCGTGCAGGTTGAAGCCGTAATCGGGTTTCAGTTGATCCACCAAACCTTTCAGTACCACTGCTTCGGGCGTTTGCCGGGAAGCGGCATCACGGTTCATGTCGATGCCCTGCATGGTGCGGCGCTGGTAACGTTCGGCGCCGTCGGGGTTGAGCATGGGAACAAAATACAATGTTGTTTTTTCGAGCAGTTCTTTGCGGAAATCGTCGAAACCGTCGTTTTTGCCTTCCAGGAAATTAAATATGTCAAAGCTCGCCATGGTTGCAGTAGGCTCATCGCCATGCATTTGTGTCCATAGGAGCACTTTTTTCTTGCCCGTGCCGACTTTGATCATTTGTAACGTCCTGCCTTCAAACGACTGGCCGACGGTTTCGATCTTGTAAAGCGGGTTGCCCTGGCGCTTGGCGATGAGCGGAAGAATGTCTTTTTGCTTGAAGCGGCGCTGTGTTAGTGTAGTCTCGCGGTAAGTGTCGTGCACTTTAAAAAGCCGGTTCGGCAGCTCGTCAGACTGTGCCTGGGATGTAACGGTGGTCAAGGTAATTAGAAAGAAAAATAGTTGTGAAATGATAATGCGCATGATCGTACAAAGCCGTTTTGTAATCGCAATGTACAAGAATTTTCTAAGCAAATTTTAATGTAATATTTGTTCGTATGCTTTCTGCTTTTAGCAAATATTACTTACATTTGTGCATGTTTAAAGCTGAAACAAATCATCATTTTCATCAAGGCCATATGGCTTTCGGACGTCTTGGGTGATGTGTTTTTGCAAGTAGTGTTGTAATAAGGTTGAATACATAGTATCCCAGAAGCCCGATTTTCAAAATCGGGCTTTTTTTGTTTTGCCTCAAATCACATTGGATGAAAACAGTCATTATTAAATACAATGCAGGCAATGTGCAGTCGGTCATGTACGCCCTCGACCGCATTGGCGCAAGTTACCTGTACACCGACGATGTTGAAGAAATCCGGTCGGCGGATAAGGTCATTTTTCCGGGTGTGGGCGAGGCCAGCACAACGATGAACTACTTGCGCAAAGTGGGCTTGGATAAAGTCATTCCGACATTGAAGCAGCCTTTTTTCGGAACTTGTATCGGCATGCAGCTCATGTGCCGGTTTTCGGAGGAAAATAACACGGAATGCATGGGGATTTTCGATGTGGACGTAAAACGGTTCCCTGCAACACCAGACTTAAAGGTGCCGCATATGGGCTGGAACAACATTACAGGCTATAAAACTCCGCTTACCACGGGTTTGCCCGACAATGCTTATGTTTACTTCGTGCATAGTTATGCCGCGCCGGTTTGCGAGTACACCGTTGCCAGCTGCGAATATGTGCTTCCGTTCAGTGCTATGCTGCATAGGGACAACTTTTATGCAGCGCAATTTCACTGCGAGATAAGCGGCGACGCGGGGCAGCAGATCCTGAAAAACTTTTTAAACATTGTTTAAACCCTTTGAAATGATTGAAATAATACCAGCCATTGACCTGATCGAAGGAAAATGCGTGCGCCTTACCCAGGGCGATTACGGACAAAAAACCATTTACAATGAAAACCCGCTCGAAGTAGCGATGCAATTTCAGGATGCCGGACTGAAACGTTTACACCTGGTGGATCTGGACGGAGCGAAAGCGAAAAAAGTTGTGAACTGGAAGGTTTTGGAAAAAATCGCTTCAAAAACTTCGTTGCACGTTGATTTTGGCGGAGGCGTTCAGTCGGACGAGGATTTGAAAGCAGTGTTCGAAAGTGGCGCAAAACAAGCTACCGGCGGTAGCATTGCAGTTAAGAATCCTGAGCTTTTTTTGAACTGGCTTTCTGTTTACGGAGGCGAAAAGATCATTCTCGGAGCCGATGCAAAGAAAGAGAAAGTAGCAGTAAGCGGCTGGGAAGAGGGGACGGAGATCTGGGTTTACGATTTTGTTGAGAATTATGTTGATAAAGGTGTCAAATATACGATCAGCACGGATGTGGCGAAGGATGGTTTGCTGCAAGGCCCATCGTTTGACCTATATAAAAATTTGCAGGACAAATGTCCCGACCTGAAAATTATTGCTAGCGGCGGAATAAGTGGGTTGGCAGATGTGGAAAAGCTGGCCGAAATGAACATTTACGGTGTGATCATCGGGAAAGCAATTTACGAAAACCGGATCAAGCTGAGCGAGTTACAGCGTTTTTTGAATTAAAATTATGCTAACAAAACGAATAATCCCATGTCTGGATGTAAAGGACGGGCGAACAGTGAAGGGCGTTAATTTCGTCAATCTTCGCGACGCGGGCGACGCGGTGGAATTGGGAGCATTATACGCGGCCCACGGTGCGGACGAGCTGGTTTACCTGGACATTACGGCCACGGTTGACGGCCGTTCCACATTCATTGACCTTGTGCGGAAAGTGGCGCACACCATTAACATTCCATTTACGGTAGGCGGCGGGATTTCCTCTATTGCGGACGTTTCTGCATTGCTGCATGCGGGTGCGGATAAGGTTTCGATCAATTCGGCGGCGGTAAAAAATCCGGATCTCATCAATGAGCTTTCGCTGGAATTTGGAAGCCAGTGCATTGTGGTTGCGATTGACACGCGTTACATTGAAACGGAAAACGGGCAGGAGCACATTGTCCACACGCATGGCGGGCGTAAACCTACCGAACTCCGGACCATTCCCTGGGCAAAAGAAGTGGAAGACCGTGGTGCCGGCGAAATTTTACTTACTTCGATGGACACCGACGGAACCAAGGCTGGTTTCGCTTTGGAGCTTACGGCAACCATCAGCGGAAATGCGAACATTCCGGTGATCGCTTCCGGTGGGGCGGGAAATATGGAGCACTTTTACGATGTTTTTACTGCCGGAAAAGCCGATGCGGGCCTGGCAGCAAGTATTTTCCACTTTCGGGAGATTGATATTCCGGATCTGAAAAAATACCTTCACGATAAAAACCTGCCTATGCGTATGACGCGCTGAGGCGGGAGGTTTGTCAACTATTACCGGCAACATTCTTTAAAATAGCCGGAAAGAATGCAACTTTGTCCAAATGACTAAACTACAATGAGCGAGACTTTTTCAACTATTGACTTTAATAAATCCCCGGACGGGCTTATACCGGCTATCATTCAGGATATCAACACCAACAAAGTGCTGATGCTCGGTTACATGAGCCAGGAAGCACTTGAAAGAACGAAGGAACTGGGGACCGTGACGTTTTTCAGCCGCAGCAAGCAGAGGCTCTGGACGAAAGGCGAAACTTCCGGCAACTTCCTTTTTGTGAACGAGATAGCCGCTGATTGCGATGGGGATACCATCCTTATCAAGGCGACTCCCGCTGGCCCAACCTGCCACACCGGAGCAGATACATGCTTTGGGGAAAAAAATAGTCAGGATACCCGAATCGGGGAAGCATCTTTTCTCAATTACCTGCAAAAGGAAGTAATCCGGGAAAGAAAATTAAACCCCCTGGACGAGTCATACACCAGCAGCCTGTTTCGTAAGGGGATCAATAAAATAGCGCAGAAGGTGGGAGAAGAGGCCGTGGAAGTTGTGATAGAATCCAAGGATGACGATGCGGATCTTTTCAAAAATGAAGTATCCGATTTGCTTTTTCACCTGCTCGTCCTTTTGGAGCAGAAAAACATTGACTTAGATGAGGTAATTAGCGTACTTCGTAGCCGTCATCAATAAAAATAACCTGCTTATGAAATTAATAATACGTCTGTTAATCAGTACATTAGCAATTTTACTTGCTGCTAAGTTAATTCCAGGAGTTGTTGTAGCTAGCACAACCACCGCCATTATTGTGGCTATTGTGCTGGGGATTTTAAACACATTTTTGAAACCCGTATTGCAGATTCTCGCACTGCCGATCACGATCATGACATTGGGACTATTCTATTTTGTTGTGAACGTTTTCATCATTTACCTTGCCACCTATCTTGTTTCCGGGTTTTCCATAGACGGGTTCATTCCTGCACTGCTTTTCGGTTTCGTCGTTTCTATCATTTCAGGTATTCTTGGTATGTTTTTGGATTAGTGTCAAGTCCAGCTCCGTAAGAGCCTTAAATTGATACACATGATTGAAAACTACTGCTTATGCTTAGTCAACTAGAGGAAATTAAGGACACGCTTTTTAAGTACTTCGAGACCCGTATCGATCTTTTTAAAATCGAAACAAGGGACAAGATTGAACGTGCGGTTGTAATGGGGCTTTATGGCGCCATTCTGCTTTGTATCGCGCTTACAGTGCTTATATTGATGGTAATTCTACTCGGGACGTTCCTGAACAAATGGCTCGACAGCGATTATCTGGGCTATCTGATTCTGTTGGGCGTGTTCATTTTGAAACTGGTAATCTGGATTGTCTTCAGAGAAAAGCTGATTCAGTTTATCCGTGGAATTATCGTTCGTTTTGTCAAAATAAAAGAGGATTAACACTTTTGAAATAGTATTTTGGGGAAAAATTCACTCAAATTGCTATTTTTGGGTTCCTTTTGAAAATTTCTCAGGTTCATCATTAAACTAAAAAATGAAATGAGTGCTTCAATAGATTCTTCCGTAAAGATCACCAAACCATTCTCATCTGATACGGATAAGGATAAGCAAGACCTACTGCTCGACGCGGATTTATATAAGGACAAGCTTGAATTACAATGGAGCGGTTTGAAAACGAACGCTACTGAATATGGAAAGAAAGCATTGATCATCGGCGGTGTGGTGGCAACCACATATGTTGTAATGAATGCAATTTTACCAAAAAATAAGAAAGACGAAAGGGCGGCAGAGGAAGAGGCTGAGGCATATGAGCGAGCTCAGGCATTCAAGGCAGGAGAGGCTAAACAGAAAAGCAAATTTGCGGTTGGAGCAGCCGTTCAAAGTTTAGCCTGGACGTTGGCAGTAGGGTGGGCGCGCCAGAAGCTTAAACATTTAATTGCAGATGATAGAAAAATCGAATGAAAACAGCGAATCATAAAATCGCAGACCTCCTTTCAGCAAGAAAAATAGAGAAAAGGAAATCGTTTGCTGTTCTCTTGGATCCTGACAAAATTAATTTTTCAACATTTCCGAAATTCCTGGAATTCGCGGTTGAGCATGGCGTTGACTTTTTTTTCGTAGGAGGCAGCCTCATTACCAATTACGCGATTGACCAGCTTATTGCCGCTATACACGAGCACACGAACATTCCTGCTATCCTTTTCCCCGGAAGCAGCCTTCACATCGATCCTTCCGCCGACGCGGTCCTTTTCCTTTCCCTGATTTCAGGGCGCAATCCGGAACTTCTTATTGGTCAGCATGTTATAGCGGCGCCGATGTTGAAGAGAAGCGGAATTGAAGTTTTGCCTACCGGTTATCTATTAATCGAAAGCGGAAAGCTCACAACCGTTTCATATATCAGTAATACTACACCCTTACCAAGGGACAAGCCTGGCATTGTAGCTTGTACAGCATTAGCGGGAGAATTTTTGGGCCTCAAACTCATGTTCCTGGACGCAGGCAGCGGCGCACAATTCCCGGTTACATCGGAAACCATCAGAGCTGTCCGCGAAACCGTGGACACACCCATCATCGTAGGCGGCGGTATCGATTCGTATGAAAAAGCGGATGCCGCACTGGGCGCGGGAGCCGACGTAATCGTAGTCGGTAACGGAATAGAACAAAACCCGGACCTGCTTCCCGAAGTTGCAGCATGCGTAAAGGCTTTCAATAGGAAAACAGAAAGCGTTTAAGGAAACAATAGGAGATTTTATTGTACAAAATAAAGGGATTTGGGTGTTTTCTAAGGAAATTTTAAGTTCTTGGAAAAATACAATAGCAAACGTTAGGAACATTCGATTTAATCCTGCTACATTTGTATCGAACCTTAATTACACCCAAGAAATGAAAAAAATATTTGCACTTGCGTTCGTTGCCGGGATGGTAACTTTCGCTGCTTGTACTAGCAAACCAGCTGACGAATCTGCTGATACTACTGCTGTAACTGTTGAAACTCCTGCTGTTGATACTGCAATGGTTGATACAATGGCAACAGATTCAGTTGCTGCTGATTCAGTTAAGTAATTAGACGTACAAGTCGAAATTCGTGAAAAGCGCTATGAAAATAGCGCTTTTCTTTTTTTATTTAAGGAATGAAAAACATATCCTTCGGCCTCCATGTTCCCCAGGAGGCAATCGCATATTGCGAGGAGTTACACCAGGTTTATAAGTTTGATTTCTTTCTCTCCCGGCCCCGCCGCACCAGATTGGGCGATTTCACAGTTCGTCCGCGCTGCACTCCCAGAATAACGGTTAATGTTAATCTCAATCCCTACAACTTTCTGATCACGTATCTACATGAAGTGGCACATTGCGTGGTGCATTTGAATTATAAAGTCCGGCTGAGAAAGCGTGTTGCGCCGCATGGAGTGGAATGGAAGCAGGAGTTTAGTAAATTGTTGCAGCCTGTCCTGAACGAAAATCATTTTCCGGCAGATATTCTTGATGCATTAATACGTTATGCTAAGAACCCGAAGGCGTCAACTGGCGGTGACCTGATTCTGTATAATGCAATCCGCAAATACGACAGTCAGGAGCTGAATGCATCAAGGATAGCATTGTTTCAGCTTCATGAAGGAAGTAATTTCGTGTTTCAGAACAGGTTATTCGTCCGTGGATCGCTCAGAAGGACACGTGTGCTTTGCACGGACAAAGCTTCCCAGCGTCTTTACACCATTCCAGCCCATGCATTGGTTGAAGCATGTTAATGTGCGTGATCGCCTGATCCATTCAGTGTTATGCTGTTTGGGATTACTTATTTCTTTTTCTTCAAAAGCACAGGAAAAATCTATTCTTTCAAGCGGTAACTGGTTCAAGCTGGCAGTTACGGAAACGGGTATTCACCGTCTGGACGCAGCTTTTTTCAAAAAGCTGGGCATTAATGCATCAGAAATTGATCCCAGGCAAATCCAGATTTACAGCCAGCAAGCAGGAATGCTTCCGCAGGCTAATAATGCATTAAAATCCAATGCATTGCTGGAAAGTGCGGTTTGGGTTGCAGGGGAGGCCGATGGTAAGTTTGATGGCAACGACGCGGCTTATTTCTATGCCGAAAGCCCGCACGAAATCTTATACGATTCTGCAAAGGCAGAGTTGAAGCATCAGATTAACATATACACCGATTCCAACTATTATTTCCTGACCTATGGACAGCAAAATGGGCTTAGGGTGAAGCCTTTGGCGGCACTTGCTTCTTTGAATGGCAAAGTGATTAATCAGTTTGATGACTATTGGTTTCATGAAAATGAAAAATACAACCTGCTTAAATCAGGCAGGGAATGGTGGGGCGAATATTTGAACAATTCGCCGCTTGCCTTCACGGCGAACATTCCCGACATTGTTCCGGCGTCGAAAATAAAGCTGCGTACTTCTGCGATCGGTGCAGCACAGATCGCCACCAAATTTCTCTGGCAACTGAATGGCAAGCAAGTAGGAGAGTCTGCCATTGGAACCGTCAGCGCCGGTACTTATGATATCAAAGCATTACGGTCCGATGCAACATTTACAGTAAATGCAGACAATGCGCCAACTGAGGCGTTCAGCATCGCTGTAAACTACGAGCGAAACGGGCAGAATTCCGCACAAGGATATCTGAATTACATGGCCTTACATGTGAAACGACAATTGCGCCGCTACGATAATCAGCAGGTTTACAGGTTTTTACCGGAAATTGCTGACACGGTTACCTATGAATTCGCAAATGCAATTCCAGAATGGCAGCTCTGGGATGTGACTAATCCGCAGGTTCCATCAGTCGTGAATCGAAATATCCAGAACAGCATATATTCATTTACAACAAGAGGCGGGAAGCGTAGCAGACAATATATAGGCTTTCTTGCAAGCCAGGCGATTGAGCCGGTCTTTTTGCAAAAAATTGATCCGCAGAACATTATCAGCAATGCTACGCCAGACTTCCTGATTGTTACACCCCCGGCATTCAGGCAAGCTGCTGAAAGGCTGGCTGCATTCCGCGAAAGTAATGATGAGCTGGAAACGCTGGTTGTGACTACGGACGAGATTTACAATGAATTTGGAGGAGGAAAGCCCGATCTGACCGCGATAAGGGACTTTGTAAAACACCTTTATGATAAAAAGCCTGAGAAGCTGAAATATCTGCTTTTGTTCGGTGATGCAACATTTGATTACAAAAATCTTTTGCAAAATCAATCGGAGTCACAGCAGAGGCTTTGGGTGCCGGTTTACGAAAGCCGAGAGTCACTAAATCCGGTTTATACGTATTCTTCGGATGACTATTTTGGTTTCATGAAGGATGGCGAGGGCGCATGGCTGGAATCGGCTTCGAGTGATCATACGATTGACATCGGGGTAGGAAGACTTCCGGTCAAAACATTGGCTGAGGCGGAGCTCAGTGTGGACAAATTGATCCGCTATGGTTCGTCCGGCCGTGGTTTTGGGAATTGGCGGAACACCATTCAGTTTGTTGCTGACGATGGCGATGGTAACATTCACCAGCGTCACGCGGACGAGCTGGCGACATTGCTTCAAAACGATTTTATGCCTTCACGGGTGTTCATTGATGCATTTCCACAAAATACAGGTGCAGAAGGACAAAAGGCTCCAGCGGTAAATCAGGTGATCAACAAAAAGATTAACGAGGGCACATTAATCCTGAACTACACGGGTCACGGGGGCGTGAGCGGCTGGGCGGAGGAACAGGTCCTGACGCTGGCAGATATGCAATCGGCGCGCGGGATAGATAATTTGCCACTGCTTTTTACAGCGACTTGCGATTTTGGTCGATACGATGATCCCGGGTTGGTTTCAGGCGCAGAATTGATGGTTTTAAGTCCGAGAGGCGCAGCCATTGGTGCCATCAGCACGACGCGGCCGGTTTATTCCAGCACCAATTTCACGCTTAGCAAAGCATTTTATGAAGCTTTGGTTAATAAAGATCCGAGCCGGAGGTTAGGCGATCTTTTCAAAGAAACCAAAAACAAAGCGCTGGTAGGAAGCCTGAACCGCAATTTTACATTGCTTGCGGATCCGTCGATGAAGCTCGCCCGGGCTCAGAAAGCAATCCGATGGGCAGAAAAGCCGGATACATTGCGTGCATTGCAAAAAGTGAAGCTGAAAGGGCAGGTCTTTGACGCAGTTACAACATTAAAGGACAGCAAGTTCGAAGGCATTGCACGCATTGTAATATATGATAAGCAAACCACATTCAAAACGCTGGGTAATGAAGGCAAGCCGGAAACTTATTCAGAGTTTCGCAGCAAATTGTTCGATGGCAGTGTAAAGGTGATAGGAGGGGAATTTATTTGTGAGTTTGTCATGCCAAAGGATATCGATTACCGTACGGGAATAGGCAGGGTCAACGTCTATGCTGTTCAGTCAGACAGTCTTGGTGACGCCAGTGCACAGCTGAGTGTTACCATTGGCGGCAGCGCGATCCCCGAAATCGACAACACACCGCCGCAACTTACGGCCTATGTGAACGATCCGTCGTTCAGGGATGGCGACGTTATTGAGCCGTCGGGCAACTTATACATTTCTGCCAGCGACGAAAATGGGATCAGTATTTCCAATGCGGGGATCGGGCATGATATCACGATGGTTGTCAATGACACGATGTCGGTTAACCTGAACGAATACTACACAGCGGATACGGGTGATTACCGCAAGGGCGTCATCAATTATCCGTTTGAAAACTTACCAACCGGTAAATATGTAATTAGAGTAAAAGTCTGGGATACTTATACTAACTTCTCTGAAATTGCGTTCGGTTTTCAGATAGGTGCATTCAAGGGCATCAAACTCAACACGCTGAAAGTATATCCAAACCCATTTGAAAAAGATTTGTCATTTGAACTGACACATAGCAGGGAAAATGATGATGTCGAAATAGTTTTTAATATATTATCAAACAATGGGCAGTCTCTGGGACATTTCCGCAGACAATATTTCAACATTGAGTCAACCGTTAAAGAAACATTTGACGCTGCTCAATCAGGATATTGGATACCGAAGCTTACTTCTCTTATTTACCAGTTAAGCATCAGGTCCTTAAAAGATAATTCCAGCGACCAGCGGTCCGGTAAGTTGGTCCGTTCTCCTTAGTTTAATAAAACTTATCATTTTTTTAGTAATAACTATCTTTCATTGTATTTTTGACCCTTTAAAGAAGCTGATTCAAAGCACTTCCTATCGCAAATCCAATTTCTATGAGACTATTTTTTGTTAGTTTATCTTCTCTCTTTATTCTATCAACGGGTGCACTTTTGGCCCAAACCACACCATCAAGCACACAAAGGATTCCTCATTCCCCGCTTTCATTCTTAACATTTGCCCCGGACGCAAGAAGCGCTGCGATGGGGGAAGCCGGGGTCGCACTTAGTCCCGATGCCAATGCTACTTACTGGAATGCCGCCAAGCTTCCTTACAATACGAAAGACATAGGTGTATCTGCATCATATACGCCTTGGCTCAGGAACCTTGTAGACGATATGTGGCTGGGTTACCTCACAGGATATAAGAAATTGGGTGACAAGCAGGCTGTTGCACTTTCGGTTAACTATTTCAACAATGGCGAGTTGGATTTGAGAACTTCCACTGGTGCTCAAAACGGATATTTTACTTCGAGAGAACTTGCAATCAGCGGAACTTATGCACGCCAGCTAGGTAAAAATTTCTCGCTGGGCTTAACATTGAAATACATTTCTTCAAACCTTGCAGGAAAAGCGGTTATTGACCAAATTTCACTGAATCCTGCTCGTGTAGCAGCGGGTGATATCAGCGCATATTACCGCAAGCAAATGAGAAACGAAGAGACAGGCGGTGACTTCACATGGTCGCTTGGGGCGGTGCTTTCCAACCTGGGTGGTAAAGTGAATTACGGTGCAGGAACTGATACTGAGAACTTTATCCCTACTAATCTTAAACTGGGTGGTGGAATTTCCTTCTCAGCAGACGGACGCAACCGCTTCAATTTCGTTGCTGACGCAAGAAAACTGATGGTGCCAACTCCGGACGGAACCAACATCAATTCCCGTCCGCTGCTTAATGGCGTGTTCGGATCATTCTCGGATGCTCCTGATGGGTTTAAAGAAGAATTGCAGGAGATCGGATTGGCAGTTGGTGCTGAATATTGGTATAATAACATCTTCGCACTTCGCGCCGGTTATAACTCAGAACATAAGAATAAAGGCGACCTGAAATATTTCACAGCAGGCGCAGGAGCTCATTTTATGGACAGATATTCGGTTGATTTCGCTTATCTTTTCCCAGTTACACAAGGAAGCCCGTTGGCTCAGACACTTAGAATCACACTTTCACTTGGCCTTAACAAGTCGGAGAAACTGGACGTAAGCGATACAGAGAACTAACATAATTCAGAATTTAGTTTTTTCAGAACGAATGGCGTAATTGTAACGTCATTCGTTTTTTATTACTCAACCATTTCACATGACCATTGACCGTACTATCGCCCCCGAATTCAGAGTTATAAATGCTGTAAATCTGCCAGATCCGCAAACTTATACGCTTGATAATGGGACTTCCCTGCATGTAATCAATATCGGAGATCAGCCGGTGATCAGGCTTGAAGTGATTTTTGAAGCGGGGAATTGGTATGAAAGTGAAATCGGTGCGTCGTTCTTTGCAATCAAAATGCTTTCGGAGGGAACGCGTTCGAAAGCATCTGCGGAAATCAGCGAGGCTTTTGACCGGATCGGCGCATTTACCGAAATGACGCATACTGCCGACCGTATAGGAATCGTCGTTTATGCACTTTCGCGGTTTTTACCGGAGGTTTTGCCCCTGGTAAGCGAGCTGATCCATGAAGCCGTTTTCCCAGAAAAAGAGTTTGAAGACCTTCGGAATATCAATATTCAAAATCTGCGGGTTAATAAGGAGAAAAATGCTTACCTGGCAACGACTGCATTCCGTGCAAAACTGTTTGGCAGCAATCATCCTTATGGCCAGAGCCAGGAAGAAGAAACGATTTCTGCACTTTCCATCGAAACGGTCAAAGAGCATTATCATCACTTCATTAAAAATGGAAAATTTACGGTCGTTCTCGCCGGTCAGGTTGGCCAGGAGGATATAAAAGTGGTCAACGAGCAGCTCGGGAAAAGGCAGACTGAGGCGTCTGTTGCGCCATTAAAGAATTTTGAACAATCTCATTATATCGATACAGAAGTGCTTGTAGAGAAGCCTGAGAGCGTGCAGTCATCCATCCGGATGGGAAGGAAGCTGTTCAACCGTCATCATGCTGATTATTTTAAGATGCTGGTAACCAATGAAATATTAGGTGGTTATTTCGGGTCCAGGTTAATGAAAAACATAAGGGAAGAAAAAGGGTTGACATACGGCATTTCTTCGCATTTGGTAACATTGCGCAAAGAAGGTTACTATATGATCGGGACGGATGTGAAAAAGGAATTTACCCAACAAACCATTGACGAAATAAAGAAAGAGATATACAAACTGCAAACCGAGCCGGTAGGCGAGGAGGAGTTGCAAACTGTAAAGAATTTTATGGCAGGAGAATTCGCCGGATCTTTGAACACCGCGTTTGAAGTAGCGGACCGTCAGAAAATCCTGCTTCTCGACGGCTTGCCAACAGATTTTTTCAAACATTACATTGACCAGATCCACGCAACCACAAGCGAAGATGTGCTTGCTATGGCAACGCAGTATCTGAAACCTGAGGATATGCTTACTGTAATTGCCGGCGGAAGGTGATTAAGACTTGTCTAATGCCTTTTTATAGGCTTTGAGACATCTTTCCCGCGCCATTTTGTGATCTACCATGGGTTCTGGATATGCATCAGTGCCAAATTCCGGGACCCATTTTTTAATGTATTCTCCATCCGGATCAAACTTTTTTGCCTGTGCTTCCGGGTTGAAAATCCGGAAGTAAGGGGCCGCATCTGTCCCTGAGCCAACCGCCCATTGCCATCCGCCATTGTTTGCTGCCAGATCGTAATCCAGCAGTTTTTCTGCGAAATAAGCTTCCCCTAAGCGCCAGTTCAACAGTAAATGTTTGGCAAGAAAGCTTGCTGTAACCATTCTGACGCGGTTATGCATAAAGCCAATGGCATTCATCTGCCGCATACCCGCATCCACCAGCGGATAACCCGTCTTACCATCACACCATTTCTGGAAAGCTTCTTTATCATAACCCCAATTAATGTCGTCATATGCAGCCCGGAACGCTTTGCCCTTTCCTACGTGCGGGAAATTATAGAGAATTTGCTGATAGAATTCCCGCCAGATCAGTTCGTTGAGATAAAGGCTACTACGCTCTTTGGCAAATCGCGCCAGCTGGCGAATGCTCACTGTCCCAAATCTTAAATGTATGCCGATTCGGCTTGTGGCCTCCATGGCAGGGAAATCCCTTCCTTTTTCATAGTTTTCGAGCAATTCGGCCGGGATTTGGCTAGATGGGAAATCTGTGTCCGTGGGCTGAAAGCCCATTTCTTCCAGCTCTGGAATTGCGTCGCCTTTCCATTGTAAAAAGTTTTTGAAATACTTTTTGTTAGGGTAAGAAGACAAATAGAAGTCATTGCATTTCTGCTTCCACATGCGGCTATAAGGTGTGAAAACGGTGTATGGCGTATTTTGGCCGGTTAGGATTTCCTTTTTTTCAAAAATCACCTGATCCTTGTACGCTTTCAGCTGCGCATTTTTTGCTTGAAGAATTTTGTTGACTGCTGTGTCTCGCTCGGTGGCATAAGGCTCATAATCTGTGTTGGTAACGGCCTCAGCAATGTCATATTTTTCACTTAATTCTTTCCAGACATCGGTTGGATGACCATAAAATATTAGAATGTCAGAGCCAAGATCACGCAATTGTTTTTGCAATTCCAGAACCGTCTGATGAATGAACATTAGGCGCTTATCTTGCTTATTTTCAAGATCATCCAGGATTGTTTTGTCAAATATAAATAAGGGGACGACAGGATATTCTCCACGCAATGCATAGTATAAACCTGCATTATCATGCAGCCTTAAATCCCGGCGAAACCAAAATATTGTGATCCTTTTTTTTGTTTTTAAGCTCATGATTTACAATTGCAAGAATAGTATGCCAAACGGGTAAAGGCTTATTATAAATACGGAGGAAAGAATTTTTTGGATGCCCCGGATTTGTAACAATCGTCTGTTTACTTTGTGGTCTCATTAATCCTTGATCCATGAAATTACAACTTACATTACTTTTCAGCATGATAAGCTTCATCGTTTTCGGTCAGAAAAATGCCGATAAACAGGAGTGGAAGCAGCTTTTCAACGGCAAGAACCTCGACGGCTGGGACATTAAAATACGTGGATATGAACTGAACGACAACTACCTGAACACATTCCGGGTGGAAGATGGAAAAATGGTTGTGCGTTATGACAAGTATGACGACTTCAAGCAAAAATATGGTCACATTTTCTATAAAGGAGATTTTTCATACTATCGTATTTCCGTGGAATATCGCTTCGTAGGCGAGCAGGCGCCCAAAGGCGAAGGCTGGGCATGGCGCAACAGCGGAATCATGGTGCACGGCCAGCCCGCTGCAACGATGGGGAAAGACCAGGATTTCCCGGCCTCCATTGAAGTGCAGCTGTTGGGTGGAAATGACAAAACCCGCACGACCTGCAACCTTTGCACGCCAGGAACCAATGTGGTGATGGACGGGAAACTAATCACACAACATTGCGTGAATTCCAAGTCACAAACTTACAATGGCGATCAATGGGTAAAAGCAGAAGTGCTTGTACTAGGCGATTCGCTGATCCAGCATTTTGCAAATGGAGAAATGGTTCTGGAATACAACAAACCACAAATCGGCGGAGGGAATGTAAGCGGCCATGATCCGTCGCTGATGATTGCCGGAAAATTACTGGATCACGGTTCCATCTCACTACAAAGCGAAAGCCATCCTGTTGAATTCAGGAAAGTTGAAATCCTGGATTTGAAAGGCTGCATGGACCCAAAGGCGGTCAATTATAAGTCTTACTATGTGAAGGCGGATAATAGCAAGTGTAGTTACGGGAAGAAGTAGGGTGTTACCCCTGTCTACCTGAGCCGTTAATAGCTCTGTCAGCCTGAGCGGAGACGAAGGCGCGTTACCAAGGAGTAGCGCGCCTTCGTCTCCGCTCAGGCTGACAAGGCTATTAACGGCTCAGGCTGACAAGAGCTTATCACAACCTAATGATCTCAGCGCCAATAGCATTCAACCTCCCATCGATGTTCTGATAACCACGGTCGATTTGCTCGATGTTATCGATAATGCTGATGCCTTTTGCGGATAGTGCTGCGATTAGTAGCGCTACTCCGGCGCGGATGTCGGGCGAGGTCATGCGGATGCCGCGGAGTTGCGTTTCGCGGTTGTGTCCGATTACTGTTGCACGGTGCGGGTCGCAGAGAATTATTTGCGCGCCCATTTCAATTAATTTATCTACGAAAAACAGACGGCTTTCAAACATCTTCTGATGGATGAGCACGGTTCCTTGCGCCTGTGTGGCTGTTACCAGGATAATGCTCAGCAAATCCGGTGTAAAACCTGGCCATGGTGCATCGGCAACAGACATGGTGGAGCCATCCAGAAAGTTTTCAATGCGGTAATGTTCCTGAGCGGGAATGAAAATATCGTCTCCCTGGAATTCCATTTTGATCCCGAGCCTTTGAAAAACATCTGGAATGATGCCCAATTGCGCGATCTGGCAATCCTTGATCGTTATTTCAGACTGTGTCATAGCAGCTAACCCAATAAAGCTGCCGATTTCAATCATATCAGGAAGCATTGTATGTTCTGTTCCGCTGAGCTGGCTAACGCCTTCTACAACAAGCAGATTAGAAGCAATTCCTGAAATTTTGGCGCCCATTCTGTTCAGCATTTTACATAATTGCTGTAAATAAGGCTCGCAGGCTGCATTATAAATTGTAGTCGTGCCTTCGGCCATCACGGCTGCCATCAGAACATTGGCTGTTCCGGTAACAGACGCTTCGTCCAGCAGCATGTAAGCGCCTTTCAGGTTAGTAGCATCAACTTTATAAAAACCACCATCTTCTTCGTCGTAACTGAATTGCGCACCTAATTTTTCAAAACCTAAAAAGTGCGTATCCAACCTGCGACGGCCTATTTTATCGCCGCCCGGGCGCGGAATTCTGCCTTTGCGGAAACGTGCCAGCATAGGGCCAAGCAACATGACCGATCCGCGCAAGGCGGCTGCTTTTTGCTTATAAGATTCCGATTCCAGGTGATCCAGATTGATATCAGCTGCTTCAAAGCGAATCGACGACTCACTCAGTCTTGTTTGACGGACACCCAGGTCGGCAAGGAGATTGATAAGCTGATTTACATCCCGAATGTTAGGAATGTTATGAATTGTTACCGGTTCTTTGGTCAAAAGCACTGCGCAAATAATCTGCAATGCCTCGTTTTTTGCGCCTTGAGGAACAATAGATCCTTTAAGCCGTCTATCTCCGGTTATTTTAAATGAAGCCATATTTGAATGTGGGGCAATTGACTGGATAAAATGAAACCTGGATGTTAGATTCCAGGTTTTTTACGGTTATTCCGGTTGTTATTATTGTTGTTGTTACCGCTGTTGTTCCGGCCCGAGAACTTGTTATTGGGCCTGTTTCGGTTGGAGTTGCCCTGGTTGTTGTTCCCTCCCTGCCGTTCCGCATTGTGGCCCGACTGGGCTTTGAAGCCTCCGGCGCCGTTGCCCTGGCCTTGATGGCTGTTTCCGCGGTTGCGCTCCTGACTGCTATTGTTGCGGTCTTTCGGTGCTGCCTCAATAGGCCCGTTAGCACGGATATAATCGATTTCTTCTTTTAGCTGGCCTTTGCTAAGTTGTTCCAGCTGGCCCAATAAAACGTGATCTTCCGGATTGTCCTTATTCCAGGTGTTGAAAAAGGAGCGCATGAGGCGGAAAATATACGAGACAAAAGCCAGTTTATCTTCTTTACTCTCCGTATTTATGGCTTTTTCAAGCAGCAGGTCAATGTTTCGGCCGTAATGGCGATACATTAGATTTTGCTGGTTATAGCCAACTGTTAAAGGTTTTTTACCTAATGCTTCGGGTGAAGGCGGGGGAAATGGACTGTCAACGTCCAATTCAAATCCGGAAATAATGTACAGGTCATCCCACAGTTTATTGGTGTAATCCTGGTTATCCCTCATGTTCGGATGGATCTGACGCATGAGCTCAACCAGAATGTGCGCATAAAGGTTGCGTTTTGTCCGATCTTCCATCTTAACGATGTGATCAGCAAGTTTTTGTACGTTACTACCGTATTCTTTCAAGTGGATAAGTCATTTTTATAATCAACAAAAATAAGAAGTTTTTACGGAAAGAAAAGGATGACCGCGGTTAATGGAGCCAAATCAATTTTCCTTGCAGGGCGTTTTGGGCCGCCGGTGAAATTGTTCTGTTTCCAAGATCCAATTTCAGTTTGTATATATAAACGCCGGACGGCAGGTTTTTGGGATGCCAAAACCATTCGTTTTTTCCATAATGTGCTGAGAACAAGATTTCGTCCACTTTTCTTCCCCACAAATCATAAACGAGCAAACTCACTTTTTCAGGAGATGGCAATGGTCCGAATTCGATAGAAAACCGGAACCATTCATTGGAAGGATTTGGCGAAATATGTATGGCTGTAATGTCCGGTAATGTGGCTGTTGTTGTGTCAGCAATTAATGTTGAATCTTTTGGAAAAATACGGATCGCAGGATCGCCGTGAAGAACCATTTGCTGGGCAGTGATGAGGGCCGTTATGTTTTTTTGTTTAATTAAATTCCTGCGGATGGCTTCATTTTGTATGATACCAAATGCCTGATGAGTAAAATTAGAATCGCCCAGAACTTCGTAAAAGCTATCTGTATAATGTTTTAGATCAGTTGATAAGCCATTGAATGTATGTGCCAGAAACAGCACAGCGCCTTTGTTCGGCGTAAGGATCCAGTCGCTGCTCAGCGTTTTTGTAGAGTAGAAAATGCTTCCCGCCGCACAGCCATTGACAATGATTGCCGGATAGCGCGGATGATTGTTGATGTTGGCTTCGGAATCACTGGCTAACCCGATATCCATGTCCGTCACGTCCAGGCTCGAATGCCCAAACAATGTAATCAGTCCGACACCCTTGTTAACGGGAATGTGCGCCGGAATCTTTTCAACCGGATCGCTGGTCTGCTTTGATATTGTTTCAAAATGGGCTGCTAATGTTGAATGCGCCAATTTTTGCTCAAAAGATTTTACATAATCCAAGAAAACGGCGATCTCACCAGTGGTTCGTCCTCCGCTCAGATGAAGAATATTTCTCCGCCACTTTGCCGTTGGCGGTTCCGATTCTACGGCCTTAACTTTCAGCAAATAATCATAGACATGTTGCGAATTCAATGCATTCAGCCGTCCAATAGGCACAATCGGGTTCAAGCCGGATGCAGAGTCCGTTCCCATCACCAGCGCAATGTCCGATCCCGGCCAGCCAGCATTAGGAACCATATCCAATGTCCGCGCATCAACCGATTTTCTCACGGTTTGCGGGTCAACAGATCGGCCGATTAAGAACACAAATTTCAAATTTCCGGCTTCTGCGATCCGGGAAATCAAATTCCTGATCCCCGCCGGCCCTGGCTCACCGTAATTAAACTGATCATAAATGTCCTCGCTATGCAAAATCAGCGGTTTGAAACCGCCGCCCTGCTTAGAAGCGCGATAAGCAGCGTAAGCCTCAACAGGATCAGCATTGGCAACAGAGACCCGAACAGCCGGTTGTGTAATGATTAAATAGTTAAATCTTTGTGGGTCAATGTCTGTAAATTTGACCAGCCGCGGTTTGAGAATGTTCGTTGGTTTGATTGGTGCGAAATCCTCATTTAAGATCCTTTGCGGATAGTGCAGCTTAGCATAAGACAAAGAAAAAGAGCCCTCATTTTCGGCTGGGACCAACGTGAGCCTAAATTCACTTTTACTCGTGACGTCCGCTGAATCCAGAAACGCTTTGCATATTATGGATTCAAAATCTGTAAAATTGAATGTGCTGATTTTTCTCTTCAAACCTGACTGATCAGACGACCAAAGCGCAAAAGCATGGTTGCCAGCCGATCTTCCAACCAGAACGAGCTCTATTTTAGCTTTTGAAAATTTGTCAAGACAGGCATTGTTAATATTGAATGAAAAGGAATAGGCAACATCGTTTTTGATCTCAGGGCCTGTCCAGCCTTCACCCAAGTCGTAGCCAGAAAGCGCTGAGCCATCATTAAAGCCGCTTTCCGGCGGATAAAACTTTCCGGGCGCATAATGCGATAGAAAGAGTTTCTCCACTTCGGCAAGGCGATAATCAAGCGAATCCTGCGTTAGAACATTGAAATTCACTCGCTTACCCGGAATGCCTACAGCATTATGTGTTAAGAAAAATGCGCTGGTGTCGGAATAGAGGCTGTAGTGTGGATGGGGAATAGAATTGGGTTTAATGTAAAGCGCACTATCCAATGCGCCATCGTTCCTTTGTCCCTGAAAAATGATCTCAATATTATTCTGCTCGTCGGTGCTTACATGAATAGGAACTTCTTTTCCGCGTCGGAACATTTGAAATGCGGCGGACTGGCTGCTATCCAGAGGAAAGCCGGCTTGCAAAAGCTCTGCATTGGTAATTTTGTGAAAACCGTTTTCAACAACCGGAATGCGCAGATAAGTCTGAGAAGCAACGATCCATTCGTTGCCGAACGGTTTTTGAGCTAATAGTGATGCCGGTTGCACTATCCAGAACAAAAGAAATAACGTGTGTTTGAAAAATTTGTTCATACTGAAAACAGATGAACAGGCTGAGTACGTCCTTAACCGGTGTTTTTTCTTTCGTAAATATTCATCGAAAAGGAATAAGCATGCTGCTCGTCTTTTTCATGAAATTCAGAACTAATCAGATCCCAATCATCTTGGTTCACAACCGGAAAAAATGCGTCGCCCTCAACCTGTGCGTGTACAATGGTTAGATATAGTTTTTGCGCGAGCGGCAGCATTTCCAAAAAAACAGAAGCCCCGCCCAATACAAATACGGCGTCTTCGCCAGAAAGTAACGCCAGTGCAGAAGAAATATCTTTTGCATACACCTTATCAGTCACACTTGTATCTGGCTGGCTGGAAGACAGGATCACGTTTTTATAAGTGGAATGCAGCGCATCAGGGGCTTCAAAACTTTTACGGCCCGTTATAAAAGCTTTCCCATCCGTCACTTTCCGGAAATGTTTCCACTCGTCCGGCAGGTGCCAGGGTAAGCTGTTGTTCTTTCCGATGACCCGGTTTTCGCTCATGGCGGCGATGATATAAAGCTGAGTTTGTGTTGCCAATGCAGTTAGATTTGAATTCAATTATTTATAAAATATATTCTAGAATAATAAGGCCAGAAATATTAAATATATTTTGCGCCGGTCAGCATTCAAAATGACCATTCATCCTAACAGCTAAATCTTTTTAACATGGTACCTTGCATCACAAAGTACCTGTGTATACCTTTGTTAAATCAGAAGGCCAATCCTATCTGTTAGCCATGAACTGTTACATATAATTAACACATGAAACCACATGAATATTGAAAATGCCCAAGTGCAGATGCGGAAGGGAATTTTGGAATTCTGCATCCTGCACATCATATCCCGGGGCGAAGTATACGCTTCGGATATGTTGGATGAGCTGACTTCTGCACGCATTATGGTTGTGGAAGGCACGCTTTATCCGCTTCTTACCAGGTTAAAAAATTCTGGCTGGCTGGATTATAAATGGGTGGAGTCCTCCTCGGGCCCGCCAAGAAAATATTATGTTTTGACTGATGAGGGGAAAATATTCCTGGATGCAATGCAAGCCACCTGGTTTGAACTGGCGGAGTCTGTGCAAACTGTTATTCACCGCACAGAGGAATTGAGCAAAACGGCCTCTTCCAATCTTCCCGAACCTAACTGATCATTTAGAGACATTCGATTATTACAATCATGAAAAAGACAATCAGCATAAATATAGGCGGCATCATCTTCCATATCGAGGAAGATGGGTATGAAAAACTGAAAGGCTACCTTTCTTCCATCCAGAAATACTTCTCGTCTTTTGCAGACAGCAAAGAGATTTTATCGGACATTGAAGGAAGGATCGCAGAGCGGTTTTTGAACAAACAAAAAGCAGAAGCTAAGCAGGTTATCTCCCTTTCCGACGTAGACGAGCTGATCGCTGCCATGGGAACGGTTGCTGATTTTGAAGCCATCGAACAGGCGGAAGACATCCTTGCCGATCCATTGGAATCTGCCGCTTCAAAAGGTTATGCACCAAGGGAAGAAACGTATTCATCCGCTTCATCTTCCTCATCATCGTCATATAGCGCCCCTAAAACAGAACCTGCGCCATTCGCTGCCCCGAAAAAACTTTACAGGGATTTGAAACGCAAGCTTTTGGGCGGTGTTGCGGCCGGACTTGCACATTACTTTACGATTGATCCGCTTTGGGTAAGGCTCGCATTTTTGTTTTTTGTCATTGGCTTACCGGCAGGTTCGGGAATGATGAATCTGAATATGGAAGATGAATTCGGACCGTTTTCTGGATTTATGGTGCTGGTTTACATTGCGATGTGGGTTGCTTTTCCAGGTTCTACTACTTTGGAAGAAGATACAAAAATCAAAAAGTTCTACCGCGATCCGGACCGCAAAGTGGTGGGTGGTGTTGCGGCCGGTGTAGCATCTTATTTTGGTGTGGATCTGGGCGTTGTGCGGTTTCTTTGGGTGTTGTCGATCCTGCTTTTCGGAACTGGTGTACTGGTTTATATCATTCTTTGGGTCATTGCCCCGGTTGCCAATACACTAACCGAGAAAATGGAAATGCAGGGCGAGCCTATCACTTTATCCAACATTGAATCCAACATTAAACATGGCTTAAACCTCGACGAAAAAACAGGTGAGGAACATATCGTAACAAAGATTTTCCTTTTTCCCTTTCGTGCAATCGCATTGGTAATCGGTGCATTGGGAAGGATGTTGAAAGGATTGGGGCCTATTATCCGGATTCTGATCGGTGCATTCCTGGTGGCAACGGCGGTTATGGGGCTATTAGGGCTGATCATTGCTGGCGGCGTAGCTTTGGGCGTGACGAGTTCCGCAGCATTTGACAATTTGCCGCTTCCCTTCCTGATTTTTCAAGAATTACCAAGCGTTCTGATTCTGTCGGGATTTCTTGTGTCAGCCATTCCATTGGTTACGTTCCTTTTACTAGGTCTGACGCTTATTTCTAACAAAAGAATTGTCGGAGGCTCAGTTTGGCTGACATTGCTTGGCCTTTGGATTGTTGGAATTATCGGGGCTACGATTGGTGGGATTTCTTACCAGAGAAATTTTGCAAAAAGAGGTGAAGTGGTTCAATCCGTATCTTATCCAGCACCCTCCGGAACGCTCACACTTGATTACAACTATATTAATGATGAGGAAAATGTGGATGTTGGTATCCGTCTGGTTGGATATACGGCAACTTCGGACAGTATCAGGTTGGATAAAACATTATATGCAAGGGGTCGCAGCCGCCAGGATGCGGAGAAGAATGCAAGCGAGTTAGCGTATGATATAGATGTGAAGGATTCTGTGTTTATTTTTAAAGAAGGTCCCATATTGGCAGGACATGGCCCGTTTCGGGATCAGCGGATCGATCTTGCGCTGCATATTCCATTTAACAAACCATTTGTTATGAAGCGCGATTTCTACTTTACCATGAATCGCTGGGATCAGAAAACGACAGACCGCTATGACCTTGATAACGATGAAGTTGATTTCAACACATTGAAATGGGAAATGCGTCAGGATTCAGGGTTGATTTGTGTGAATTTGCCTGCTAAGTTCCTGAAAAGCGATACGGAGGAGAATAATGAAAATGCCGGCTACTCATTTGATTATGAGGATAACAGCGATCTTGAACTCGGCGAGCGCGGCAATTACAGCAAGCAGTTTCCAGTAGGGGATTTTAATAAAATAGACATAGGCGGCGCTTATTCGATCATTATCCGCCAGGGAAATGAGTACAATGTGACAGCAGACAGCGAAGAGCCGGCAGACGTGGATGACCTTAAAGTGTATGTGGAAAACGGCACATTGCGTGTCACCAGAAATAAGGAATTCAGTCTTTTTGATTCTGATAAATGGAAAAGGATCGGCCTGGTGATCACGATGCCGAAGATCGAAAACTTGTCTCTTTCAGGCGCTAACAAAACTTTGGTAAGCGGCTTTACAGGTCTGGGCAAATTGGCAGTGGACATATCCGGCGCTTCGAAATCGGAAATTAATGTTGAGGCGGATCAATTGGAAGTGAGTATTTCAGGTGCTTCCAAAGCAACATTAAAAGGATCTGCGCGGTCGGTAAATCTGGATGCATCCGGCGCCTGCAAGCTGGATGCCGTGGGACTGAACATTCAGACCGCCGATGTGGACGCTTCCGGCGCTTCCAAAGTGGAGTTGGGAAGAATTCCAAGTATCAGACGTCACACGAGTGGCGCCAGCAAGATTAATGTTCAGGAATAGTTAACCCAATGCAACTTTTGATCTTGACTGCACATCTTTTCGAAAAGTCATCTAATTAGTTTATACCATGAAAAAGATCCCTTTATTTTCAGTTGCAGCATTATTAATGCTCTTTTTAACATTGACCACCAGCGCACAGGAAACACGTAATTTTAACTTATCCGGTTTTGATAAAGTTTCTATGGGCAGCGCATTCCGGATTGAGCTAAAACAAGGAAGCAAATACAGTATTTCCACCACCGGCCGCTCCGAGGATCTGCAAGATCTGGAAGCAACGGTGAAAGGGGATGTGCTTCATTTGGGTTACAAAGGCAATAACTGGAATAAAAACAGGAAGACGGTCAATGTAAACATTACAATGCCTGCTTTGGAAGGGGTTGATTTTTCAGGTGCTTGTAAGGCTCATGTGGCTCCTTTTACGGGTGTAGGAAATATGGATGTAGAGGTTTCCGGTGCGTCGCAGGTCAATATGGAGATGTCGGCGCCGAAGTTAACGTTCGATCTATCCGGTGCTTCTTCCCTTGTCCTGGTTGGGAAAGGTGATGTTTTAAGCGGAGAAGTTTCGGGCGCTTCGTCGTTCAAAGGCCGTGATTTTGCTGCCAGAACGGTGAATATTGATGCATCCGGAGCCAGCAGCGCGGCGGTTATGGCGAGCAATGCGGTGCATGCAGATGCGAGTGGCGCGAGCAGCATCCGTTATTCCGGAACGGCGAAAGACATTCATTCCAGCTCTTCCGGCGCGAGTTCGGTAAAAAGAGATTAGTATAAATACTTCGATATCATTTGAACAAAAGGCCGGCTTTGTCCGGCCTTTTGTTTTTGCAAGATCAGTGAAAAAAGCAACAAATTTGGTTAAGAGTAATATATTTACGGACTTAACCTTCTCTGCAATCAACGATCAAAAACTTTTACCTGAGTAAAATGAGAAGTGAGCTTTACCTGAAATATGCTGTTTTAAATGCGTTAATCCTGGTCTTTTCATTCCTGACCGCACAGGAAGCCGCAGCGCAGAACCGCTCCGGCAAATACATCAATCCATTTGGTGTCATGAGCGTAACGGCCGGTGTAGGCGTTGCATATTATATGGGAGACCTGTCGGACGGTGTGAACATGAAGCATTTGGGATTGGGGCCGTCCATTTCAGTTGGAGGACTTTACAGGCTGACAGAGCACGTCAGCGCGCGCGGAGAACTGAGGTTTTATAAGGTTTCAGCCGATCAGAAATATTCTAAAAACGCTCAGAATAATTTATCGTTCAAGACATTCAACCCAGACATTAACCTGGGCATACAGGCGGAATTGTTTTCATTCAACAGCCAGCCGCGGGTTAATCCTTATCTTTTCGGCGGCTTAGGTTTTACATTATTAAATCCAAAAGCCAAAATTGACGGCGAGTGGGTTAATCTCGCGCCCCTCACTACCGAAGGCGTAAAATACAAGCGCTTACCATTGGTTTTCACAGCCGGAATCGGAGTTTCTATCAAAACGACGGAGCGGTTGAGCCTCGGCTTGGAGCTTTGCAACAACTTCATTAATTCAGACTATCTTGACGACGTCAGCACAGTTTATCCCAATCCCGATCATTTGCCGAGCGACTTAGCCCGAAGATTATCCGACCGCTCGCCAGAAATCGGCCTAGATCCGCGTCAACCGGGCTGGAACCGCGGAAGTGCCAAAAACAAAGACAGTTATTTATTCTTACAGGTGCGCGGCACTTATTCCATTGGCAACAGAATGCAGGCCAAGGAGCGCAGGAAAACCCGTTGTCCCAAATTTTAATAAATCATCCATTGTTACATATGTTAAAGCCTAAACACCCTCATCAGTCGGAGGTTACCATGACCGAAATGGTGCTTCCCAATGATACGAATACATTGAATAATCTGATGGGAGGCAGGCTTTTGCATTGGATGGACATTTGTGCCGCCATTGCCGCGCAGAAGCATTCTAACCGCATTGTAGTAACCGCTTCGGTGGATAATGTGTCTTTTAGTGAGCCGATTAAGCTGGGTAACATTGTGACCATGCAAGCCAAAGTAACCCGCGCATTTAACTCTTCTATGGAAGTTTTTCTGGAAGTTTGGGCCGAGGATATTCCTGCCGGGCACCGTGTGAGCACAAACCGCGCGTTTTACACATTCGTTGCTGTGGATCAAAACGGCCGCCCTATCGAAGTGCCGCCGCTCGAACCTGAAACGCCCGAAGAACATGATTTGTATTTAAGCGCACTTCGCCGGCGCCAGCTGCGCCTCGTCCTGGCCGGTCGCATGAATCCTGCGGATGCCACCGAATTGAAAGCGCTTTTTCAGGTAACATAAGTCGGGCTTACTCCCATATTTTTGGTATTTTTACGGCATAAATCCATTCAACTTATGCCAAAAGAGATCATATTTTCAGATAAAGCGCCTGCTCCGATCGGACCTTACAGCCAGGCCGTCAAAATAAACGGGACCCTTTACGTTTCAGGACAAATTGCCGCCGAGCTTGCCCAGTCGGGTGATATTAAGGCCGAGGCAGGAATCGTGATGCAGAACATTGGTCACATTCTCGGCGCAGCCAAGCTAGGTTTCCAGAATGTGGTGAAATCGACGATTTTCCTGAAAGATATGAACGACTTTGCGGCCGTAAATGAGGTTTATGGCAGCTTTTTTACCAAAGAACCGCCTGCGCGCGAAACCGTGCAGGTTGCGCGTCTGCCAAAAGACGTGAATGTTGAAATATCCGTTATTGCCGTCGAATAGGAGGCAAAATCATCCAGTAAATTTTAGATTAAGATAATGAATAATAAACCTGTCCGGGTAAGATTTGCCCCCAGCCCGACCGGCCCGCTGCATGCAGGCGGCGTCCGCACTGCCTTGTATAACTATCTGTTTGCACGCCAGCAGGGTGGCCAAATGTTGCTTCGCATTGAAGATACAGACCAGAACCGTTACGTTCCCGGCGCGGAAGAATATATTTTGGAAGCATTGGAATGGCTAGGCGTCACCATAGACGAAGGCCCGCAGCAAGGCGGTCCGCACGCGCCTTACCGCCAGTCGGAAAGAAAAGAAATGTATCGCGAATATGCCGAAAGACTTGTTGCTGAGGGAAAGGCTTATTATGCTTTTGACACAGCCGACGAACTGGACGCGATGCGCAAACGCCTCGAAGCTGCCAAAGTTGCGGCGGCACAATACAATGCGATCACGCGGATGGAAATGACCAATTCGCTGACATTATCGGCGGAAGAAACGAAATCCAGACTGGAAGGCGGTGAAGCGTATGTAATCCGGATGAAGATCAGCCCAAAGGAAGATATTCGTTTCAATGACCTGATCCGCGGCTGGGTCGTGGTGCATTCCTCGCAGATCGACGATAAAGTGCTTTTGAAATCCGACGGTATGCCGACCTACCATTTGGCCAACATTGTGGACGACCATTTGATGGGCATTACGCACGTGATCCGCGGTGAGGAATGGCTTCCATCGGCACCGTTGCACGTTTTACTTTACAGATATTTAGGCTGGGAAAGCACCATGCCGCAGTTTGCGCACCTTCCGCTTTTGCTGAAACCAGACGGAAATGGCAAGTTATCCAAACGCGATGCGGATCTGGGCGGCTTCCCGATTTTCCCCCTCGAATGGACCGATCCGAACACAGGCGACAAGGCCAAAGGTTTCCGGGAAGAAGGTTACTTCGCTGACGCAACGGCCAATTTCCTTGCCTTACTAGGCTGGAATGCAGGAACCGAGCAGGAGCTTTTCAACATGGAGGAGCTAATTGCCGCATTCAGTTTTGAGCGCGTGCATAAGGCCGGGGCAAGATTTGACATTCAAAAAGCAAACTGGTTCAACCAGCAATATCTTAAAAACCTGGACGATGCAACGCTTATCGAGCAGGCAAAACCGCTTTTTGCTGCTCAGCAGATCCATGTTGACGATCATCAAATTGCGCAAATCGTCTTCTTGCTGAAAGACCGCGTGCATTTCGTGAAGGAGATTGTGAGCGAATCCAGCTTTTTATTCCATACGCCCGAAACTTACGATCAGGAATTGGTTTTGAAAAAATGGGATGAGCAGGCAGTGAATGCGATTTCCGGATTTAAAGATGCTCTGATCGCGTTTGACGGTGAATTTACGGCGCATAACATTAAAGAAAGCCTGTCGGCAACGATGGAATCCCTTGGTATAAAAATGGGCAAAATCATGCAGGCGCTCCGTCTCGCGCTCACGGGTGAAGGCCACGGACCTGACCTGATGGTGACCATGGAAATTTTGGGAAAAGACGAAGTCGTAAAACGTCTGGATAATGCCTTAACCCGCTTACCAGCCCAAATTCGCCTGGCATAATTGTGATATGACCGTTGGATCAAATTGACTTGGGTTCCGTAAAAGGGCTCCTTAATTTAGTAATCATTCGAAATGACCGCTTTGCGGCGAATTTTCAGACACATGGCTAAGAAAAAACCAACCGATACGACCAAACCAGCTGCCGAAAAACCCCGTGTACATAAGGACCTGGACGGATTTGACATTCAGATCAATTCATTTGGCGAGATTACGACCAGCTTCGATATGGACCGTATCAACGAATTTTTGAATAAAAATGTGGACGACAAAAAGCTCCGCGACCGGGAAGATATTCCCGGCCGGAAAACCCGCAAAAAGAAGAAAACAAGCGAGGAAGAGGAGGAAGAAGAAGAGTAGCAAGTGGTCATTACAGTTCAGCTTACTATCAAATTAAACCTTTTACGCACAAATGATCTCTCACGAAATCGATTACAAAATTATTGGCGACGATATCCAGGTCGTAGAAATTGAGCTGGACCCTAACGAAACCGTGATCGCGGAAGCCGGTGCCATGCTTTTCATGGAAGATGGCATTGAATTCCAGACAAAAATGGGCGATGGATCGGAAGCGAACCAGAGCATTATGGGCAAGATCTTCCAGGCCGGAACGCGCCTGATCACGGGCGAATCGCTTTTCATGACGCACTTTACAAACCGGGGATATGGCAAGAAAAAAGTAGCATTTGCAGCCCCTTACCCGGGAACCGTGATGCCCATTGATCTTTCCAAAATCTACGGCAACGAGCTCATCGTTCAGAAAGACGGTTTCCTGTGCGCTGCCATGGGCACAAGCATGAAAATCCATTTTAACCAGCGTTTCGGCTCAGGCTTATTTGGTGGTGAAGGGTTTATTTTACAAAAAATCAAAGGAGACGGAATGGCATTCGTGCACGCAGGCGGCGTGGTGATAGAGCGGAATTTAAATAACGAAACTTTGCGCGTGGATACAGGCTGCGTAGTCGCATTCGAGCAATCATTAAGCTTCGATATTCAGCGTTCCGGCGGCTTGAAATCCATGGTTTTCGGTGGTGAAGGCATGTTTCTGGCCACATTACGGGGCACGGGCCGTTGCTGGATCCAGTCGATGCCAATTTCTAAACTGATTCAACGCTTGTCCGTTGGCGGCCCAAATGCTAATAAGGAAAGCGGGTCGGTGATTGGTGGGTTAGGGCGGTTATTTGAAGATTAATCTTTCTGATATTGATATCAAAGGCAAGTACGAAAGTGCTTGCCTTTTTTGTTGCTCGGTGTTCTCCTTAATATCCTTTATTTCAAAATATAAAGACCGTCGCCCGTTCCCAGCCACATTTCTCCGGCAGGACTTTCAGCAAATGTGAAAATGCCGCTGGAACCTAACTTTTTAAACATCCATTCCTTGCCATTGAAAATGCCATATTCCTTGTCCGCGTTGGAAAAGGATGCCCAAAGGTTTCCGTTTTTATCCGAGTAAATGGATTGGGTACTATAAATCACCGATTGTTCATCAGGCAAGCTTACAATTTGAGATTTGCTGCCATTGAACTTGAAGATCTGCGGCCTTCCGGTGATCATTAAACTTGACAAACCATAATCAATGGACGCGACCAATTCATTGTTTTTGTTGATCACAATGTTTCCGAAATTATAGGGTTTGAATCCTAACTCCTTTGATCCGACAACAGAAATGATATCATCCAGGCCTATTTTGGCGAGCGAACCTTCGTCGAAGCCATCATTAAACGCTACCCAGACCTGGTTCGACTGGTCAATAGTGATGCCTTGTATCAAATTTCCTGGCAATTTGGAATTAGCCGGAGTGAAGGTTATAAATGTAGATCCGTCGTATTTAACCAATCCCCCTGACTGAAAACTGCTGCAAGAAAACCAGATGTTGTCACTTGCATCGATAGCAACCGACCGAACATGATTGGCAGGAAGGCCAAACTGCTTCGATTCATATCTGATAAATTTTACTCCGTCGTATTCCATCAAGTCATTGCTGCCAATCCAGATGTGACCGGCTTTATCTACTTCAATGTCCATTATGGCCGCATTACTCATCGCAGAATTGGAAGAGTCAAAGACTTTGGCTGCTTTGCCATCAAACTTGATCAAGCCCTGACTGAGCGTTCCAAGCCATGCATTTCCTTTTTTGTCGAAAGCGATGCTGGTGATGAAATAGTCTTTTAATGTAATATCGTCAAGCACGCGGCCTTCGGGAATTACGTCTTTCGAATCATTTTTGCAGGAATTGAAAAGAAAGAATAAGGCGAAAATCAGTACAGCGTTTTTCATAATGCTCGGAGTTAGGTTATGACTGATTGACACCATTGCTATAAGAACCGTTGGAATCTGCTGATAATCATTATCTAATTAATAAAAACCATTCTCTGTGTATGCGTGCCTGTTTCGGTTGCAATACGCAATATGTAAATGCCCGCGGGCAATGGATATAGTGTGCGAACGGCGAGCAAACCAATAATCTCCCGATCCGAGACAAACAAAGGATGTGCACGTCCGCCAGCATCATACAGCGAAAGTTGCGGGACGGGGTCAATGTCGTCGGTTTCGAGGTAAAATGCCTGCCTGGTTACCGGATTCGGAAATGCAACAAGTCGTGGCAATGCGCCGGGTTCCAGAATGGTCACGACGGGCGAATAGGAGTTTCTGCCATCCGTATATTCCATTCTTACCCTGTAAAAAATGATCTTTGAATCCGTATTGGTATCAGTGTAAGCATATACGCCTGATCCTGTTCCATTGTCAGGCACATTGTATTGCTGTAAATCGGTGTAGATGTCGCCGTTCGTTGTTTTTTCCAGAACCATTCGTTGCATACCAGGATTTGAGGCCACTAACCATTTGAGGTTGAAAACCTGATTTGCTTTTACAGCGCTGATCGCGTTGACAACCTGTACGGATCGGTAAGCATTGTTTACATAGAATAATGTTGAAGTGCTGCCAGCGAGATTCGGCGTCGTTCCTGCCAGGCGGATGCTGTAATTTCCGTTAGCCAGATTGGCCGGAAGCTTAACCAGCATTGGGTTTGCGCTTCCTATGCCAACTGTATCTATAAATT
Source organism: Dyadobacter chenhuakuii (assembly GCF_023821985.2). Classification (NCBI taxonomy): domain Bacteria; kingdom Pseudomonadati; phylum Bacteroidota; class Cytophagia; order Cytophagales; family Spirosomataceae; genus Dyadobacter; species Dyadobacter chenhuakuii. The sequence goes on along the minus strand of NZ_CP098805.1, from coordinate 3,822,853 downwards.
TCCCACCCTCATCAAACAACTCTGCGCGTAAGGAAAGTGGCCAGGCTTGTTGCCCATGAATGTTGTAACCCAAATAAAAAGACGCACCCGGAAACGCCGTAGAAGGCACAACGCCCGTATGAATGGAATTTGTAGGCTGTATAGGGATGATTTTCCTGAACAACGAATCGGTCAATGCTCTATTCCAGGCAGACGCTGCTAATGTCAGGCCCTGAATCCCGCCCGGCACATTCTCGAAATGCTCGGAGACGGGCCTGGGAATTTGAATGGTGTCGAGGTTTGGGCCAGGAAATGTGTTGAAGTTTTTTAGTGCGGAAAGCCTTTTTTGTGCATTGATAACGGGTAAATACGGATCCTTAATAATGTTGCTCGCCGAATTTCTGGCGATAACCCAGGGCAAATTGTAACCAGCATCCGCACGGGCATTTGTAATTAAGGTCTGGATGTTGTTGAAGTAATTCTGTTCGGTGAATTTCAGTTGCGCATCATTCTCTCCGTGCGACCAGAGCACTGCACGTATTCCGAGCCATGAGTTCAGATGGCGGATGGTGTTGACAATGTTCGAGTAGGGCTGTCTGTTTGGCCAATTTTTTCCAACATAAGGATTAAAAGCATCTTTCCCGGTTGCCGCATCGTAGTAACTGTCGGAATTTGCCGCGGCCCAGGCCGCATTCAAAAAGAGCACCGGCGTTTTGAATCTCTTTGAAATAGAATCACCCAATTCTCCCCAGTACCAGGCCGTTTCTCCAGAAGGAAAAATGAAATTGTCTTTTTTTAAAACCTCAAAAGTCGGCTTCCGCATCGGCTCGTTGGGCGCAACGGTGATGTTTTCTGCATTCAACTGCTTATTGACTGCGTTGAAGGAAACAACCTGGTCGGAAGTACTTTTAGCACCAAGCCCGGGCAAACCCATTGCATTGGAATTTCCTGCCACAAGGAAAACCTCACCTACACCAACGCGATCTACGGAAATAGAATCAATATCCCCATTTTCGGCCACAGCTGAAATTTTCAGCTTATACCAGCCTGTTTCCGCCTGAACAGAAGCCGTCAGAAATCCCTGCCGAACTTGCTCTTCTTCAAAATCCCAGACTTTCTCCCGATGTACATTTCCTTTGATCGGGACCAAACGACCTGCAACGCTTGTATAAGGCCGGTAAGCATACGCCGTAATCGCTATCGATGCAAAACCCGAAAGGTTGCGCTGGACGATCTGGTTATTGGCAGGAGCTGTTAAGATGATCTGTCCGTTTGCAGATATGGAAAGCATCAAGAAGAATCCAATGCACTTAAAACACAACACCGCTGTATATCTCTTGCAGAAAGGTGTGCAGTATGTTCGTATCGTTCTCATCATTAGCCTGCTCTTCACATCTGTTTCGGCTTCAATTTAGCTTAAATTACGTTGAGGCACTTATGGTTTTGGCATAAAAAAAGAGCCGGTCCAAATCCGGACCGGCTCTTCAAACATTACGCTAACTATTGACCGTAACCTGGGTTTTGAGGTGTCAGGCCAGGGTTGTTTTTCATTTCCTGGATTCCTAATGGGAACAGCAGGTGTTTTTCCTGTAAAGCAACACCAGCTCCAACATTCAGGTTAAGGTGACCTACGAAATTGTCAAATCCTTTTGTTTTCTCGTTGAACACTTTGCGCAGACGAACCATGTCAAACCAGGTAATGCCTTCGTAAGCGAATTCATACCAGCGCTCTCTCCAAACCGCTTCGCGGAAAGTGGCCTGTGTGAATGTTCCGATTGCAGGGGTTGTCAACTTAGCACGGTCACGGATTCTTTTGTAAGCCGCATAAGCTTCGGCAGTTGGACCGCCTACTTCATTTTGTGCTTCTGCATAGATCAGCAACACTTCTGCGTAGCGGATCAGGTTCACATTCAGGTTGTTGTTCTTGGTGGCAGTAACACCAGGAGCACCAAGCGCAGTTTGATTGAAATGCTTGAATACATAAGGTGCACCAAGATCAAATTTCGCTCCGTCGCCATTGGTATAATACGTTGTATAGAACCAGCCTTCCTGATCAACTGTACGCAAGTCGCCTTTTTCGTATGAGTTGTAGAATGAAAGCGTTGGAATAGTGCTTCCTGTTCCACCAGGACCTGCAAAAGTTACAGCCTTGAAGTTAGGCAGATAGTCATTCAATGGGAATGATGCAACCAATGCATTATACTGGATCTGGAACAAATGCTCCAATCTGTTTTTCTGCGATTCGGTATGGATCTCCTTGTAAGTAGGAAACAGGTTTACAACATTTGGGTTTGCTTTTGAATAAGTAATTACTTCAAAAGCTTTGTCAGCCGCAAGCTTGTAGTGCGAAGCACCTTTGCCCAACGGGAAACCAGCCATTGTCAGATAAACCTTTGAAAGCAATGCTTTCACCGACATTTGTGTAGCACGGCCGCTTGTTTCGAAAACAGGAAGTCCGGCAGATTCTGCTGCAATCAGGTCTTCTACGATCAGTTTATAAACTTCTTCCTGCGGAGCTCTCTTCGCAAAGAAATCTTCTGATGTTGCCGTTTGTGGTTTTGTCACCAAAGGAACATCTCCCCAAAGACGAACTGCATTGAAGTAAGCCCATGCTCTAAGAAAACGTGCTTCACCAAGCAGTTTTGTTTGCTGTGCAGGTGTTGCAGGAGCTAAAAAAGGAATGGTCGGGATTTTCTCGATAGCAAGATTTGCATTCGCAATAAGGCGATACAATCCGTTCCACCAGTTGTTGATATGCGCTGTGTTACCATCGTAAGTCAACGAGTACAGGTTGTTCAAATCGGAATTTTGTCCCGTTTCAGTGGTTGCAGTTCCTGTTACTGCTTCCAGCAATTGCCAGTTTGCAGAGAAAATACCAGCTCCGTCTCCATAGAATCTAAGACCAGCATAGGTTGCAGCAACGGCAGCTTCTGCGTGATCAGGGATTGTGTAAAAACTTTCCGGTGTTAGGTTGGACGGATCCTGTTCGTCAAGGAAGTCTGAACAGCTCGTCGGTCCCAGCAAAATAGCGCCGAAAAGAAGTGCTGTCCCTAGGTTTTTCAAATTATATAACTTCATAATGAATATCTGTTTTTAAAATAACTTAACCTGTTCATTAAAATGCGATCTGCAGACCAGCCATGTAAGTGGTTGGTTTTGGATAGCTATGCCAGATCATACCTTGTGAAAATACGTTGTCAGCATCTCCACCGCGGATTGGCGTTTGCTCAGGGTCACCATGTGGGTATTTAGTAAGCAAGAAGAAGTTTTGAGCTGAAACGTAAATTCTCAGTTTGCTCAATTTGATTTTGCTGACCATATCCGATGGGAAGCTGTAACCCAAAAGCAAGTTTCTGCCACGAAGGAATGAACCGTCAAAGATCCAGCGTGTATCTACGTTTGTTACGTAACCCGCACGTGTTTCACGAATCTCAGCGATTTGTGAATTTTGGTTTTGAGGAGTCCATGCACCCAATACAGTAGCGTAGCTGTTTGCGATAGAAACGCGGTCTTCGCTAGCGTGCAGGTTCATGTCCATCAGGTCATTTCCGTAAGAGAACTGCATATCAAATGTCAGGTCAAAGTTTCCGTAACGAACTGAGTTCGCCAAAGTTCCCCAGCCTTTTGGACTACCATTTCCAATGATTCTGCGGTCCGCATCTGTGATAGCGCCATCACCGTTGAAATCTTTGTATTTGATGTCACCAGGCAACATTTTAAGGTTGTTACGATAGCTGGTAAATTTAGCAGCCTCGTCTCTTTCAGCCTCGCTCCAAACGCCCAGACGTGTAAGTCCCCAGAATGCACCAACAGGCTCTCCGATACGGATAATGCTCGTTTGGTTTGTAATACCAGGACCACCCACTCCGAAGATGTCAGAAGGTGTTGCCAATGACAATACTTTGCTTCTGTTGAATGAGATATTGAAGTTCGTGTTCCATGAGAAGTTTGCTCTTTCGATGTTAGTCGTATTCAAAGCAAGTTCAACTCCTTTGTTTTCCATTGAACCAATGTTCTTTCTGATAACTGCGTATCCGCTGGTGCGTGGAACCGGAGCATCCAAAAGCATGTCAGTGGTTTTTCTGTAATAGTAATCCGCTTCAACAGAGATTCTGCCTTTCAGGAAGCTAATTTCAAGACCTGCGTCAGTTTGTGCTGTTTTCTCCCATTTCAAATCAGGGTTAGCAAGTCTGTTGATACCCGTTCCGTTAAATCTTGCATCGTTGTAGATGGTTGCATAGTTTGAGCTAAGCAATGACAATGAAGAATAAGAAGGAATTTCGGAGTTACCAGTCAGACCGTAGCTTGTTCTGATTTTCAGGTTGGAAATCAATGTATTTCCTTTCAGGAACTCTTCGTCAGACACTTTCCATGCCAAAGCAGCAGATGGGAACACAGCGTATTTGTGGTTATCACCGAATTTAGATGAACCATCGATACGGCCTGTTACCGTCAACAGATATTTCTCTTTCAATGTATAGTTCACACGTCCAAAGTAAGAGTTGAACGCAAAACGTGCAGCACCTGAACCAACACCCGGCAATGTAGCACCTGCTCCAAGGTTGTTGAAACCGAAGTAATCCGTTGAGAAGTTACGAACGCTTGCTCCTGTTGAAGTCAGGTTCGTTTCCTGCCACGAGATACCCAAAAGTGCATTGATCGCGTGGATACCATTGAAAGTTTTGTTGTAGGTCAAATAATTTTCAAATGACCAGAACGTCTCTTTTCTGCTTGCTTTACCAGCCGTACCAGACTCACCGATTGCCAGTGTACGTGTTTGCGATTCGTTGAATTCCTGAGTCAGGATGTTCACACCAAGAACAGAACGCATTTCCAGGCCAGGAGCCAGGGTAATGTTCGAGTACAAGCTACCCAATGTAGTTTGTGTGTTCTGGTTGTATTTACGGCCCATCAGACGGTGTACCGAGCTGAATGCACCTTCTGCCTGTGGATAATCACGGTTGTTTGCGTAAGTTCCGTCTGGGTATTTAACAGGAAGGAAAGGAAAATCCTCCACCATCTGACGTGGAACAGCATCATTGATATCGACAAGGTTTTCAGCCTGGTTGTTGTAGCTCAATGTAGCACCGATTCTCAACCATTTTTTAACCTGGTCATCAATGCTGAAACGAGTTGAATAACGTTTCAGGTAAGATGTTTTGATCAAACCCTGATCATCACGATAGTTTAGTGACAAAGAGTAAGTTGTTTTGTTGTTACCACCGCTGAAACCCAATTGGTGGTTTTGGGAAACCTTGTGTTGCGTAGCTTCTTTGAACCAGTCGGTATCATAGTTTGGTATGAAATTACCGCTGCCATCCACTGTGAAGATATCAGGATGTTTAGCATTCAATTCAGCACGACGCACTTTCGGGTTTTGCGGAGCATATTTTCCGGCAGCCCATCCCGCAGGGTCATATTTTGCAATGTTGGCGTATGCAAGGTCTTCAACCGCAAGATATTCCTTCGCGTTCAAAACTTTTGCTCTTTTTGGTCCCGCTGTCGGAACGCTCAGGTCCAGGTTGTAAGTAATCACACCTTCACCTGATTTTCCTTTTTTAGTCGTAACCAAAATAACACCATTCGCACCTCTTGCACCATAAATGGCTGTTGAAGATGCATCTTTCAAAACCTCAACAGACACGATGTCGTTAGGGTTGATGAAGTCGATGGCCTGGCTTTGCTGGTTTTGGTTTCCTTGCGGAAGCATTACACCATCCACCACATATAATGGGTTGTTTGAAGAGTTGATGGAGCTAAATCCACGGATACGCACGTTAGCACGACCACCCGGACGTCCTGAGTTCACGTTCACCTGTACACCCGAAACCTTACCCTGAAGAGCCTGGTTCAAAGATGGAGCAGGACGCTCTTTCAATTGATCTTCCTTAACCGAACCTACCGAACCGGTTAAGTCTGATTTTTTAGCGGTACCGTAACCGATAACGACTACTTCACTAAGTGCTTTTGAATCTGACTCCAAAGCGAGGTCAAGCGTAGTGCGGTTTCCCACTTCCACTTCCTGGCCTGTATAACCTACAAAGCTGAACACAAGCGTTGCACCGGTTTCTGGCACTTGCAATGTGTAATTACCGCTTCCGTCGGTGGTTGTACCTGTGCTGGAGCCTTTTATAACAACGTTCACGCCAGGTAAGCCTTCCCCGTTTTCCTTATCGGTAACTTTTCCTTTTAATGTTTTATCAATCTTAGCGTGAGCAGCAGTTCCCGAAGCGATGTTCATGTTGGCGGATGCCACGAAGGGACCTGAAAGAGCGGGTATTAGAAATAATGCATTCCGGATATTCCGCATTCGGAACAACCATTGATAGGTATCGGTATTTTTCATGTAGGTTAGTATTGGTTAAACGTTTTTCATGCAATGTTGGCAAATGGTAATTAACTGTTTCATAGTGAATTCTGGCAATCGGATGTTTTCTGCGTCATTAATTAGTTATTTAAGGTGAGGAAAATTATTTGTGTTATGTTTTAAAAGTTATGGTATTTATTTAATTCGTTCAATTTTTAAAAGCGCAAACTTTTGGCTCCTGGCTATGTTCGGTTTTTGGGTGTTTACTGTTCAGAAATTTCTGGTTGCCATTAATGGGTGCAACGAAAATTTATTTGTGAGAGGTGCCAGACAAGTAAGTTATGCCAGGAATTTGCGTGATCTTCAAAGTGAAAAAAGATGCAATACGATTATCAAGGGTCGGTTGAGATTTTTAAAAGTCTTAAAAAGACGTTGCAATATTATAATAAATAACAATAAATTTCGAATGACCAGCAGAGAAAAAATTAAATTATCTGTGCAAACGTTTGCATAAATTCACTCATATTTGATCAATTTTTGCTCGGAATCAATTAGTTAACCGCATGTTTACTAAAAATATAGCCCTGTTAATTTTCGGGTAAGTCACCGAAAACCAACAGGGCTATATTTAAGATAATGTATTTTAAACCAGATCTACGGTGCGTCCTGTCTTCACAGACTCGTCACAGGCGAAGGCAATCTGCAAGCTTGTGACTGCGTCTTGTAGGTGATCAGTCAGGTCGAAATCATCATTGATCGCATTCAGGAAATAACGCTGCTCGCGGTTGCAAAGCTCCTGATGATCCGGCTCGTCGTCCAGATTGATCCAGGAATCTTGTTTCGTAAATTCATCCTGATCATTCAGGTCCGCATGGTGCACGCGAATGGACTCCGTCTTCGTATGTGCTTCCACGGAAGACGATTTTCCAGTCCCACCCGCATCTTTCGCAACGATAGAAACGCTTCCTTTCGGTCCGATCACGTCTTTTACAAAGAATGCAGTTTCACTGATCATCGGTCCCCAGCCAGCTTCATACCAGCCCACAGAACCGTCTTCAAACCAAATTTGAAGCTGACCGTAATTGTAATTTCCAGCAGGAATGTCTTCCGTTAACCGCGCGCCAATTGCATTCACACGCAATGGTTTGGAACGCGTCATCTGGCACATTACATCTATATAATGTACGCCGCAATCCACGATCGGGCTCAGGCTTTTCATCAAATTCCGGTGAACGCCCCACATGTAACCGTGGCTTTGCTGGTTCAGGTTCATGCGCATTACGAGCGGCTTGCCCAGGTTTTGCGCTTCGGCAACAAAACGTTCCCACGATGGATGCACGCGCAGAATGTAGCCTACAACCACTTTTTTGCCAGCCGTTTTGGCAGCTTCTACTACGCGCTTAGCTCCTTCAACGGTGTCAGCAAGTGGTTTTTCGATGAAAACATGCGCGCCGTGCTCCAATGCTTTTACAGCAAAGTCCTCATGCGTGTCCGGGTAAGTTGAAATGCAGACCGCATCCGGTTTGGTTTCCTTCAATGCCGTTTCATAATCGCTGAAAAGGGCATAACCGCCGCCGAGTTTTTCATTCAAAACCTCTTTGCTTTTGCCGGTTGAAACGATTCCGCAGATTTCAAAACCGTCCAGCGAATGATACGCAAATGCATGGGAAGCGCCCATATTGCCACAACCGACTACGAGTACGCGAAGTGGACTTCCATTTTCGAAAGATGACATAATAATGTTAAATGTTAATGTTCCGGGTTAGCAGGAATAGGTAATTATTGAACAAAGCAAAGCTTCATTTTGGTGCAAAAATAGGCATTAAAATCTGTTTTCGCATTTGGGCCGATTTGAGTGAAAAAAAATCTACGAACAGTTACAAATTTTTTGCTAAAATCAAATTAATGCTGCAATTATGCATAATAATTCTACCTCTTTCTCTATTCGTTGCATGACTCATTTTTTACTTCAGTGCAGACTGTCCTGCGTTGTCTTGTGGAAGGTTTACGTCCTATCCATGCTCACTTTCCTATCTTTTAATGTTGCTGCCCAGGATGATTTCAAGCCGAAGTTTGGGGTTGTGGATCGTGCTGATGTGGAAATGGCGGCATTTCCTGGTGATAGCTCTGCTGCTGCGGTTTACCTCTATGATTTTGGTGAAGTTACCTATCGCTACGACGACATCCGCGGACTGGTAATGGTGATGGAATCCTGGATTAGGATTAAAATCCTTAAAGAATCAGCCCTTGACAGAGCTTCCGTTGCGATCACTACTTACGAGGGCAGCGGGCCCGAAAATCAGGAATTGATGGACGACATTCAGGGCTTCACCTATAATATGGAGAACGGACAGCTTGTACGAACGGCGATGGACCGGAAGTCGATCAAGCGGGAAAAGGCCACGGGCAAATATTATACTTACAAATTCAATCTTGCCAATGCACGGAAGGGTTCCGTGATCGAATATTCTTACAGGCGCACAACGCCATTGACCGTCCGCGATAAGCCCAGTCCCTGGACTTTTCAGGCGTCTGTGCCGAGCAAGTGGAGTGAGTTCCGCATTACGATCCCTTTTTTTCTGGAATATAAAACAACCATGAGCGGTTACCTGCCCCTGTATATCAGCGAACAGGAGCCTACGGATGTGCATGTAGGCTCGTCCAGGCTTAACGGGCGCGGCATTGCCTATCGTTTTGTCGTGAAAGATGCACCTGCATTTGTCAACGAACCTTTTATAACAACGGAAAGCGATTATCTGTCAAAGGTCAATTTTGAGCTTTCCGTCATTCAGGTGCCCGGTGAAATATCGAAGCATTTTTCAAACACCTGGGATGATGTTGAAAAGACATTGAACGAGGCCAACTGGTTTGGTGTAGAGTTGCGGAAATCTTCTTTCCTCAAAGCCAAGCGCGACGAAATTATGCTAACCGCCAAGACGCCCGAGGAAAAAATGGAGCTGGCTTACCGGCATTTGCAAAGCCACATGAAATGGGACGGTTCATCCTATCTGGGTTCAAGAGATGGCGTCAGGAAAGCATATGAAAACAAAGCCGGCAATGCAACTGAGGTGAATCTGATTCTGACCTCACTGCTTCGGGAGCTGGATCTAAATGCGGATCCCGTCATTCTCAGCACACGTTCCAATGGCCGGTTTTTGAAAGAAATTCCGCTTCTGGAAAGCTGCAATTATGTGATCAGCCACGTTGAAGTTGCCGGAAAAGAGTACTTTTTGGACGCCACACAGCCTTATGCCAAGCTCGGCCTCCTTCCTGAGCACACATTGAACGGATATGGCAGGCTTATTCCCAAAAAAGGATCGGGGCGGTTCTTGGATATAAAACCGCTGGACGCGCAGACCAAACTGGAAATGGTAAATGCGAACATTCTACCGGAAGATGGCAGCATAAAGGGAAATTACAGCATTTCCTTTGCTGGTTATGAAGCATTGCGCTGGCGCGACAAATATGTAAAAGAGGCTGACGACATTTATCACGAAGTGCTCAAAAAGCGGTCACCGGAGTGGAAGATCAGCAACATTGCTGTGAAGAATAAAAATGAAGATTTGAAAGGAGCAGTTAATGTTGCCTGCGATTTTGAACTGGAAGACGAGAATGCGTCACCCGATTTGTTTTACTTCAATCCCATTCTGGCCGGTCGCTGGGAAAGCAATCCGTTGAAATCGAAAGAACGGATCTATCCGCTTGATTTCACCAGCGGAATGTCGGAATCATTCATTGGTAATTATAAGCTTCCGGCAGGTTATGTGCTGGAAGAAATGCCAAAGGCAGAAATTGTAAGCCTTCCTGAAAAAGCCGGAAAATTTGTTTACCAGGTGCGACAGTCAGGTGATATGATCCAGGTGAGCAGCGTCATTGTGCTTTCCAAAACGAATTTTCACGCCGAAGAATACCACGACGTAAAAGAGTTCTTTGAACGTGTAGTCCAAAAGCATGCGCAACCGCTGGTAATCAAGAAAAAGGCTAACTAAACCTCCAAGATGCGATTTTTACTCTCTATTCTATTTTTAGTGTGCACAATGCTATGTCAGGTTCAGGCGCAAGATGAATTCGACGTCACAAAAATAAGTCCGGAACTCAATGCCGGTGCCAATGCGGTTGTGCGGTTGGATGAAGATTTTTTTGAGATTATTTCAAAAGCAGAAGCACGGCACAAGAAGCGCACAGTTGTTACGATTCTGAATGAAAAGGGCGAAAATGAATATGGCCAGCTTCTTGTGGGTTATGATAAATTCACCAAAATCACCGATATCAGCGGCATCCTTTATGATGCAGGCGGGAAAGTTCAGAAAAAGCTCAAAAACGCAGACATTACGGATTATGGTTATGGCGGCGGCGGAGATAATATCACCGACGCAAGAGTTAAACTGGCCGATTTTGGTAAAAAGAGCTATGCTTATCCGTACACGATTGAGTTCAATTACGAGACTAAGGAGAAAAATATGATGTTCTATCCGCGCTGGATGCCTCTGTCTGATGAAAAGACGGCCGTTGAGCGCGCGCAGTTCACCATTAAAACGCCAGCCGATTTCAAGTTTCGTTACAAAGAATATAATGGGGTAAATCCGGTGATGAAAACCAAAGGGGAAGGCGGATCGGATGTTTACACCTGGGTTGTCAGAAACAAAGCCGTTTCCAAAACAACCGATTTCTACCCGCTTCCCATGATGGACTATTTGCCGCTCGTGATGGCCGCGCCTTCTGATTTTGAAGTGCAGGATTATCAGGGAAATTTTAACACCTGGGCTGATTTTGGTAAATTTTATCACACATTGAATGCAGGCCGCGACGTGCTTCCACCTGCAACGGTTACCGAAATAAAATCGGTCATTAAGGATGCAAAAACAGATCGCGAAAAAGTTGAAAAACTATACAAATGGATGCAAACCCGCTCGCGTTATGTGAGCATTCAGCTGGGAATCGGCGGCTGGCAGACGATTGATGCCATGACGGTTGCCAGCAAAGGTTATGGCGATTGCAAAGCGCTGAGCAATTTTACCGTCGCTGCATTGCGCCAGGCGGGAATTCCTGCTTATGTTGCCTTGATCAAAGCAGGCAGTGAAGCCATGATGAAGCCTGACTTTCCCAGCAGCCAGTTCAACCACGTCATCGCCTGCGCCGTAGTCGCAAAAGACACGATGTGGCTCGAATGCACCAGCCAGACCACGACCCCCAACTTCATGGGCACATTCACAGGCAGCCGCTATGCATTGCTTGTCACGCCCGAAGGCGGGAAGCTGGTGCAAACGCCTGTTTATAAATCACATCAAAACACACGGAAAAGTCGCGCGAATGTGAACCTGGACGAAGGAGGAAACGGACAAGTGGAAGTGCATACATTATATGCAGGCTTGCAGCAGGAATCGCGCAACAGTGTTTTTCACAACGGGAATAAAGAAGAGCAAAAGAAATGGCTTATGAACCAGATCAATTTACCAAGTCTGGATTTGCAGCGTTTCGAGCTTCTCGAAGGCCGGGAAACAGAACCAACCATTACCGAGAAATTATCCCTGAATGTGCGCAACTGCGCCACCAAAACGGGATCACGACTTTTCATTAAACCAACATTACTAAGTCGCGGATTTGAATTGCCCGCAACTTCGGAGCGGACTACGGACTTTTATCTGCCCGGCTCTGTCTACGACTTTACCGATTCTGACACGGTGTCTTATGTCATTCCGGCGAATTATAAACTGGAAACCACATTGCCTTCTTTTCACATCAATTCGGTTTTTGGCACTTATGAATCCAAAACGGTTTTGGAAAACAACAAGCTCCTTTGCTCCCGGAAGGTCGTTATGAACGGCGGGCGCTACAATGCCAAGGATTTTCCTGCCTGGATCGACTTCCTGAAAAAGGTGAGAAAAGCCGATCGAGCGCAAGTCGTATTCGTAGAAAACAAACCTTGAAGCCGGATTTCGTTTTATGTTAAAATTCGTATATTATTGATTAATACCTGAAATGTTTGGCGGGTAACCAACAATTAACTTTGACAAAAAATCAGATCTTTCATAGTTAACACAATCAATATATGAACAAGGAATCCTGGCAGGGTGTATTTCCGGCGTTGCTAACGCCTTTCAAATCAGACGACAGCATTGATTTTGATCTTTTCCGTAAAAATCTGGAAGTGCAGATCGAAGCTGGCGTCACTGGCGCTATCGTTTCAGGATCACTGGGCGAAGCGAGCACATTGACAAAAGCGGAAAAAGTGGAATTGGTAAAATATGCAAAAAGCATTGTTGCCCAGGATTTCCCGATCGTTGTGTGTATCGCCGAGCAATCGACTGCCGAAGCGGTAAGCCTTGCCAAAGAAGCCGAAGATGCGGGTGCAGACGGTCTGATGGTGTTGCCTCCGATGCGTTATAAAGCAGACGACCATGAAACGGTTGTTTATTTCAAAACCATCGCGCAAAGCACATCATTGCCATTGATGATCTACAACAATCCGGTGGATTATAAAATTGAAGTGACGCTGGCGATGTTTGAAGAACTTGCGAAGGTTCCAAATGTGCATGCCATTAAAGAATCAACGCGCGACGTAAGCAATGTTACCCGCCTGTATAACCGTTTCGGCGACCGTTTCAAGGTTTTCTGCGGTGTGGATACATTGATCATGGAAGAAGTAATGCTGGGCTGCGACGGCGTTGTAGGTGGTTTGGTAGATGCATTCCCGAAAGAAACCGTTGCGATTTTCAATTTGGTGAAAGCCGGATTATACAAAGAAGCATTGGCTGTTTACCGTTGGTATCTTCCTTTGCTTGAACTGGACATTCATCCAAAACTGGTTCAAAATATCAAGCTTGCCGCCACAAAAGCAGGCATAGGCTCAGAATATGTTCGGGCACCAAGATTGGTTCTCGAAGGCGCAGAGCGCGAAAAAGTGCTTGCGATCATTGATCAAGCCATTGCAACCCAGCCTGCTTTGCCTGATTATTTGAATTTGTCTTCGGAAGTTTCTGTTGCATAACATTGTCGCATTGCGCAATCCGGCTTTACTTTAAAGCTGGATTCGCATTCGTTTTGCGACTTTTACAAACAGAAATTATCCTAACCAGCCCATGACAACTTCAAAAGAACAACTGGAAGCCATTTTGCAAAAGTCTCTCGAAGCTTTTGTAATCATAAAAAAACACTCGATCCAGCAGCGTGTGGCATTAATGCGCACAATTGCAGACGAGATTGAAGCCGTTGGTCCTGAGCTCATTGCAACTGCAAAGGCAGAATCCAACCTGCCCGAAGCACGCTTGACAGGCGAAAAAGCACGGACTATTTTTCAATGGAGAAGCTATGCCGATGCATTGGAAAAAGGCGCTCCGCTCGATGCGAGCATTGACACAGCGAACGCTGAAAGAACGCCTCCTAGGCCTGATATTCGTAAAACGAGCATTGCATTAGGGCCCGTAGCTGTTTTTGGTGCGAGCAATTTCCCATTTGCATTCTCAACGGCGGGCGGTGACACGGCCAGCGCCATGGCGGCAGGTTGTCCGGTCGTGGTGAAAGCGCATCCTGGCCATCCCGAAACTTCGTGGATCATGGCTGAGGCCATCGCTAGGGGCGTTAAGAAAAGCGGTTTTCCGGAAGGCACTTTTTCGCACGTATATTTCGAAACCAATGAGGAATCGCAGTTTCTGGTAAGCCACCCGATCACTAAGGCGGTTGGATTTACAGGTTCTTACCGCGCCGGAACTGCATTGGCTGAGATTTCTGCAAAAAGGCCTGATCCAATTCCGGTTTTTGCCGAAATGGGCAGTGTTAACCCTGTGTTTTTATTGCCAAATAAATTGGAGGCTTCGGCGTCTGAATTGGCAAAACAATATGCGGGTTCATTAACATTGGGAGTAGGCCAGTTTTGCACCAATCCGGGCATCGTGATCGCCATTGAAAGTCCTGCATTGGAAATATTTGAAAATGCATTGGAAGAAGAAATTATAAAAATCGCCCCTTCCCATATGCTGCACGCAGGCATTGCAGAAAGCTATGAGAAAGGATGCAAAAAACTAACCACGCAACCAGGCGTTGAGATTCTTGCGGTCACGGAAACGGAAGTTTTGGAAGGACAGGGCGGCGCGACGGTTGCCACGGTAAGCGCACAAACATTCCTGAACAATGATGCATTGCAGGAAGAAGTTTTCGGGCCGTTCGCATTGATTATCAAATGTGAGAACATTGATGAAGTGATTTCTGTCGGAGGAAAGCTGCACGGACAGTTAACAGCCACATTGCTGGCAACGAACGAAGATCTGGCAGAAAATGAAGAACTGATCGGATTGGTAACCGACAAATGCGGCCGGATCCTGTTCAACAACTTTCCAACCGGCGTCGAAGTTTGCAAATCCATGCACCACGGCGGACCGTTCCCGTCATCAAGCAACAGTCAGTTTACATCCGTAGGCTCTGATGCGATCAAGCGTTTCGTACGCCCGATGAGCTTTCAGAACTGGCCGGATGGATTTTTACCCGAAGAATTGAAAAATGCCAACCCGTTAGGAATCTGGCGGACTGTTAATAATGAGCTAACGAAGGAGGCTTTGTAATGAGAAAAACGTTTTTCTGCATCGACGCGCATACTTGCGGGAATCCCGTTCGGGTGGTGGCCGGTGGCGGCCCGCTTTTGCAGGGCAATAGCATGATGGAGCGCAGGCTTCACTTTTTGAAAGAATTTGACTGGATCAGAAAAGGATTAATGTTCGAGCCACGCGGCCACGACATGATGAGCGGGAGCATTCTGTATCCGCCCGTCGATCCCGAAAATGACATTGGCGTGCTTTACATTGAAACCAGCGGCTGCCTCCCAATGTGCGGCCACGGGACCATTGGCACCGTCACGATTGCGATTCAAGAAGGATTAGTAATTCCAAAAGTGCCTGGTAAGCTGCGCCTGGAGACACCGGCCGGTTTGGTTTTGGTTGAATATGTGCAGGAAGGCAAAAGGGTGAAATCTGTTAAACTGATCAATATAAAATCATTTTTGGCAGCTGAAAATCTCGAAGTGGAATGTCCTGAACTTGGGACATTGAAAGTGGATGTTTCTTATGGCGGCAACTTTTACGCCATAGTGGATCCGCAGGAAAACTTCAAAGGTCTCGAACATTACACCGCCGATCAGCTGATCAGTTGGAGCCGCGTTTGCCGTCAGCGGATGAATGAAAAATACAAATTCGTCCATCCCGAAAACGAGCATATCAATGGATTAAGCCATTTTCTCTGGGCTGGGGCCGTTTTGGAGGAGACTTCCACGGCCCGCAATGCAGTTTTCTACGGCGATAAAGCCATTGACAGATCACCCTGCGGAACGGGAACGTCGGCGCGGATGGCACAATGGCATGCCAAAGGAAAACTCAAAAAAGGCGACAAATTTATTCACGAAAGCATCATCGGTTCCAAATTCACCGGAACGGTTGAAGACGAAGTGACAATAGGAGACAAGCCCGCGATCATCCCCGGCATTGAAGGCTGGGCGGTTGTGACGGGTTACAATACAATCATCATCGACGACGAGGAAGATCCATATGCATTTGGGTTTCAGGTTATTTGATGCATTCGGCGGTCGGCAATCGGCAATCGAATTTTAGGTTAACATATATTATAAAAATGCTGACGGCTGATTGCCGAAAGCCGAAGTAAACAATATGCAAGTCACTAAAAAGGGAAGCGCCACGATAATCGGTGGCGGGATTATGGGGTTGACTTCGGCTTACTATTTGTTAAAAAGTGGCTGGAAAGTGACGTTGATTGATAAGGGCGATCTGGCGGATAATTGTTCGCAAGGCAATGCTGGAATGATCGTTCCAAGTCATTTTATTCCGCTGGCTGCTCCTGGCATGATCTCCAAAGGCATCAAATGGATGTTCGACAGCCGCAGTCCGTTTTACGTAAAACCTTCGCTCGACTGGTCACTGGTTTCATGGGGTTTAAAATTCATGAAAAGCGCCACGCCTGCCAATGTGGAACGCGCCGCGCCTCATTTGCGTGATTACCATTTGCTAAGCAAGCAGCTTTACGAAGATCTGGCCAAAGAAGAAGGTTTTGAATTTGGACTGGAAGAAAAAGGCATTCTGATGCTTTACAAAACCGAGAAAGCCGGAGAAGAAGAAATCCACGTGGCGAAGGACGGTCAAAAGCTCGGTTTGGACATTGAAATGCTTACTAAGGAGCAAGTTCAGGCGATCGAACCCAACATTCAGCTGGACGTGATAGGCGCAGTGCATTATCATTGCGACGCACATTTATACCCGACCGCATTGTTTTCGCAGCTTTTGAAATACATTAAAGCACAAGGCGCGGAGTTGATTTTAAATGCAAAGGTTAAGGGTTTTGATATAAAAAACGGAGAAATAAAAGGCGTTCAAACCGAAACCAAAACGGTGGAAGGCGACCTCGTGATCATGACCGGCGGAACGTGGCTTCCCGAGCTTTCGAAGTTGGCAGGTTTGTCAATTCCTGTCATGCCTGGAAAGGGTTATTCCTTCATGGAGCCGAATGCTGAGCATAAAATTGAACATCCCGCATTGCTGATCGAAGCCCGCGTTGCGGTTACGCCGATGAACGGACAAGTGCGATTCGGCGGCACCATGGAGCTTGCAGCGGTGAACGACAACATTAATATGAATCGCGTAGAAGGGATCGTAAACTCCATTCCGCAATATTATCCGGAGCTGAATGTGGCTGTTCCGGGCAAGGAAAGGATCTGGTATGGTTTCCGGCCTTGCTCGCCGGATGGGCTGCCTTATCTGGGTTACAGCAAAAAACTGAAAAACCTCATCGTCGCCGGTGGTCATGGCATGATGGGCATCAGTCTCGGACCGGCAACTGGCAAAATGGTGGCGGAACTGGCCAACGAATCTGCATTGTCGGCCGACATCAAACTTTACAATCCTGAACGATATAATTGACCCGGAACTGTCCGGGTTTTTTGTTTAATAAGAGACTTCATACAGAACTGTCCCATTGAGCGAAGTCTAAATGTCATACTGAGCGAAGCCGAAATGTTATTGCTGAGCAAAGCCGACTGTCATACTGAGCGAAGCCGAAGTATAAACCTTAATCAGACCTGGATGAAACTTTTCAACCACAGAACTTTCTTGTGCCTTATTTTCCTGATAAGCGCAGCCATTTTTATTCCAAAAGCTTTTGCCCAAAGCAAATTTAACCTTTACGAACAAACGAGCGAAACAGCCGGGCTCATCATTCAATACGGCCAAGACACCCGAGCGATCCGCTCTTTTTACTCGCCTATGGAGCGCGGACGAGGCGGCTTCGGAGCGCCAAGCAGTGTCCTGAATTCGCCCGAACAGCGGGAGCGCCTTCGCGAAGTGGATCAGAATTATCTGGATCAGCTTGCCAAACTCGATTTCAATGCCATGAGCATTTATGGAAAAGTGGATTATATTTTGCTCAAAAGAAGCATTGAGGACGATTTGCTGACATTATTGAAAGAAGAAAAAGAATATAATGCGGTGAAAATCTATTTTCCGTTTGCGGACAAAATTTATGCATTGGAAAAAAGCCGGAGACGTGGCGCAACCGTTGACGGACAAGCAGTTGCGAGTCAGCTGAATGATATTTTAAAAGAAGTTAAAACAGCGTTCGACGCATTCAAAAAAACAGAAAGCATTGAAATGCCTCTTGCAGAACGCGGCGAAGAGGCGATAACTGGATTAAAATCCAGGTTGAAGAGCACTTATGAGTTTTACAAAGGTTATGATCCGATGTTTACATGGTGGGTTCCAGAGCCTTACGAAGCATTGGACAGCGCTTTGAATACTTATGCCAAAACAATCAAAAGCAAAGGCAAGCTGAGCACAACGCAAAAGGACGACAACAGCGGCATTAAGGGCGTTCCCATCGGCCGCGAAGAGCTGATTCGCCAGCTTGATGCAGAAATGATCAGTTACACGCCGGACGAATTGATAGAGCTTGCCAACAAAGAATTTGCGTGGTGCGATAAGGAATTGCTGAAAGCATCGCAGGAAATGGGTTTTGGAAACGATTGGAAAAAGGCGCAGGAAAAGGTCAAAAACAGCTACGTAAAAGCCGGAAACCAGCCCGAACTGATCCTAAAACTTTACGACGACGCCAAAACATTCATCACCGCCAACAACCTGATCGATTATCCAGAAATCGCCGACGAAACCTGGGGAATGCAAATGATGACGCCTGAACGACAGCTCATTAACCCATTCTTCCTGGGCGGCCGCGACATTATCGTTTCCTATCCCACCAACACCATGCAGCACGAAGATAAGCTCATGAGCATGCGCGGCAACAATCCTTATTTTTCCCGGGCGACGGTTCATCACGAGCTTGTGCCGGGGCATCATTTGCAATATTATATGAACAGCCGTTACAAGGCTTACCGCAGCGAATTCAGGACGCCGTTTTGGACGGAAGGCTGGTCGCTTTACTGGGAATTGCTGCTGTATGACAAGGGTTTTGCCAAAACGCCCGAGGAGCGGATCGGGATGTTGTTCTGGCGGATGCACCGTTGCGCACGGATTATTTTCTCGCTCAATTATCATTTGGGCAAATGGGGCCCGCAGCAATGCATTGACTTTCTGGTGGATAGAGTCGGTCACGAACGTGCCAATGCGGAAGGCGAAGTGCGCCGGTCATTTGAAGGAAGTTACAGTCCGCTTTACCAGGTGGCTTATCTCATCGGCGGCTTGCAGATCCTGAGCCTGAAAAACGAACTGGTCGACAGCGGCAAAATGACATACAAGGATTTCCACGACGCCATTATGAAGGAAAATAATATGCCCATTGAGATGGTAAGGGCCACATTGATCAATCAACCCGTAACGCGCGATTTTAAAACAAAGTGGAAATTTTATAGTTTCAAATAAAAGCGTACTTTAAGACTTGAAACCTGCCTTTTCTAACCCAAAAATCTTTTATGTCAGTAGAATCCGTCCCGGAAAAAACCGCATTTAAACCCTCATTAGGTCTTGTAGACGCAACCATGCTCGTTGCCGGCAGTATGATCGGATCGGGGATTTTCATTGTCAGCGCAGACATTACGCGCAACACCGGGAGCGTGGGCTGGCTCATGTTTGTGTGGTTAATCACCGGTTTTATGACGCTCACGGCAGCATTGAGTTACGGCGAGTTAAGCGCGATGTTTCCAAAAGCCGGCGGCCAGTATATTTATCTCAAAGAAGCCTATAATCCGCTGATCAGCTTCCTGTACGGTTGGAGCTTTTTCACCGTGATACAAACCGCCACCATCGCAGCCGTTGCCGTTGCTTTTGCCAAATTTACAGCATATTTATTGCCTCAATTCAGCGAAGATATTGTCGCCATCGATCTCGGATTTTTACAAATAACGCCCGCCCAATTACTGTCCATTGTCGTCATTGTGCTGTTAACGTTCATCAATACACGCGGCGTCAACAGTGGCAAAATTATCCAGACCACATTCACATTAACGAAGCTTTTAAGCCTTTTAGGTCTGATCGTTTTTGGCTTGCTTTTTATGAAACCAGAGGTCTGGGCCGCCAACTGGGACTCAGCCACAATGTGGGACATGCACAAATTGAATGTAGACGGAAGCATTGCTTCTTATACAACTATCGCCGCTTTCGGCGCCATCGCAGCATCCATGGTCGGCTCCATTTTTAGTAGTGATTCCTGGAATAATGTAACTTTCATCGCGGGAGAAATCAAGAATCCGCAGCGTAATATCGGGCTAAGCCTTGCATTAGGAACCATCATTGTGACGGTGATTTATTTGCTAACCAATGTCATGTACACTGGCGTGCTATCCTTGCAGGAAATCGCAGCTTCGGACAAGGACCGCGTTGCTGTAACCGCTTCCCACGTCATTTTCGGCACTTCGGGAACGATCATTATTGCAGTAATGATCATGATTTCAACATTCGGTTGTAATAACGGTCTGATTATGTCCGGCGCGCGGGTTTACTATTCAATGGCCAAAGACGGGCTGTTTTTCAGCAAAGTAGGACAACTTAACAAGAATTCAGTTCCGGAATTCGGCCTTTGGATCCAGTGTGTAATCGCATCGCTCTGGGCCTTGAGCGGAAAATATGGTAACCTGCTGGATATGATCTCGTTTGTAGTGGTCGTGTTTTACATGCTAACCATCGTCGGGATTTTCATCCTAAGGAAAAAAAGACCGGATGCGGAGAGGCCTTACAAAGCATTTGGCTATCCATTTTTGCCAATCATTTACATTATAATGGGGTTGGCATTCTGCATTCTGCTCATTATTTACAAGCCAGAATACACCTGGCCAGGATTGATCATTGTGCTGCTGGGCATTCCGGTTTATTATATTATTGCTAGAAAAGAGATTAAGGCTTAGAATTTAAGATTGCTAGAATTGAAAGGAATCTAAGCTCTGTATTCTAATTCTAATAGCTTGCCGGGGGCTTAAGCCCCCGGCAAAAGAGAAATCAAGAAATTGAAGAAAAATAAATTAAAGAATCTATCTCAATTGATTGCCGGGGGCTTAAGCCCCCGGCAAAAGAGAAATCAGGAATTGAAAAAATAAATTAAAGAATTCTATCTCAATTCATTGCCGGGGGCTTAAGCCCCCGGCAAAAAGATAATCAGCTCCTATGAAAAAGATATTTTATTCATTGCTATTCTGTCCAGGGCTTCTTTTTGCTCAGGAAGTTGATCAGGCTGCCATTGCCAAAATCCGGAAGGAGGGCATGGAGAATTCCAAAGTCAAAGAAATCGCTCATCAGCTGACTGATGTTTCCGGCCCGCGTCTTACCAATTCTCCCGGCTTCCAGAGAGCTGCGGAATGGTCGGTGAGTGAGCTGAAAAAGTGGGGTTTGCAGAACTCTCGCATTGAAGATTGGGGCGAATTTGGAAAAGGTTGGCAGGTTGAAAAAAGTTATCTGGCCATGACCAAGCCTTATTATATGCCATTTATAGCCATTCCCAAGGCCTGGACTTCTGGCACAAAAGGGCCCATAACAGGTGAGGTTGTGGTTGTAAACATTCAGAATGAAGAAGATCTAAAAAAATATGCGGATGGAAAACTGACGGGAAAGATCGTTTTGGTAAAAGGCAATGCCGACACTGATCCATCATTCAAGCCCGATGCCGTGCGTTACACCACGGAGGATTTGGACAAAATGACCAACTCACAGCCATTTGGGCAGAGTAACTTCACACCCGAACAAGCCGAACGCATGCGCACCATGCGCAGTTTCCGCAGCCGGGTAGACAGCACCATGAAAGCCCAGAATATCAGCCTCGAACTCGCAGGTAGATCGGGAAAGCATGGCACATTTTTCACCAGCAACGGCGCATCTTACAAAGGCGATGCACCCTTAGCCGGGCCCGCATTTGAAATGGCTCCCGAACACGCAGGACTGGTGGCAAGACTCATTGAAAGCGGCATTCCTGTAACATTAGAAGCTGAATCAAAGACTTCATTTTTTGACAAAAAACTTACAACCGGCAATGTAATCGCCGAAATTCCCGGCGCAGATCCCAAGCTGAAAGACGAAGTGGTTATGCTCGGCGGGCACCTGGATTCATGGCATTCAGCGACTGGCGCGACGGATAATGCGGCGGGTTGCACCGTCATGCTTGAAGCGGTGCGGATTTTGCAGGCATCCGGCTTGAAACCCAAAAGAACCATACGCATTGCGCTTTGGTCGGGTGAGGAACAAGGGTTGCATGGCTCGCGTGCTTATGTAAAAAACACGTTTGGCGATCCGCAGAGCATTAAATTGCTGCCGGCACACGAGAAGCTTTCTGCTTATTATAACATTGATAACGGCACAGGCCGCATTCGTGGAATTTATCTGCAAGGAAACGAAGGTCCAAGGGCGATTTTTGAAAAATGGTTGGCACCGTTTTCCGACATTATCGATCACCCAACCGTCACTTCCCGCAATACCGGCGGAACCGATCACCAGAGCTTCGATGCTTTGGGTTTGCCCGGTTTCCAATTTATTCAGGACGGCATTGAATACGGCTCCCGCACGCACCACACCAATATGGACACGTACGAGCGACTTGTCATGGATGATCTAAAACAAATGGCCGTCGTTGTCGCCGCATTCGTTTATAACACCGCGCAATTGGATCAGAAAATTCCAAGAAAAGATCTTCCCAAAGCAAAGACAGCAGCGGGAGTCGGCCGATAACCTCAAAAACACCGATGAAATTACTAATCTGCTATCTCTCCATAGCAACCAGCCTCGCTTTTGCCCAAAAGCCGATGAAATACGCGGTGTCAATGGAAAATCCATCCAGCCACACGTTCCACGTAACATTAAACTACGAGCCGGAAAAGGGCGACAGTTTGGTTTTAAAATTGCCCGATTGGACGCCAGGATATTATCAGTTAATGGATTACGCATCTAATGTCAATGAGTTCAAAGTTAAAGGTTCCAATGGCAATGCCATAGATTGGAAGCGTTCGGGCAAAACCGGCTGGGTGATTTACACCAAAAAAGCAAGCACATTAACCATCGATTACGACGTAAAAACCACCCGAAAATTCGTCGCCACCAGCTATCTCGACAGCGCACATGCCTACATTACGCCTGCGAGCATGTTCATGTATCCGGATCAAAAGATCAATACGCGGGCAGAAGTGGCGATCATTCCCTACAAGGATTGGCACAATGTAGCAACTGGCCTGGATTCCATTCCTAAAAAGCAATTCACCTATTCCGCACCGGATTTCGACATTCTATACGACAGCCCGTTCCTGATCGGAAACCTCGAACAACTGCCTCCATTCAAAGTGAAAGGCATTCCGCACCGGTTTATTGGTTATAAGTTGGGTGAGTTTGATAAAGTCAAATTAATGACCGACATCAAAAAGATTGTCGAAAAAGCCTCCGCATTAATTGGTGACATTCCTTACAAACATTACACATTCATCGCCATCGGGCCCGGACAAGGTGGCATCGAACATTTGAATTCCACCACAATCAGTTTCAGCGGAGATCAGTTGAATTCGCGGGGCTGGGACGGCATGTTAAGCTTCATTACGCACGAATATTTCCATCATTACAATGTCAAAAGAATCCGCCCGATAGAGCTCGGACCATTCGATTACGAAAACGGAAGTCGCACCAATATGCTCTGGGTTTCAGAAGGCTTAACGGTTTACTACGAGCCTATTATCATGAAAGAAGCGGGACTCATTACCACCGAAAAGATGCTGGAATCATACAGAAGCCACATTGCAGAAGTAGAGAACAAACCCGGCCGCCTGCACCAATCTCTGGCCCAGGCCAGCGCCCAAACCTGGTCCGACGGCCCATCCGGCAGAACCGGTGAAGGAGCAGATCAAACCATTTCCGTCTACCGCAAAGGCCCCATCGTCGGCCTCCTCTTCGACTTCGCCATCCGCCACGAAACCCAAAACAAAAAGTCCCTCGACGACGTCATGCGGAAACTCTACAAAGATTTCTACAAATCCAAAAAACGAGGCTTTACAGAAAACGAACTCCGCGAAACCATCACAAAAGTAGCCGGCAAGCCGCTGGATGAGCTTTTTACTTACATCTACACAACCGCCGAACCGGATTATAAAAAATATTTTGGCTATGCCGGGTTTGACATTGACACTGCGCCAAAGCAAGTTGTGGGAAGTGATAAGACGGAAAAGACGTTCACCATTACGCCGATGAAGAACCCTACCAAATTGCAGAAAAAGGTTTTTGAGAGTTGGAGTAGGGGAATGAAGAAAACAGATTTACTTCCCTAACAGTTTTTCGTGTAGAAGCAAGGGCGTGTAGCGGTGGGTTTCGACGGATATTGTTAAGGATAATTCAACAGCTCTTGATAGATTAGTCGAATGGCTCTATTTCTCGAGTTGACAGTCGGCTGCTGCGGATTTCCGTAATGATCTGATCGGCTGATTTCTGGGACACAAACGCGCCAAACGATTTTTGGAATCGGGATTTCTTAGTGTCTCGATTCTTTTTGATTAATTTGAACATGCCGAAAAGTTCACTTATCTAATTTGGGAAGCCCCGATTTAGCTAAAATCTCGTTGACCTTTTTTAACTTCTCTGGGAAGTATTCCTTTCCGACTAGCTTGTTTAAGCTTTTATCAACTACAACAACTAGTCCTTTTGAATTTTTCAGTTTGCTTCTTTCCATGATGTGTATGTTTCTTTTCTTGTTAATAAAAATACTTCGTAATCTTCACCAACTACAAATTGTTCCCAATGCCCTTTACAGTTGTAACCAAATATAGCAAACTCCTCAATAATTTCAGCTAAGTTATTGGCAATGCCCATTCTGTATAAGCGAGTTCGTGCCTTTGTACTTCCGGTAGCAGTGATCCAGGCTTCCGGATATTTTTCTGTGAATGTATACAGTGTTGCTGCGACGGTAGCTAAGACCCTAACGCTATCTCCATTGTTGCTGATTGAAAGATCATTTATCTCATCGGAGATCGGATTATAATCACCGAAAGCAAGGTTGTAGATGTTTTCGACAGCGG
This sequence comes from Dyadobacter chenhuakuii, assembly GCF_023821985.2. Lineage (NCBI taxonomy): Bacteria > Pseudomonadati > Bacteroidota > Cytophagia > Cytophagales > Spirosomataceae > Dyadobacter > Dyadobacter chenhuakuii. The sequence continues at coordinate 3,798,098 of NZ_CP098805.1, read as the reverse complement.
TTTTAGAATAAATGACGCTTTTTTGAATTGAGCCTTTTGGGCCTTTACTAGTAAAATGATAGAGTAAAAATGAGTCGTTTGCGCGACTAATGTATTTGTTATGCTTCATTTATAGTGTGTTCTTAAATTCCCGACAAAGCTAAGAATTACCATGAATATTCCTCGAAGTTGTATTCACTTTTGCTTTTTCCACCAAACCAAGTAAGTTTACAGCGTCCAATTTCCCGAGTAAGCTGTTAATGCGTCGTCAACATTCGTCGGCTCTTATAAAGCTATATAATGCTGCGTACACCAATGAACGGTGTCGTAACTACCGTAATGGTTTGAACACCATTGCCTTACTCGGGTTGGACAACGGCAAGTGCGGCACCGTTTTTTGCAACACAAAACGTCCAATAAAGAGTAAAATGCACACATCAAAAATCCAAGAATCCCGCCAAAGCGCAGCCGAGGAGTTGCTGAGCAACTATCTAAATCAAGATGTTGACCTGATCGAAATCGAACGGATGCACAACGAAATGCTCCGACATTATCTCCGCCCAACGGATGAATGGAATCTTAGCCGTAAGTATGCGTTGCTCGCACTGGATACGAGTGAGGTGCTTACGCGGTTGTTGAAGGAGATTGGGGATTATGGGAAAAGCTGTAAGAGCGAAGCTTAGGCAAAAGAAAAGACGCATTCGAAGATGCGTCTTTTCTTTAATATTTATTTTTTCCTTAATTTACTAAGATCAGGCACTCCGGCTTGTGCTAAAATCTCGTTTGCCTTTTTAAGCTTTTCAGGAAAAAGGATCCTTCCGTTAAACTTTTCCAGCGAATTGTCTATGATAATAGTCGGTCTTTTCGACTTTGTTATTTCGGGTGTTCTCATAATGTGTATTCGTTTTCTCTTCTTGTTACTAAAAAAGCATGATATGACTTGTTAACAACAAATTCCTCCCAGTTCCTGTCATTACTATAACCAAATATAACGAAATCCTGAGAGATTTCAGCTAAATTAATGGTGATCGCCATCCTGTAAAGCCTTGTTCTAGCAGGCGTACTTCCAGTGAACAGAATCATAGCAGATGGATATTCGTCCGTAAAAGTATAAACTGTCGATGCAACCGTGGCTAATACTTTGTTACTGTCTCCGTTATCGGTTATGGTGAGATCGTTCATGGTATCGTTAAGGGGATCATAGTCACCAAAACCAAGATTGTAAATATTGTCAGAATCAGTTGCGGTGTATTCAATGATTTTCTCTACTAATCCTTTTGAGCCTTTACTTGTAAACTTAAAAACAAAAAGGGACTTCCCCGATCGACAGAGATATTTTGGTTTGTTCATTAATGGTGTGCTTCAATAATAGTGTGATCAACTTATTCCGCAAAGCTATAAGATTTCCGGAATAAGCATAACTTTCTTGATCACCCCCGCAACGCCTCAATCCCCCCAACATCCTTCACCAATTCCTTCCCCAGCACCCGATTTCCACCTTCCGTAATCACCAAATTATCCTCCACCCTAATCCCCGTAAAATCCCTGAACTGCTCCAATTTCCCATAATCAATAAACTGCGAAAGCTTATTCTCCGCCTTCCAGCGGTCAATTAATGTCGGAATAAAATAAAGCCCGGGCTCGACGGTAATTACAAAACCGGGTTCGAGGGCGCGGCCTAGGCGGAGGGATTTCCAGCCGAAGGTGGTGCCTTTGATGAGGTCGTCGGTGTAGCCTACGTATTGTTCGCCGAGGTTTTCCATGTCGTGGACGTCGAGGCCCATCATGTGGCCGAGGCCGCATTGGAAAAAGAGCGTGTGTACGTCATTTGCAAGTGCTTCTTGTGGGTCGCCTTTGATGATGCCGACTGATTTTAAGCCTTCGAGTAATTTGGTGGATGCTAATGCGTGGACCTCTTTGAACAAAACGCCTGGTTTGCAGGCTCCAATCGCTGAAACCTGCGCATGGAGCACGATTTCGTACATTTCTTTTTGAGTGCTGCTGAATTGCTTTCCGGCTGGAATGGTGCGCGTGAGGTCGCCGCAGTAATGCATGGCGGTTTCGGCTCCGGCGTCGCATAGTGCCATTTGGCCGTCGCTGATGATGCGGTCGCGGGCGTGTGTGTGCAGTGTTTCTCCGTTCACGGTCAGGATGATCGGGTAGGAGATGTCGCCGCCTTGGGCGATGGCGATGCTTTGTAATTTTCCTGCGATGGCTTTTTCCGTCATGCCCGGGCGCGTGGTGCGGATGAATTCCAGGTGCATGTCAATGGACGTGTTGACGGCTTTTTCGATCTCGGTAATTTCCTCAGCCGATTTGTACGAACGCATCGAAACAATGGCTTTGATCAGCTTGACTGAAGCGCGTTGCGTTGCTTCGGCAGGAGCGATTTTGAGCCATTCCTGCAATTGCAATGTATGCTCGCCGCGGTAGGGAGGCAGAAAATGCACTTCCTGTTTCCGGTTCTGAACATCACGCAAATAGCCTGAAAGCGCCGAAAGCGGTTTCATTTGCGTCACGCCAATCTTGGCAGCCTTTTCAACAAGCGGCTCCTGGTAACCCGTCCAGACAATGTCATCGATCGTCAGTTCATCCCCAAAAATGATTTCCTGATCATTATCAATGTCAATAACCGCATGGATCGAAGCTGTATCCAGCCCGAAATAATACAGAAAAGTGCTATCCTGACGAAATGGATAAACATTATCCTTGTAATTCATCCCCGACTCATCATTGCCGAGCAGAAGAATAAGGCCGCTCCCGACTTTCTTTTTCAAAGTATGGCGGCGTTGTATGTAGGTTTCTTTTGAGAACATGGTCATAATGTTAAACAAAAAAATCCTGCTCACCAACAGCGTCGGGAGCAGGAGCTTATTACCTAACCTTGTTTAAAGTTTTTGTTAATAGCCTGGGTTTTGTTTCAGGTTTGTGTTTTTGTCCAGCTCCGTTTGCGGGATCGGGAACAGGGCGCGTTGCTGGGCGTTGGGGCGGTGGTTGAACCATTTTTTGGTTTCGTATATACCAAACCGTATCAAGTCCTGGCGGCGGTGGGCTTCTGCTGCAAATTCCCAGCCGAGCTCATCCAAAAAGCGTCCGAACTTCACATCGTCTCCGCCCTGGCGCTCAGTAATGGTGCCGTCCGTGGCTTGGTAACCGTAGTTATAGCGACTGCCTTTTGCCAAATCTGCCGCAGTTACAGTTGCCTTCGCAGGGTTGGCTTTGAATGCGCGTTTGCGGACTTCCGTTACGATGGTTGCTGCTTCGCCGGCTTTGCCAGTGCGCAAAAGCGCCTCCGCTTTGATCATCATCACATCGGCGTAGCGAAGCAATGGGAAATCGTTATCCAGACTGCCTGTTGCATTCGGCTTGATTTTGTATTTTCCAATGCGGTAACCGTCGGTCGAAGCCGTTTTTTCAATGCTTGGGACTGTTTTGGAATAAGTAATTACGACTGCTCCGGTCGTTGCGTTCTTTTGCGGACCCATTACCCAGGTGTCGGCCAGGCGGCTGTCTTCGGCGTCGTAAGTGTCAATAAATTGTGGCACGGCGCAGTTTCCGCCCCATGGACCTGCATTCATCGGATACACAGTGCGGCTCAATGGGTCGAGCGTTTTCATGTGGATCTGGTTGCCGGTTCCGTAAATTTCATCGTAAGGAATCGCGAAAATGATCTCTTTGGAATTGAAATTGGTCCAGGTGAAAACATCCGAATAATTGGCGTCCAGCACATATTTGCCACTTTTTATTACATCATCCGCCTGCGCAATGGCTTTTTCCCATTCCGGTGTTCCGGTGTAAACCTGCGCATTCAAATATATTTTTGCCAAAAGCGCTTTCGCACCCCAACGGTTAAGCTGACCGTAAGTTGTCGAAGCATTTTCGCTCAGGTTAGGCATCACTTCAAGCAATTCTTTTACCACAAAATCATACACTTCCTTACGTGTGTTTTGTTTTGGTAAATTAATGTCTTTGAAATCAGTCACAATCGGCACATTGCCATGGTTGTCCAGCAAAAGATAGTAAGCCAATGCGCGCACGGCTCTCAATTCAGCTTCCACTTCCACTTTGCCTGCGGTCAAAGGAATTTCGCCTTCTGCAATTTGGGATAAAACCCTGTTTGCCGTGGTAATGCTGCGAAATGAGCTTTGCCATGCGTTTTCCGGCTGCCATTGCAGTGACGTCCAGGTGTGCTGGTGCATCCGGCGATAGGTTCCGCCGTCGTCCCAGCCATTCGGGCGAACGGGCGTAACGATGGCGTCGGCTGCTTCTTCCTGCAAGTCAAAATAGCCCTGCCAGCCCAGCATTAACCCGCGAAGGGACGAATAAACGGGCGCTACGATCGCTGGAAGGTCTTTTTCGGTGGGCTGGTAAGTGCTCGACAACACTTCTGAATAAACCTGTTCTTCGAGGTCGGTGCAGGAGTAGAGCGTGGCCGCACCCATCATGGATGCGAGGACGATGTATATTTTACTTTTATTGATCATTGTTTCAAAAGTTTGCTGTGGATCAGAATGTTACACTAAGGCCTGCTGTGAATGTCCGGGTTGTCGGATATTTGTCGCGCTGGTCACTTCCCGGGGCAAAACCCGTCATGTCTACGCCTTCCGGGTCAACGCCGGTGTAGCCGGTGATGGTCGCCAGGTTAAGGCCCGAAACGAAGATGCGGGCATTTTTCAAACCTTTCAGAGTAGGCAGCGTGTAGCCAAATGTGACGTTGTCAATTTTCCAGTAATCGCCTTTTTCAATGTAATTGGAAACATAAACAAGCTCATTATTAAGCACTTTGCCGTCGATCGGATCGTACGCCGTTTTCAGCATATTATAAGCCTTGTTTCTTGTGTTGTTATAAAACATACTCTGGAAGTTCAGAATGTCGAATCCAAACGCGCCGCGCATGTTTACAGCCAGGTCAAAGTTTTTGTAACGAACCGAGTTGTTCCAGCCTACATTGTGCTTTGGAATTCCATTTCCATAATACTGGCGGTCTTCCGGTGTCGCATTAGCAATAGGAATCACCTCGCCATCTTTGTTTTCAACCAGCCAGGCGCCTTTTTCATCAATGCCTACACTTTTCCAAACAAAAAACCGTCCGATAGGCTCGCCCACTTTCACGCGGTGCGTCGAAACCTGGATTGGCTCGCCGGTGTAACCTGCGTCAAAAAAGTCATTATCCGCTTCAAACTGGTCGTTGGAAAGACTTACGAGCTTGTTCCGGTTTGTAGAATAAGTGAATCCGGTGTTCCATTGGAAATTGGCAGTCTGCACAGGCACAATGTTCAAAAGCACTTCCATCCCCTCGTTTTTCATCGTTCCTGCATTGATTAACATCGAACCGATCAGGTAAGGAGGGACGGGAACGGGGAAATTGTAAAGCAAATCCTTCACTTTACGGCTGTAAAAATCCACCGATCCATTGATCCTGTTTTTCAGGAAACCAAAGTCCACACCTGCATTAACCTCTTCTTTTTTCTCCCAACGCAGGTCCGGGTTGAAGTTACGCGCCGGCACGAATCCCGGAACCCATTTTCCACCGATAAATGCACCTTCTGTACGCGTAAAATTATAGCTGATCTGCGACAAATAAGGATCACCCGCAATGGTTCCTGTCACACCGATTCCCGCTCTCAACTTAATTTCAGAAACGCCTGAAAGTCCTTCCATAAAGCGCTCCTTGCTGATTCTCCAACCCAAAGAAGCCGCAGGGAATGTTCCCCACTGATTGTTAATCCCAAAACGGGACGAACCTTCACGACGCACGCTGGCCATGAACAGATATTTCTCATCCATGCTGTAAGTCAAGCGACCGAAGAAACCGGCTAGTTGCCATTTGTTTTTCGTGCTTGACATGCCGGCTTGTCCTTTTTGCAAAGCACCGCCCGCCCCAAGGTTGTTCCAATCGTAAGCATCTGTCGGAAAATCCCAGTTGCTTGCATCAAATGCCTCATAAGTTGCATCCTGCCAGCTGTATCCGCCGAGTAATGTAAAACGGTGCTTACCAAATGATTTGGCATAATTTCCGGTAAATTCCAGCAGGTTTTCATTGTTCGCACTCGTGCTTCTGAATGCCGTCGCATTTTGGTTGCTTAGGCGCGTTGCCGTGTGGTTAAATGTTGTAGAACCGCCTTCCAGATTGCTGTTTTGAACATTAGAAACCAATAATTTGAAATTTAAATCAGTTATAGGCGCGTAATCCAAACTTCCGCTCATCCGCATTTCTTTAAACTTCGCTTCATAGTTCGATTCGTTCAAAAGGGAAACCGGGTTTTCATAAAAATAACCATCCCGTTCCTGCCAAGCGCCCGTTTCGGTTCTCACATTGTCTGTCGGGTTGCGGATCATGGCCTGGCGGTAAGCGTAGCCGTAAGCTGCATCATTATCAGCTGGCGAAACGGCTCCGTTGGACGACGTAATGCGGTTAATGATTTGAATGTTGGTTTTCAATTTATTATCAAACATCGCATGATTCAGATCGGCACGGCCTGTAAAACGGTTTTGACCTGATCTCAAAAAGATCCCTTCCCAGTTCCTGTAATTCACAGAACCCGTGAAGTTTGTCGTGCTGTTTCCACCGAAGAATGTCAGGTTATGGTTGTGGCTGACCGGTTTTTGCATGATTTCGTCGAGCCAGTCTGTGTTGCCACCGTAATCCGTGTAATCAATGCCTTCGCCGATTTTCTGACGGTAATCATCGCCGGTCAGCAGTTGCGGTCTGCGTGCAATGGTTTGAATGTTCACGTAATTGGAATATTCTACCGTCGAGCGCGTGTTGTTGCCGCGGTTTTTGCGCGTTGTGATCAGGATTACACCGCCTGTTGCGCGTGTTCCGTAAATCGCAGCCGCAGATCCATCTTTCAAAACATCCACAGATTCAATGTCTTCGGGCGCAACCGTGTTGAGGCCGCCGGGAATTCCGTCGATCAAAATCAGTGGGTTTGAAGTTCCGTTGATTGAGTTGATCCCGCGAAGGTTAATCTGGGTGTTGGAAGTTGGTGAGCCGCTGGGCGTGGTGATGCGCAAGCCGGCCACTTTTCCCTGGATCAATTGCGCGGCATCTCGAACCGTTCCTTTGATAAAATCCTCGCGCTTAATGCTCGCAACCGAACTCGTAATGTCGCCCTTTTTCTGGGTTCCGTAACCGATCACGACCACTTCCGTGAGCTGCTTCTGGTCCGAAGCCATTTCAATGTTGAAATCGTTTTGGGTGCCGACCGAAACTTCCTGGCTGGTGTAACCAATGTAGCTCAAAATCAGCGTTGCATCCTCAGGAACGGTCATTTTGAATTTTCCTTCGGCATCCGTTGCAGTTCCTATCGTGTTATTTCCTTTTACAATAATGGTCACACCGGGGAGCGGATTTTTATCTTCCGCTGAAACCACTTTTCCGGTAATCTGGCGATCGGCTGCCTGTGCATGGGCCGGCAGGACGAGCAGCATCGCTACGCTGCAAAGCAGGTAACAGGCCACTTCCTGAATAAGTCTGGATAATTGTTTATTCATGTGTCAAAAGTTAGATGGTGATAAAATTTTAGCTGGGTTACTTGGCTTCTTTATTGGACGGGTTTGACTCAACTTTCATAATTCCATTCATAATCCGCCAATGGCCCGGGACGGTGCATAAAAAAGGATAATCGCCGGGTTTTTCGGGGGCAATGAAAACAAGCGTCGTGCTTCCTTCCGGACTGATCAATTCAGTGGAATGAAGGATTTCTGGCATTTTTGGAATGTAATTCAATTCAATGGCATTGCTTTCACGCGCCAGCAGATCCGCAGCGGAGCCCACTTTTTCCAGACTTCCCGGAGCGGCGATAAGCAGGTTATGCTGCATAAAATCAGGATTAGTGAAGCGTATCGAGACTTTTTGGCCGGGTTTTACGGTAAATGTCTTTTTGTCAAATTTCATTTCATGCTCAATCACTTTCAGGTTGATCGTCACCGGCGTTCCTTTGCCTTTCCCAATCGCTTCCGGCTTGGCAACAGGCGCTGCTGCGGCCACTTTTTTCTCTGATTTATCTTTTGAAACCTGATTCAGCTGCATTGTGCTTTTTACATCCAGCCAGCCCTTTAACCGGAAATTTTCTGGATAATCGCCCACCCGGTTTTCGTCACGCAAGTCGCGGCCGAGGCGGATGTCATCGGGGTTGAATGGTTTGGTGAAAAGTGATGCTGCTTTGCCCTTAATGGGTGTTTCATCTTCGATTGCCAATGTCATTTCACCGCCTTCGGACAATGTTGCAACGGCATTGAAGCGCTCAGTTGGCAATGTTTGGTTGGAATGAATGTCATATGCTTTGCCGTCTTGTTTGATGAGCCAATGCAATTTTCCATCATTCATATAAAGACTGTAACCGTTCTCCTTATTGCCCTGCGAGGCCACAACGCCCGATAATGCTTCGTCGGCTTTGGTAATAATAGCCTTAATGGTGATTTCTTTGTTGGTAATGTCCGGTGGGAAAATCGGTGGCGACCAGAGATTGAGCACATAAGTTTCCTGCACCAAACCGCGTTCAATGCGGGCGGTTAATGTGGAATCTTTCAGCTTCGCAGCGGCATTTTTAAAGCCTGCTTCATGCTTAATCACGCCAGAGAAAATCGCCTGCTGCAAATATTCATCCGCCGCATTTTCCGAATCCTGACCGGCCAGATAAAGCATTTTGCCAATTTCCTCAGAAGCCGGCAAATCCGTCAATGCCTGAATCGCGGCAAGTCTAACTTTCAAATCAGGATCATTCAAAGAATTTGTCCATTTCAATGCAGAAAGCGTTTTATCGTTTCTTGGCAAAAGCTTCACTGCATTCTTGCGAACGCCCTCAGCCGGGTGCCGCACTGCCCGAACTAGCGTGTGATATGCCTCCTCATTCGAACCATCCAGCGCACCCAATCCCTGTAATGTCCAAAGCGCATGCACGGCAGGACTGTTCAAACCGATTTCATCCACAGACTGATCATTAACCAGCTTAATTAATTCAGGAACCAGTGTTTTGTGCTGTGCTTCTACGATCAATCTTTGCGCCGTAGTGCGCCAGAACATGTTGTCATTTTTCAATGCTGCCAAAAGTCCGGCGGGATCGTTTTTATCCAGTTTTACCGGTTGATAAGGTTTCGCATTTTTATAAACGACCCTGTATATACGTCCATGCTTGTTATCCCGCAACGGGTTGATGTATGCATTGCCTTTACCATTTTCAAAACCGCGCGGCGTAGGGTTATGCTGAATGATGAAACTATACCAATCCGCCACCCAAACGGCTCCATCCGGACCAACTTCCGCATGAACCGGCGAAAACCACTCGTCCGAGCTTGCTAGCAAATTGAAACCATTTTTCTCCTTATAACCCGCGCCATTTGGTTTCAGCATGGCCTGATAAAGCAAGCGGCCCGTCGGTTCGCAGACAAATGCGGTTGCATTCCAATATTGTTTTGGGAAATTTCTTGCGGTGTAAAGATTATGACCCGCCGCCGCCGTAAAGCCGCCGTGAAAATCCACCTGACGCAATGCAGGCGTCATATAATTCATATCGTAATGCGAATCGAGCTTGTAAACCGTGTTGCCCGAACCGTCGGCAACGGAGCGTTTGACATATTCCAATGGCATCGCGAAATGTCCGCTGTAATTGCCGTTAGCCGTTGAAATAAATACTTCAAAATCCTCCGAAAAACCCAATCCCCAGGTGTTATTGGACGTCCGGCCAATGTATTCCAAATTCTTGCCATCCACATCAAATGTGTAAATGCCCTGACTGAAATTCACCGGCTTATCATTCACCGTCCCGCGGTAACCCGCATAACCCAGCACGCCCCAGATCTTGTTATCCAGTCCATATTTCAAATTCGAAGGTCCGGCGTGCGTATCGCTTTTGCCCCAGCCGCTGATGATGTTCTCGCGAATATCGGCTTTGTCATCGCCGTTGGTGTCTTTCAGGAAAATGAAATGCGGCGCTTGGGCTACGATCACACCGCCGTTGGTAAATGTAAGGCTGGTCGGAATGTTCAGGCCGTCTGCAAAAACGGTAAACTTATCGGCCTTGCCGTCGCCATTGGTGTCCTCGCAAATCTTGATGCGGTCTTTTCCGGTTCCGTCTTCCGTTCTAATTTCATTGGGGTAATCTTCCGTTTCAATGATCCATAAGCGGCCTTTTTCGTCCCAGGCCATAGCGATGGGTTTCACAATGTCGGGCTCGGAGGCGAATAATTGTAAATCAAAATCAACCGGAACCTGGATCAATTTTGCAGATTCACCAGGCGAAAGCGGCAGCTGGAATTTGGGAGCCGGATCGCGTTTTTCGTAATTAGGAACGTCGGCATCTTTGAATTCTGGTGTGGGCAGTTTTAAGCTCGCATAGGCGGCTTTTGCATCATCATTGACAGCCCATAACACACCATTCAGCACCAGATCGTGAAACCCTTTTTGCTTCCAGGTGCGCTCGTCGTGGCCATATGCGGTGTAAAACACGCGGCCTTTTCCCTGCGTCCGCACCCAGGTCCAAGGCTCGCGATGCGTGCCTTCCACGCGTTCCTGCAAAATGTTAATGTCGGGATTGATCTTCGCATGCACATAAGTTTCATCCCAGGTTTCAAACTCCTTCAATCCCGCCATCACCGGGTGGTTTGGCTGCGTAATCGGCGCCGTAAATGTGCCATATTTATGCGTGCTGAACTGCGCACCGACTGCTTTGATATACCAATCAGAATTTTGAAAACAGAATGAAGCCGCATGCAAAGGAATCAACGCTTTTCCACTTTCGACAAAATCTTTCATCGCCGTTTCCTGCGCCGGTGAGATCACATTATGGTTGGCATAGATCATTAAGCCATCATATTTCGCCAGATTCTCTGCATTCAAAGCATTCAAATCCGAAGTGTACGTCAGGTTAATGCCTTTCTGGAACAAGGGATGTGCCAGCATCGGGAAGAATTTTTCCGAATAATGATGCTTGCTGTCATGCCCCAGAAACAGTATTTCAATGCGCCGCCCTTCGCTGGACTTTACTTGAACGGCCGTTCCAGATTTCCGTGTACAGCTGTTGATGAAGATGAAGCAGGTTAGTAAAAGCAGTAATTTTTTCATTATAAAAGGGCAAAGCTTTCCTGTTTGGATTATTGCAATTTTTGCAATCCATTACACCGTTTCCGGGCTGACGTCTGTTATGTGTTACTGTGGCGTTAGGTCTGTTTTATTCCTGCTCGGAGGCGTTACCCCCAATAATTTGTTTACAAAAAAGTCTCTCTTTTTCCTTCTTCCGTAAGTCCCGCCGTCGCTGTGGCCCATGCCCGGCACCACCAGCAATTCAAAATCTTTATTGGCTTTTATCAATGCATCCGCCACGCGGTAAGTCGATTCCGGTGGCACATTGGTGTCTGCTTCGCCCACGATCAGCAGCAAGTCGCCCTGCAATTTGGCTGCATTGGTAATGTTGGATTGTTCGTCGTAATGCTTGCCAACCGGGTAACCCATCCATTGCTCATTCCACCATTGTTTGTCCACTCGGTTATCGTGACAGCCGCAAGCCGAAACCGCCGCATCGTAAAAACTCGGGTGGAAAAGCAATGCGCCAAGCGAATTCTGGCCACCCGCAGATGTGCCGTAAACGCCCACCCGAGACGAATCCACGTATGCATATTGTGCGGCTAATGCCTTCATCCAGGCGATCCGATCAGGAAAACCGGCGTCAGCCAGATTTTTCCAGCACATATCGTGAAATGCTTTGGAACGGTTGGCTGTGCCCATGCCGTCCATTTGCACGACGATAAATCCAAGCTCGGCAAGGCTCTGCATTTCACCATAATAACGGAATGCTTTGGGCACGAACGAATCCTGCGGACCGGCATAAATGTTCTCGATGATCGGATATTTCTTCGTCGGATCAAACTTGCTCGGGCGATACACGATGCCCCAGATATCGGTTTGACCATCGCGGCCTTTTGCCTTAAAAATCTCCGGTAACTTAAAGCCTAGCGACAGATATTGCGAAATGTCGGCCTCTTCCAGTTTGGTAACCAATGAGCCGTCCGCCGTTTTCCGCAGCTCGGAAACCGGCGGGCTCATCATCGTTGAGTATGTATCAATGTAGTAAGTGCGGTCGGGCGAAAAAGTGAGCTGATGCGTTGCTTTGGCATGATCGGTCAATTTTACAAGGCCGCTGCCGTCGAATTTGATTCTGTAATAATGAATGTGATAAGGATCTTCATCCGCATTCATGCCGCTTGCCCGAAACCACACTTCGCGTTTCTGTGTATCAATGCTGTCAATGTCACGAACCACCCAATTGCCTTTTGTGATCGGATTTTTGATCTTGCCCGAAAGCTCATCCACCAGATATAAATGCCGCCAGCCGTCTTTTTCCGATGACCAGATTATTTCGTGCTTTTCGGGTTGGTAATGCGTGTAAATGAGGTTTTGGTAAATAAATGTCTCCGTTTTTTCATCGATCACATTTCGCGTGTCACCCGTCGCCACTTCCACATCAATCACCCGAAAACGCTGGTGCCCGCGATCTACTTTTTCATAAGTAAAATGCGTGTTATCGCCATGCCGCCAGCGAATGACCGGCGCTTCGAAAAAGTCAATAATGTCTGATTTAACTTTGGTAACCTGTTTGTTCTCAACATTGACCACAAACATCTCGTAAGACGTAAATTCATCGCCGGGCTGCGCATAACCACGCGTTTTCACCTCGCCCCGTGTCGTGTTCGGCAAGGACGACATAATGATGCTAATCTGCCTTTCTTCGTGCGGTGTTATGCGGTAAGCAACCAAATATTTTCCATCCGGCGACCAGCTTAGTTCGCCAAAAGGTTTCAGCGGGTTTCCCTCGAATGTGAGCTGCTGAGCGTCTTTTTCTTCTTTTTTGGTTAAATAAATATTCCCGTTTCTAATGATAGCCGTCAATTTTTTATCCGGCGAAATGCTGTCTGCCCGGAATGGTCTCCAGCGACTTCTTGCCCGCGTCCAGCCCATTTCTTTGGGACGTTCGAGGGGCAGTTTTTCAAGCTTTTTTGCGGTCTTTGTTTTGGTATTAAATGCAAACCATTTGCCTGTTGTCTGTACAAAAAGGGTCTGGTTTTTAGGGTCTGAATAAATTTCGCTGAGCAGCAATTTGTCAGCCGATAATGTCGAATCCAGTGCTTTTGAAAGTGCGCCTGCGAGCTCTTTTTTATCGAGCGGACTCGTCTTTTTACCCGTTGCTGTGTTGACAAAAATGTACTCGGTAAGGCTGTCTTTTAACACATTTCTATACCAGAATGAATGTCCGTCTGGTTGCCACGTAGGCTGGATCGAGGCTTTCAAAACTGTTCCTTTAGTCACCGAGTCCATGCGCTCCATGTGCTTGTATGAAGCACTGATTTCAGAAGCGTCAGGATGATAAGGTGCCAATACAGGCTGCTGAGCCATACTTTTGTGTGAAAGTAGGGAAAGCAGGGAGCCGGCAAAGACGGTCAGCAGTTGAAGCTTTTGACTGGTAAATTGCGCCATACTAGGAATGATTATCTTCAATTTCGTATGGGTAAAATTACCTTTATGGCAAGCAATAAACTTCGTGGTATTTAGCCCCTTTTTTACCGATATTAACTTATTTCAATGTTAGATTTTGCTTTTGGGTTAAAACAGCAGATTTAATTCGGGATATGTGCAGAAGTGTAGAATAAACGACGGTAAGCCCACCGGCTCGCTAGGTTAATAGATCCCGATTGCTAAGGCCGTCATGGCCGCAACCACAAGCCAGCCCATAATCAACAGCGCGTGCGAATGTTTATACGTCCCCATCAGACGCGATTTTCCGCTTGCAATCAGCAGGATAGCCAGCGCAACGGGAAGCACAAAACCATTCAGCATGCCGACAAAAACAAGCACTTTCACCGGTTTGCCAATGATTGTAAATACGGCAGTGGACATGGCGATGAAAATAATGGTCAGCGCGGCGTGGTGTTTTTCCAAAAACGGGTGGAACGAACGGACAAAAGAAATGGAAGTGTAAGCAGCGCCAACCACAGAAGTGACGGCCGCGCTCCAAATGACCAGACCGAAAATTTGCCGTCCGGCTGATCCGGCGGCTTGTTCGAAGATGGAAGCGGTGGGATTATCGGGATTAATGGTTGCGCCGGACATGACCACGCCCAAGGACGCCAGAAAAAGCAGATAACGAATCACGGTTGTGATCAAAATGCCCGTTGCGGCGCTTCTGTTCACTTCCGGCAATGATGCTTCGCCGCTGATCCCGCTATCGAGCAACCGGTGCGCACCCGCAAATGAAATGTATCCGCCGACCGTCCCGCCGACCAATGTTACTGCGGCCATCGCATTAAATTTCTCAGGCAAGATCGTGTGGTGCAGAGCCGCAACCAGCGGCGGATGCGACGTAAAAGCAACATATAAGATCAAAACGATCATTAATGTGCCGAGTACGCGGCTGAAAATATCCATCGCTTTTCCCGCTTCTTTGAACAGGAAAATCCCAATGGCCATGCCTGCGCTCAGGACTGCGCCGGCTTTCACATTCAAACCTGTCATCGCTTCCAGCCCCAAACCGGCGCCAGCGACATTGCCAATGTTGAACGCAAATCCGCCGAGGACGATCAGAAACGCTAATAGGAAGCCTAATCCGGGAAACAATGCATCGGCCAATTCCTGCGCGCGCTTGCCTGAAACGGTGATGATTTGCCAGATATTGAATTGCGCACAAAGGTCAATGATGACCGTGAGGAGAATGATGAAGCCAAAACTCGTAGCGAGCTGCTGTGTGAAAACCGTCGTTTGCGTCAGAAAACCCGGGCCGACTGCCGAAGTCGCCATCAGGAATGCTGCGCCTAAGAGCGCTTTCGAGGATTTTGAACTCGCCATTTTTACATTAATTTTTAACCGAATCCTCCGCCACCGGGCGTTTCAATTATTAAAATATCACCCTTCTGCGCTTCCAGGCTGCATATTCCTGGCAATGATGTGGTTTCGCCATTGCTGACCAATGTGTGTATGCCACATTTTCCGTCTTCGCCGCCATTCAGTCCGTAAGGTGCGTATTTTCTGTGTTGTCCCAATAATGTGAGCTGTAATGGTTTGAGAAATTCGAATTGTCTCACGATGCCATCGCCGCCGTTGAATGTTCCTTTTCCACCGGAATTTTTGCGAATGCCAAATTCCAGCAAATGCACCGGATACTTGCGTTCGAGCTGCTCGGGGTCGGTGATGCGCGTGTTGGTCATGTGCTGGTGCACGGCAGAGCGACCGTGGAAGCCAGGACCGGCGCCAGTTCCGCCTCCTATGGTTTCATAATAGCCAAATTGCTCATCGCCAAAAAGGAAATTATTCATCGTCCCCTGGCTGCATGCCGCCAGTCCGAACGCTTTAAGCAATGTATCCACCAGCCGCTGGCTCACTTCTGTGTTCCCGCCAACCACGGCCGGACATTGGAAAGGATCGTCGGAAAAATTGGGATGGAGGAAGCTGTTATCCGGCAAAATAATGTCCACATGCTTCATTAGGCCATCATTGAGCGGAATTTCTTTGTTTGCCAAAAGCCTTAACACATACAAAATCGCGCTATACAGGATCGAAATGTTTGCATTGAGATTGTTGGGATGCACATCAGAAGTGCCGGTAAAATCAAAAACCTGCTTTTCGGCGGTTATGGAAACTTTCACCTGAATACGATGGCCGTCATCGAGAAATTCAGTTGCTTCGAAAATTTTGTTTTGCAATGGAATTAATGCGGTTTGAAGCTGTGCCACGGCATTTTCTTTCAATAGCCGCATGTATTTCCGGACAGTTTCGAGTCCGTGCAGGTCCACGAGCCGCAACATTTGCTCACTGCCTTTCCGTAATGCAGACAATGCGGCGATAATGTCGGCTTCATTGGACAGGAAATGCCGGGTAGGATAGGGGCCTTCCGTGAAAAGTGCGCGGATGGTTTCCCATTGAAATACATTGTTTTTGATCAGATATTGAGGCAAAATAACGACGCCTTCCTCAGCCAGACAAGTTGCATCCGGCGGCATGGAGCCGGGAGTTTTGCCTCCGACTTCTGCATGATGGGCGCGGTTGATAACGTAGCCAATGCAAGTTTTGTCTTCCGTATAAATGCCCGAAATCAATGTAATGTCTGGCAAATGTGAGCCGCCATATTTCGGATGGTTCGTAATGATCACATCACCCGGACCGATCTCAATCGCATCTTTCACCAATCTCCCGCAAATCCCCATGCTGCCCAAATGCACCGGAATATGCTGCGCATTCACCAGCAACTCACCGTCCTGATCCAGCAACGCACACGAAAAATCAAGCCGTTCTTTTACATTCACCGAAAACGCCGTCCGCTGCAACTGAACGCCCATTTCGTCCGCAATGGATTTGAAACGATTGGTGAAAAGCTGCAAAGCAACTTCCTCGCTTTGTTTTTCGGCTGTCATGTGAGTTTCCGAAGTTTTGAAAGCAATCGCGTCCTTGCTGTTTTGAATGATCAGTTTCCAGTTTTTTGGGATGTAGGCGGTAGAAGTGTTGTTTAATAAAATCGCTGGGCCGGTGAGTTGGTCGCCCGCTGCGAGTTTGTCCCATTCAAAGAGGTTAGCAGCATCGCGAGCCTCTGGTTTTTCCGTTTCAGATGATTTTGTCTCAAATAATGGTGTGACACTTCTTATTGCATCCGCTGAATTTCCCTCCTTAATGATCGTTTCCAGCGCAATAGGAGCCGTTTTCTCCTGAATCATCAGTTTCAAACTTTCCAATTCAATGGTCAGGTTTGCGGGAAAATAGCCGAATTGTGCCGTGTAAAGTTTTTCAAAAGCATTCAATGTTTCAGCGCCTTCATAACTTACTTCAATTGTATTTTCCTGTCCTGCAAAACGAAGATAAACATAGCAAAAAGCGGTTTCGAATGCAGTAACGCCCTGATCTTGCAGATTTGCAGCGCCTTCCTGCAACAATTCGTTTTTCCAATGTTCAATTTTATCCGCCGATTCTTTCCAGGGAAGCAGGATTTGTTTGGAAACAATGGTGCTGATCAGCGCCTCGCCCATGCCCACAGCGCTGAAAAGTCCGGCGTCGTAAGGAATGATAACGGTTTGAATATCCAGCAATTCGGCCAGCTGGCAACTGTGCAATCCGCCAGCGCCGCCAAATGTGATTAATGCAAAATCAGCAGGATTAATGCCCTTTTCAACCGAGATTTTACGGATCGCATCAGCCATTTTCTCATTCGCAATCCTTTCCAGGCCGGTTAGCAGCTCCGAAAATGAAAGCACATTGCCCGTTTGCGATTCAATGCCTTTTTGCAAATTATGAAGCGCCGCCAAAGCAGCATCCGCCCGAACGGGAATGCCAAATTTCGAAGCATCCAGTTTGCCCAAAAGCAAATTCACATCCGTAATCGTCAGCGGACCGCCCGTGCCATAACATGCCGGCCCCGGCGAAGCCCCCGCACTTTCCGGCCCGACTTGCAGCGAAAATCCATCAAACCAGCAAACAGAACCGCCGCCAGCCGCCACCGTTTCAATCGCCAATGTCGGGTTATGGAATTCGATGCCGTCAATTTCGGTGATGTATTTCAGCTCCGGCCGCCCATCGATCAGCGCCGTATCCGTGCTCGTGCCGCCCATATCGAATGTGATTAATTTGGGGAATCCGAGGCGTTTTCCAGCATTGGCAGCCGCCACCATGCCACCAGCTGGGCCACTTAATAAGCTGTCTTTGGCCCGGAAACCGCTAACCTCGGAAAGGCTGCCCGTGCTGGTCATGACTTTTAAGCTGCCAGTGCTAAGCGGATTGCCGCCCAACGAGTTGTCGCCCAGCGGGGTGTCGCCCAGCGGAATGCCGCCCAGCGGAGTGTCGCCCAACGAATTTTTTATATTAGTCAAATATTGATCTAAAACCGGATCGAGATAAGCATTTACCACGGCCGTTTGCGTGCGCCGTAGAAAATGGGAGAAAGGGAAAAGCTTGGAGGAAACGGAAATGTATTTGGCTCCATTTTCCAAGAATGCTTTTTCAGCCATGAGTTCATGCGCATTGTTTTGGTAAGAATGCAATAGGGAAATGGCAATGGAATCAGCGTTTGCGGCGGATGCTAATGTTGTTAATTCTGCCGCGTTCAACTCCTGGATCACGTTTCCCGAAGCATCCAATCGCTCGTCAATTTCCAAGACTTCGGAATACAGTAATCTTGGCTCGGGAATGTCGATTTGAAACAGGGAAGGGCGTTGCTGATTGCCGATGTAAAGGAGGTCCTTAAAGCCTTTTGTGACTACTAAAAGCGTTTTCGCTCCTTTTCTTTCTAATAATGCATTGGTTCCCCTCGTGGTGCCGAGGCGCATTTCGAGCGGAGGCAGAGTTTCGGTCAGTTTGGTTTTGGTCAATAATCGCGCCGCCAGAACAGGCGCTTCTTCGCCACTGAATATTTCAAAATCGGTGTTTTGAGCAAATGGAAGATCATTTTCAAGAGTGAATGTTTGATTGGAAGAATCAAAAGAAATGACTTTGCTAGTCAAATCATTTTCCAGCAAGCGCAATGTATAGCCTTCCAGCAAGCCCGCATCAAACGCCCAGGAAGCCGCATATTGAAAAGTTTTATCAGCCAGCTTACCAACAATCCGCCCCCGCACGCAGCCCGAGCTCAGCACTTTCAACCTCGTTTTATTCCCCGCAAAATCCACCGCCAGACAATCCGTAAAAGTCCCGCCCGTATCCACCCAAATCTTCCAAAAAGAACCACCCATTTTTCCCAATTCAGCCAAACCAAAAAAGTAATGTTAAGCTCCAAAATAGGGGAGATTTGAAATAAAACCTATGGTTACGAGAAAAATGGCTTCGCTTTGATTTTTATGTAAGTTTGGAGGAGGAATATACCAGTGAGTGGTTTGAGAAAATGAAGTAAGCAAGGGAAAATCCCAAAGGGATTTAATATCAGTAGCAAAGTCAACATGCGCGCAAAAATGCAAATCCCAGAGAGATGCAAGATTGGTAGAAAAAGAGGAAATCAACGTAAAACGCCAATCCCGGAGGGATGCAAGATCGGTAGAAAAAGGAAAATTAACGTAAAACGCAAATCCCGGAGGGATGCAATATTGGTAGAAAAAGGGGAAATCAACATAAACGCCAATCCCAGAGGGATGCAAGATTGGTAGAAAAAGGAAAATCAACGTAAGACACCAATCCCAGAGGGATGCAAGATTGGTAGAAAAAGAGAAATTAACGTAAAACGCCAATCCCGGAGGGATGCAACGTCGTGTACATTATTACATCCCTCCGGGATTGTTTTTGCACTGATTTCAAATTTGCTACCAATATTATGTCCCTCTGGGATTGGCGTTTTACACGCACGTGAATTTGCTACCAATATTATATCCCTCCGGGATTTGCGTTTTACACGCATGTGAAATTGCTACCAGTATTATATCCCTCTTCAAACACTAAGATTATGGATCAAAGAGAGGCAATTATAATCGCGCAGCAGTATATTGACTTGGTAAATCAGACTTACCCGGTGAAACAGGCTTTTCTTTTTGGATCATTTGCAAAGGGCAATAGTCATTTGGATAGCGACATTGATATTGCGTTGGTGCTGGACCGTTCGGCAGATATCATCGAGACGCAGATTGATATGATGAAGCTTCGTAGAAACATTGATTTGCGCATCGAACCGCATCCGTTTATTGTTCAAGATTTTCAAAGCTCCAATCCGGTCGCCCATGAAATCATGAAATATGGGATAGAAATTGGGAAAGTGGCAGCCTAGCTGTCTTCTCGAACAATATTACCCAACCCGCTCACGAAAGTCCTTATGAAACTCCCTTGGACTTTTTCCCATAATCTTCTTAAAAACCCGGTTGAAATTCGTCACATTATCAAATCCAGTCTGGTAACTCACATCTGAAAAGCTGTCGAATTTGCCGGAAATGATGATTTTGCAGGCTTCGTTGACGCGGACTTCGTTGAGGAAGCTGATGAAGGTTTTGTCGGTGTGTTTTTTGAAATAACGGCAGAATGCTTGTGGAGTGAGGTTGGAGATTTCTGAAATTTCGGCTAGTGAAATGTGCCTTTTGTAATTGGTGACAAGATATTGAAAAATCTGGTCCATGCGGATTCCTTCGACTTCGGAAATGATCTGCTCGCTGTTGTTGGTGGCCAGCGGCTTAATGTCGCGGATGGTGGAGAAGAGATGCAGCAGCGAAATGAATGACGCGACGCGCATGCTGTCTTTGTTCTGTTTTAATTCGGAAATCGTCTTCTGGACAAGGGGCAATGCGGATTCCGGAATCTGGTAACCGTTGTGCAGGCCGTCGACAAATTTACGGATACTGGCCATTTCCGGCAGACTCAAAATGTTCTGATGAAGCTGCGTTGGATTGAAGAAAATGGAAACGGAATGGACTTGCTTTTTTTCTTCGGGATTGAAATAGGCTTCGTCGTTTTTGAAAATATGCGACTGATTGGCACCGATAATGTAAACCTCGCCCGACTCAAAACGCTGCATATAATTGCCAGCGATTAGAATCCCCGAACCTTCCACGACCCATTCAATCTGAACCTCCCGATGCCTGTGCAAATGATTGTAATAATGCGGCAACACGTCTTCCTGCACCACAATGGTGTGCTCCTTGGAAACCGGAATGGTGAATTGGACGACTTTCATTTGCGTTTTTTAAACATATTATAACGACGGCCAGCCGTCTTCCCAGCGCAACTTCTCAACCCGCAGCTTCGAGCGGCCCTTGTCTTTGGCGTCATAACCATGAAATATCAGATAATCCGTGCCATCGAAGGTGCAAACCGCATTGTGCCCTACGCCATGCCAATCTTTATCGCCTTCCAGCAGCAATGTTCCGCCCCCATTTTTCATCGGCGTTCCGGCCTTGTCCATGTAAGGACCGGTCAGTTTTTCCGAGCGGCCTACGCGCATTTTGTAAGTGCTTTTTTCGCCGCGGCAGCAATAGTCGTAGGAGGCGAAAAGGTAATAATAGTTATTTTTCTTGAAGATAAAAGGTGCCTCAATGGCTCCATTGCCAGATTCTGAATTTGATGCGGTCTTTGGAACACTGGCTAATGTATGCCATTGCTGCGGATCTGTCGCAATGGACATTGCATCCTGATTGAGCTTGACGAGCTTAATGCCATTCCAAAATGAGCCGAATGATAACCATGGCTGCTCATTTTCGTCTAAAATAAAATTGGGATCAATCGCATTCCATTCATCCCGGCCAGGCACAGATTCAACGACTTGCTGGTGGTCGGTCCAGCGGTAATCCGGACTTCTGGGGTCCAGTGTTCTATTGGTCGCCAGGCCGATGCAGGAGCGGTTTTTACCAAAAGTTGAAATAGAATAATAGAGATAATACAGGCCACTATGTAACGCAATGTCCGGCGCCCAAATGTGCCCTTTGAAACCAGGAACTGCTTTTACAGCCCACTCGGGCGGGGACGCAAAAACGGGCTTTTCTTTCTTCCAGTTTTCCATATCCTTTGAAGACCAGACGCTTATGCCTCGTCCTGTGGTGAAAACGTAGTAAGTTCCATCCTGGCGGATCATGACGGGATCGTGCGCAGGAATGTTTTTAAACAAAGAATCCTGGGCGCAGGATATTTTAGCGCCCAGGATTAGTATCAGAAAAGCAATGTGCTTCATTGATTTCAGGTTATTTACTCAAAACCGCCTGCTCTTTGATGACCTTCATGTTGCCTTTCATCAATCGCCAGTGACCTGGGAATGTGCAGACGTAAGGATAGTCGCCAACCACGTCAGGCACTACGAATTTCAGGCGGAAAGTTTGTCCCGGGTTCACAAGCGGCGTTGCGGCCAAAACTTGCGGAATGTTTGGAACGTAGTTTTTCTCTGCGCCGTCTTTGGCAGTGATCATTTTGTCAGCGGCTGCACCGATTATTTCAGTTGATTTCGGTTTTCCAACCACCACATTGTGCTGCATCGCATCCGGGTTTTCAAAAACAAGCTCAATCGTTTTTCCTGCAACGGCAGTGAATTCGGTTAAGCTAAACTTCATTTCCTCGCGGATCGCTTTGATCTGAACCACCTGCACATTCGGGTCAACTGCAACATCTTCCTTGATGCCGTAAGATTCCATTAATGTTGTGAAACGTGTGCTCAAATCGTCCGGAAGGTCGCCTTTGATCGAAGCAAGCAATGTTTTGCCTTCTTCGTTTGCAGTTTCCTTGCGTTTTGGATTCCATGCGCCTACGATTCCTTTCATGATGGCGTTACGTCCTTGCGGGTCAAGCGTTTGCGCTGTTTTGATCATTTTCAAAACATCGTCACCGCTTGCGTAGGAAGTGTAACCGCGTGTTGCGCGCTCCAATGCAAAGTCAGAAAGCTTGTCCATGCGCTTCACTTCGAAGCTTTTGGTCATCGTGTTGTTTTTGTTCTCGTCTTTTTCTGGAACAACATTGTCCACGTCCACCGTCGCGGTAATGTTCACCTTACCCGACTCGTCCGATGTAAAGCCGAAACCTGATTTCCAGGGACCGTTATTTCCCTCCGTCAGTTTTACAGTTTCACCCGGCGCGATGCCGCTGTTAAGCTGGCGGCTGATGTAATTCGTGTTCAATGAACGACTTCTGATGCCCACATTTACAACCGGAACCAGCTCTTTTGGAACCGCAACAGAACCTTGGTTTGTAATTTCAATCACCACACGCGCATATTCACGAACGTAAGGTGTTTTTGGCTCAATCGTAATGTTCGTAATGGCGAGTTCAGCTGAGCCTTCCACGGTTGGTTTCGCAGCTGCGGTGTGCGCACTGTGATCCATGTTGCTGTGGTCCATGGCCTTATCTGCACTTGCTTTTTGTGTAGAAGCGGCAGTTGCAGACGATTTGCTTACGCGTTGTGCGAGATATTTCTCACGCAATTTGCCATTTTGAGCATTCAAAATCGCAGCAAAAGCATCCGGCATCCAGCGATCTTCTGGCATTGCATAAGTGTCCATCAATCCCAAAACCGCAGTTTCAACTTCCGGCGTGTAAGGAATTTCGGAGAATGCAAGCAGCGAATTCAAGACTACAAGCGGCGCTTTGTCGTGCAATGCATCAGCTGTTAACAATGTTTGCGCAGTGGCAGGATTACGTGGCAACACCTGAACGGCTGTTTTGCGGACGTCAGCAGATGGGTGTTTCAATGCTTCCGTTACGGCAGCCAAAACCGCCGGATCTTCGATCGCTTTAAGACCGTGCAATGTCCATAATGCGTGGATAGCAGCTGTGTTAAGGCCAACTTCGTCAACGCTTTTGTCTTTAACCAGCTCAACCAATTTGCCCGTAACATCTTTGTTTCCGCGTTCAACCAAAAGGCGTTGCGCGTGACGGCGCCATAGCATATTGGTGTTTTTCAATGTCGCAACCAGCTCGTCCGGGCGGTCTTTGCTCAAAACGATCGGCGTATATTTCGGCGCATCTTTCCAGGCAATGCGATACAAACGACCGTGTGTAAAATCACGCAGATCGGTTTCATATGCATTTCCTTTTCCATTTTCAGATCCTTTTGGCGTCGGATTGTGCTGGATAATGTAGCTATACCAGTCGGCCACCCAAACAGCGCCATCCGGACCAACTTCTGCAAACACAGGAGCAACCCATTCGTCGGCACCTGCCAGCAAGTTGAAGCCTAATGCATCCTCAAAATCAGTTCCTTTCGGTTTCATGATATTTTGGTGCAAAATGTGCCCCGTAGGCTCAGAAACGAAGGCAACATTGTTCCAATATTTCTTTGGAAATGCTCTTGCTGTGTAAAAATTATGTCCGGCTGCGGCAGTAAATCCGCCAAAAACGTCCACTTGACGCACTTTTGGCGTGATTGGCTGCATGTCTTTATGCGTATCCGTGCTGCGACTTCCGTTGTCTACTTTGCTTTGACCAAAATAACGGTTTGGAATGGCGCTATACCAGCCGTGCGAGTTGTTAGCCGTTGAGCCAAAAAGATCGCCCGCTTCGTTAAAACCAAGTCCCCACGTGTTATTAGAGGTTTTGGCCACAATTTCCATATCCGTTCCATCTGGTTTGAAGCGGAAAAGTGCTTGTCCAAAGTTCAAAGAATCGGCGTTTCCGAATTTGCCTTTGAAGCCTGAGTAACCAACCGATCCGTAAACCCAGTTGTCAAATCCGTAATGCAGGTTAGAAGGTCCGGCGTGCGTATCACCCGTTCCGAAGCCTGAGAAAAGGATCTTTTTTACGTCCGCTTTGTCATCACCATTGGTATCTTGCAAAAACAGCATATGCGGCGCCTGCGAAACGATGATCCCGCCGTTGGCAAAAACAAGACCTGTCGGAATGCTCAGATCGTCAGAGAACTTCGTGAATTTATCTGCCTTGCCATCTTTATTCGTGTCTTCACAGATCAAAATGTAGTCGCTTCCGCCTGTGTCTTTGCGCTCATTTGGATAATCTTTTGTGATCAAAACAAACAATCTGCCGCGCTCATCCCAGGTCATTGCGATCGGGTGCATTACGTCTGGCTCGTGCGCGAAAACGTCCAGTGTGAAATCAACCGGGATTTGAATGTGCTTAACAGATTCCTCCGGCGACAACGGCAATTGCTGCATTTGCGGGCCAGGGCGCTGCTCGTAGTTTGGAAGTTTGGCTTCACGATACTCAAATGGTTTTGGGGCCAAAGCTGCCAACGATTTTCTTGCGTCATCATTAACCGCCCAAAGAATTCCTTTTTCCAGCATATCCTGAAATCCAGGAACCGACCAGGTGCGTTCGTCGTGGCCATAAGCCGTGTAGAAAATGCGGCCTTTTCCGTGTGTTCTCACCCAGGTGTAAGGCTCTTTTTGCTGGCCTGGTCTGTCTTTTTCCTGATCTTTCTGGATCAAACGCTCCGTCAGAACAATGTTGTCGGGCTGTAATTTCTCGTGCAAATAGGTTTCATCCACCGTTTTGAACTCCTTCACACCAGCGATAGCAGGGTGATCTGGCTTAGTCCAAACAGGCTGAATCGTGTCCCAGGTATGTCTCCAGAACTGGCCACCGATCAGCTTCACCACTTCCGGATTGTTGCGGAAACAATACGAAGCGCAGTGAATGGGGATAAAGCCTTTTCCGCTCGCCACGTAATCCAGCAATGCTTTCGCTTGCTGCGGCGCGATGGAATCCCAGTTTGCATAAAGCATCAGGGCATCGTATTTGTTAAGTGTCTCAGGATTAAGGTCGTTCAGGTTATCCGTGTAGGTAAAGTTGAAACCTTTCGGGCCTAATGCAGCCATGATCTGCGGAACGCGTTCGGCAGGCTTATGGTGTCCGTTGTCTCCCAAAAACAGGATTTCCAGACGCCGCGCCTTTCCGGCCTCGCTCTTGACCGAGGAGCTCTTCACCGACGCGTTCTGCGATGAAGGCTGAGAGGCACAGCCCAGCAGGACAATACCAAGGATAAAGGATAACGCTTTGGTTTTCATTGAGTTCTATGTTCTCTTATTTGTTTTATGCTTTGTTGTATGTTGCTGCTAGTAGCACGCCTTGTCAGCCTGAGCGGAGTCGAAGGCGCGCTACTGGCTTGGTAACACGCTTGTCAACGGCAT
The DNA here is from genome assembly GCF_023821985.2 of Dyadobacter chenhuakuii. Lineage (NCBI taxonomy): Bacteria > Pseudomonadati > Bacteroidota > Cytophagia > Cytophagales > Spirosomataceae > Dyadobacter > Dyadobacter chenhuakuii. Next base: position 3,772,616 of record NZ_CP098805.1, on the reverse strand, counting down.
GGTGCACGTGCCTTCGACTCCGCTCAGGCTGACAGAGGCTCTTGCTCAGACTGACAAGGCGCCCCACTCCTCAGTACAGGCCGCCGGGCGGCCGAAGAGTTACGACAGCTCCTTAAAATCAGGCAGCTGAATCAACGCCCCGCCTTGCAATGCCGACTCATGCGCCAGGATCCCAACGCTCGTCCAGTTGGCCGATTGCCATGCATTCGGGAAAGGATCGCGGTCTTCTATTAATGCGGTGATGAATTCGTGGGCCAAATGCGGGTGTGAGCCACCGTGGCCGCCGCCTTGTACAAATGACAAATGCGCGTTTTCGTCCAGGTTATAAACGCCTTTTCCAGTGAAATGCTGGATTTCTTCTGGCAAATAATGTGCGTAATCAGGCGTCGCCACTTTTTCAGCAATTTCGTGTTCCGGTTTTTTTGCCGTATGGATCACAGGATCTTCGCCTTCGATCAATGGCCATTCGAAAGATTTTTTGCTTCCGTAAACCTCAAAACTTTCTCTGTACTGGCGCGCCACGTCAAATAACGAGCGATATACATAAGCTGATAAGTCGCTGTCCTTAAATTTAATATGCGCGGACTCAACCGCAAAAGGAGAGTTGTGAATTTTTGCCAGATCTTCGCTGATCGTGCCTGAACCGAAGCAGGAAACATACTCCGCTTCCAGCTTCAAAAGTCCCGCAACCGGGCCTACGCAGTGCGTTGCGTAATGCATAGGAGGCAATCCAGGCCAGTAATCAGGCCAGCCTTCCATATCCTGCTGGTGACTTGCTTTCAGGAACTGCACTTTTCCCAATTCACCTTTTTCATACAATTCTTTTACAAAAAGGAATTCCCGCGCATAAACCACGGTTTCCATCATCATGTATTTTTTGCCCGATTCTTTGGTCGCTTTCACGATCTCGATGCAATCCTCCACGCTCGTCGCCATCGGCACGGTGCAGGCCACGTGTTTGCCCGCGCGCAATGCCTTCAAAGTTTGCTCGGCGTGGTTGGGAATAGGGGAGTTAATGTGTACGGCGTCTACATTCGGATCATTCAAAAGGTCGTCGTAACTTGTGTAGCGCACGTCGATGCCATATTGGTCACCGATTTCATTCAGTTTGGACTCTGTACGCTGGCAAATTGCGTACATATTTGCATTGGGATGTTGCTGGTAAATGGGGATAAATTCGGCTCCGAAGCCAAGACCAACGATTGCAACATTAATTTTTTGAGACATATTTATTTTGGTAGGTTAATGATCCGGTTTTAGGCAATACAATTTTAAAACAAAATAGTGCTAAAAACTTTACGTCTTTTGATTAGTACTGACTCGATTTTGACCTGCTTTTTGGCGCAGCGACAAATTCTTGCAAAATATAGATAGAAATTATTAAATTTTATGATCCGACCAGCCATACCAGAAGACGCCCCAAAGCTCGCTCCCCTCATTATTCTCGCCCTGGGCCACATTGCCTGCCTCTTCGCAAAATCCGACGATCCCAGTGACGCAATTCCGCTGATGGAAAAGTTTATTGCGGACAAAGGCAATCAATATAGTTACGAAAATACATTGGTTTACGAAGATGAAAACGGCGTAATCGGCTCGATTGTCGGTTATGATGGCGCTCGTTTGCATGAACTTCGCGCGCCTGTTCTGAAAGTCCTCCGAGCATCCGATCCTAACTTTTCACCCGGCGACGAAACTGAGGCTGGCGAGTATTATGTCGATTGCGTGAATGTAAATCCGGCGCATCAGGGAAAGGGAATTGGTAAAAAGCTGCTCAACGCGTTTTGTGAACTGGCCGCTGCAAAGCATTTCAGTCGCGTCGGATTGATTGTGGACAAGGTGAACCCGGATGCCAGGAAGATCTATGAAAAAGTAGGTTTTCAGGTGGCTGGCGAAAAGGATTTTCTGGGGCACACGTATGATCATATGGTGTGGGAGGTGTAAAAGGAGATTTTTGCCTAAATTGCTTCTTTAAAATATTTTAATAAATCATTTTTCCTGAATCCATGTCTCAACCGAGCAGTTCTCATCGGAGAACATTTATAAAAGCCAGCGCCATGGCTGTGGCCGGAATGGCCGTTTCCAATTGGTCATTTGCCAAGAATGCTGCTGATTTTCTCGTCGTTCGCATTCCTGCCGACAAGCGCAGTTTTACCAGTCCAGCCGTGGAAGCGACGATTACCCGCATGAAAAAGGTGATTAAGGACCCGGAATTGGCGTGGCTTTTCGAAAATTGCTTTCCTAACACCATTGACACAACCGTACATTACAAACCCATCGACGGCAAACCCGACACATTCGTCATCACCGGCGACATCGACGCCATGTGGCTCCGCGACAGCACAGCGCAGGTTTGGCCGTATTTGCCATTGCTCAAAGAAGACACAAAATTGAAGGATATGGTCGCCGGCCTCATCAACCGCCAGACCAAATGCATCATCATCGATCCTTACGCCAACGCATTTTACGATCGCCCGAAGGAAAGCGAATGGACTAAGGACGTAACGGACATGAAACCCATGCTCCACGAACGCAAATGGGAGCTGGATTCGCTCTGCTACACCATTCGCCTCGCTTATAATTATTGGAAAATAACCGGCGACACCAAGCCATTTGACGCTGATTGGACAAAGGCAATGGGGTTAATTCTCAAAACCTGCAAAGAACAGCAACGCAAAGACGGCCCCGGCCCATACAAATTCGGTCGCGTCACTTCGTGGTCAACGGACACGGTTCCAGGCAATGGTTATGGGAATCCAATCAAACCAAACGGCCTCATAGCAAGCACATTCCGTCCTTCTGACGACGCGGCGATGTATCCATTCTTCGTCCCTTCCAATTTCTTTGCAGTCGTTTCCTTCCGTGAAGTGGCTGAAATGTTAGAAAAAGTAGGCGGCGAAGGCGCGAAAATGGCAGGTGATTTTAAAGCGCTGGCAACAGAAGTCGAAACTGCATTGAAAAAATATGCCGTCTATCCACATCCGGAATTCGGCAAGATCTATGCATTTGAAGTGGATGGCTTCGGCAATTATCTGCTTATGGACGACGCTGGCATTCCAGGCTTGATCAGCATGCCATATTTGGGTGCGATGTCGGTTAAAGATCCAATCTACATCAACACAAGAAAATTCGTCCTAAGCGATTCAAATCCTTATTTCTTCAAAGGAAAAGCAGGCGAAGGCTTAGGCAGCCCGCACACATTGGTAAACCAGATCTGGCCCATGGGTATCATCGCTAGAGCCATCACGTCCACAGACGAAAAGGAAATCGAAGCGCAGCTGAAACTGTTGAAAACGACACATAACAACACAGGCTTCATGCATGAATCTTTTGATAAAGATGATCAAAGCAAGTTTACTAGGAAGTGGTTTGCTTGGGTGAATACTTTGTTCGGGGAGTTGATTTTGAAGTTAGAGAAGGAGCGGCCACATTTGCTGGCGAAGGTTTATTGATGCGGGCTTTGTTGGGTGAACTGCGGGTTGAAACCCGCAGTTAAAAATGTTTCGAGCCTACGGCTCTTGCGAAGTAAGCGAAGCATCGACGAGAAAGAGCCGTAGGCTCGACCGATTTTCTAGCCCGGGTTTCAACCCGGGCTTTGTCGTGTGACAGCGGGTTGAAACCCGCTGGTAAAAATGTTCGGAGCCTACGGCTCTTGCTAGGTAAGTGCATCATCGACGAGAAAGAGCCGTAGGCGGCCGATTCTCTAGCCCGGGTTTTAACCCGAGCTTTGTCGGGAGACAGCGGGTTGAAACCCGCCGTTAAAAAATGTTTCGAGCCTCCGGCTCTTGCAAGGTAAGTGCATCGTCGATGAAAGAGCCGTAGGCTCGACCGATTTCCTAGCCTGGGTTTCAACCCGGGCTTGTCGGGAGCCAGCGGATTAAAACCCGCCGTTAAAAAATATTCCGAGCCTCCGGCTCTTGCGAGATAAGTGAACCATCAACGAGAAAGAGCCATAGGCTCGACCGATTTCCTAGGCCCGGGTTTCAACCCGGGGAAATTGTATGACAAGGTCGATTTTTTGGATGGATCAGGACAAATTTGATTTGATGAAGGCCAGTCCGTCGCGCATGAGCTGCTCTTCGGATTCGAACATTTTGCGCCAGATGTTGGCGACTGGCAGTTTTTGGCTGAATGCTTCAATGCTGATCCAGCCGTCGTATTTAATGTCTTTGATGGCTTTGAAAACGCCTTCCCAATCTACATTTCCTTTTCCGGGTGTAGAGCGGTCATTTTCAGAAAGTTGTATAAATGAAATGCGGTCGCCTGCTTTGCGCATGGTGTCGCCGATGTTCTTTTCTTCAATGTTGGCGTGGAAAGTGTCGAACATGATCTTGCAATGCGGGTGGTTCACCTCGTCTACGAAGCGGATCAGCTCGTCGCCGCAGGATGTAAGATAGAGCTCGAAGCGGTTGAGATATTCGAGGCCTAATGTAATGTCGAGGGATTCAGCATAATCAGCCACTTCGCGGATGCCTTCTATTGCCCATTGCCATTCTTCCGGCGTGGCTGGCTGGCCTGTGAAAACGCCCAATGCAGAATGGTAAGGGCCCATTAATTTGGTTGCGCCCAGCACAAGCGAACAATCCAGTGCGCTTTTCAAGTGGTCGATCGTATGCCTGCGCATGGCTGGATCAGGGCTGATCAAATGTTCCGATGGGCCGCAGATCGTGTCGGTTTCGCATGCCAGACCAAGCTCGTCGAGCTTTTTACGGAAGTTAAACCAATGTGCAGGGTTGGTGTTGAAAATCGGGACTTCTACGCCGTCAAAGCCAATTTCTTTGATTAGTTCGAGGGTAGGGAAAAGGCTATCGTCAATTTGTGGCCCCCAGAGGAGGAGATTCATGCTGTACTTCATCAAAAAAGGTTTTTGGTCAGGAAATGTCCTGCTAAAATGCACACAATTTTACAATAAAAAACCGCTTCAAATTTTACCTGATTTGACAAATATCAACCGCATATTGATCTTTTAGCAAGCCTGCCGTTTAGATCAGGGCAAAATAAGCTAAGATGTGAGACAAGAAAAAGGCAGCCTGATCATTCGACCAAGGCTGCCTTTTTCATATTATATAAAAAAACTATTGCACTCTACTGAAAATCAACTGATTGTTATTTTCATAATAAAGCACCAGCTTATTCATTTTCAGATCGTACAGATTTACGTTTGGAATTGCATTTACAAACAAATTACCCCACTGCGTTTCGGCCCGCTCGGTGCCGCCGCCGCCCATTTGAATGGTGTTCTGTTGCGCTGTTTCATAGAAGCCTGTCAGTATGTTGGTTGAGGATGTTCCTTCCAGCTCACCTTTCTCTTTAAAATGCAGGCTTACGGGCATTTGACCTTTGGCTAATACAGGTTTTTTTATCGTGTCTGAATTTTGCACTATACTTTGCAGCTCCCACTTTCCGGTGAGCTCCATATTTGTGTTGATTGTGGTTGTTTTTCCACAGCTGGACAAGGCGAAAACGCCAAACAGGAACGCTAGGAAGGTAATATTTTTGTTCATGACTGCTTAATTGCTGCTATTTGAAGTTATAAGAATACAACGTAACTCAAAACGTTGGAATTGGATTTACGAGCGTTCAATAATTAAAAAACTATGCCATAAAAGGTTTGGCGCATAAATCCCGCAGTGCTGTACTACGTTAATTACAACGCGATTCACGGAAATTTCTTTTGCCGTTGCATAATTGATTTTTTGGATAAACGGATCAGTAGAAATCCATACTAGCCGTATTTTGATGGCAATGTGCTACTTTTGTATAGCATTAAGGTAAAATAAAGCAGGTTTATGAAGGCGCCAATCCATAAAAATATTGAAAGCCAGGTCAGGACGGTGACGATCCAGGAGTTGAAAGCACCTCATTTTGATCCTAACTGGCATTTTCATCCGCATTACCAGTTGTTCACTGTTTTGGAAGGAACTGGCAAGCGGTTGATCGGCGATTCTGTGCAAACGTTCGGTCCTGGTGATACGGTTTTCCTCGGGCCCGATGTTCCCCACCTGTGGCGCAGCGACGCGGCTTATTTCGACACCGGTTCTTCACTGGCGACACATGGCGTTGTTTTGTACTTTCAGGAGGATTTTCTGGGGAAGGATTTTTTGGAGAAACCAGAGATGCTGGCGTTGAAACAGCTGCTTCTGGATTCAAAACGCGGCATTGAATATAAGGGGGAGTTAAGAAGCCATATCCGTTCGGAATTGATGTCGATCATGCATTCAGAAGGATTTCAAACCATTATTCAGCTGCTCACATTGCTGGATAAGCTTGCGCACGAAGCTGGCGGTTCTCCGATTTCCAGTTATGGTTATGTAAATACTTACAAAGTTTCGGAGACGGAGCGCATGCATAAGGTGCACAATTATGTGCTGCAACACTTTTCGCAGGAAATCAGGCTAGGTGATGTGGCGTCTCTGGCGGGGATGACCGAGGCGGCTTTCTGCAGATATTTCAAAGCCCGGTCAAATAAGACTTTTATTGATTTTGTAAACGAAATCCGGATAGGTCACGCGTGCAAGTTATTATTAGAAGATAAGTGGACGATTGCTCAAATCGCCTACGACAGCGGATTTGACTCTCTATCCAATTTTAATAGAAATTTCAAAAGATACATTGGCCACACTCCCAGAGAATACAAAGGAAACTACTAACATTTTCAAATTTATCAATTGCCCCGGGCTTAAGCCCGGGGCAATTGATAAATTTGAAAAATAATTATCCTTTTACATAGTTAGTGCCATATGGTCCGCGCTGGGGCCGTGATAATGTTGCATTGGCTTCCTTGTCTCCGATGTATTCTTCTTTTTTCGGATCCCATTTCAGTTTACGACCCAGTTTCATCGCTGTATGCGCGATCAGGCACGCTGAGCAGGAGCGTTGTGCAATTTCGGCGTGGCTTACGGTTTGTTTGCCATTTTGGATGCATTCGAGCCAGTTCTGGTGTTGTTCGGGGCTTTCGTAGAGGTGGATTTCATTCGCCTGTATTACCGAACCCAGGATTTTAGGATCACTTGCATAGAACGCCTTATTTTCCTTTGCTGCGGCAGCTGCGCCTGGATCGGAAGCCGTCACGCCCACATTGCCACGCGAAACGAAGATCCAGCCGTCCGTTCCTTCGAATTTCACCCCGTTGGGGTTGGTGCCGCCGATTTCCATTTCAACACCATTGGCATATTTAGCATTCACCAGGAAGTCGCCGTGCACATTCCATAAGCCGGAACCGGCAGGCGGGAATGTGGCTTTTCCATCGATTTCAATCGGGCCGGTCAGCTCGGTATCCATGCCCCAATGCGCGATGTCAATGTGGTGAGAACCCCAGCCGGTGATCATACCCGCACCGAATTGCTCTAAACGCAGCCATCCCGGACGGTCATTAATATCGGTTTGTGAATGCACACGATCCAACGTATAGTATACTTCGGGCGTTGAGCCCAGCCACATATCGTAGTTCAAATTGGAGGGAACCGGCATTTTTTCTGTGTTGCCCCCTGCCGGATCACCTGGTAAGCCTACGTAAACTTTTTTCAGCTTGCCAATGCGGCCATTGCGAACCAGCTCACAAGTTCTTTTGAATTGCGGCCATGGGTTCATCGATCGCTGTTGACTTCCCAACTGGAAAACCACTTTCTTTTTCTTAATCATGTCAGCCATCATACGGCCTTCTTTGATCGTCAGCGAAGTAGGTTTTTGCATGTAAATGTGCTTGCCCGCAACGGCCGCCTCCATCGCAGGCTGTGCATGCCAGTGATCGGGCGTGCTGATGATCACCGCGTCAATTTCTTTATTGGCCAAAAGCTCCTTATAGTCGTCATATGCTTTCACATCTACGTAATTCGCTTTGCCGGTCTTATCTGCATATTTATTTTCAATCCACTGTTTGCCCTGCGCAAGCCGGTTTTTATCTACATCCGCCACAGCCATCACATGAGCCACCTCATTTTTCAGGATTTCAGGTAAATCGTGACCGGTTGCAATGCGTCCGATGCCGATCTGGCCGATGTTGATGCGGTTACTGGGTGCGTATTTTCCAAAAACACTTGCCGGGACGATCGTCGGGAACATGGAAGCCGCAATGATACCGGCCGTTCCGGTGGCGGCGCTTTTCAGGAACGACCTTCTGTCCTGGCCGTTTTCTTCTGTTAAATTTTTCATTGGATTCAGGATTAATGTTTTTGATATTACTTTTTACGCACTTCGTCAGTGGGGCTTGTTGCATAAGCCTTGCTGTAATTTCTTGCTTTTTGAGGTCCTATGGCCCATTCGATGGCTCCCAGAATGTGTTTTCTCAAATCTTCCTGCTCATAATCTTCCTTCTGGTGCCCCAGCGAAGTATAAAAGGCGCGGCCACCGTCGTACTCATGCCACCAAACCGACGGGAAAACGGTCCCAAATGTGTCCAGTGCCTTTCCGGCAGGTTTTTGAATCGTTGTATGATCATTTACAGCCAGCACATTCAGGTTCACGCCCAGCTCCTTGATAAAATAAAATTCATCCGTTTTGCGCTCCCATTTTGCGGGTAGGTGCGCCAGGGAAGGATTTTTGGAGTCCAGAACATTCACTGTGAAGCTTTGTCCGGGTTCATGCCAGAAGAATGTTCCGCCCAGCATATCCTTGAACCAGCGCCACTTCCGCTCAGTCCCGGAGGCCGAGTGCAGGCCAACAAAATTCCCGCCCGCCTGGATATAGCGCATCAATGCAACGCGCTGTGCGTCCGTATCGAACACATCATTATTTGTATTGGAAAAAATAAGCGCGTCATACTGTTTCAGATTCTCTTCCGTAAACTTCGCAGGATCATCGCTCACATCCACCCCGAAACCATGCTGCTTCCCCAGAGCCTGGATCGCCACCACCGAAGCCGCAATGTTATCATGCACATAACCCTTCCCATTTTTAGTATAAACCAGGACTTTGACTTTATTCCATTTGATTTTCTGGGCGTTGCTATTCGATACAATCGAAATCAGCATTATAAACGTTAGAAAAAGATTTATTGGTTTTAAAAATATCACTTGCTTCATTGGTCTTTGGGTTGAAATTAATAATGTATCTTGAATCGGATTAATCTTGCAACTCGTCAGGTTTTCGTCGGTTACCTAAACTCCTCGCGTTGTCCGGGCTAACAATTCTCTTCCCGGTCTTGGCTTCAATTTCCTTTCTGGTATTGCCAGCAATACTGCCACCAGCAGTTGCAACGTCCTTACTTTCTTCGAACGTGGCGGGAAGTTTCTCTTTTGATATTTCGCTTGTTGTTGCTTCCGCGAGCATATTAAGTACCAATTCCAGGTTAGTCATATTGTCCCTGAGATTTTCCTTTTGTAGGTTTTTAAATTCCTTATACTCTTTGACTGATTTCTCACTCCAGGCCCGCGTAATAATGTCCGTCAGTGTTGCAAATTCCTTTCCCGCTTTAACTCCTCGATTCTCCCATTCGTCTGTTAGTTCTTTTCTTATTTCAATGCTTTTAAGACGTTGATTAATCCATGCTTTACTATATCCTTTTTGTAAATAGGTTTTCATTGCACGGTCAAATGTCAATTCCGGATTTTCGGTCTCGTTAATCCGCTCATTTCCGACACTTGCTAACCATAGCTTAAATGGTTCCGCCTTAGGTGATGGTATCGATTGGATGAGCCTCAGCGTTTGTTCCGTATCTGCAACATCAGTTAAGTATGACTTCCCGTCTGCGGCAATCATTTTCAGTTGACTACAAACTGTAGTCAACTGACTTCCTTCTTTTTTCAGCCGTCCCTTAAGAACACTCCAATATTTTCTCGGATTCGGGCTTTCGGTCAAAACTCCAACAATGTCAGTAATCACGAAAAACCACCTTTCCAAATCTGCATCCCAGTGGCTCCTTATTTTTTTCTGATCAAACAACTTCACTTTTTCGTCCATAGTATGTGTTTATGATTATAGTGTATAAAAGCTCTTTCAATGTTAAAACCCAATCGAATTGCCACCATCTACGGGCAACGAGACGCCAGTGATGAATTTGGCGGCGGGGGAGGCGAGGAAGACGGCGGCCCAGCCGATGTCGTCGGGTTTGCCCCAGGTTCCCATGGGCGTGCGGTCCATGGCTTTGTCGCGCCGCGATGGGTCGCCGTTCATAGCGGTGAGCATCATGGGCGTTTCTATAAAACCCGGAGCCACTGCATTTATCCTTACATTATAAGGGGAAAATTCGGTGGCCAGCGCTTTCACCATGCCGCCAACCGCGGATTTGGAAGCTGTATAAGCCACTACACGGTCAATTCCGTATAACGCGGCCATGGAGGTAATCATAATGATAGAGCCTTTCTTGCGCACGATCATTCGCTTGCCCACTTCTCTTGTTACAGCAAAAACCGCATGTAAATTGGTTTGAATAACACGATCGAAATCTTCATCTGTGACTTCAATGGCATGTTTTTTCATATTAATGCCTGCATTATTGACCAAAATATCAATCGGGCCGTGCTTCGCCTCAATGCTTTCGATCAATGTGGGAATGGTGCTGAGTTGCGTGACGTCATTGGTAAAGTAATGCACATTAGGCCCGAGCGTGGCGACCGCTTCTTGCAAAACACCTTCGCGCCGACCGGTTATAACCACTTTGGCTCCGGCCTGAACCATGCTTTGGGCAATGTAAAAGCCAATGCCGCTTCCGCCGCCCGTGATAAGCGCCAGTTTTCCGGCGAGTGAAAATACATTTAAAGCGGCTGTGTTAGAATCTTCAATTTCAGGCATTTCTATAAAAATCGTGGGTGATTAATGTTCTTGATTTGGCATTTTAATAATGAAAAGCACGCTTAATGCCCACTTCCAATCCGCGGAGCTCTGCCAATGCTTTCAATCGCCCGATGCCGGAATAGCCGGGATATGTTCTTTTGTGCAGATCATCGAGCATCTGGAAACCGTGATCGGGACGCATAGGAAGCTCAATGTCCTGATAGCCAGCTTCCTTACGTTTTTGCTCTTCGGCTAATAGCGCTTTGATGACAGCGTACATATCTACATCGCCGTACAGATGCGGTGCTTCGTGGAAATTCCGGGTGCCATCTTCACGCTTCGTGGTTCTCAAATGCACGAAATGAATGCGGTCACCGAAGCGTTCAATGATTTTAACAAGTTCATTATCAGCCCTTACGCCCAGAGAACCGGTGCAGAATGTAATCCCATTGGCTCGGACATTACTGGCTTGCATGAGCTCTTCGAGGTCGGCTTCTGTACTGACAACCCTAGGCAAACCCAATAACGACCTTGGCGGGTCATCGGGATGAATGCAGAGATTTACGCCCAGTTCCTGCGCCAGGGGCGCAACTTCTTTGATAAAATAATACAGATTTTCACGCAGCTGCCGATCACCAATGTGCGCATAAGCGTCCAGCAGGCTTTGGAAATTAACAAGATCAAATGCCTCTTCCGAGCCAGGTAATCCTAATAAAACGGTGTTTGTGAGATGAGAAATTTCTTCGGGCGACATGCGCTCGAATTTTTCCCTTGCTGATTGCTGGATTTCAGGCTCGTAGTCGGCCGCGGCATTGGGCCTGCGAAGAATGTAAAGGTCAAACAATGCGAAATCTACCCAAACGAAGCGAAGGGTTTTATGGCCTTCGGGCATTGTATAGTCCAGCTGCGTACGCGACCAGTCCAGCACCGGCATGAAGTTGTAGCAAACGGTCCTGATTCCGCTGGCGGCCAGGTTTTTTAATGATTCCTTGTAGTTTTCAATGTAAAGTTCACGGTTAGGAAGGCCTTTTTTAATGTGTTCGTGAACGGGAAGACTTTCAACAACCAGCCATTCAAGCTTCGTAAACCGTTCATTACCAGCTTCGATAAGCGATTTTCGTTCTGCGATCGCTTCGGGCGACCACACATCGCCTACGGGTATCTGGTGCAGCGCGCTGACGATTCCGGCGCATCCGGCCTGGCGTATGTCCATCAGTGAAACGGGATCATTAGGCCCGAACCAGCGCATGGTATGAATCATAGGATAATTTGCATATTAAGTTATAAATATGCAGACGCGATTGTTTGCGCTTTCCCCTACATCTTCACTTCAATGACAAATATCTGCTGAGAAGCAGGCTTGCCTTCTTTTTGTACCAAACGATTGAATGCTAATGTCTTACCGTCGGGAGACCACACCAAATTAGACGGCGCGGGATTGGTAGGCTGCGTGATTTTTACGAATCTTTGTTCAAAAGGCGCGTCGCCAATCTTGCAAATTGAAATACTTCCCTCGTGAATGTAACCCACCGCTTTCCCGTCCGGACGCCATCTTACGTTCCCCGAAACATTAGATCCGTGTGCAGTAAGCTGACGCGGCTCCCCGCCCAATGGTGAGATCAGGAAGATCTGCTCAACACCATTTTTATCTTTTGCCAAATAGGCAAGCGAAGTTCCGTCCGGTGACGACCGCACAATGCCGGTGCATCCTGGAAATTCGGTTTCAGCAGTGAATGTCACTCTCCTTTGGCTTGCTCCTTTGGGAGGCATCGGGAAATCATCTTTTGTTCCTTCCAATGGCCCAAGTTCGCCGGGCTGCGTAATGTCGTTGGGAATATCGACGATAAAAACTTCGCTCACATCCTGGCCGTTTTTATTTTTTACAACACCAATAAATGCTCTTGCAAGCTGCTTCTCGCCGTTTTTTAACAAATAACCATTCGTCCCGACCCAGCTGTCGCCTGCTGCATGGCTGATCTGATCGCTTCCTGGTTCGGGATTTGGAACAACACGAACTACCAATGCGCTGAACCACTCACCGGAGACGTTTTCTTCATTTTTGTCGACATTTACCTGCCTTATTTTTGTGGAAACGCCTATTGTGCGCAGGTTTCGCTTTTGTCCCGAAGCATCTTCAAGCGCTTTCAGGATGGCATCATTATAAGTAAAACCGATCCATTTTCCGTCGCCGCTCCATTCGTGCCGGTGCGTGCCGCCGCGTAATGCGCCGGGCGTGAATGGAAAAGTCACGTCCCGGGCGTCCATATAAATCGGAACGTTCGGGTTTGCGTCTTCAATGATCACGCCTGTTCTGCGCCATTGCTGATATGGATTTTCCTTTGTGCTATTAGCCAGCCCATGAATAAAAACAACGGCTTGCCGGACCGGGCTATAACTGACAGCGCCAGCTCCCGGCCCCCATATTTGATTGTTTTTTATTTCAAACAAAACCTTTTTCTCACCTGTTTCAATGTTTACTTTCTCAATCTTAGCTGATTCCGCAATGCCGCCGCTGTCTGTCCGTGTGTCATAAACCAACCATTTCCCGTCGGGTGAAAAGTTGTCGTTATTGTCCAGATCGTGATGATAACCGTAATCCTGGGTAACCTGTTTCTCCTGCAGATAGGATTCCGTTTGGCAAGACAGCATTGAGAATAGCATTATTGTGATTGAAAAATAACGTTGAAATTGCATGGAGCTATTTTTGTGGTGCGCTGATGACCCCGAGATAGCGCCCCATCCAGTAGGGCAAAAGCCAGATATCACCCGCGCTATACTCACCGTCACCATTTCGGCCTTCCCGGTCCAGGCTGAACATATTGGCATTGTGGCGCTGAACCTGGCGCTCGTCGGGCGGGAGCACTTCCTTGGTGGTTTGCCTGCGGAAGTTGGGTTCAATCAACTCAATGTCTTTTCGATGGCTGTTTTTGATGTTCCAGTCGATCAGGTCGAGCGGATGTTCCTGTAAATACCAGACCGCTTCTTTCAGATCGAAATCTTTTGCTCCGGTCATTGCTGTGAAAATGTTCCAGGCGCCCTCTTTTTCAGGACGCTCAACCTGCCAGTGATCCAGGATCTGCTGCTTGTATCTTGCTTTCAGCGTATCATTAAGTGCGTAGCGATAAAGCCCCCAGTAACCCACAAAATACATTTCATCATCAGAATGGTTCCAGCCGTCGGACATGTGCTTACTATGCTCATCCGCGTCTGCCGGGGCTTGTCCGATCACTTTCATGGAACGCATCATGTTCTCGAAATAGCCATGCTTGTTCATCAGTTCAAAAGCTTTGGCTTTGTATTTTTCTTTTTTTGTAAAATGATAAGCCGTCTGCAGCATGGATACAATGTTGGAAGAATTCAGCTTCCGGTCTCCAACATTGATTGGAAAAGCATTCACATACTCAGGGTTCCATTTGCCCCACATGGTCGGTTTTCCATCAAAATCTATCAGATATAGATTATTTTTAACGATGTGAGACATCAATGTGTCGATCAGTGCAACCGCCCGTTTCTTCATAGACGGATCATCGACAAGCTCAGCCATAGCACCGAATGCGAACACATGCCCGATCACTTCATCGCTGCTGGTGGTCGATTTCCAATCCCATTCTTTTTCAGCGGAATGCTGCCAACGCTCGCTGTCGCTTAGCTCCTTAATGTGCCCCGATCGCTCAAAAGAGCGCGCCGGAAAGCCGGGAATGCCGGTTACCGAGTACAATCTTTCCAAAGCGTCCAAGGATTCCCGACAATTTTGCAGTGCTTCGGGATCTTTTGTCACGGCGTAGCGGAAAATTTCGCCGCCCAGATACATGGAAGTCCAAAGTCCGTCATTATCAGAATCTTCCATAAAACCCGTCGCAACATTTCCGTGGTCCATGTTAACCAGTGAGGCATTAAACCCGTTTCTGATGTGCCGCTGCCTTACTTGTTTTTCAAAATGCAAAGCTTTTTCTTCAAGCGACATCGATTTGAAATTAATCTGGCCTAACCCTTTGTTCGTCAATATCAAAACTGAATTTTGAGCCCCTTCTGCAATGTCAACGACCTTATTGCCCGGCAGCCAGCGCTCACCATAATAGTAATCGAACTTATTATCAGCCCGGAGTGCAAATGCACCCTCGTCTGAACCAAACCAGATACGGTTATTCACCTCTTTTACGGCTGTTATCTTATTGACGGGAAGCTTGTTGTGGATAGTCCCGGTTTGTTTTTTTGAGGTTATATCAAAAACATGATAGCCATCGCTGGTTCCGATTATAATGCTCTTTTCTTTATTAGCGAGGTCAAAAGCCGTGAAATTGTTCCCTGAAAAAGCCTTGGTCAACACATTATTTCCAACCGGAAGATTATAAAGCGATTTCCTTCCCAGTATCCAGAACTGATTTCCTGTACTTTGAAAAACAATGTCCAAAACCTCGTCATCGGGCAGATTTCCACTCCAGATGTTCTTTGAATCCTGAACCAGTTGCAGCGACTTGCCATCCGATATCAGGAAAGCAAAGTTGTTGCCGCCGGCAAAAATGCTGGCTTTGGGCAATGTATGTTTCGAAAGGAGCGTTCCGGCCCAGGCGTTGCTGAGGATGAAGGATTCGGTCAGATATACATGCTGGTCCTGGTAGCTTGCGATTGCGGCGATCTTTTTGTCCTTCATAAACCGATAGGAATTATCTGCGCGAATGCTTCCCGGATGTAAAAACTGTCCATTTTCGGGATGCAGCAAGCCATCCTTGCCCAGGATCTGCATATTCTCATTCCGGTCGGCAATGACCTGCTGCAAATTCATGCTCTCATTAGCGTAGAATTTGATGCTGTAATCCTGTTTGAATGGCTTATCCTGATGGACGGTCTGTGCGGAATTCTTACCGAAGGATAGTGTCATCAAGAGAAAAATCAACGGCAGGAAACGGAGGTTGGGGGTTTTAAGCATTAACTATTTATAGGTTTAGTATTGTATTCTTTGTGCTGGCATGAAGCGGACTTTCCGCTTCCGCCTGATCTTCATAATAACTTCGGATCTACCACTACATATTTGATTGATTTTTTGCCTTTTTCCGGATGGTAGGAATAGGTCATATGCAACAGGCCGTCGGCAGTCTGAATGAGCGAAGGGTAGGAGTAGCCGCCTTTTTTGGATTTATCGTTTTCGATCCAGCCGCGTTTCCAGGTTTTGCCTTCATCTGCGGAAATCCGGAGGGTTAGTTCATAACGTCCGTCATCGATGTCGTTACCCAGAAAAGCCCATTTACCATCATTCAAAACCAGAAATTCTACACTGGCGGTGTTAGGGATGTCTGTTTTTCGCGTTGCTGTCCAGCTTTCGCCCTTGTCTGAGGATTCGCTGTAATGTACGCGTGTAGGCGGGTCACCGCTGTCGCGCATGAAGGCAACCAGATTACCATTCTTTTTCAATCCCAATGCCGGTTGGATGGGGCCGCGGCCTACAATGGGCAGCCCCGGGCGCCAGGTTGCGCCGTGATCTTCCGAAATGGCTGTTAAGGAAAGGTTATAGCCGTCGGAGTAGAGCGGTAGTACGATTCTTCCGCTTTCCATTAGCAATGGTTTGATCCTGGTCATCCAGCCAATGCTCCGTTTTACAGGATCTTTTGCTGCCTCCTGGATCATGCCGTCGTATCTGGGTGCGTACCCGGCCCATCCTGCGTGATTTGCAGGCAGATCTTTAAACTTTTTCGCGACTTCGACAGCAAATTTGTCATCGGGTTTGAGTAGAATATTGTCCTGCCAGGTCCAGTTCGGTGCGCCGTCGCCGTTGTAATCGGTTGTCGTTTTTGTTCTTAAAATAGACTGTTCCCACAGGTTAGCCTGCACGGCAATCCAAACCAGGAACAGCTTACCCTGTGCATTCAGGAATAGAACTGGGTTGCAATCGGGAATGTGCGGCGTATCGGCCAACAGGAATGGCTCACTCCAATTTTTAGCTCCCTTTTTTAATCTTGAACCCATAATGCGCACATCGTCGGCCGTGCGCTCGCCGCTTCCCTGGAACCAGGCAACGAGGAAGTCGCCGTTTGGTAAGCTCACAATGCTGCTCCCATGAACGTGCTGTTCTTGTTGTGGAAAAATGAGCATTTGCTGTTTGACGGCACTGTTTTGAGCAAAAGTGGCTGTTACATACAGCAGCATTAACAAAAACGGAAAGAATATTTTCATACTAATCATTTGATCATGTTCATATAACGGCCCATCCAGTAAGGTAGCAGCCAAAATACCGGCTCCCGTTCCACTTGCGGGTTGCCACCAGCCATTGTCCAGGGATTTTTATCCCAACGTACGGTCATACGGATACTGGCGGGCTGCAATGCATCCACCTGCTGATCTTCCAGAACCGGCGTTCTTACAATTTTCAGGTCTTCTCTTTTGCTATGGTCAATTGGCCAGTCGATTAAATCCAGTGGCGTGTCCACGAGGAAATCGATGGAGTTATCCAGCTCTGCTTTCTGGCCTGACGAATAGCTATATATGAAGTTAATGAGCGGGTTATGGTCTGCTTTTCGTTTTTCAAACCATTTGTTCAAATGTGCTTTGTAAAAATTCAGGCGCTCAGGATCTTTCTCGCATTTGAGCAAAATCGGATAAAGGTAAGCTTGCAAAACCACGTCGAAGTAAATAAACCAGGCAGGGTTCTGGTTCGTGACTTCTCCCATATTTTCAAGATATTTCTCATCCTTTATGAGCCTTATGTACTCATTTTCATACTTTTTATTGCCAGTTACGTGATAGGCCAGCTTTATGAAAGCGAGCAACTCCATCGAATTCTGGTTGCGGTCGGGAAGCCATTCGGGATCCCGGTTGAGCTTGTCGGGTGACCAGACGGACCAGCGTGTATGTGTGCCGTCGACGTCTGTCAGATTCAGGTTATTTTTCATTAAATGATCCACAATCCTTGCAATATGCGTTGCTATGACCTTTTTCTCGTTCGGATCCGCCACCAATGTGTAGTAGAAATAGTAGCCAAACATATGTCCGCACATTTCATCGCTGCTTGTATCACCTTTCCAGAGCCACTTTCCATCTCTGGATTTGTGCCAGCGTACTTCCACAGGCTTGAAACGCGGCTCTTTCACGAGTTCATCCGCTTTTTCTCTTTCAGTGAAAGTCCGGTTGGCGTCGTGCACGTTTTTCCAATCCGATGGGACGATAGTTCTGGCGAAAAAGCCATCCGTATCCGTCACTTCCTGCAATAATTTCAGGAAACCAAATGCCTTCTCAGCATTAGCTTTTGCTTCCGGGCTTTTTGTGGCAGCGTATCTGAAACTTTCCATGGCGAGGTAATTTCCTGTGTATTCGCCGTCATTATCATCATCTTCGGGCTGCCACGAAGTTGTATCGCCGGGAATCCGCAAATGTGCCTGACCGGCAATCCAGGGGGCACGCATGTGCCTTTTCATTAATATATCGTAGAAAGAGTCACTTTTTTGTGCCAATGTCATCGTTCTCTTCCGGATCGCGCTCACACCCTTTGGCGTTGCGATCCATGCCGTTCCTTCCTTGTCAAATGCGATTTTATTAACCTGGTCATCCATTAACCAGCGCCTGGAAAACAATAACGAATGGCTGCCATCAGGCCTGAAACGTACAATGCCTGCCTGCGTGCCTACCCACATGGAGCTGTCAGGCGCATAACGGACGGATGTAACGTAGACGGATGGGATGCCATTTTCAGGTTTAAGTTCTTTTTCTTTTTTATCCAAACCACGGATTGTTACACCACCCAGTCCACCGACCCAAAGTTTATTGTTCCCATCCAGCGCCAGGCCCTTGGCATAACCGCTGATCAATGCGTCGGTTTTATAGTAATGGGTTAAACCGGTTTTTGTCCAATGATACAATCCTACATCCGTAGCAAGCCATAGGCCTTTGTTTTGATCTGAAATCACATCCCGGACAGACCTGGAAATGTTGCCGTCCATTTTATGGAAACCTTTTCCTTCGTTGAGCCAAAAACCTCTCGGCCCCAATGCGTATATGCCTTCTTTTGCTGCACAAATGGCCGAGACAGGGCCTTCTGGTCCGCTTACTCTTTCCAGTCTCCCCGCTTTATAAGAGAGTAGTCCGTTCCAGGTTCCGAGCCACATTATGCCCTTGGCATCTGATTCTACGTCATAAGCGGGACCGTTGTCGCTTCCGCTTATGATGCTGGACCAGTCGCGACTATCCTTCTTTTTTTGAAAAATGCCGGCTGCTGTTGCTATCCAGATCGCAGATTCCTGATCGACCGCAATGCTCCTTACCTCGTTTTCGGCATTTCCGCTTCCTACGCGAAATGCTTCATGGAATTCCTGGATAAAAGGTTTGTCTTGACAACTGACATTTGCGGATCTGTCAGGCTGCTCCTTTTTACAGGAAACAGCCAGTACGAAGGAGACCAGCAAAAGGCAGTTTTTTAAAAATCTTTCCGCGTAGCAGCTCATGCGTCCGCGTATTTTACATTTTCCTGAAAGAGGAGGGTTATGAGTTTCTTGTATTGGGAAAAATCGGGAATGAGCAAATGTGCACCTGCTTTGACCAGACGCGGCCGTTTTGCCGGATTGTGACCGAAACGCTGAACCTCATTGCTGGTAATGCCCACCGCAATGCCGCCAGCGCGCCTGCCTTCACGGATTTCGTCAGGCCCGTCGCCAAAAACGGCCAGTTCATTTCCGTTCAGGTTGTTGTCCTTAATGATCTTTTCGATGATCATTTTTTTGGAAAACTTGGTGTAATCCTTCAATGCACCGTAAATGCCGCCGTCGAAAAGATGTGCATAGCCAAGCATTTCAGCTTCATGCTTAACATCTTCGGCGTCTGTTCCGCTGGCGAGATACATGGTTACACCTCGTTCTTTCAGCTCCTGCAAGAAGGCAACGGCGCCTTTCATGGTGTAATCTTCCTGTCCGAGTTCTCCTGCAGCCAACTTCTCCATCCGCTTGATGACCATTTCCATCAGGCCATCATTATATAATGCTTTGTACTGGAATTTGTCCAGAATATCCTGCTCAGGCACATATCCCGCTTCCCGAACAAGGTTCACCAAACCTTCCATCTGGTAAATCGTTTGAATGCCAGTCGTTTTATGGATGAACTCTTTTACCTGGCCCAAAACCTTATGGAAAGCATTGGCGTCGATTGTATTGTAATGGTCGCCCAGAATGGCCTTCATCATGACCGGTTCCATAATTTCTTCCCAGCCCTGCCGCAGCGAACTGATCGTTCCGTCGTGATCGAAAACAGCATAGCGGATCTGGCCCAGCTTTTCCAGCACGCCCGGTTCGCATAGTTCAACCTCAGTATCCTGTAAAAACACGGCACTTCGTTCGTTTTCTGCAAGATCAGCATTGTAGATAAAATCAGGATCCTGGCTTACTGAGAGAATTTCCCGGGCATTGGCTGTGCCGGTGGTGTACAATTTCTGAACCGTGACGGCTGCCGCGAAATTGCCGAATGTGGCGGCTTCAACGGAAGGGAAACCGGCCGCAAGGCAAAGCGTGATGGCGCTGATGGCCGTATCGCCTGCGCCAACCGTGTCCAGTTTGCTTTTGAGCTGGATTCCATGGACTTCCCGGGCACCCGTTTGATCAAATGCGATTATTCCGCGTTCGCCGCAAGTCACAAACACCGGCTTTTTGTATTTTTCGTAAACCGCGCGACCATATTTTTTTACCTCCGTGATCGGAACATTATCGCCGGGATTTACAAGTTCGCCATTCAACGACGCTATTTCCCGGTCGTTGCATTTGAGATACGTATTTTCAAAACGATCATTAAAATGCCTGGAATCGAGCATCACGATCTTGTCGCTGTATCTCGCGAAGAGTGCATTAGCCTGATCTATAAAGTGTTCATTATTAATGCTTCCCGTGACTTGCTGATTGAAAATCAGTGCATCCGATTCCTGTAAAGCCTGTTCGATCGCTGCAAGGAGCTTTTGATCCGTTTCGTCGCTGCGTTCATTATATACGCCGAAATCAATGCGGGGTTCCTCCTTTCCGTCAATGATCCTTTTCAGGTAACTATATGTATTGAAATGTTCTTTCTGAATAAAAAGCGCAGTTGTTTCGGCTCCCAAATTTTCCAGTTGTGACCTCAATTCCCTTCCCTGCATATCGTCTCCGATGGTCCCGATCACCCGGATCCCGGCGGGTTTCAACGCGGACAAATTGGCTACAACATTGGCAGCGCCGCCCGGCGTATAGTAATGTCTGGTAACAGCCTGGGCCTGCAGGCCGGTTTCAATCGAAACTTCCGATCCACGTTCATCCATAATCCAATAGGAATCGAGGCAGAAGTCGCCATAGACGGCGATTTTCACTGAGGATATTGTTTCGATGATATGTTGAATGCGGCTTTGGTCCATGGATAACGATTCGGCTTTTGGAATATAATACTCCTGATCACAAATGACAGGCTATCCGCGCTCACGGCATTTTCCTGAAATGTTATAAAATTGTTAACAGGCTCTGTTGGCCCCTGCGTAAAAAATTAGTTTTCAATAGTAGATTCTGCTAAGAAATGATTGATAATGAGTATATATAACGGCTGAGCGCGGTTTGTTTAACTAAATATTAATAAAATTGGATTGCGCAAATTGAAGATATTTTTACGCATTTTGCGATTTGGATTTCAAAATCTAAGCGTAGATTTATGAAAGAATTACGAATAAGCCGCTCAACATAAAACTTTGCCGCATCGAAGAAAAGCAAAATTTGCAATTGCTTTGGTAATGTTTTGACCAATGAAATTTTAGAAAATGTCCTGATAGTCAATTTTATATCGATTTTGAAACGATGTAATCTTTGATAATGGTGCAATGTTACTATATCAAGAAATAAAGTTGTAAAAGAAACATTTTCTCTGTTGAATGTACGTGCTAACCCTATATATAATTCGATAAACTCTACAACCGTGGCCTATCCTGACGAAAATATCCTGAGAAAAGTAACGCAAGGCGACGAACAGGCTTTTGCTGAACTTTACAATTACTATAAAACTCCTGCTTTGCGTTTTACCACGTCTTTGCTGAAAGATGAAGAAGAGGCGGAAAACATGGTTCAGGATGTTTTTATTAAAATTTGGGTGAAAAGAGATCACATTAAGCCCGAGTATAACTTCAATTCTTACCTGTTTACCTGCCTGCGGAATATGGCTTTCGATCATTTCAAGAAGATCGAAAAAAGCGAGCTGTTACGTAAGAATTACATGGAAGCCATCAGAATGGCGGATGAAGATGAAAAGGAAGAGGGAGAAAGAAGGATCAGCCTGGTTGTAGCGGCTGTGGATTCGCTTTCGGTGAAAAGAAGGCAAATATTAAAACTGAATATTGAAGAAGGGAAATCTTACCAGGAGATCGCAGAGTTTCTGAGGATCTCTAAAAATACAGTGAAAAACCAGCTGGTTAAGGCGAAGCAGATCCTGAGAGAAAAGGTGGATTTTGCGACAGCGTATTAAAGCTTTTCAAACGGTCTTAAAAAAAGCAGAAGCGTGATTGCTTCTGCTTTTTTTATTTCAAATTGCCTAATTTGGCGAGATCCAGATCTTTCAGTGCGTTTTTAAGCTGATCCACCGTAATGTGGTCGCCCTGCACATTGACGACGAAACGGTCGGCTACCAGCACATTTACTTCCCCGGATTTGCCTTCGTTGTCGTATTTTTCAAATGCTTTATAACCCTCTATTTTTGTCGTTTTTTCGTATCCGGTGGTCGTTTCTTTATCAATTTCCGCCATCGACCAGCCTGCAAGTGCCATGGTCGATACACCGGCAATGCCTCCTGTATCTACGATTTCAATGTTCAGATTTTCGTCGCCTTCACCTTTGTATTTTGCGCTGGCCGTGGACACAGTGAAACCCATCGCGCCGGATTTTTCGCCAGTGGCTTCCGTGCGGGACATGCCGGCAATTTTTTCAGGCATGAGCTCTTTCAGTTTCCGAAAATCAATCGGGTCAACCGCTTCGCGGCTTCCCATTTCTTTTGCTTTATCGGCGAATGCCTCCAATGCATCAACAGCAGATTTATCAGCCTCCTGCTCAGCTCCTTCCTGCTCAGCCCCTTCTTTCTCTTCCTGCTTCCCTCCGCAGCTGCTCAAAAGCATGGCAGACGCAAGCACCAACGACAGCATAAACGATGTTTTCATCTTGACGGGTTTTTAGATTCAATATTAAATTATCCGGCCAGTTGATGCGTTGATTTTCTGGACTGGTAAATAAAATATAAACCAAGTAATACGGCTGGTATACTCAGAATCTGACCCATATTCAGCAGATAATTGGCTTCGAAGGCTTCCTGGTTTTCTTTCAGGAATTCGTAGAGGAAACGTAAGGTGAAGACCCAAACGAAGAAAATTCCGACCATTAAGCCACGCGGCGTTGCTGACTTGTATTTGTTCCAGATCCACAGCAGGATAAAGAAGAGTATAAAACACGAAATG
The DNA here is from genome assembly GCF_023821985.2 of Dyadobacter chenhuakuii. Classification (NCBI taxonomy): domain Bacteria; kingdom Pseudomonadati; phylum Bacteroidota; class Cytophagia; order Cytophagales; family Spirosomataceae; genus Dyadobacter; species Dyadobacter chenhuakuii. The sequence goes on along the minus strand of NZ_CP098805.1, from coordinate 3,749,488 downwards.
GATTCATAAAGCTGGGCGGCGTGGCGGGGAATCTGACGGAATTCGGTGTTTTGAACAAAAACAAAACTCCAAGGAACGTCGGTAGGTTTACCCACGATTTCGGAGTTCATTAAATTTCCAAAACGGATGAATGCGCCAGCCAGTGCGATCACGATCACCATCCTGTCGGCAACCCATAAAAACGTTTGCCCGGTTGCGGTTCTTGAACGCGAATAAAGCCAGAGACCTGTTATGATCCCGATGATGGCTCCATGGCTCGCCAGACCTGCATAGGGAGGCAGGATTACTTCAAGCGGTTTTTTGAAAAGAACTTCCGGCTCATAAAATATGAAATGGCCGAGGCGCGCTCCAATGACCGTGGACAGCACCATATATAATGTGAGCGAATCAATATCTTCCAGCGGTTTTCCTTCTTTCTTGAAAACATGGATCATTACTTGTTGTCCAACGAGGAAACCGGCGGCGAAGAGGAGGCCATACCAGCGTACAGGAAATGGTCCAAAATCACCAATTTGAGGAATAGTGAAAATTTCAGGACTGACATTCCATATTATATACGAAATCATGCTTTTATGATGTTAATTGCCAAATATACTACTTTGACACAAGAAGCGAAATGAAATTTTTACTCATCGGGCTGGTTCGGATTTACCAGGGTGTGCTGTCTCCTTACCTGCCAAATTCTTGTCGTTATACGCCCACTTGTTCACAGTATATGATCGAGGCAATCAGTAAGCATGGCGTTGTAAAAGGCACCTGGCTGGGCTTAAAGCGGTTTTCAAGATGTCATCCGTGGGGAGGTCACGGACATGATCCGGTCCCTTAACCAATCGCCACTTTCCGCAAAATGGAATCAATGATCGCCATTGTTCTCACGCCGTCTGCTTCTGCTTCGTAGTTGAGTAAAATCCGGTGGTTCATAATGTCCGGTGCAAGCTCCTTAATGTCTTCCGGCAACACATAATCGCGTCCTTCCAGGTATGCTAATGCTTTTGCCGCTCGGTTCAGGTAAATGGTTGCGCGTGGAGAAACGCCAAACTGAATGTAACGCGCCTCATCACGAAGCCCGTAATCCAGCGGGCGGCGGGTGGCAAAGACCAGCTCGATAATATACTTTTCAAGCGTTTCCGAAATGTTCACTTTGTTGACATTGTTCCGGATTGCGAAAATGTCCTCTTTGTTCAGGATCGGTTTGATCTGGTAGTCATAGTTAATGTCCGACATGCGGCGCATTACTTCCAGTTCTTTGTCCTTTTCAAGGTAATCGACGTAGACTTTCATCATAAAACGGTCGATCTGCGCTTCCGGAAGCGGGTAGGTTCCTTCCTGCTCCACCGGGTTCTGCGTTGCGAGCACCACAAATGGCCGGTCGAGCAGATAAGTTTCATCCCCGATCGTTACCTGTTTTTCCTGCATGGCTTCCAGCAAAGCCGACTGCACCTTGGCAGGGGAGCGGTTCACCTCATCGGCAAGAATAATATTTGAAAAAATAGGCCCCTTTTTTACCTCATAATCCCCAATCTTAGGCTTATAGATCATCGTCCCGATCAAATCGGCGGGCAGCAGGTCGGGCGTAAACTGGATCCTTTTGAAATCAAGGTGCAGCACCTTTGCCATCACATTGATCGTCAGTGTTTTGGCTAGTCCGGGTACACCTTCCAGCAGGATATGGCCGCCGGTGAAAAGACCTATCAGGAGCCTGTTGAGCAGTTTGTCCTGCCCCACAACCACCTTGCCCATCTCATTCAGCACATCCTTTATTTTCTCTATATACATTGATGATTGGTCTATATGTTGGCGGTTTCCTTTGGCCCCCGGCGGATGTTTACTTCCAGATCGCTCTTACGAAGCGGTCTTTTCCGTGGATGTCGCGCAGGATTTCTACGTTCTTATAATTTCTTTCCTCAAAAACCTGCTTGGTCCCGGCTCCGAAGTGCTCGTTGATTTCTACGTAACACTTTCCTTCGGGTTTTAAATGGTGTATGCCAAAATCTGCGATGGCTTTGTAAAACAGCAATGGGTCGCTGTCTTCCACAAATAATGCTTCGTGGGGTTCAAAACGAAGGACATTCGGGCGCATATGTTCCTGCTCTGAGTAAGTTACATATGGCGGGTTACTCACGAGGCAGTCAAACTGGATAATGTTGCCGGGGAGCGGGAACGTGACATTAAGCATATCCTGCTTGGCAAAAGTTACGTCGGCAATGAGCTGACGCGCATTTTCGCGGGCAACTTCCAGGGCTTCATCCGAAACATCCCAGGCGTGTACCGAAACGTGTGGCAGGAAACGTGCAAGCACAATGGCAATGCAGCCACTGCCGGTTCCAATGTCGAGAATAGAAATATTTTTGTCCGGTTCTGCGTAATCGCGGGTCACCATTCTCACCAGCTCTTCCGTTTCGGGGCGCGGGATCAGTACGGAGGATGAAACGCGGAATTCGAGTCCGCAAAACTCGGTGGATCCGATGATATGCTGAACGGGTTCATTGTCATTCAACCGCGCGATAATCGTATCCCAATCCGGCTGGGCCGTGTTTTCAGGAACCGGTCTGTCCACAAGTACATCAATATTGCGAAGCCGCATATAATGTTCGAGTAACATAAAAGCGATTGCCTGCGCTTCTTTTTCGGGATAAACTGTAATGCCTTTTAGTATATATTGATATAACTGACGTGCCGAAGTCATTTTCTGGTGTTTTTTATTCCAATGTCGGAAAGTTAGCAAATAATAGGAACTCACGAAAGTTGAGTTTAAAAGGAGGTTTGTATTTTTGCCGCATGGACGCAGATATTCAATGGATGAGACGGGCTTTGCAGCTTGCCGGCAACGGTCGGGGAAGTGTAAGTCCTAACCCGATGGTGGGGTGCGTGATCGTCCATGAAGGCGAAATCATAGGAGAGGGCTGGCACCGGCAGTATGGCGGTCCGCACGCGGAAGTTTGGGCTGTTAAGGATGCCGAATTAAAAGGAAATGCGCATTTGCTGCCCGCATCCACGGCATATGTTACATTGGAGCCTTGCTCACATATGGGCAAGACGCCTCCCTGCGCGGATCTGATCATTAGTAAGCGACTCAAAAAAGTGGTCATTTGCAACAATGATCCCAACCCACTGGTGTCAGGAAGAGGCATTTCGCGTATGCTGGACGCTGGGATTGAGGTTGAAATCGGCGTGCTGGCAGCGGAAGGTTTGGCGCTCAACAAGCGGTTTTTCACTTCTATGGAGCAGAAAAGGCCTTATGTAATCCTGAAATGGGCCGAAACGGCCGACGGATTTCTTGGACCGGAAACGGGCGGGCCACTGCGGATCAGCGGAACGCTTTCAAACATGCGCGTGCATCAATGGCGGACGGAGGAAGACGCAATTTTGGTTGGTTACAAAACCGCATTAATGGACAATCCCAGGCTGAATGTTCGCAATTGGGAAGGCCGTGATCCGGTGCGCGTTGTCCTGGACAGACATTTGCAACTTCCCCAGACATTGAATTTATTCAGCAAAATACAGCCGACTATTGTTGTTAATTATTTGCAGGAGAGCAGCTTGCCGGATTCGCCAGAGCGTTATTCGTCCAGTTTGAACATCAGTTATTTAAAAGTTAACCCGGGTGCAGACGAGATCGGACAAATGCTCACAAGCCTGTTAGCCCGTAAAATCCAGTCCATTTTTGTTGAAGGCGGTGCCGCAGTGATCAATGCGTTTTTGCAGGCCGGCTTATGGGACGAGATCCGTCGTTGCCAGGGCCCGCCGGTTATTGGTAATGGCGTAAAAACCCCTGTTGCAACCGGCATTCTTACGTCGTCCGAAAAAGTAGAAAAAGATCTCTGGACCTATTATTCCCGCATTTAAACGCTCCACAAGTTTTCTTCCTGCGTCCAGATCTCCCAGGCTTTTTCTGCTTGCAGTTCCAGCATTTTCAGGCCATTCTGAACAGCTGCGCCCTTCTCAGCCCCTTTTTTCAGGAACAATGTTTCCGCAGGATTGTAGACCAGGTCGTACAGATAATGCTTTTTTGTAACGAACTGGTAAGGAATATTAGGGCACTCCTCAATTTTGGGATACATGCCCAGCGGCGTTGTATTGATGATCAGTAAAAATGAATTCATGACTTCTTCCGTCAATTCCTCATACATGATGGAGTCATCACTTTTCTGGCGGGAAACCAGCTTATAATCCATATGCATATCCTGCAAAGCAACCTGGACCGCTTTGGCAGCGCCGCCATTTCCTAGCACCAATGCACTGAAATTGCTGCACTTTTCACCCCGCTTGTCCATCCATTCTTCCAGCGACTGTCGGAAGCCGTAATAGTCTGTATTGAAACCTTTTGTGCTGCCGTCAGCATATATTTTGATGGTGTTAACGGCTCCGATACGCTCCGCAGAAGCATCGTCCAGATCATCCAGGTAGGATATTACCTCTGTTTTAAAGGGAATAGTCACATTCAAACCTTTCAGATCCGTCTTCTTTTTTAATAAAGCCGGCAATCCTTCCAGTGAGCTCATTTCAAACAGTTCGTAGCTGCTTTCCCTGATTTTCTCACGGAGAAACTTGTCGGTGAAATAGCGCTTTGAAAAAGAGTGGGTCAGGGGAAATCCGATCAGGCCGTATAGGTTCATAGAGTCTGTGCGCGCTGCTGACAACGCAAAAGTAACGTGGAAAATAAATTGCGAAGTTAACCCAGTGGTCAGGCAAATACAAAATTAATGTGACCTGCAAAATGTGAGCTGAGGATTCACAAAAAATAAGATGCTCAAATAGGGTCGGTTGAAGGTGTTATTGGCCTAAATGTCAATTAGTTGACTTATAGTGTTGGTAACTAGTTAAACAATGCTAGAATTAATTTGTAAATCGAGCATATTTACACTAGAATTACCTGTCGTACTTATTATTAAAATGTTATGGAATGGAAGAAACTTTACCACACACTATCGTTTTTCGCACTAACCTCCCTATCAGTTACCGCCCAGAACGGTAAGGATTTTAAGGTCCTTTTAAACAGCGGGTCATTCACTCCCGAAAAAAATATCAGCGCCAACAAGCAAGGCGCCAATCTCAGAACAGCGGCAGACGGTTCGCGTACTTTCGTTGTGATACAGTTTGAATCCATCCCGAACAATGCGGAGCGGGATGAGCTTAAAAAGCAGGGCATTGAGTTGCTGGATTACATTCCCAACAATGCTTATACAGCAACAGTCGCCGGCAATTCGGATAAAAGTGCGTTGGCCCGGATGCACGGACGGGCCATTTTTGAATTAACTCCTGAACAAAAAATGCAGCCGGGACTTGCCAAAGGTCAGCTTCCTGTTCATGCAGTCAAGTTGCCGGGCACGGTGGACGTCTGGATTAATTATCCCCGATCTTTTACTTATCAGGAAATCAGCAGCCAGTTGAAGGCAAAGGGTTTTGAAATTATTTCGGATCAATATAAAGATTATCAGGTTGTTGCCTTACGCATTCCGGATAACCGCATTAAGGAGCTTGCCGGACAGCCATTTGTCCAGTATGTGCAAGCCGCACCAGCTCAGGATAAAGCATTTAACAACCGGAGCCTTGTAAATGGGCGTGCCGGTTTGCTGCATTCAACATTACCCAATGGCCGTAAGCTGACAGGAAAGGGTGTTGTCCTTGGGCATGGCGATGATGCCAATCCCATGCTGCACATTGATTTCAATAACCGCATTATTAACCGGGCTGCCATTGAAGCCGGGCAGCATGGCATGCATACCATGGGAACCATGGCCGGGGCAGGCATTATGAACGAGCTTTATGCAGGTTATGCGCCCAAAGCGACCATTGTTTCGCAAAGTTTCTCCAATATCATTGCCTATTCTCCGCAGTATGTGAATGATTTCGGGATGGTTGTGACCAATAACTCTTACGGTGGCGAGATAAACAATTGCGAAACTTACGGCATTTACGATCTCTATTCACGCATTCTGGACGAACAGGCATTTCAATTGCCCAATCTACAACACGTTTTTTCGGCGGGTAACAGCGGTGGAGGCACCTGTTCTCCATATCCACTGGGTTTTGGCAATGTGATCAGCGGTTATCAGACTGCCAAAAACGTCATCAGTGTCGGCAATACGACCGATGGAGGAGCGATCGCAAGCAATTCAAGCGTCGGGCCTGTGCGTGACGGGCGCATCAAGCCGGAAATTGTGGCATTAGGCTCATCGGTCCGGTCGACGATTCCCACTAACCTTTATACTAATGGAAGTGGAACGAGTATGTCGAGCCCGGCGATTTCGGGTGGTCTGGCGTTGCTTTACGAGCGGTTTCGTCAGGTCAACGGCGGCGCCAATCCTAAAAATGCATTGATGAAAGCGCTGATCTGCAATGGCGCAACGGACAGGGGAAATGAAGGCCCGGATTATAAGTTTGGCTTTGGCTGGATGGATCTTTCGCGGTCTGTGAAAATGCTGGAAGATAAAAACTACGTAAGCGGGTCGGTTGAACATCAGCAGACATTAACGCATAACATTCAGGTTCCGGCAGGAACGGCGCAGTTGAAAGTAATGCTGTATTATAATGATCCGGCAGCAGCAGTGCTTTCTACTCAAAACCTGGTCAACGACCTGGATTTGAAAGTATCAGATCCATCGAACAATCCGACACTTCCCAGGCTGCTCGATCCTACGCCGTCGAAAGTAAATGCGACAGCCACGACCGGCGCGGACCGTGTCAATAATGTGGAGCAGGTTACCATCAATAATCCTGCTGCAGGGAATTACACAATCTCGGTCAATGGCCACGCCGTTCCGCAGAACCCTTCCCAGGAGTATTTCGTCGTTTATGATTTCATTCCTGCCGCAACCACCATCACTTACCCGCTAGGTAATGAGCGATTGAAAGATGGGGATGCCTTGATCATCAGCTGGAATGCTCCTACGGATCCACAGAGCACTTATACAGTTCAGTTTTCAACCAATAATGGTGGCTCATGGACAAATATTGCCGCGAACCTGGCTGCTGCAATAAGGCAGACAACCTGGACCATCCCGGCCGGGACGACCACGGATCAAGCCAAAATCAAGGTCATTCACAAGAAGAATAACAATGTGGTTGGCGAAAGCAGCAGCGAAGCCTTTACCATTGTCGGCATCCCGGCCCTGACTTTATCCAGCCTGCAATGTGAGGGTTACATCTCCCTTGACTGGACCGCCGTCCCGGGCGCAACGGACTACGAGATAATGCTTTTGAAAGGCGAAGAGATGATGCCTGTGGGCACCACGACGCAAAACAAGTATGTGCTGAGCGGAATGTTGAAAGATTCTACTTATACCATGTCGGTCCGGGCGCGCATCAACGGGCATCCGGGCAGAAGAGGGCTTGCCATTTCGAGGAGGCCGGACAGCGGGACCTGTGCCGGTACCATTTCCGACAATGATTTAAAAATTGAATCCATACTGACACCAGTTGGTTCTGGGCGGAAAAACACCTCTTCGGAGCTTGGTAATGCGATTTTTGTCAAGATCAGGATCAAAAACCTGGATGATGTGGACTTTAACGGGCCCGTTGAGGTAGGTTATGTTCTGGATGGGCAAGCCATCCCGCCGCAGACTATATCGCCTTTTATCGAAAAAGGAAAAACATATGACCATACATTCAGCATTGGCGCTGATATGAGCCAGGTGCGTGATTATAATTTGCAGGTTTTTATCCACAGTCAGCCTGATCTGATTTCAGCCAACGACACGCTTACCAAAAGTTTCAGGCAGCTGCCCAATGATCAGATCGCTTTGCCTTTTTTGGATGACATTGAAAACCTGCCCATTCAGACCTGGGTGAAAAGTCAGACGGGGCTCACCGGTGACGGCAGATATGATTTCAGTTCTTCCACTACGGCCGGACGTTTGAGGACATTTCTGAACACCGGCATGGCCGCCTCGGGCCAAAGGGCGTTGACGCTCGACGCGAACCGTTATTTTTCAGCAGGAAACATCAGTTATCTGGACGGAACATTCAATCTCGCCGCTTTTGATGTAGAAGATGTGGATGTAAGGTTGAATTTTAAATACAAAAATCACGGACAAAAGACCAATGCCAACAACCGCGTCTGGATCCGTGGAGCAGACACCGATCCCTGGATTGAAGCTTATGACCTGTTTGCAAATCAAAATTCTGCTCAGGACGGCTATAAAATGCCGCAGGGAATCGAGCTCAGCAAACTGCTGGCTTTGAACAACAAAAATTTCTCATCCAGTTTTCAGGTCCGCTGGGGCCAGTGGGGCAAGATTATCGCCGCCGATTACATGACCGGGGCGGGTTATTCATTTGATGACATTATGCTTTATGTGGTTACGGATGACATTCAAACATTGGCCGTTACGCAGCCGGCAGCCGAAAATTGCGGTTTAGGCAATGCTGAACCTGTTATAGCACAAATTCGCAACAGCTCAGCGAGGACCATTACCAACATTCCGGTTTATCTGCAACTGAACGATGGTTCCATTATCACCGACACCATTGCTTCGCTGGCCAAGCGGACGACCATCGACTATACATTCAATGATAAAGTGGATTTGTCAGCTTACGGCTGGCATGTGATAAAGGTTTGGGCTGGTTTGGATACGGATAGTTACCGGTTGAATGATACGCTGACGGTAAAAATCCATAACGCGCCGGTGATCAGCGCTTATCCTTATCTCGAAAACTTTGAAAGCAATGACGGCCATTGGTATACAAAAGGAACAAACAGCTCCTGGCAGCACGGAAAGCCCGTTTCTACGCAAATAAATACCGCTCCCAGCGGGAAGAATATTTGGAAAACCAATCTTGCAGGCACAAACAACGACCGGGAAGAATCTTATCTGATATCACCCTGCTTCAATGTTACCGGGCTGAATGCACCCACACTGAGTTTCAGCGTGGCGCTGGATATGGAAGTTTGTGACCCCGTGCCGTGCGACATTGCCTACCTGGAATATTCGGGTGATGGCGGTGCATGGACGAGGCTGGGGATGCAGGGGCAGGGCACAAGTTGGTACAACAAAACATACTCCGGAAAAGGGTCCTGGAGCATCCAGGATTTTGTAAGATGGCATGTGGCTACTATTCCGTTGCCCACGGGGTTTGCCAGTTTGAAGATACGCTTTGTTTTCAGTGCCGATAATTTCAATAACAGGGAAGGCATCGCTTTGGACGACATCCATATTTATGACCAGGCCAATGGGATTTATGACGAAGCAAGCACGGGTTCACCCATTACGCAAAATGTTCCCGCCACCAATAATTGGGTGCATTTTCTGAAAAACAATAAGCTTGTGGCGTCGGTTAATGCCAATGGGCAAAATATCGGCAATACGGATGTGCAGGCTTATGTCAACACTTCGGGCGTCAGACAGGCTAACAGTAATTATTATCTGGATAAAAATTTTACAATCAAACCGCAAAATTCCTATCTGGCCGATTCGGCCGTGGTAAGGCTTTATTTCCTGGAAAGTGAGGCGCTGGCCTTGGTAAATGCAACGGGCTGTAACACCTGTGACAAGCCGGCCAATGCTTATGAGTTGGGAATTTCGAAGTTTAAGAGCACGGACCTGTCCAAAGAGGATGGTAACATTGATAACAGTTTGGGTATCGGATGGACTTTTCACCCATCGGCCAATGTTAAGAAAGTGCCTTATGACAGAGGTTATTATGCTGAGTTGAAGGTAAAAACATTCTCTGAATTCTGGCTTGCCAAAAACTTCATCGGTTCCGGTGAAGCATTGCCTGTTTCGCTGATCAGCTTCTCGGCCAGGAAAAAAGATGCCGATGGTGATAAATCGGTTTTGCTCGAATGGCAGACTACTTCCGAAGAAAACTTTGACCATTTCGAGATTGAAGTAGCAGCTGGAAATGACGCCTACCGCCAGAATCAATTCGTGAAATTGGGTGAAATGATATCCCGAGGCGGTTTGAACGTGACACAGGGTTATGCATTTACGGACAAGCGTTCATCGCAAACGGGTGTGCTTTATTATCGGTTAAAAATGGTGGACACGGATAAAAGTTACCGGTATTCGAGCGTTAAACCTGTGTTTTTTGATGATAAACCATCCTGGCAGGTTTACCCAAATCCCTCCACAGGCATGTTTTATGTCACTTATCAGGCCAATACGGGTGCGGAGGTGACCGTGAATGTATATGACAACGGCGGCCGTATGTACCAAAGGTCGAAATCGGCAGCAACGGGTTTTGTCCAAAAGCATAAAATGGACCTTACCGGCGCGGAATATGGTTCCGGGACTTATTTACTGGAAGTGGTGAGTGGAAAGGAAAAGCAGGTCTTTCATGTTTTGAAGCATTAAAGCGGTTAAATTTGCGCAAAAGTGTTTTTCTTAATGATTGCCATGCATAAAATAATACTGATATTTTGTCTTTTAACTTGTTCCCACGTGTATTCTCAAACAGGAAGCCGGCTCCCCAAAACATTAATTCTGGATACGGACATTGGCCCGGATTATGACGATGTGGGCGCCATGGCGGTCATGCATGCCTTGGCAGACAAGGGGGAAGTAAGGCCTTTGGCGGTGATCGCTTCCAATAAAAATGAATATGTAGTGCCTACGATCGACCTGATCAACACATTTTTCGGACGACCCGAACTGCCAACAGGAGCGCCGAAAGGAGCGGGAGCGCCAGCCTTTGGCGCTACGCAAAAATGGCCCGAAATGCTGGTTGAAAAGTATCCGCACAAGATCAAAAATACCGCCGACGCAGAAGATGCGGTAACGGTTTATCGTAAAATTTTAGCCAAACAACCGGATCAGAGCGTCACTATCGTCACTATTGGTTTTTTAACAAACCTGGCTAATCTGCTTGATTCGAAACCTGATGCACATTCTCCCTTGTCGGGGCTGGGCCTGGTGAAGAAGAAAGTAAGCGGCCTTGTGAGCATGGCCGGTAAATTTCCGGCAGGACGTGAATACAATGTATATGCAGACTCACTCGCCTCTCAGAAGGTTTTCACGGAATGGCCCACGGAAATCATTTTCAGCGGTTTTGAAATAGGGCAGGAGATCCGGACCGGTGTGCATGTGATTGCAAATGAAAGATTAAAAGGCCCCGTTAAAGATGCTTACCAAATGGCCATGTCCAAAAGCAAGGAGGATGCCAATGGCCGCCAGAGCTGGGACCAGACTGCAGTGCTCGTCGGCGTACGTGGTGTACAGCCTTATTTTGGACTAAAACGCGGGAAAATCGTCATTACAGATGGGAACAACACCTGGCAGGACGACCCCATGGGCCCGCACGCGTACCTCACACCCGGCATGCCGACTGCCCAGCTCACTGCATTGATCGAAGGATTAATGATGTGGGAAGGTAAAAAATAGGTCCGTTGGCGGACCAGGATCATTGCGGCAATTGCTGAAAGAAATACTAGTATATTTTCCTAAGTTATCAGTAATATTAATGCTGTAATCCGGCTTGCCTGCATAGCAACCGTTAAAACTCATCAAATCTTTGTATTTCTGACCCAATGAAGAGAATATTCCTTTATCAGCTTGTTGCATTTTGTTTCCTTATCCTGGCCGGCTGTTCGCGCAGCGGTGACGTTACCAAAGAGCAGGCGCAAAAAATCGGTATTTCGTGGAAGCTCATTACCAATTTTATAGAGCCAGCGCATAGTTTCGATGCCAAATTCACCCTTAGAAATGGCAGCGATTTTACACTCGACGGCACCAACTGGGCATTGTTTTTCAATATGTCGCCTCGGCCGATCCAGCGCAATAAAACACCGCAGCCGGCTATCATTGAGCATTTGAATGGGGATTGGTACAAAATGGTGCCGGGTAAGGATTTCAAGCTTGCCCCGGGTGACTCTATCATTGTAAATTATACCGGAACAGAAGGCGTCATTAAGGAAACGGATGCGCCAATGGGCTTGTATTTTGTTTTTTATGACAAAGAAGGCAAAGAGAAGGAGATCGTGCAGGTTGCAGATTTCAAGGTTGAACCATTTGTTGCCAAAGAGCAGATCCTGAGGGGAAAAGATGATCTTGTGCCGCTTCCAACGGCGGAGCAGCGTTATAAAGACAATCTCAAATTCAGTAAGCTTGGCGCAGAGCAGCTTTTGAAGATCATTCCGTCTCCGGTAAAAATGAGTGCCGGCACGGAGACATTTACATTAGATAGTAAGGCCAATGTATTCTACCAGAAAGGTCTTGAAAAGGAAGCCAAATATCTGATTGAAAAACTAAAAACAGTTACCGGAACAGATTTCCCGATCCGCGAGGGACTGCCGACCACAACAACGGCCGAGGCTCCGTCTATTGTTTTGAACACAGGAACTGTATCTGTAAACGGCATTGCCAAGGAAGCGTATAAGCTAGGCGTTAATGCAAGCGGCGTAAATATTACGGGCAGTGATGCGGCAGGCGTTTTTTATGGCATTCAAAGTCTTTTACAGCTTGTACCAACGGAATCTTACCAAAAACCGGCCCCATCTATCTTATTAGGGCATATTCAGGTTGAGGATGCACCGCGTTTTCATTTCAGAAGCATGCATTTGGATGTGGGCAGGAATTTCCAGACAAAAGAATCTATAAAGCGCGTGCTGGATCTCCTGGCGTCATATAAAGTCAATCACTTTTTGTTTTATACCACGGAGGATGAAGGCTGGCGCGTTGAAATCGACGGGTTACCTGAACTCACGGAGGTAGGCGCGCACCGTGCGCATATGTCAGGAATCGGTGCTCCTGCATTGCATCCAAGTTACGGATCAGGGCCGGTGGCAAATGATGAGGGTAAATATGGAAGTGGTTATTACACCCGTGCCGATTTTATTGAAATACTTAAATATGCAAACGACAGGCACATTAAGGTGATCCCGGAAGTGAATTTCCCTGGTCACGCGCTGGCAGCGATCAAGTCAATGGAAGCGCGCTATGAACGTTTGATGAAGGAAGGAAAAGAGAAAGAAGCGAACGAATACCGGTTGATTGATCCGGAAGACAAGTCCGTTTACCTTTCGGCGCAGGCTTATAAGAACAATACTGTAAGTGTAGCCCGGGAATCCACTTATCATTTCTTTGAAAAAGTGGTGGATGAATTTGCCAAAATGTACAAAGAGGCAGGTTTGACGATGGATACTTTCCATACGGGCGGTGATGAGGTGGCCGAAGGCGCCTGGACCAAGTCGCCTATGGCCATTAAATTAAAGGCTGAAAATCCGGAGATCAAAGAATTCCGCGACCTGCAAACTTACTTTTTCAGAAAACTGCTGCCAAGACTGGAAAAGCGCAATCTCAAAGTGCATGGCTGGGAGGAAGTTGCCCTTACCAAAACCAATGCAGGCATTTACAATGCTAACCCTGAATTCGTGGGCCATCCTGTGGTTCCTTATGTTTGGAACAATGTATATGATGTGGATTTGGGTAACCGCCTCGCCAATGCCGGATATCAGGTTGTGCTTTGCAATGTGACGAATTTTTACTTCGATATGTCTTACAACAACGACCCAAGAGAGCCAGGCTTGTATTGGGGAGGATTTGTGGATACGCGCGATAACTGGGCATTTGCACCATTCAATATGTTCCGCACAACGGAGCAGACGGCTTTGGGCAAGCCTATGAAAGAGGAATTCGTAGGTAAGCAGCAGCTGAAACCGGAGGCGCGGAAAAATATCATCGGAATAGAAGCGCAGCTTTGGTGCGAGACGGTGAAAGGCCGTGATATGATGGAATACTCTATTTTACCAAAATTGATGGGTTTTGCAGAAAGCGCCTGGGCAGCGGAACGCAAGTGGGAGAATGTGGCTGACGACGCAGCGCGGAAAAAAATGATCGATGAAGGCTGGAATGTTTTTGCCAACAGCATTGCGCAGCGGCACATGCCAAGAATGAGTTTTGTGAACGGAGGTTATAATTACAGGCTTCCTATGCCGGGCGCTGTGGTGGAAGGCGGCATGCTGAAAGCCAATGTGGAACTTCCCGGACTTGCTATACGCTACACCACGGACGGTTCGGAGCCAACTGCAAAATCGCCGGTTTACGAAGCGCCGGTAAAAGCATCCGGAACGATCAAGCTGAAAAGCTTTGATATGGCTGGTAGAGCGAGCCGCACTAGCGTAGTTGCTGCCCAGTAAGCACGTCACAAATAGTGGATAGTAAGCCCGAACCCTCATGCAAAGGAATATTTTTATTGTTATCCTGATCCTGCTGATATTTTTTGTCATCTCTTTTTTGACCAATATCCTGGGTCCCATTATTCCGGATATCGTCAAAAGTTTCAGCCTGAGCATTGGCCTTGCGGGATTTCTTCCTTTTGCGTTTTTTGTGGCCTATGGGGTTATGTCAATCCCGGCAGGCCTGATGGTTGAGAAATACGGAGAAAAGCCAGTGTTACTACTGGCTTTTTTTCTTGCTTTTTTAGGAGCGCTGCTGTTTGCTATTATTCCAAGCTTTGCCATTGCACTAGGCTCTCTTTTTCTGATCGGGATTGGCATGGCCATGCTGCAAGTAGTCATTAACCCCTTGTTGCGGGTTGCAGGCGGCGAAGAGAAATTTGCATTCTTTTCGGTTCTGGCGCAGCTTTTCTTCGGCGGGGCATCATTTCTCAGCCCCATGCTTTACAGTTATCTGGTGCTCAATGTGCATTCAGGCAATTCCGGTTTTTTAATTGATACATTAAATAATCTTGTCCCTGAAAACCTGAAATGGGTTTCCCTGTATTGGGTTTTTGCCGTTATAGCATTGTTAATGGTGGTGGTGATTTCGTTGGTGAAATTTCCCAAAGTGGACCTGCTGGAAGACGAGCGTATGGATGTGGGACATTCATTTAAAGAACTGGTGGCGAACAAATCAGTCTGGCTGTTCTTTTTGGGCATTTTTGCGTATGTAGGAACCGAGCAGGGCATTGCCAACTGGATCTCTCAATTTTTACAAACCTATCACAATGTTGATCCCGCCACTAACGGCGCGGCGGTGATTTCCTATTTCTGGGGATTGCTTACCATCGGGTGTTTTCTGGGATTGATTTTATTAAAAATATTCGATAGCCGTAAAGTGCTCGTTTTCTTCACTTCCGGGGCTATTTTATCATTGGCTTTCGCATTATTTGGTTCAAAAGCGGTTGCTATGAATGCATTTCCTATCACCGGTTTCTTTGCCTCGGTCATGTATTCGGTGATTTTCTCGCTTGCGTTGAATTCAGTTCCGAGGCATCATGGAACGTTCTCGGGCATTTTGTGTGCCGGCATTGCGGGCGGGGCGGTTGTGCCTTTAATCGTTGGCGGGCTGGGGGAGTTGTTTGGATTACAAATGGCGATGCTATTCCTTTTTGTGCCGCTGGCTTACATTTTCAGCATTGGCATCTGGGCCAAACCACTCGTTAATAATGATACGATTTCGAGCATTAAGGACATCTTCTGATCATGCCTGATGTATAAAATAATACTTCTCCTTGACTTCGCCGAAGAATACAGCAAGAGCCTGATGAAGGGAATCAACACGTATTCGAAGGAATTCGGGCCCTGGATCTTTTGCCGGATGCCTCTTTTTCACCGCGAAACAGTGGGGATCGACGGGATTTTGAAATGGGCGCTGGAATGGAAAGCCGATGGCATCGTGGGACAGCTTTATAATAAGGACATTGAAAAAATAGTGCAGGCGGGGATTCCCGTTATAGCGCAGGATTTCAAAGAGCGTTTTGCTGAAATTCCCAACATTACCGGTGGCTATCACGAAGCCGGGCAGCTCGGCGCCGATTATTTTCTCAAAAAAGGTTTTACCAACTTCGCTTTTTACGGATTCAACGACATTGTGTGGTCGAGAGAGAGGGCTGAGGGATTTGAGGAAAGGCTGAAAAAGCGCGGGCATAAGGTTCATTATTTTGAGCACAAAAAGGCGCGTTCCACAGAGCTTTGGTATTATAAGCCCAGCTCGCTGAGCCGCTGGCTGAAATCGCTGCCGAAGCCCATCGGCCTCATGACCTGCGACGATAACCAGGGGCAGCACATTACCGAGGCCTGTCGGCAATTGGGAATCCGCATTCCCGAAGAAGTTGCTGTTTTGGGTGTGGATAATGACGAAATGATCTGCGATTTATCAGATCCGCCACTGTCGAGCATTGCATTGGATGCAGAAAAAGGTGGTTACGATGCTGCCAAATTGCTCGATCACATGATCAAGCATGGCACGGCCCATTATTATGATATCATTGTAAAGCCGGTTCAGGTTATTACAAGGCATTCCACGGATATTTATGCTACCAATGATGATCATATCGCGTCATCATTAAAATACATTCATCAGAACATTGATAAAAACCTGCACGTAGATGAGGTTGTTAAGCAGGTTCCGTTGTCCCGCCGTGCGCTGGAAAAGCGCTTTCTTGAAATTACGGGTTATCCGATTTATAAATACATTTTCAACCTGCGCATTGAGAAATTTACCCAAAAACTGCTCGATACGGATATGTCGGTTTTTGAAATTGCGCTGGATATGGGGCTCACAGACAGTAAAAATATAGCCCGCCAATTCAGGCAGGCTAAGGGGTGTAGTCCAAGTGTTTATCGCAACAGATATGTTGCAGGCAAATAGCTTACCAGATCACAATCCGGGCTGAATCGGGCAGGATCATTTTGCTATTTGGTGCGCAGTTCCATGCGGCTTCAAATTCTTTCAAATGCGGCATAGGGCCATTGATACGATCTTTTGCGGGTGAATGTGGGTCGGTTTGCACCTGGTTTCGCAATGCTTCGTTGGTCGTGTTCATATGCCAAACCTGCGCCCAGCCCAGGAAGAAGCGTTGTTTCCAGTTGAAACCGTCGATAGGAGCGGGCTCCGCTTTGCCTTTCAGGGATTTTTCCAATGCATAGTAAGCCAATGTTAATCCACCCAGGTCGGCAACATTCTCGCCGATCGTTAATGCACCGTTGATTTTAAATCCGGGTAATGCTTCAATGCCGCTGAAATAGTCGATGTATTTCTTTGTCAGCTTGTCAAAGTTAGCCCTATCAGAAGGTGTCCACCAGTTTTTAAGATTTCCCTCATCGTCAAACTGCGATCCCTGATCGTCGAAACCGTGCGTGAATTCGTGACCGATAACGGCAATGATGCCGCCGTAGTTAATGGCATCGTCGGCATCGCGGTTGTAAAATGGCGGCTGCAAAATCCCGGCAGGGAACACGATTTCGTTATTGAGCGGATTGTAATAGGCATTCACTGTTTGCGGCGTCATCAGCCATTCGGCCTTATCCACCGGCTTTCCTATTTTGTCGATCTCCTCCTTATGCGCGTAAAGCGACGCTGCAATCACATTTTCAAAAAGCTTATCTTTTACCACTTCAATGGACGAGTAATCCTTCCATTTATCAGGATAGCCGATTTTGTAGGTGAATGCTTTCAATTTTTTGTGGGCCTTCGCCTTGGTAGAATCGCCCATCCAGGAAAGTTTGTCAATACGCTCGCCGTACACCGTGCGGACGTTTTCGATCATTTCCGAAACCTTCTTCTTATCTTCCTCCGGGAAGTATTTTTTAGAGAACAATTTTCCCAAAGGCATTCCTAACAGGCCATCCGTTGAACGGATAGCGCGTTCCACTCTTGCTTTCTGCTGTTTTGTGCCGCGCATAACGGTGCTGAAAAAGCGGAAATTCTCCTGGTCAAAGCTTTTGGGGAGATATCCCGCGAACCGTGACAGAAGCTGCCATTTGGTATAAAGCTTTAATGTGGCAATCGGCGTGGCTTTGAGCAGTTTGTTTACATTTTCCAGGTAAGCTTTGTTCTGGACAACAATGCTGTCCGTCTTGATGTCTTGCTTGCCGGCAAATGTTTCAACATCAAAATCTGGAACGAGTGCCTGGAAACCTTTGAAAGACATTTTGTTATAAGTCTTTACCGGATCGCGCAGCTCAACATTTGTTAGTTGAAGCTTCGCCAGTTTCGTCTCAAAATCCAGGATCGTTTGCCCTGGTTTAGGATCCGCAAATGCTGCCAGCGAGAACATTTTATCCACATGTTTCACAAACTCCTCGCGTACTTTCACTGTGCTCGAATCTGTCCGTTCGTAGTAACTTCTCTCGCCCAGGCTCAGGCCGTCCTGCCCTTGATACAGGACATTGATTTTACTGTTTTTCAGATCCGCATCCACGCCTAAGCCCACAACCGAAGAAACACCAACCTTTTGCAATTCTCCTGAAACCGATGCAAGGTCTTTAAGGGACTGCACGCCATTTATTTTATCCAAGTACGGCTTTAATGGTGTTATAGCACGTTTTTCAATGGTGACGGTGTCCAGATAGGATTGGTAATAATCCGCAATTTGCTGTTCCTCGCTTCCTTTCTTACGATCTTCGAGCTTGACGATTTCGTTTATAATGCCTCTTAACCTTACCTCTTTGTTTTCCTTATCCAACACATTGAAAGCGCCCCAGCGGCTTTCCGTTCCGGGAATCGGGTTCGCTTTTTTCCAGCCACCATTTACATAAGTGTCAAAATCATCGCAAGCTTTCACCGTCGAATCAAGCGAGCTGATATCAAAACCAGGCACTTTTTCACGGGTGGATTCCTGATCATTCTCTTTTTTGCAGGCCGTCATCGCAAGCGAGAATGCCAGTGCCGAATAACATAAATTGGCTAATTTCATTTGTAGTGTATTGAATGTTAATTTGTTGATTACGAGATTCCGCCCATCCAGCCTTTTATAGGCTTCCAGAAAATAAGCAGGATAAAGCCGAACACGGTTGTAATAATAGCGACCTGGTTGAACAAGGCAGGCATTTGCATAATGTTTTCTTCATCAAACCCTCCTGCGAAGATCCCGGCAATGAGGTTACCCAGCGACGCGCCTACAAACCAGATACCCATCAATTGGCTTACATATCGCTTGGGGGCCAGTTTCGTATAAGAGCTCAGTCCGACCGGGCTTACGCACAATTCTCCGATCGTGTGCAGGAAATAAGTAAATGTGAGGAACAAAGGAGAAGCGAGCTGGCCGGTTACCGCAATGTTGGAAGCGGCAACCATTACAAAGAAGCTCAAACCCAACAAGATCAATCCAGCCGCAAATTTGACGGGAATGGATGGGTTAAGGTTTTTTGATGACAGATATATCCACAGGCTTGCCAGGACAGGCGCGAAAAGAAGCACGAAAGTAGGCTGGAAGTTCTGGAACCAGCTGGACGGCACTTCCCATCCGCCAATAACACGCTGGGTATGCCGCTCGGCGAAGATCTGAAGCGATGTTCCGGCCTGTTCGTAACCCGCCCAAAAAAGCGCTATGGCCAGGAACAGGATGATCAACACCACAACGCGATACTGCTCCACGCGGGTAAGGCCCCCGGCAAACAATATAAAGAGGAAGTAGGAAGCAGAAATAATGACAATGATCACACCGGCACCTTTTGCCAGCCCCTGCGCGGTGGTCATATCGAGCACGCCGGAAGTTTGCAAGACGATCAGCAGCACTACGAGTGCGCCGATGAAAAAGTAACCGAGCCTTTTGTTGGCTCCGTTTTGCGCATCGGATTCGGCCGTAGCGATCCTGGCTGGTGGCACGTCACCCATTCCCTTAAGATAGCGGGCGCTTCCGTAGCGGAAAACGATCAATCCAAGAAGCATTCCAATGGCGGCTGCTCCAAAGCCCATATGCCAGCTTACCCGCTCTCCGAGATAACCTACAATGGCAATTCCAAGGAACGAGCCGAGGTTAATGCCCATATAAAAAATGGAGAATGCTGCATCACGCCGCGCACCGCCCTCGGGATAAAGCTCGCCTACGATCGAGCTGATGTTTGGTTTCAATAAGCCGGTTCCGACAGCCACTGTCGTGAGCCCTAAAAAGAATAGCGTGCTGCCGCCTGGAATTGCCAGGATAATGTGGCCCAGCATGATCACGATCCCGCCATACCAAATGGCTTTTTTCTGCCCCAAAATATTATCTGCAAGCCACCCACCAGGCAGTGTCAGCAAGTATACAGATGCAGTATATAAGCCATAAATCGCGGCTGCTTCGCCTGCGTTCATGCCCATCCCGCCGCGTACAGCGTCGAGGAGAAAAAGTAAGAGGATTGCACGCATCCCGTAGTAGCTGAACCGCTCCCACATTTCCGCGAAAAAAAGGACATATAAGCCTGTGGGGTGCTTTTGGGAAATCTGTGCAGACATAGAAGAGAAGTGTTTTATTTGGTTTAGCGGGCTGTTTTTTGAAAAAATGATAGCACAAGATATGAAATAACGATAAATATAAATAAACGGATAAAATAAATGCGGTAACCAGCCACATCGGGCCAGTTACCGCATTTACATAAAATTAGGTTATTTACATCCTTACTTCACTGAGAACGAGCCTTCTCCAATTGAGAAACCTTCTGAGTAAAGTTCGATCGTGTATTTTCCCGACGCAAATGACGCATCCCTGTCATAAAGAATACTTACGTCCTGGTTATTATTGGTATAAGATACATCCTTACTAATGGTATATCCTTGTTCCTGGCCATTATAGTCAAATACGCCGGATCCGGTTTTCGTGTCCGAGATTGTTGCTCCGGATGGATCAATGATACGCAGATAAATGGTTTTGTTATCTGCCGCAGTCAATGGATTTTTTTCAAGAATAAAATCAACCCGGACCTTATCCACTCTTTTGGCTTTCACATTTTCGCCTTCTCTCACTTTTCCTTTGGACGAAACAGCATAAACCTTCACGTTCCGTGCGCGCAATGCTGCAGCCATTGTAACTTTGGATTCCAGTTCGGTGTTTTTGGAAACTACACCTGAAAGGGAATCACTGATGGCCTGTTTGGTCGTTTCCAGTGTTGTTTTCTCCTGAACCAAGGTTTCGTTCTGGCTGATCAGCTGCTGGTTCTCTTCTCTGAGCTGCGCAATTTCTTCGTCTTTTTTGTTCAGAAACGCTTCATACTCTTTCACTTTTTTGCCCATGGTAACATTGCCTTTACGCAATGCAATACGGTCATTTTCGAGGGCTGCTTTCACTTTCTGCAACTCCTCAATGTCGCCACCCAATCCCTGAACTTCCTGGATACGTGCGTCGAGTTGTTTCGAAATAGAATCGAGCTTGATTTCTGCTGATGCGAGCTCGTTTACACGAGATTGCAGATCTGTTTCCTGCTTATTAGTGATATTGCGCTCATTGTAGTATAGATAACCAAATACTGCCGCAAGAATTGTCATAAGGATCAACCCGACCAATAGACCGGTATTATTCTTCCTTTCCATATAATTTTGTTTAGGTTAAATAAAATAATTAATGGATAATGTCAAAAAACTATGCCAACACTATACGTTATCGGATAAGCATTAAATGCAAAAAAGGAAGGCCTTACGCAAATTTGCATAAGGCCTTCCTTTTAAATATCAATTGCTTTATAACTAACTCTTTAATAGCAACTTAATAATCTCCTCCTGCGCCTCCGCCACCAAAGCTTCCCCCTCCGAATCCTCCAAAACCACCTCCGCCTCCGCCACCTCCGCCCCAGTTCCCGGAAAAGCTTCCTCCCCCGGAATGGGTAGTATATGGCCAAATGATCGGTCCGCCAAATCCGCCCAAACCGCCGCGTCCGCCTCTGCCGCCACCATTATTACGGTTTCGGAACATGAAGATCATAATCACGACAAATATGATTACGAAGATCAGCAATGGTGAGGATGATTCGTCGTCATTAGCCTGTTTGGGATCGGCTTTGTATTCGCCGGTCGCGTATTTGAAAATCATGTCCACGCCTTCATCCAAACCTTCATAAAACTGATTGTTTTTGAATTTGGGCGTGATCACCTGTGAAATGATCCTTTTGGCAATGGCATCGGGAATGGCACCTTCCAGCCCATAACCAGTGCTAATGTACACTTTCCGGTCTGTGGGCGCCCATAGCAACACGATTCCGTTGTCTTTGTCTTTTTGTCCGACACCCCATTCCCGGCCAAGCTTCAATGCATAATCCGCCAATGGGTAGTCACCAGTTGTAGGCACAATAACGATCACAATCTGCGAGGAAGTGGAGTCATTGTAGGCAACGAGTTTCTGTTCCAGCTGTGCCTCTTCGCTTGCACTAAGCTGATTGGCAAGATCATTCACCAGCCGCGGAGGATTGGGCCTTTTGGGTATATCCTGCGCTGCCACACGTAGGAATGTGAAGCAGATCAGACAAAAAATAATGAGGGCTTTCTTCATAGATCAGTGCCCGAACGAAATATCGTCCGGTAGTTCGTTGATGTCGCCAGATTGGTAGGGAAAATGCTTTTTCAATTGAAAACCGGCTTCTGCGATTCCTTTTGCAAGCCCTTCCGAATACTGCCCGTTTGAAAAATATTGCCGGAGAAGATCTTTTGTACTATTCCAGAAATCAGCGGTAACCTTCGCATCAATTCCTTTATCTCCTAAAACAGCGAACTTACGGTCTTCATATGCCAGGTAAAAAAGCACCCCGTTTTGTTCTGCTGTTTTATCAAGATTCAGAAAAAGGAAGACTTCCTTGGCCCGCTCCATCACATCCGGATCAGGGCATTTCTTTTCGATATGCACCTTTACTTCGCCGGATGTTTGTTTTTCAGCTTGCTGAATTGCTTCAATGATAAGCTGCTGCTCCTTTTCATTAAAAAAGAGTGGATCTGTGGCCATGATGATCTGGTTTTAGTACTTAAAGAACCAATGTGCTTTTTCTAAAATTGCACGGTTGGAGCTTTGTCCGAACCAGCTGCCGCTGTGAAATAACCCTTTTGAGAGAATCCGAAGATGCCCGCAAAAAGATTGTTAGGGAATGTGCGCACTTCCTGGTTGTAATCCTTCACAACCGTATTGAAATCGTTTCTGGCTACCGTGATGCGGTTTTCTGTTCCTTCCAACTGCGCCTGAAGATCAAGAAAGTTCTGATTTGCTTTTAGTTGCGGATATTGCTCAACCGTTACAAGCAGTCGGGACAGTGCTCCACTCAACTGATCTTGTGCGCCCTGGAATTTCGCGATGTTTTCCGGCGTAAGATCTCCTGCATTAATAGTAGTTTGTGTTGCCTTGCTACGCGCCTCGATTACGGCTGTTAATGTTCCTTTCTCGAAATCTGCGGCTCCCTTAACAGTGCTTACCAGGTTCGGAATAAGATCCGCGCGACGCTGATACTGGCTTTCCACCTTCGCCCATGATTCTTTTACAACCTCGTCTTTACTTACCAGGCCATTATATTTACCGCAGCCAACGAATCCGAAAATAAGAATTACGACAATAACGGCAATGAGTCCTTTTGACATTTTATATTCAGTTTAGAGTTAATGAATTTACTTCAAAGTTGCCCAAAGCTAGCAAAATCCTTTAGAAAAACTACATGACCGGGTCGAGGCGGATTTTGTACACACTTAATACCGGATAATAGGTTTTTTCCACAATTTTGACCCTTTGGCATCAGTTTTCTCCTACACCAGCAATATTATTCCAGCGTCCCCAGTTGACGGAACCTTCGTAATCCATGAGGTGGCTTTCGAAATACATCGCCCCCCAGGTCCAGTTAATATTCAGCACATTCACCAGATAATCGGCGCATAGGGTGCGCTCGTCGGAGGTCAAGAAGCCGGTTTGTTTAAGCTTTTTCATCAATGTGTTTACTTGAGAATCAGCTGTCTGCCCGTTTGTCCAGGTTTCATATAATGCATTGTCATTTTGCCAGCGGCGGAGAAACTGGTGCTGTACACCGCTCGGCTTGAACATTCTTGGCCCAAAACGCAGCAAAGTCCAGTGGAAATAGTCTCGTGAAAGCAAGTTTTCGAGCATAGCAACATCTTCCGCGTCAGCTGGTTGCACTTTTTTTACCTGAGAGTAAATGTATCTGGCGGAAATGCAGCCCAACGAAAGCCAGTCCGACAGACGCGTATCGGTAAGCGGATCGGCGCTTTCGTAGCTCTTTCCTTCCTTTATATAGTCGGCCAGATATTTTTCCAACACTGTTAATGCGACAGATTCACCTCCCTGGCTGATATTTTGTTCATCGGCATTTTCCATTTCATCGGGATCAACGCCTATTTGTGCCAGGATCGGGATGGAGCCCGCGTCATAATCAGCCGGTAATGTTACTTTTCCGGGTTCGGGAAGCGGTTCTTTTACTTTCAGGGCATTTTCAATTCGCGTTGCGAAAGAAACGAAGTTGGCTGGAAGCTTTGCAATCGGGAACGGCAATGATGTGGCATGCATCAGCGTATCCATCCAGAAGAGCTTAATGTCAATGTTAACCGTTTTGAGATTTTTGCTCAGGGAAGATTCGATGCGCGTTTCTTCGGGAGCGATTTCTTTGCTCGTATAAACATATTCGGCATTGTATTCTTCCGCAAGTCGCGCAATGATCTTTTCGGGTTCGCCTATGCGTATCAAGAGATCGCCTCCCTTTTGTCTTAAACGGTTCCTGAGGTCGACGACGGACTGGATTAAAAATTGTCCCCGCATGGCGCCTGTGCGGCGGAAGCCTAATCTTGTCTTATCGAATTGCCGTGGATCGAAAACGTAAACGGGTAAAATTTCACTTGCTGATGCGACAGCAGAAAAAAGTGCTTCATTATCGCGTAAACGCAGGTCATTTCTAAACCAATAGATGATTCGCTGAGCCATTAATACTAACTAAATAATCTGAAAATCGAATTTTAAAAATACAAACATACAAAATTTGAACCTGGGCATAACCAAAGAAGCCCGGTCCAGGGCATTGCCGGGACCGGGCTTCTATAATATTTGGCAAATGTTAGTAACTCAGGATCGTGAATTCCGTTCTCCGGTTGCGCTGGTGTTCTTCCTCGGTTTTGGCATTCGGAATGATGAGTTCGCGCTCGCCATAACCTTTGGCAACCATCCGGTCGGCATCTATTCCCTTTGTATTAAGATAAGTCACGGCCGATTCTGCCCTGTTTTGTGAAAGCGTCATGTTATAGGCGTCCGTTGCACGCGCATCCGTATGAGAGCTCAGCTCGATTTTCATCGTAGGATTATCTTTCAGGATCTGCACAAGCTTATCCAGCTCAATGGCCGCATCCGGGCGAATGTTGTATTTGTTCAAATCGTAATAAATGTTCTCGAGAACAAATGTCTTGTTCAATTCCAGCTTATCGAGCTTAATTGTCACATTGAATGTGGTGTCGGTTAATTCTTTTGTCAGGAAGATTGGAGGGATCGAACGACCGTCCATCGAAAATGGCTCGCGTCTGCTGATATATCCTTTGCGCTGAACCAAAAGGCTGTACGACTTGCCTTCTTCAACAGGCTGTTTGCCAAATTTCCCTTCTGAATTGGAAGGCAATTGCGCAATTTCAGTATCAGAGGTGTCTGGCAGAATGCGAATGACTGCAGAATCGATCGGCGTCGATGTTCCGTTGGCGATCACATTTCCAGCCAGGAAGTATCTTACAACCTTTGGCTTGCCATTGATGTATTTCGGGTTATTAGGATTCAGAGGATCATTCGGATCGTTGTTTTTAGCGACCGTAGTGCTATCCTCTTCTTCCGGGCCGGAGAAATAATAAATGTCGTCGTCTCCTTTGCCACCCTCGCGGTTGGACGAGAAGAAACCTTTGTTCAAGTCTTTATAAAACACAAGCCCAAAATCATCTTGAGGACTATTAAACGGCAAACCTAAATTTTCAATCGAAATAACGCCCTGCGTGCGCGTTGCTGAGAAAAGATCAAGCTTTCCGAGCCCAGGATGGCCGTCAGAAGCAAAATAGAGCTTTCCACCTTCGGCCACATAAGGGAACATTTCGTCACCAGCTGTATTAATGTCCTTACCCATATTTACAGGCTTGCTGAACCGGCCCGATGCATCCATATTGGTGCGGTAAAGGTCAATGCCGCCTGCGCCGCCAGCACGGTTTGAAGCGAAATACAATGTTTTGCCATCACGGGAAAAAGCAGGCGAACCGTCCCAGGCCAGTGAATCATTGATAGGTAAAATGGCGGGCGTAGTCCACTGTCCGTTCACATTGCGGCTTAAATACAGATCTACATCCACAGCGCCGTTTTTCTTACCTGTGTTGCCGCGTGCAAACACCAATGTCTTTCCGTCCGGAGAAAATGCGGGTGAAGCCTCATTAGCGTCTGCATCAAAAATATCATTGCTCAGCAAAACCGGCGTGCCTTGTGTAGCACCAGCATCTTCTGAAACTGAAACTTTGTAAAGGCCCAGCATAGGCTGGCCATTATTTTTGTAAACCTTTTCTTTTTTGGATGAAGAAAAAACAAGTTCGTTACCTAATATGGTCGGTGAAAATTCAGATCCGGGCGTGTTGAGCGGGATTGCTTTGGCTTCAACCTCCATCTTTGTTGTACGCAAGCGATCCGCAATTTTAAGAATCTCAACTTCACGCAATGCTCTGTCCTGCAAACTTTGAACGCCGGCAGTGTCCTTGGCATAGGAAGCAAACTGGTTGGACGCTTCTTCATACTGGCCAGCCGTTTTCAATGCATAGGCATACTGAAACCGGGCATCAGGCTTATTGATACCGGCGTCAATGGCTTTCTTATAAAAAGGAATAGATTCTTTGAAACGGTTGGACAAGCGATAGGATTCGGCAATCAGATAATCGGTTTGTACGGGCTCTATATTCGCAGCGGCAGCCTTTTCAAATGCTTTTATAGCCAGATCATATTCACCGTTTTCAAATTTCTTTTGCCCGTCTTTGTAGGCCTGCATGGCTGAGTTACAGCCGGATAAATAAGCACATATAGTAAAGAGGCTAACTATGAGGGTAAAGTAACGCCGGGAAAGTTTCATAATGTAAAGTATAAAATCAAATGATTTGACGCGCACACTGGTTTTTTGATAAACAATACTAATAAACAACGTTTGGAAATAAAATTCCGGATATGAAAGGCTAAGATTTTTATTTATTCTTCTTTGGGCTAAAATCAAGCCTGTTAATCGTTTGGCAGGGATGCGCTGAGCAATATAAGCATGTTCGTCCTGCATTTTGGCATTACAATGCTTATTTGTTCAAATGGATTTTGGAAAAAAAGAAAGTAACGTTTTGTAAATCAATGTGAGACTGTTACTTTTGCAGTCCGATTTTTCGGGAAAACTGTTTTCAAAACAATAGACTGGTGCATTAACCAGATCAAAATCAATTTGTTAAATGCCAACTATTTCACAATTAGTCCGTAAAGGTAGAGAGACCATTACATGGAAATCAAAGTCACCGGCTTTGGATTCTTGCCCTCAGCGTAGGGGTGTGTGCACCAGGGTGTACACGACAACGCCTAAAAAACCGAACTCAGCACTTCGTAAAGTAGCCCGTGTCCGTCTTTCAAACAACAAGGAGGTGAATGCCTATATCCCAGGAGAAGGCCACAACTTGCAAGAGCACTCGATCGTTTTGATCCGCGGTGGTCGTGTTAAGGATTTGCCAGGTGTGCGTTACCACATTATCCGTGGTGCATTGGATACAGCTGGTGTGAATGGCCGTAAGCAACGTCGTTCGAAATATGGTGCTAAGCGTCCAAAACCAGGACAAGTTGCAGCAGCACCAACAAAAGGTAAAAAGAAATAAAAAGTAACTCTCTCTGCTTTTATTAAGGAATTAATCTGATAAAAGGGAAGTAATCCAAGCTAATAGCCTGGGTGAATAAGTTGCAAAACGAAACCTCGTGTAAAATTTTAAGTTAAAATGAGAAAGTCGAAACCAAAGAAAAGATATATCCTTCCTGATCCAAAGTTCAGGGACGTTCAGGTTACTAAGTTCGTTAACAACCTAATGTTTGAAGGAAAGAAAAGCATTGCATTCACTATTTTCTATGATGCATTGGAGATTGTTGAGAAAAAAACTAGCGAAAGCGGTCTTGAAACCTGGAGAAAAGCATTGAACAATGTAACTCCATCTGTGGAAGTAAAAAGCCGTCGTGTAGGTGGTGCTACTTTCCAGGTTCCAACCGAAGTTCGTCCTGAGCGTAAGCAGTCTTTGGGCATGAAATGGTTGATCAACTATTCCCGTAAGCGCGGAGAAAAAACAATGGTTGACCGTCTTGCTGGTGAGATCATCGCTGCTGCAAAAGGTGAAGGAGCTGCTGTTAAGAAGAAAGATGACACGCACCGTATGGCTGATGCCAACAAAGCGTTCTCGCACTTTAGATTCTAGTCGTTGCAGAATATTGAATACAGTCGGAAGTTCGGTTTACCCGGGCTTCCGATTTTTATTTAAGATTTTTCTGAAATTTAACCTTTACATAATTGTTTTTATAATCAACAATTTATACTTTTGCGCTCTGAATTTTTGGAAGTAGTGCGTTTTCGCCATCCTCTTTTAGTTCAAATTGCTTCTGAGTGAATTGCACATCGAATATAAAATAACACATCACCATTTGTCATGGCACGTGATCTAAGATTAACAAGAAACATTGGTATTGCTGCGCACATTGATGCGGGTAAGACAACCACAACGGAGCGTATCCTTTATTACGCAGGGGTAAGCCACAAAATTGGAGAAGTGCATGATGGTGCAGCTACAATGGACTGGATGGAGCAGGAGCAGGAGCGTGGTATCACTATTACATCAGCTGCAACAACAGTTGACTGGAATTACCGTGGTGAAAAATATCATATCAATATTATCGATACACCGGGACACGTTGACTTCACAGTTGAAGTAAACCGTTCTCTTCGTGTGTTGGATGGTCTTGTATTCCTTTTTAGTGCAGTTGACGGTGTTGAACCTCAGTCTGAAACAAACTGGCGTCTGGCTAACAACTATAATGTAGCCCGTATCGGTTTCGTAAATAAAATGGACCGTTCAGGTGCAGACTTCTTGAAAGTTTGTACGCAGGTTAAAGAAATGCTTGGAAGCTACGCTGTTCCTCTTCAATTGCCTATCGGTGCTGAAGATACTTTCCGTGGCGTAGTTGACTTGGTTAACTTCCGTGGTATCGAATGGAATGAAGAAGATAAAGGAATGACTTTCAGAGAAGTTCCTATTCCTGACGATATGCTTGAAGAAGCAACTGAGTGGAGAGAAAAATTGCTTGAAGCTGTTGCCGAATTCGACGACACTTTGATGGAAAAATATTTTGAAGATCCTACTTCAATCTCAGAAGACGAAATTCTTGCAGCTTTGCGTGCAGCAACGATCAGCATGAAAATCGTTCCTATGGTTTGCGGTTCTTCATTCAAAAATAAAGGTGTTCAAACGATGCTTGATTACGTGATGGCTATTTTGCCTTCACCGCAAGATCGCGAAAGCATTGTTGGAACAGATCCTCGCACCGGAAATGAGATCTCACGTCAGCCAACGGATTCAGATCCATTCTGCGCACTGGCGTTTAAAATTGCAACTGACCCTTATGTAGGACGTCTTTGCTTTATCCGCTCTTATTCCGGATATCTTGATTCAGGTTCTTATGTTTTGAACAACCGTTCAGGAAACAAGGAGCGTATCTCTCGTATCTTCCAAATGCACGCTAACAAGCAAAATCAAATTGATCGTCTTGAAGCGGGTGATATTGGTGCAGTTGTAGGTTTCAAGGATATCAAAACAGGAGATACTTTATCTGACGAAAAGAACCCAATCGTTCTTGAATCAATGGTGTTCCCTGAGCCGGTAATTGGTTACGCTATCGAGCCTAAAAAAGCTGCTGACAGCGATAACTTCTCTAAGGCAATCACCAAATTGATCGAAGAAGATCCTACGTTGCAAGTTGAAAGTAACGAGGAAACTGGTCAAACGATCATTAAAGGAATGGGTGAGCTTCACCTTGAAATCATCATCGACCGTATGCGTCGTGAATTCAAAGTAGAAGTAAATCAAGGAGCTCCACAGGTTGCTTACAAAGAGATTCTTACTAAGAACTATGAGCACCGTGAAGTTTATAAGAAACAAACAGGTGGTCGTGGTAAATTTGCTGATATTGTATTCGAAATCGGACCACGCGATGATAATGAAGAAGGCAAAGAACCAAAAACAGGTTTGCAGTTTGTGAATCAGATTGTTGGTGGTACTATTCCTCGTGAATTTATCGCTCCGATCCAGAAAGGTTTTGAAGCATCCATGTCAAATGGTGCACTTGCAGGATATCCATTGGATTCGATGAAAGTGCGTATTTTCCACGGATCTTTCCACGATGTCGATTCAGATGCGCTGTCATTTGAACTTGCAGCAAAAATTGGTTTCAAAGAAGCTGCGCGTCATGCAGGTTCGAAATTGATGGAGCCGATTATGCACGTTGAAGTGCTTACACCTGATGAATACACAGGACCAATCACTGGTGACCTTAACCGTCGTCGTGGTGTAATGAGAGGAATGGATTCACGTAATGGTGCTCAGGTTATCAAATGTGATGTGCCTCTTTCTGAATTGTTCGGTTATGTTACTGATCTTCGTACCATGTCATCTGGACGTGCAACAGCATCTCTGACATTCGCTTACTATGAGATCGTTCCTAACAACATCGCAGAAAGCGTAATTGAAAAAGCAAAAGGTTTAGTTAAAGCATAAATTGATCTGATCCGCTATCAGCAGCAGCTGGTAACGGATCATTTTTATATAGAAGCTGGCGAAGTAAATGGTTCTTTCGCCTGTGGATTGTCGAAACTCGTTTCGTTCAAGTGTTCTCAGAACCGGAAATAATAAAATAAGATGAATCAAAAAATCCGTATCAAACTTCGCTCTTTCGACCACAATCTGGTTGATAAGTCAGCTGAGAAAATTGTTAAAGCTGTAAAGGCAACTGGTGCTATCGTTAGCGGTCCAATTCCTTTGCCAACTAAGACTGAGAAATTCACTGTTCTTCGTTCTCCACACGTTAATAAGAAGTCACGTGAGCAATTCCAGCTTTGTACTTACAAACGTTTGGTAGACATTTTCTCTACAAGTGCAAAAACTGTTGATGCACTGATGAAGCTTGAATTGCCAAGCGGTGTTGACGTAGAGATTAAAGTATAGTAATAAGGGCTTATTCAGTTAAGCCAAAGACATCAATTGGATGAAGGTCCGTTTCCGGAAACCACATCTGAGCTCAGAAAACAGCCGAATGTTCGTGCATTTAATGCATCATTCGCCAGTTCTCAAAAAATGAGGTCAGATGGTTCAATTCATCTGACCTTTTTTGCTGATTATCAGCGAGAAATATTTTAAAGCTGCTAGGATGCGTGAATTTGATTTCATACCTTTGCAGTCCGTTTTAAAGAATAAGGGTCTTTACCTGCTAATTTTAATTTCAAAACATGTCTGGTTTAATTGGTAAGAAAATCGGAATGACTAGTTTGTACAATGCTGACGGGCAGGCTCTGGCATGTACTGTAATTCAAGCTGGTCCTTGTGTTGTTACACAAGTTAGGTCCGAAGAAAAGGATGGCTATAAAGCTATTCAGTTAGGTTTTGGTGAAAAGAAAGAGAAAAGTTCTTCCCAGCCTATGATTGGCCACTTCAAGAAAGCCGGTACAACTCCCAAACAAAAAGTGGTTGAGTTTAAGGAATTCGAAGTGGAACATGAACTTGGAACTTCATTATCTGTTACGGATATCTTTGAAGAAGGCGAGTTTGTTGACGTAGTTGGTTCTGCCAAAGGCCGCGGTTTTCAAGGTGTTGTAAAACGCCATGGATTCGCAGGGGTAGGTGGTCAGACTCACGGTCAGCACAACAGAGCGCGTCACCCAGGTTCGATTGGTGCTTGTTCATTCCCATCACGTGTATTTAAAGGCATTCGCATGGGTGGACGCATGGGTAACAATCGTGTAAAAATTCAGAATTTACGTATTCTGAAAGTGATCCCTGAGCAGAACCTTCTGGTTGTTAGTGGCTCAGTACCTGGTTCAAAGAATTCATTTCTAATCATTGAGAAATAGCACCGATGGAACTGTCCGTATTAAATATAAAAGGAGAAGATACCGGCAAGAAGGTAAGTGTGTCTGAAGAAATTTTTGGCATCGAACCTAATACGCACGCGATCTATCTCGATGTGAAGTTATACTTGGCTAACCAACGTCAGGGAACACACAAATCAAAAGAACGTGCAGAGATTAATCACTCTACACGTAAGATCAAGAAACAAAAAGGAACTGGTGGAGCTCGTGCTGGTAGCATTAAATCTCCGGTGTTTGTAGGTGGTGGTCGTATATTCGGACCAAGACCTCGTGACTACGGTTTCAAGATCAATAGAAAAGTTAAAGTTTTGGCTCGTAAGTCAGCTTTCTCTGCAAAAGCGAAATCTGATTCGATTTCAGTTCTTGAAGCATTTTCATTTGATGCACCAAAAACTAAATCTTATTTGAATGTTTTGAATTCACTTGCATTAGTGAACACCAAAACACTCCTTATTCTTCCATCTGTTGACAGCAATGTATATCTGTCAAGCCGTAACATTCCAAAAGCAAGAGTTACGACGGTGGACGCGGTCAACACGTATGACCTGATGTATGCAGACCGTCTTTTGATAAGTGAATCTGCTCTGTCTATTTTGGAAACCCAATTGAACAAATAATCATGAGTGTACTGAAACGTCCGATTATAACCGAAAAGGTAACGGCTCAGGGTGGTCAAGGAAAATATGCCTTCGAAGTGTCCCTTACTTCTAATAAAGTAGAGATCAAAAAGGCTATTGAGAAACTGTTCGGGGTTACCGTAGAAAGCGTTCATACAATGCGCAGCATTGGTAAAAGCAAATCCCGTACATCGGGTGGTAAGTTTGTAAGTGGAAAAACTTCAACTATCAAAAAGGCTATCGTAACAGTAGCTGAAGGTGAAATCATCGATATCTACGGTGAAGCATAAGAATAGTTGAGCGATTCAAATCTTTGACGAGTTAATAGCAAATGGCAGTTAAAAAATTAAAACCGACAAGTGCTGGTCAGCGTTTCCGCTCCGCTCCTACATTCGAGGAGATCACAACGGCGAAACCTGAAAAGAGTCTTCTGGAAACCATCAAAAGAACAGGTGGTCGTAATAGCCAGGGACACAGGACCATGCGACATATAGGTGGCGGACATAAAAGAAAGTATCGTGTAATTGATTTCAAAAGAAATCGTTTCGATGCGCCAGCCACAGTAATTTCAATTGAATACGATCCAAACCGTTCAGCGCGTATTGCGTTGGTGCAGTTTGAAGATGAAGAAAAAAGATATGTGATTGCTCCAAACGGACTGAAAGTGGGACAAATAATTGTTTCAGGCAGTTCAGTAGCACCGGAAGTTGGTAATGCGCTTCCATTAGGTTCTATGCCAATTGGTACAATTGTTCACAATATCGAGTTGACTCCTGGTAAAGGTGGTCAGTTTGCACGTAGCGCAGGAGCTTATGCTCAGCTTGTTGCGAGGGAAGGAAAATACGCAGTTTTGAAAATGCCTTCTGGCGAAATGCGTATGATACTTTCAACTTGTATCGCAACAGTTGGAACAGTTTCTAATGCAAGCCACATGAATGTTGCATTAGGAAAAGCAGGTCGTCGTCGCTGGTTAGGTCGCCGTCCACGTGTACGTGGTGTTGCAATGAACCCAGTCGATCACCCAATGGGTGGTGGTGAAGGTCGCTCATCAGGGGGCCAGCCTAGATCAAGAAACGGACAGTTCTCTAAAGGACTTAAGACTCGTGATCGCAACAAGCATTCTGAGAAATTGATTATCAGCCGTCGTAAAAAATAATAGTATAACATGGCACGCTCATTAAAAAAAGGACCATATATCGATTTTCGTCTTGAGAACAAAGTGACTGTGATGAACAGCGCCTCTCGGAAATCAGTAATCAAAACCTGGTCACGACGCTCAATGATATCGCCGGATTTTATCGGGCATACATTCGCAGTGCATAACGGAAACAAGTTCATTCCTGTGTATGTGACTGAAAATATGGTTGGTCACAAACTGGGAGAATTTTCTCCTACACGTAACTTCCGTGGCCACACAGCAAAAAAAGATAAAGGTAGAAAATAATTAGTCGACGATAGCTGGTTCTGTCACAGGAACGAGCCTATATCTGAAAGAACATGGAAGCAAGAGCTATATTAAAAGATGTGCCTACTTCTCCTCGCAAAATGAGGTTAGTAGCCGACATGATTCGCGGACAAAAGGTCAGCAAGGCGTTGGCACTATTAAAGTTTCAACCGAGAGCTTCTTCACCGGTATTGCACAAAGTTTTACTTTCTGCAGTTGCTAACTGGCAACAACTGAATGAAGATGCGAAGCTGGAAGACGCTGATCTTATTGTCAAAACCGTATTTATTGACGGTGGACGTATGTTAAAGCGTTTGCGCCCTGCACCGCAAGGAAGAGCACATAGAATCCGTAAGCGTTCGAACCACATCACAATCGTGATTGACGATGCTTCTGCTTCTATCGCAAGCGCAGACAAAGAATCAGTAATCACCGAATCATAAGTAAAACGATCTATATCGAATGGGACAAAAGGTTAATCCTATAGGTCTGAGACTAGGAATTGTTAGAGGATGGGAGTCAAGTTGGTATGGAGGAAAAGACTTCTCTGATAAGTTAGTTGAGGACGAGAAAATCCGTAATTACATCAAAGCACGTATCCCAAAAGGATCGATCTCTAAAGTAGTTATTGAAAGAACATTGAAACGTATCACATTGACCATCCACACTGCCCGTCCGGGTATTGTAATCGGAAAAGGTGGTAGCGAGGTGGATAAAATCAAAGAAGAGCTTAAAAAGATCACAGGTAAAGACGTTCAGATCAACATTTATGAGATCAAACGTCCTGAGATCGATGCGAAATTGGTCGGCGAGGCAATCGCTCAACAACTTCAGGCTCGTATCTCTTATCGTAGAGCAATGAAGCAATCAATCGCTTCGGCTATGCGGGTTGGAACACAGGGAATTAAAATCCGTCTTGCTGGACGTCTTGGTGGAGCCGAAATGGCCCGTACTGAGGAATACAAAGAGGGACGAATTCCTTTGCATACATTGAGAGCTGACATCGATTACGCAATCTCTGAGGCACAAACGATCTACGGAAAAATCGGTATTAAGGTATGGATCTTCAAAGGAGAGCTTTACGGCAAGAGAGATTTGACTCCAAGCGCGGCAACAGCAGCATCTGACAGAGCAGAAAGAAGTGCATCTGGCGGTAATGATCGTGGCGGCAATGACCGTGGCGGAAGAGATCGCAGAGGCGGTGGCCGTGATGGTGGAGCACCTCGTGGTGAAGGCGGTGGCGGCGGAAGCGAAGCAGATCGTCGCAAACGCAATGCTGGCGGCAACACCAACAATAGAAATAAGAAGAAGTAATCAGACATTTTCCGATTTCGTATCGGGTCAAATAGATTAAAATCATGTTACAGCCGAAAAGGACAAAATTTCGCAAGCAACAAAAAGGCAAGGGCTCATACAATGGTTTGGCTACTCGCGGACATGAAATCGCATTTGGTTCTTTTGCTATCAAAGCGCTTGAACCAGGTTGGTTAACCGCACGTCAAATTGAGGCAGCACGTATTTCAGTAACCCGTGCGATGAAACGCGAAGGGCAGGTTTGGATTCGTGTATTCCCTGACAAGCCGATTACTAAGAAGCCAGCGGAAGTTCGTATGGGTAAAGGTAAAGGAGCTCCTGAATATTGGGTTGCGCCAGTTAAGCCGGGAACGATCATCTTCGAAGCCACTGGTGTTACATTAGATACCGCTAACGAAGCATTGCGTTTGGCTGCACAAAAGTTGCCAATCAAAACCAAGTTCGTGGTACGTCGGGATTATCAAGAAGCGAATTAACCCGAATGTTATTAAGAACGCTAATTATTTAAAGCAATGACTAGTAAAGAAATAAAGGATCTGTCGCAGGATCAACTTAAAGAGCAGATCGCCCAGGAGCGGGAGCGCTTGTTACGGTTGAAGTTCGCACATGCGATTTCACCAATCGAAAACCCTTTGCGTATTCGTACCTCGCGTAAGGAAATTGCAAAACTCTTAACCGAGCTGTCGGCTAAAAGTAACCAACAGTAAATCAGTTTAGAAATTATGGAGGCAACAGAAAGAAATTTGCGTAAAGAAAGAGTTGGCAAAGTAGTGAGCAACAAAATGGAGAAATCCTGCGTGATCACTGTGGAGCGTAAAGTGAAGCATGCCAAGTATGGTAAGTTTATGACTAAAACTACCAAGCTTATGGTGCATGACGAAACCAATCAGGTAGGTATCGGTGATACGATCCGCGTGATGGAAACACGTCCGCTTAGTAAAAGTAAGCGTTGGAGATTAGTAGAAATCCTTGAAAGAGCTAAGTAACAATGGTACAGCAAGAATCAAGACTGTCGGTAGCAGACAACAGTGGAGCGAAGGAAGTACTCGTAATTCGTGTACTTGGCGGAACTGGCAAACGCTATGCCTCAGTAGGCGATAAAATCGTCGTAACAGTAAAATCAGCTCTTTCTTCGAGCAATATGAAAAAAGGAACGGTTTCAAAAGCCGTTGTGGTTCGTACAAAAAAAGAAGTACGCCGTAAGGATGGAACCTACATCAGATTTGAAGATAACGCAGCTGTTTTGTTAAACAACAACGACGAGCCACGTGGTACTCGTATCTTTGGACCGGTTGCACGTGAATTGCGTGAAAAGCAATTCATGAAGATCGTTTCATTGGCACCTGAGGTGTTGTAAGAAATCGAAACTCTAGTATTTCTTTGAACTGATAAGAGAATATCTAAAATGGAAAGCAAAAATAAAAAGGCACCAGCTAAGTTGCACATTCGCACAGGAGATACTGTAAAGGTGATCTCAGGCAATGCAAAAGGCGAGACTGGTGTTATCAAGAAAGTGGATATTGAAAAGCTTAGAGCTGTTGTGGAAGGCGTAAACATGATTACAAAGCATGTTAAGCCTAATGCACAAACTCCACAAGGAAGCATTGAAAAGCGTGAAGGTGCAATTCACATCAGTAACTTGATGGTAGTTGATCCTAAAACTGGCGAAGCAACCAGAACTGGTCGCAAAGCTGATGACAAAGGAAAACTTCAGCGTTTTTCTAAAAAGACAGGAAATATTTTGTAATTCCCTGTTCGTATTGAACTT
Source organism: Dyadobacter chenhuakuii (assembly GCF_023821985.2). Classification (NCBI taxonomy): domain Bacteria; kingdom Pseudomonadati; phylum Bacteroidota; class Cytophagia; order Cytophagales; family Spirosomataceae; genus Dyadobacter; species Dyadobacter chenhuakuii. Next base: position 3,712,586 of record NZ_CP098805.1, on the reverse strand, counting down.
GGAATAGAATATAAACGGTGGGTCGGTAATCCACAATAATATCTTCAAAAAGATGGCACAGCCGAGATTAAAAGAAAAGTATGTAAGCGAAGTTGTTTCGCAACTGAAAGATAAATTTCAGTACAAGTCAGTGATGCAAGTTCCTCGTTTGACAAAGATTGTTATTAACAAAGGAATTGGAGCAGCAGTAGCAGACAAAAAGCTGGTTGACACTGGTGTTGAGGAATTGAGCCAGATCACTGGTCAAAAAGCAATCGCGACAATTTCCAAAAAAGCGGTTTCGAACTTCAAGTTGCGTGAAAACATGCCGATTGGAGCAAAGGTTACACTTCGCGGCGATCGTATGTATGAGTTTCTTGACCGTTTGACAGCAATTGCAATGCCTCGGGTTAGAGACTTCAAAGGTATCAGTGACAAAGGATTTGACGGACGCGGAAATTATACATTCGGTGTTAAAGAGCAAATCATTTTCCCTGAGATTAGTATAGAAAAGGTAAATAAAATTACCGGTATGGATATCACATTTGTCACTTCTACCAATTCTGACGAAGAAAGTTATGAGTTGTTGAAGGCATTGGGTATGCCATTTACAAATGCGAACAAACAAGGATAATTCTTAATATAAGATATTTACCGACAATGGCAAAAGAATCAGTTAAAGCACGGGAGAGAAAAAGAGAAGCCTTAGTAGCTAGGTTTGCTGAAAAGCGGACGAAATTGAAAGCTGCTGGTGATTGGGTTGGTTTAGATAAATTACCACGTAACTCTTCTCCTGTACGTTTGCATAACAGGTGCAAAATCACGGGAAGGCCTCGGGGTTATATGCGGAAATTCGGAATTTCCAGAGTTTGTTTCCGGGATATGGCTTCTGACGGCAAGATTCCGGGTGTTACAAAATCAAGTTGGTAAGAATACTTTCAATTCTGATTTCAATTACTTAACTTTGCACTCCCGTTTCAAAGGGGTGTTTAAACTAGGCATAAAAATGTTAACGGATCCCATAGCAGATTATCTGACGAGACTCAGAAACGCTATCAAAGCGAAGCACAGGGTTGTTGAGATACCTGCATCCAACATTAAAAAAGAAATAACTAAGGTACTTTTTGATAAAGGGTATATTCAGAGTTATAAATTTGACGAAGTAGGCCCTCAGGGTGTAATCAAAATAGCTTTGAAATACAATCCTGTGACAAAGCAATCTGCAATTGTGAAATTGGAGAGGGTTAGTAAGCCTGGACTTCGTAAATATTCAGGTTCATCAACATTACCACGCGTATTGGGTGGTTTAGGAACTGTCATCATTTCAACATCTAAGGGTGTAATGACTGACAAGGAGGCTAAAACGCTTAATGTTGGCGGGGAAGTGTTATGTTTCGTGTATTAATATTTAAAAGTTATTCAGGAAATGTCACGTATAGGAAATAAAATTATCGTTTTGCCGGCAGGTGTTTCTGTATCAGTTGCAGAAGGTAATGTAGTATCAGTAAAAGGACCAAAGGGTACACTGCATCAGACAGTTGATAGCGACATCAGCGTTGAGATTGAAGGTAGTGAACTTAAAGTAAGTCGTCCAACTGAGCAGAAGCGTCACAAAGCACTGCATGGTTTGTACAGATCTTTGATCAACAACATGGTGATCGGAGTAGATGCCGGATATAAGAAAGAGTTAGAGATTATTGGTGTGGGTTACAAGGCAAGTGCAGCAAACAATGTGCTGGAATTGCAATTGGGTTATTCTCACAATATTTTTATGGCTATTCCGGAAGAGATCAAGCTTACAACAACTTCCGAAAAGGGACAAAATCCCAAGGTTATTTTAGAAGGAATTGACAAGGAACTGATAGGATCGGTTGCAGCGAAAATCAAATCATTGCGTAAGGTTGAACCTTACAAAGGAAAAGGTATTCGTTTTGTCGGTGAGGTTGTTCGTCGTAAGGCTGGAAAATCTGCTTCTAAAAAGTAGTAAGTCACGGAATTAGTTTATAAACAAGTAAGACAAGTTTGAAAATGGCTACCGCAAAAGCAGATAGAAGACAACGCCTTAAATATCACATTCGTAAGAAAGTGAAAGGTAGTTCTGAGCGTCCGAGATTATCAGTCTTCCGCTCTAACACCAGCATTTATGCGCAAATTATAGATGATATAAATGGTGTAACGCTTGCGAGCGCTTCATCAGTAGATCTGGGTGGAAGAAAAGAAAACGCTAACGTTGACACTGCTCTCCAGGTTGGTAAGAAGATTGCTGAAAAGGCACAAGAAGCAGGTGTCCAGACTGTTGTTTTCGACAGAAACGGATACTTGTATCATGGTAAAGTAAAAGCATTGGCCGAAGGAGCTCGTGAGGGTGGCCTGAAATTCTAAGTATAACAAAGACTATGTCTACAAATACAAAACCTTCAAAGGTTAACGAATCGGACTTGAAAGAGCGCGTAGTTGCGATCAATCGGGTAGCAAAAGTAGTAAAGGGTGGTCGTCGTTTTAGCTTTTCGGCTATCGTCGTTGTGGGTGATGGAAACGGTGTTGTAGGATACGGACTTGGCAAAGCAAACGAAGTTACGGATGCAATCGCCAAGGGCATTGATGACGCTAAGAAGAATCTAATTCAAGTTCCAATGCTTAAACATACTGTTCCTCACCAGATGGAAGGTAAATTCAGCGGAGGTTTTGTATTGATCAAGCCAGCTGCACCTGGAACAGGAGTTCTTGCTGGTGGACCGATGCGTGCGGTACTTGAAAGTGCCGGGATCAAAGATGTACTTGCTAAGTCTAAAGGATCTTCAAATCCTCACAACGTAATTAAGGCAACAATCGATGCTTTATTGAAAATGAGAGCTCCTCATCAGGTTGCTTTTCAACGCGGTGTTAAATTGGACAAAGTATTCAACGGATAGTCCTCCGGATTATTCCCTTATCTCTGAGTGATCATGTCAAAAGTACGTATTACACAAGTAAAAAGCACAATCGATCGTCCCGAAAGACAAAAGCTTACCATTAAGGCCTTAGGTCTTGGTAAGTTGAACAGAACGGTTGAGAAGGAAAATAGCGACGCCATAGCGGGTATGATCCGTAAGGTAAGCCATCTAATTAAAGTAGAGGAAATCTAACATATATTTCAAGTATGAATCTTAGTTCATTAAAACCAGCTGCTGGATCTGTAAAAACAGGAAAGCGTGTTGGACGTGGTCAGGGATCTGGAAAAGGTGGAACAGCTGCACGTGGACATAAAGGAGCACAATCACGTTCTGGATATAGCCGTAAGGTAGGTTTTGAAGGAGGGCAAATGCCTCTTCAAAGACGTCTGCCTAAATTCGGGTTCAACAACATTAACAGAGTTGAATTCAAAGCGCTTAATCTGGACGCAATTCAGGCTCTTGCAGAAAAAACGAATGCTTCTGTAATCACTTTGGATCTTATTCGTGAAAACGGTTTGTGTGCAAAGAAAGACCTTGTGAAGATTTTGAATAGAGGCGAAATTTTAGCGGCTGTCGAAGTTCAGGCAAATGGTTTTTCTGCGGCTGCAATTGAGTCGATTGAAAAGGCAGGAGGCAAAGCGGTTAAACTATAATTTTGCTGTTTGCATTAAGCACAAGTTGTTTATAACAAATAGCTATTGTAAGCCCACGACATGAAACGATTTTTAGAGACTATAAAACACATATTTGCAATTGAAGAGTTGAGAACGCGAATTCTCAACACTCTTTTGTTTATAACGATTTTCCGTTTGGGGTCTTACGTGGCTTTGCCCGGCGTTGAACCGGATCAAATGAATGTTTCCACTCAGGGACTTTTAGGCCTTCTGGATACCTTTTTAGGAGGTGCGTTCAGTAAGGCCTCGATTTTTGCATTGGGTATTATGCCCTATATCTCGGCTTCTATTGCAATTCAGCTTTTGACAATGGCTTTGCCATATTTTCAAAAGATGCAAAAGGAGGGAGAATCTGGTCGTAAAAAGCTGAACCAGATTACCAGAGTGCTAACAATTGTGGTTACATTGGTTCAGGGGACTGCTTATTTGAATACTACTGTTCCTGATGAGGCATTATTGGTTTCACGAAGCCTTTTCTCTATTTCATCTGTATTCGTTTTGACTGCGGGGACAATGTTCTGCATGTGGCTGGGCGAGAGAATTACGGATAAAGGGATCGGTAATGGTATATCTATGCTGATTATGATCGGGATTGTTTCAAGATTTCCAGGCGCGATATACAAAGAGTTTGTATCTCGTGGTAGTGGTGGAATTTTGATCACTGTACTTGAAATTGTTGCGCTTTATTTTGTGATCATGGGTGCCGTAATGCTTACCCAGGCGGTTCGCAGAATACCTATTCAGTATGCAAAGCAAGTCGTTGGTAGCCGTGTAATGGGTGGACAACGTCAGTATTTGCCTTTGAAATTGAATGCAGCTGGTGTAATGCCGATTATTTTTGCACAAGCGTTGATGTTTATTCCTTCATTAGGAGCGTCCTACTTTGCTGAGAAGAGTGATTTTGCTAGTAATGTTGCTACAATTTTTGCAAACTATACGACCTGGCAATACAACTTGCTGTTTGCGTTTTTGATCATTGTATTTACATTCTTCTATACCGCGATATCGGTAAATCCGCAGCAGATTGCTGATGATATGAAGAGGGGTGGTGGATTTATTCCCGGGGTAAAACCTGGTCAGCAGACATCCGAATACATTAGTTCGATACTCGATAGGATTACATTTCCAGGCTCTTTGATGCTTGCTCTTGTTGCGATATTGCCGGCATTTGCGAGTTTGTTAGGAGTTTCGACTGACTTTGCTCACTTCTTTGGAGGAACATCCTTGCTTATTATGGTTGGCGTTGTTTTGGATACGCTTCAACAAATTGAAAGTTATCTTTTGATGCGCAGATACGAAGGATTGATGAAATCTGGTCGTGTAACTGGCAGAACTGAGAGCGTCGCCATCTGATATTGCAATGATTTATTTAAAAACGGAGGAGGAGATTGAGTTAATTAAACAGAGTGCGCAGGTTTTAGGTAAAGCGCATGCTGAGGTTGCATTATGGGTTAAGCCGGGTGTAACAACAAATAAACTCGATGGGGTAGCAGAGGAATATATAAGAGATAATGGTGGCATCCCTTCTTTTAAGGGATTTAATAAGTTTCCAGCGTCACTTTGCATATCGGTTAATGAAGTCGTTGTTCACGGCATACCTGGAAATTATGCATTGAAAGAAGGAGATATCGTTTCGATTGATTGCGGAGTTAAATTAAATGGATTTCATAGTGATAGCGCTTATACTTATCCTGTGGGTGAGGTAAGGCCGGAAGTTATGAAATTGTTGACTGCTACAAAAAAGTCGTTATACAAGGGCATTGAGCAAGCGGTTGACGGACTTAGGATAGGTGATGTAGGTTTTGCAGTGCAAAACTATGTTGAAGAAAGAGGATACACGGTTGTCCGGGAATTAGTAGGGCACGGTGTGGGAAGAGATCTTCACGAAAGTCCGGAAGTGCCTAACTATGGAAAACGAGGCAAAGGTATCAGATTGAAAGAAGGAATGGTTCTTGCGATTGAGCCTATGATTAATTTAGGCGTAAAGACGGTAATGCAAGAGCGGGATGGATGGACAATCAGAACAAGTGACAGAAAATATTCAGCTCATTTTGAGCATACGGTTGTTGTCCGTAAAGGCAAAGCCGAAATTCTGACAACATTCGATTATATAGAAAAAGTGACGGCCAACACCAGCCTTATGGTTGAAGTAATGTAATTAACGCTACGAATGGCAAAACAAGCATCAATCGAACAAGACGGAGTAATTTTAGAAGCGCTTTCCAATGCAATGTTTCGTGTAATTTTAGAGAATAAGCATGAAGTTATTGCACACATTTCAGGAAAGATGAGAATGCACTATATAAAGATATTACCGGGCGACCGTGTTAAGTTGGAAATGTCTCCTTACGACTTATCAAAGGCAAGAATTACTTACCGGTACAAATAAGGAGAAGATCACCTCATTATTAACAACAAGTAACATTCGAGATGAAAGTCAAAGCATCAGTAAAGAAACGCAGTGAGGACTGCAAGGTTATACGCCGAAAGGGTAAAGTGTATGTTATTAACAAGAAGAACCCACGGTATAAACAAAGACAAGGTTAATCATTATGGCACGTATTTCAGGAGTTGATATTCCCGACCGTAAAAGGGGCGAAATCTCACTAACTTATATCTTCGGAATTGGACGCAGTTCAGCGAAAAAAATTCTGGAAAAAGCAGGAGTTGACATCAATAAAAAGGTGATTGACTGGAATGATGATGAGTCAGGTGCAGTTCGCGCGGTTATAGCAGGTGAATATAAAGTAGAAGGTGCACTTAAGTCAGAAGTTCAACTGAGCATTAAGCGCTTAATGGATATCGCTTGTTACAGAGGTCTTCGTCACCGTAAAGGTTTACCATTGCGCGGACAAAGGACAAAGAACAACTCTCGTACTCGTAAGGGTAAACGCAAAACAATCGCGAACAAGAAAAAGGCTACTAAATAATCAGTGAGCAGTGGGTAAAACCACATTTCTATCCATAAGCAATGGCACAAAATAAAAGAAAAGATAAAGCTAAAAAGAGAGTTGTAGTTGTAGAGTCGGTGGGTCAGGTACACATCAAGGCTTCTTTCAACAACATTATCATCTCTATCACAAATAACAACGGCCAGGTAATTTCCTGGGGATCTGCCGGTAAGATGGGCTTCCGTGGTTCTAAAAAGAACACTCCGTATGCTGCGCAAACAGCTGCTCAAAGCTGTGCTCAGGTTGCTTTCGACCTGGGAATGCGTAAAGCTGAGGTGTTTGTTAAAGGACCGGGATCAGGCCGCGAGTCTGCAATCCGTACCATCCAGAATGCTGGAATAGAGGTAACCACGATCAGAGATATTACTCCGCTTCCACACAATGGTTGCCGTCCTCCAAAACGTCGGAGAGTATAGTATTCAATTAGAATGCCCATTCGTAATTTGGACACTGGGGTTACAGAATGGTTTTTAATCAATTAAGTAAAACAACAAGTTTTTAATGGCACGTTATACAGGTCCCAAATCTAAGATTGCAAGACGTTACGGAGAACCCATTATGGGCCCGAGCAAAGCGCTTGCTAAGAAAAATTACCCTCCAGGAGTTCATGGAAAGGGTCGCCGCTCTAAGAAATCAGAGTATGCTTTGCAATTGATGGAAAAGCAGAAGGTGAAATTCATCTACGGTATTCTTGAAAGACAATTCCGTAACCTATTTGAAAAAGCTTCGGTTAAAGAAGGTATCACTGGTGAAAACCTGTTGAAATACTGCGAAGCTCGTCTTGATAACACAGTTTACCGCTTGGGCATCGCTCCAACCAGACGTGCTGCACGCCAGCTGGTTTCCCACAAACATATCCTTGTTGATGGTGAAATTGTAAACATCCCTTCTTATTCTCTTCGTCCTGGACAAATCGTTACAGTTCGTGAGAAATCCAAGTCTCTTGAATCAGTTTCAGAAAGCCTTGCTGGTCACAGCTCAAAAGGATTCAACTGGTTGGAGTGGGATGGTCAGCAATTGACAGGTAAGTTTGTAACCTTCCCGGAACGCGAGCAAATCCCGGAAAACATCAACGAGCAGCTTATCGTTGAATTGTATTCTAAATAATCTTCATATTACAGCACGCCTAGTTTACCAGGCGTGCTTTTAGCCGGTAACGGCAATTTTGCGATCGCAAAGGTAACGGTAGCGTGATCAACTATCATTTACTACTATAAAAGGAGCAAGGACTATGTCAATATTAGCTTTCCAAATGCCTGATAAGGTCGTCATGGAAAAAGCAGACGACTTTCACGGGTTGTTTGAGTTTAAGCCTTTAGAGAAAGGGTACGGCGTAACCATTGGTAATGCATTACGTAGAATACTTCTTTCATCTTTGGAGGGTTATGCCATTACGAGCGTGAAGTTCCCTGGTGTTCTTCATGAATTTTCTTCTATCGAAGGTATAGTTGAGGATGTAACAGAAATCATCCTGAACCTTAAAATGGTTCGTTTTAAAAAAGTTTCTGATCTGAACGAAAGTAGAATCGTTGTAAACCTTAAAAATGTATCTGTCATAACTGCGGGTGACATTGGCAAGTTTACCAACGCATTTGAAGTTTTAAACCCGGATCAGGTTATTTGCCATATTGATGACCAGAAGGAGTTCGAAATGGAACTGCTTTTGGACAAAGGAAGAGGATACGTTCCTGCTGATGAGCCACGTGCAAACGAGTTGCCGTTCGGATACATCGCAGTGGATTCTATTTATACGCCAATTAAAAACGTTAAATACAGTGTTGAAAATACACGTGTAGAACAACGTACAGATTACGAGCGTCTTTTAATCGATATCCAGACAGATGGTTCTATCCACCCTGAGGATGCATTGAAAGGTGCTGCAAACATTTTGATTCAACATTTCATGCTATTCTCGGATCAAACAATGACGTTTGAGAAGCAGAAAGCAGAAGAAGATAATCAGGTGGATGAAGAAATGTTGCGTATGAGAAAACTGCTTAAGACTTCATTGTCTGAGCTGGACCTTTCTGTACGTGCTTACAACTGTTTGAAATCAGCTGACGTAAAATCACTGGGTGATCTGGTTAGACTGGAAATTTCAGACATGATGAAATTCCGCAATTTTGGTAAAAAATCTCTTACTGAGTTGGAACAGCTTGTAGCTGACAAACAACTCACATTTGGAATGGATGTTGCCAAATACCGTTTGGACGAAGATTGATAAATAATTCCATAATAAGTCTGTATTCTGTAGCGCGCTAGCCGCCGCTCGAAGCAACTAAACAACAAAACAATGAGACACGGTAAGAAAGATAATCATTTGGGAAGAACAGCATCTCACCGCAAGGCGATGCTTTCAAACATGGCTTCCTCATTGATTATCCACAAGAGAATTGAAACAACATTAGCGAAAGCAAAAGAACTTCGTAAATACGTTGAGCCTTTGCTAACCCGCGCTAAAGAAGATTCTACCCACAACAGAAGGGTTGTTTTCTCTTATCTGAATGATAAGGAATCAACAAAAGAACTTTTCGGTGTTGTTTCTGACAAAATTGCATCTCGCCCAGGTGGTTACACAAGGATCATTAAGCTTGGAAACAGACTTGGTGATGCTGCCGAAACGGCACTGATTGAACTTGTAGATTTCAACGACGCATTGCTTCTTGCTAATGCTGACAAACCTGCAAAAACAAGACGTAGCAGAAGAGGTGGAGCGAAGAAAGAAGGCTCAGAAGTAGTAGCAGCTGCTCCTGTTAAAAAAGAAGATCATCCTGTGGTTGCAGAAGCAGAACCCGTAAATGACGAGCCTGCTGCTGACGAAACAGCTGAAAACAATGATTCACCAGCACCTACTACTGAAAAGGAATAGTTTTGGATAGTCATTAAGAATATATGGAAAAGGGTTGAACGTTTCGTTTAACCCTTTTTTATGGGTAAAATTTTATAATTTTGCACCGCAGTTTAAAAATACCCGGGCAATCGCTCAACAACATTTGACAAACAATAGATTTAGCAAGAAAATGGGTCAAAAAAAGGAAGCTCTGTTATTACTTGAAGACGGGACAGCTTATAGAGGACTTGCTTTGGGAATAAGCGGGACCACCGGCGGGGAAATTTGTTTTAATACAGGTATGACAGGATATCAGGAAATTTATACCGATCCTTCCTACTATGGTCAAATCATTGTTAACACCAACTCGCACATCGGCAACTACGGGGTTCAGCTGGAAGACGAGGAAGAATCGGCTTCGGTAAAGATCCGCGGGATGGTTTGTAACACATTCTCCCCGATCTATTCCAGAGACACTGCTGATTTCTCATTGCAGGAGTATTTTGAACGTGCCAACATCGTGGGCGTAAGTAATGTCGACACACGGCACATTGTGCGCCACGTGAGACAAAGAGGCGTAATGAATGCGATTATTTCCTCCGAAATCCTGGATGAAAAGGAATTGATGGCCGAATTGAAAAAAATTCCTTCAATGGATGGCCTCGAATTGTCATCCGAAGTAACGACAGAAAGCGCTTACTACGTAGGAGAAGAAACCGGCAGCCAGTTCCGGATTGCGGTTATGGATTACGGAATCAAGAAAAGCATTCTGCAAAACCTGACCTCACGCGGATGTTACTGCAAAGTTTTCCCTGCAAAAACGCCTTTTGAGGAAGTAATGGCTTGGCAGCCCGACGGATTCTTCATATCCAACGGCCCTGGCGACCCGGCTGCAATGCTTTACGCAGTAGAAAGTGTGAACCAGATGATCAAAACCAGCAAGCCACTTTTCGGAATTTGTCTGGGACATCAGCTGCTTGCATTGTCAAGCGGGATTAACACATATAAAATGCACCACGGCCACCGCGGGTTGAACCACCCGGTGAAAAACCTGATTACAGGATTATGCGAAATCACTTCGCAAAATCATGGTTTTGCGGTGAATCCGGATGAGATTGAAAACCATCCTGATATTGAAATCACGCACGTGAATTTGAATGATAAAACAATTGAAGGAATTCGTAGAAAGGATTATCCTGCGTTCTCAGTTCAATATCACCCTGAGGCATCGCCAGGTCCGCATGATTCGCGCTATCTGTTTGATGAATTTATCAAATTGTTAAGAGCGAGCTGAAAATATCGAAATCCTCTGTAATGCAGAGGATTTTTTGTGTTATTTTGTACCGTTAAAAAATTCTATTTTAAATCAAAACCACAAGCTGCAAATGAGTACGATTCAATCAGTACATGCAAGACAAATTCTGGATTCAAGAGGAAACCCAACAATAGAAGTAGATATTCGTACTGAAAATGGCTATTTAGGACGTGCTGCTGTTCCGTCTGGAGCTTCTACCGGAAAGCATGAGGCCGTTGAACTTCGTGATGACGATAAAAGCGTTTACGTAGGAAAAGGAGTTTTGAAAGCCGTTGAGAATGTCAACGATATTATTTTCCCTGAGTTGATCGGTTGTTCAGTATTTGAGCAAAATCTGATTGATAAAATCATGCTGGAATTGGACGGAACGCCTAACAAAGCGAAATTGGGCGCGAACGCAATTCTGGGTGTTTCTCTGGCTGCTGCCAAGGCTGCTGCACAAGAAGCAAATCTTCCATTATATCGTTACGTGGGCGGAACGAATGCAAACACATTGCCGGTTCCGATGATGAACATTCTGAATGGTGGAAGCCACGCGGATAACTCTATCGATTTCCAGGAATTCATGATCATGCCTGCGAAAGCAGATACATTCTCGCAATCATTGAGAATGGGCGTTGAGGTTTTCCATACGCTTAAAACAGTTTTGAAAAGCAAAGGATATTCTACCAACGTGGGTGACGAAGGTGGATTTGCTCCAAACATTAAATCAAATGAAGAAGCGATCGAAATCGTAATTCAGGCGATCGAGAAAGCAGGTTACAAGCCAGGTGAAGACATCTTCATCGCAATGGATGCTGCCGTTTCTGAATTCTACGAAGATGGACTGTACCACTTCAAGAAATCAGATGGTCGGAAACTAAGCTCGGATGAAATGGCTGACTACTGGACACAGTGGGTTGCTAAATATCCGATCATTTCAATCGAAGATGGAATGGACGAAGACGACTGGGCTGGCTGGGCAACGCTTACACAATCGGTTGGCAAGAAAATCCAGTTGGTAGGTGACGATTTGTTCGTGACAAACGTAACCCGTCTGCAACAAGGAATCGAATCACAAATTGCAAATGCAGTGCTTGTGAAGGTAAACCAGATCGGTTCATTGACTGAGACGATTGACACGGTTAACCTTGCAAAACGCAACAGCTATAAGAGCATTATGTCCCACCGCTCAGGTGAAACGGAAGATTCAACAATTGCTGACCTTGCAGTTGCATTGAACACAGGACAGATCAAAACGGGATCTGCTTCCCGCTCTGACCGTATGGCGAAATACAACCAGCTGCTTCGCATTGAAGAGGAGCTTGGTGAAAACGCTTACTTCCCAGGATTGAAATTCTGATATCATTAATCAAAACCGGAGCTTAATGCTCCGGTTTTTGTATATACACTCGCTTTCGTTATGAAAAAAGGATCATTCTGGTCGCTCCAGACGCTCAAAAACTTTTATATAGCCACATTTCTGGCGTGGTTCGTCTGGATCCTTTTCCTTGACAATAACAATATGCGGATCGTGATCTCCAACCGGATGAAAATGAAGGAACTGGAACACGAAAAGGGTATTTTGTTGGGAAAGATCAAAGAAGTTAAGAAGGAGCGGAATGAGGTTTTTGGTAATCCCAAAATGCTTGAAAAATGGGCGCGTGAAAATTTCATGATGCGCAAGCCCAACGAGGAAGTATATGTAATCGTTGACGAGAAAAATCAGCCGGTCGAAGGCAAAAAAAGCGAGTAAGCCCGCCATTGGCCATTGCGTGTTAATATTTTAATTTCTAAGACATTGAGCAAAAAAGTAATTCTTATAATCATGGACGGCTGGGGAATTGCCCAACCTGGCGAAGAGAGCCGTTCCGCTGTTTTAGCTGCCAACACTCCTTTTTACGACAGCATTATGCAGAAATATCCGCACAGCAAACTTGCTGCAAGCGGACTGGCTGTGGGGCTTCCCGACGGACAGATGGGAAATTCAGAAGTAGGACATACCAATCTTGGAGCAGGACGTGTCGTTTATCAGGATCTGGTAAAGATCAACCTGGCTGTTACCGAAGGAACATTAGGTCAGGAACCTGTCCTTACCAATGCTTTGGATTTTGCCAAAGCAAATAACAAAAAAGTGCATTTCATCGGTTTGGTTTCCGATGGAGGCGTTCACTCACACATCGATCATTTAAAAGGACTTGTCAAAATCGCTGCCGACAGGGGTTTGACAAACGTCTTTGTGCATGCATTTACAGACGGCCGTGACTGTGATCCGAAGAGTGGCTTAGGCTTTTTAACAGAGCTTCAACAAACATTGGATCAGACAACTGGCCGCATTGCAAGCGTAACCGGTCGTTATTATGCAATGGACCGCGACAAGCGTTGGGAGCGTGTGAAGCTTGCCTATGACGCAATGGTGCATGGCGAAGGTGCGCATGTAGCATCCGGTGATGTATTAAAAGCAATCAAAGATTCCTACGAGACAGGCGTTACTGACGAATTTATCATGCCTATCGTTGCAATAAATCCGGACGGGACGCCAATTGGTGTTATCGAAGATGGAGATGTTGTATTATGTTTCAATTTCCGGACCGACCGCGGACGCGAAATCACAGAAGTGCTGACGCAACAGGATTTTCATGAGCAGAATATGCACAAGCTAAACCTGAGATACATCACAATGACCAATTATGATGATACGTACACAGGCGTCGATGTGATTTTTGATAAAGATAATCTCAACAATACATTAGGCGAAGTGCTTGAAGCAGCGGGGAAAAAGCAGATCCGCATTGCTGAAACGGAAAAATATCCGCACGTAACATTCTTTTTCTCTGGCGGACGCGAAAAGCCGTTTGAGGGTGAAAGCCGCTTACTTTGCCAGTCTCCAAAAGTTGCGACTTATGACCTACAACCTGAAATGTCGGCGTTCGGCATCAGGGACTCGATAGTGCCTGAGTTGGAAAAAGGAGAGGTGGATTTTGTTTGCCTTAACTTTGCAAACCCGGATATGGTCGGACATACGGGTGTGTTTGAAGCAGCGGTTAAGGCATGTGAAACCGTTGATCAATGTGTGCAGGCTGTTGTTACCACTGGTTTAAACCATGGTTACTCATCAATCATCATTGCCGATCACGGAAATTCGGACTATATGCTGAATGACGACGGCTCTCCCAATACTGCCCACTCATTGAACCTGGTGCCTTGCGTATTGGTCGATAATAATTATCAGAATCCGATAAAAGACGGCAAGCTGGCCGACATTGCACCTACAATTCTTGACTTAATGGGAATTCCAAAGCCGGCTGAGATGACAGGGGTTAGTATCCTCTAAACTAAACCAGCTATAATGATGTTGTTTACCGGAGAGTCCATTGGGCTCTCTGTTTTTTTAGATCTTCTGCGTGATAAAGTCCACATTACCAATGCGTTTTATATCAATACACTCTTCTGGCCGCCCGGTGTTTCTTAAAAGCAGCTTCCTCTATATCTTGATATGCCTGACAATGTTAAGCGCTTGCAGGGAATCTGTCACGGATCCGAACGAAAAGAAGGCATATTATGACCTTAAAGGCTTTGTAGAAAACCAAATCGTTTATCTGAATGAGACGAAGCCGAAGGTGGCAAAGACTGTTCAACTGGACGGGAAAAAAGAACTGCGCGTTGGAATCGAGACGAACTGGAAAAAGGAGCTGGAACTGTTCGCGCAAGCCGACATTAATAAGCCAGCATATAATAAAAGCTATTCGGTGACCCGAAGTGATTCGTCTGTTTACGAATATAAAATCAGGGAAGGAGAGAACTTACCAGTGCGTTATCTGATGATCAAAGTGGACAGCGCGACGCAGCAACCTGTATTGGTAAAAGCACTGCTGCGTTCTGAAAACCGAATATATAGTTCAGAAAAGCTTATTGAACTGACATCTAGCAGACGGAATAATCTCCTTGAAGTTTCCGGTTACTCGGTTAAAGGCTATCAAAAGCTTTTGTTCATGGACCGCAAGTCTTTTGATATTACAGCAAAAATAGGATTATAGCGGGTTTTAAAATGATGTTTGTTTGTACTGTAACTCCATACTTTGGGTAAACATTACCCAATTTTCTAATTAACCGGCCCCCATACAGCCGTTCAGCCCTAATTTTCTAAATTCAAAATCATAATTTAAAAAGAGGCTCAGTATCTTACTGAGCCTCTTTTTTGGTATTATTTATATACAAATTGAATGTTATAATCGCCTGCAATAGGTCCGAATCGGCAATTCGGCACAGAATTAGAGATTTTAAGATCAAATCCATGTAGACCCTAGGTGAATTTTTAACCTGTCAACATGTAAACTAAATCACATTAATAAATTTTCTAAATCGATGGAACAAGAACAAAAGAATAAGCAAAGTATCGCCTGGGCAATGGTTGTTGTCCTTGGGCTTGCGACGGCCATGTTTGGCTACTTGTTTACGACTCAAAAAAATGAGTTGACTCAGCAGGAAACAATGGTTGTTGAAAAAGCCAGAGAATTGGCTGTGACCAAAACTAAATTAGATTCTATTTCGACAGTATTGGATGCGAAAATCGCTGAAATTGAAAAATTGGGTGGTGACGTATCAGAATTGACTAAGGTTAAAGAAAAACTGGAAGCAGATAAATTAGCTTTCAGCAGAAGCAAGAGAGTTGAGACCAACAAGTATCTTGGCAAAATCAAGGAATACGAGAAATTCCTGGTAGAAAAAGACGAGGTGATCGCTCAATTGAAGCTTGAAAACGAGAAATTGGTTGCATCGAATGACTCTTTAAGCACACACGTTGGAAGTTTGACCAGCGAGCGTGAGAAATTGGTACAACGTCAGGCTGAACTTACTGATTCAGTAGTAACTTTTACAGCTGCTAACAAAGAGCTTAGCGACAAAGTAACAAAGGCTGCTGCATTGAAAGCTGCAAATCTGAAAATCCTTACTGTTAATTCAAGAGGTAAGGTGAAAGATAAAGAAGAATATAAAGCAAGCCGTGTTGACAAAATCAAAATGGTATTTACGCTTCCTGAAAATGAGTTGACAGCACAAGAATCGAAAGACATCTACGTGCGTGTGCTTGACCCTGAAGGAGCGGTTGTAGCTGATGACGCAACTGGATCAGGAGAGTTTGAAGTTGATGGAGCTCCATCTAAGTTTACAACTCGTGAGTCTATTGCTTACCAAAACAATAACCAGAAAGTTGAATTGTTGTATGACAACAGCTCACAATTCCGTCCAGGGAAATACAATGTTGAATTGTATGCAGAAGGTTATAAAATTGGTGGTGGAAACTTCACTATCAAGAAATAAGAATTAGAATTCACACCATGCATAACTATCAAAGGCGGCTGATTATTCAGCCGCCTTTTTTGTGCTTAATCCTCAGTGTTCTGCGCATTAATGACATCGATAAAGTGATGCAGTTCTTCTGACCGCTCAGGGCCTGATTCCGGATAAGACATATCCATCTTTTTAAGTTCTTCCACGATAATGTTGGCCACTGTCAGCCTCAGATTCTTTTTGTCATCGGCCGGAACAACATACCAAGGCGATTTCTTTGTAGCAGTGTTATTAATGCAATCTTCGTAAGCCTGCATATATTCATTCCACTGCCCGCGCACTTTCACATCCTGCTCCTCAAATTTCCAGTTTTTTGAAGGGTCTTCTATCCGCTCAATAAGGCGCGAAGCTTGTTCTTCCTTCGACACATTCAGGAAAAACTTGATTACCCGGATGCCGTTTCTGTAAAGATATTTTTCGAGGTTCCGAATATCCGAATATCTGTGTTTCCAAAGCTTGTCCATGTCCTCCGTCAGTTCAACAGGCAACCGTTGCGATTGCGTGATAATCTCGGGATTCACTTTGGCAACGAGCACTTCCTCGTAATAACTGCGGTTGAAGATCGTGATCGTTCCGCGTTGAGGAAGCACAAGATTACTCCGCCACAGATAATCATGTTCCAGTTCTGTTTCCGTAGGCCTTTTAAATGAATGTATTTTCACGCCCACCGGATTCACCCCTGCAAGCACATGTTTGATCGTCCCATCTTTGCCGGCCGCATCCATCGCCTGAAATATGACCAGTAAGCCATAGCGATTATGTGCGTACATCATACTCTGCAGCACATCCAGCTCCTTAGCCGACTCCGCCTGCATGGATTCATATTCTTCCTTATCCTTGTAAATGTCCTTGAAGCGCGTTTTGGCCTTTTTGATACTGAATTTCTCGGTCCCGTCGACGCGATAATCGCTTGCATTGAAGTCCGCCATTTGAATGCTGTTTAGAAATGATGTTTACTCGTTACATTATAGTTGCTTCAAAAAGCTGACCAGCCCGGCAAATGCGCGCGCCCGGTGGCTTAACTGTGATTTTTCTTCCAATGTCATTTCGGCAAATGTTCTTTCCAGATCAGCAGGCATAAATACAGGATCATAACCAAAGCCATTGCTGCCTCTCTTTTCGGTGATAATGTTACCTTCAACCGTTCCTGCAAACTGCTGATATACGCCGTTCATCACGAGTGTGATCACCGTCAGGAACCGGGCGCTGCGGTCACTGTGCGCAGCCAGTTTGCTGAGCAGCAAATCCATATTGTCATTAGCATCCCGTTGCGGCCCCGCATAATAGGCCGAATGAACGCCGGGCTCACCACTAAGCGCCGCGACTTCCAGTCCTGTATCGTCGGCAAAGCAGTTGATGCCGTAATGTTCCCAGACATATCTGGCCTTCGCAGCAGAATTCTCAGCGATTGTTTCAAATGGCTCTGGAATGTCTGCTTCACAGCCAATGTCGCTCAGTGTAACAAGCTCAAACTGGTCACCGAGCAATGCTTGTATCTCTTTTAACTTATTTAGATTATTGGTGGCAAAGCAAAGTTTCATGCTATAATGTTATGTTCAAAATGCATTTTACACAAAAAAACGGCTACTCTTGTGAAGCAGCCGTTTTAATTCATATCTGGTAGTTACCTTGTTGGCAGGCCAGGCTGTTGCTGTGCTGGCGCCTTCCCAAAATCAACCAATTCAACGTCAAATAGCAGAACCGAGTTTGCAGGAATGGCTCCCGGCGATCCCTCAGCTCCGTAAGCAAGGCCAGATGGAATGATCAATGTGCGTTTTCCGCCTTTTTTCATCATCATAATGCCTTCTTCCCAACCTGGAATAACCATTCCCACACCAACCTGGAAGTCAATAGGGCCGCGGCCGCCAGTCTGTGAGCTGTCAAACACTTTGCCGTCGAGCAATTTTCCTGTGTAATGCACTTTTACATTGTCACCTGCTTTTGGGCTGTCGCCTGTTCCTGGAACGGCATCCACATAAGCCAGGCCGGATGCTGTCTTCTGCGCTTTTCCTTTCAGGTTATTTTTTGCGATATAATCGTCAATTATTTTCGTATCGATCGCTTTTTGCTTGGAACCAGCTTCGGCAAGTTGTTTCTGGAATTCCTCAGGCGTAAGCACACTAACCACTTTCACGGTGAAGCTCAGATCAGATCCTTTTTTGATCATAGGAGGCATAGGCTGGCCGATTTTTGCAAACATTGAATCTGCATTGATCGATATTTTAGCACTGTCTCCCGCTGCAAGCAAAGCAAGTCCTTCTTCAAAACTGCCTTTATACTGAGGAGCCTGCAAAACCATTTTTTGCGGTGTGCCTTCTTTATATGTATCTCGAAGCGTAGAATCGCTGCCGTTTTTCAACACAAAGTGGAATGTCATAATGTCTCCCAATTTGGCTTTTCTCGCTTCATCTTCGTGCTCGAAAATCTGGTATTTCAGTCCGGATTCAGTAACCTGCGTCTTATGTTGGTTGCAAGCCGCTGCTAGAATAGTTACGCCCATTGCGTAACC
The DNA here is from genome assembly GCF_023821985.2 of Dyadobacter chenhuakuii. Classification (NCBI taxonomy): domain Bacteria; kingdom Pseudomonadati; phylum Bacteroidota; class Cytophagia; order Cytophagales; family Spirosomataceae; genus Dyadobacter; species Dyadobacter chenhuakuii. The sequence goes on along the minus strand of NZ_CP098805.1, from coordinate 3,694,067 downwards.
TATTGATTTTAAATTCATTGGATTGTGTTAATTGGAAAGATTATGATGTGATTTTTGAAGTAAATTTAAGCTTAGTCAACGTTTAAAAGTTCTTGTTGGTATTCCGGAAGAATATTTAGAAAAGTGGCAACTGTATCATGCACTGATTGTTCCGATCTTCCGCCAGATGCATTTTTGTGTCCGCCGCCATTGAAATAGGTGCTCGCCAGGTCTCTCACCGAGAATGTGCCTACCGAACGGAATGAAATTTTCACTTCACCTTTTCTTTCAATGAACATAGCAGACATTACTACGTTTTCAACCTGCAAACCGTAATTAACGATTCCCTCGGTTTCTCCCGTGCTGGAATTGAATTTTTGCAGTTCCGCTTCCGTCAAAACCATGTAGGCAGTTCTGTATTCGGGTAAAACCACTAATTTCTGGGAGAGCACGTAACCTAGAAATTGCAAACGCGAGAGTGGCGCATTGTCGTAAATAAGTCGGTGCACACGGCTGGAATCAAATCCCGTGAGCATCAGGTCAGCAACGGCCAGATGAACCTCGGGCGTAACATTACCGTGTCGGAATGAGCCGGTATCCGTCATTATTCCGGCGTACAAGCATTCAGCCATGGGGATGTCGAAGATCTCAGTAACCGGCGCATTATTTTCCAGTTCTTTGATCAGCTTGTAAATAAGCTGTGCCGTAGCAGCAGCATAAGTATCCCAAACCATCCATTTTGCAAAATGCTCGGGTTCAAGGTGATGGTCTACCATTAACTTCGGCGCAGTGGCTTCTTCCACAATCCTTCCTAAATCTTTAAGTCGGGAAAGCGCTGAGAAGTCCAGGCAGCATATTAATGTAGCATTTGCAATTTTCTCCTTGCATTTAACCTGATCCGTCTGCTTTTCGTAAACCAGAACATGCTCAATGCCAGACAACCAACGTAAATTGGCCGTATAATCCGTCGGACTGATGACAGTAACTTCGTGTCCTTTTTTAATTAAATAACTTGCCCAGCCCAATGACGATCCCAGCGCGTCAGCGTCAGGGTCACGATGCATCGTAATGATGATTTTTTGGGGGTGGGATAAAAAAGAGCTAAGCTCTTCAACGGTTTGATTCACAGTTACTTAATTCGGAAAGAAGAAAATTCGGTTCGTATTCAGCCCACAAAATTAATAAAACTGTTGGGATTTGCTCAATGTTGTGCCCTAAAGGCTGGTTATCAGGCTATGTTTTAACATGCGCGCCACCGCGCAAACCGAAGCGCGAGGATATAAAATGAAAAAATGCATAGTTTTGCAGCAAATAAATTCTAGCCAACAGTATGCCAACAAATAGAACATTCACAATGATTAAGCCGGATGCCGTTAAGGACGGACATTCCGGAGCCATTATCAAAATGATTGAAGAGGCCGGGTTCCGGATTGTAGCTGTTAAAAAAACTCAGCTTAGCGCGGAACGTGCCGGAGAATTTTATGCAGTGCACAAAGAGCGTCCTTTTTACAATGATTTATGTAAATATATGTCTTCCGGCCCGATCATTCCGATGATCCTGGAAAAGGAAAACGGCGTTGCGGACTTTCGTACTTTGATCGGTGCTACCAATCCTGCCAATGCGGACGAAGGCACTATCCGCAAATTGTTTGCAAAATCCATGGAAGCCAACGCCATCCACGGTTCGGATTCCGACGAGAACGCTGCTATCGAAGGAAACTTCTTCTTTGCCCATATCGAGCAATTCTAAACATCACGGTTACCAAAAAGATCGGCCCGGTTGAACATTCAACCGGGCCGATCTTTTTTAATCTTCTTCTTTTATATCATTTTACGGCAAGGCTGTCGATAATGTGGATCACCCCGTTTGCAGCGCTGATATCAGAAAGGATAATGTCCGCTCTGTTTACAGAGAAAATGCTGTCCGTTTTGGTAATGCTCAGTTCTTTGCCTCCAATCGCCTTCTTCTTTTCTTCTTTAAGACTCTTATAATCAAGCCGCTGTTTTCCAAGAATGTGGTTATTGATAAGTTTTCGAACCGAATCTTCCGGCATCGCCGTCAACACAGAGGAAGAAAAAATATTGGCACGGCCAAAGGCAGCATTGTCAGGTGCAAAAAAAGTTACTTCACCGGTCCGCAATCCGTCGCTCATCTTGGCATAGATCATAAGATCTTTCAGAATGCTGAAACGCTCATTCTCCATGATGACTTCTGTAATCGTTTTGCCCTTTACTATGTCTTCACTCTTCTCAGTGCAGGAAATAATTACTCCTGATGGCAGCACTGCAAGTAAAAAAAATGCCAGACAACGCCCTACAAAACGGTTTTTTTTCATAGCTTTCCAATTGGTTAATTTCCGTAAAACTAATGGAAAATGTATTTTGACGGAATTCTAATTGAAATTTTTTTAATCCTAACCCCCAATTTATTATGTTAAAACTTCGACAACTTATAGTGCTCTGTGCGACTATATTGTTACTGAACTCCGCATTTTTTGTGTTCACAGCTCCTGTTCCTAACCCAGTGAAAAAGCCTGTTAAGTTATTTAACGGGAAAGATCTGAGCGGCTGGAAAGTTAACGGGACCGAAAAATGGTATGTAGAAAATGGTGAGCTGATCTGCGAAAGCGGACCGGATAAACAATATGGCTACCTCACCACTGACAAGTTTTACAAGAATTTTGACCTCTCCCTGCAATTCAAGCAAGAAGCAAATGGTAATAGCGGCGTGTTTTTCCGCTCTACGGTTACAGGAACGAAAGTTTCGGGCTGGCAGGTTGAAGTGGCGCCACCAAACCATGACACTGGCGGCATTTACGAATCTTACGGTCGTAACTGGCTGGTGCAAATCCCGGATGAAAAAGAAGGTTTCCTGAAAATGGGCGAGTGGAACACATTAAGAATCCGTGCGGTAGGGGATAATGTTAAAACTTATCTTAATGGTAATCAAATGGTTGATTTTACAGACGCTAAAATTGGCGCCGGAGATGGTTCAATAGCATTGCAGATCCACGATGGTGGCGGCATTAAAGTGCGTTGGAAAAATATTACTGTGGAAGAGCTTTAAGCTTCCTTCTTCATTCCGGTTGCAACGGCGTTCATACATTCGAAATGAGCAGTTCGTCGGAAAACGCTTACCATAGGGCTTCATGGCTGATAGATTTGTGTAAACAAGTAACACAAGTCTATTAGCCATGAAGCTTTTTTATTTTAAGTATCCGGAGAAAACCAGCGCCTTATTAAAGGATGCTGGATCGATTGACGAATCAGGAACAGAATGGATGCTAGCCCGGAGTAATCAGTAACATTGCGTTTCACTTAAATTATGAACGAAAAAGGAACGAAGCGTCTGCGGATGACGGCATCATCACTGGATGGAAGGGATTTCAGTAATATGGACCTTGAAAATGCGGATTTTAGCTTTTCAAGTCTTAAAGACATCAATTTCGATGGCGCTAACCTGCGCAATGCGAAGCTTCGTTTCGCTGCATTGGACCGCACCACATTCCGGAACTCCGACCTGCGCAATGCCGATTTGAGTTTCAGCAGCTTAACCGATGTTGACCTCACAGGCGCCAGGGTGGAGGGGGCCAATTTCAGTTTTACCTCACAAGAAAAATCATTTAACTGGCGTGATCTTAACCTCATTGGCATCATTCAAAACCAGGGTTGGATAGGGACAGTGGTCGCTGTTATCCTGGGAGCCACTGTGTTATACGGGATCAATGCGATCTCTTATTTTACTGCTGAAATCTACTTCACCAATGAGCCCGTCCGGATCAAGCTCTATCAATATCTGGTTTCCCAAAATGTTATAGCGGGGGTTTTTACCATTCTGCTAACCCAGGGAATCACCATATGGCTCGACGTTTTCATTACCCGAACCATTCTTAGGCACGTAATTTTGTCTGTAATTGTGCTCATAATGAACAATTTGCTTGCAATAGCCGTCTATTTTCTTTTTGGCGTAACGCTGGTAGACAATTACAGGAATCTTTATCCCAATGAAGCAGCTCAGAATGCGCCCTGGTATTGGTATATGTGGGGCCCGATCATTGTTGCCAATATTTTCTACTTTCTGAGCCGCGAAGGCAAACAGATTTCCAGGAAGATTTCCGATCAGGAATTTCAATTACTAAACCTGGAAAAGCTGAAAACGCGCGCCGAGCTGGATGCATTGCAGGCACGCATTAACCCTCATTTTTTATACAACTCCTTAAACAGCATTGCCAGCCTCGTCCATGAGGATCCCGATAAGGCCGAGGAAATGACACTGTTGCTTTCCAAACTGTTCAGATACACGACCGGAAGAAAAACGAACGATTACTTTGATACAATCGAGAATGAACTGGAAATGGTTGCCACTTATTTGCAGGTGGAGAAAGTTCGGTTTGGGGAGCGCCTCAGATTTACCGTTGAGGTGACCGATCCTGCATTAAAAGAATTGCATGTGCCCAAATTCATTTTACAGCCCATCGTGGAAAACGCAATCAAGCACGGCGTTGCTAAGCTGGCCGAACAAGGCGCAATTGTGGTTCGCATTTACGAAGAAGACGAGTGGCTGCATTTATGTGTGCACGACAATGGCCCGCCGTTTTCTGAAACAATGGGCGCCGGATATGGAATGAGGAGCATTCAGGACAAATTAAAATTGCTTTATGGCGATGCGGCGCGTCTGGAACTGCATAATGAGCCGCGCAAATCGGTCAACATTTCGATTCAAAAATCTGCTATTATACAAAATCAACATCAAGGCCATGACCCAATTCCCGCTGAAAACGATCCTCATAGATGACGAGCCGCTGGCATTAAGCCGGCTTCGAAGGCTTTTGGAAAAACACAATGACGTTTTCACCATTGTATCCGAAGCAAAAAACGGCGCAGAAGGGTTGGTCGAGATTGACAAGCATAGTCCTGATATCATCTTCCTGGACATTGAAATGCCCCTTTTAAATGGTTTCGAAATGCTCGCTAAGCTGACCAAGATGCCGCTGGTGATATTTTCAACGGCCTACGATCAGTATGCGATCCGTGCTTTTGAGGAAAATTCTGTTGATTATTTGCTAAAACCGGTCGAGAATGAGCGGCTGGTTAAGACCATTGAGAAGATCCGCAACATTACCAAAGCAGGCGCCAACAATCTCGCCACGGTAAATCCCTATTCCGAAAACCTGCTCAGGCTGTTAGAGGAAATGAAACCGAAAAGAGAGATCTTCTCATTGTCGGTGAAATCAGGCGACCGGATCTTGCTCATTCCGCTGACCGAGATCACCCATTTCGAAGCAGAGGAAAAGTATGTTTTTTTAAACACATTAGACGGACAAAAATATCTGCTCAATTATACGCTGACATCCCTGGAAGAGAAGCTTCCCAAGCAATATCTGCGCATTAGCCGCGCCGGGATCGTTAATTCCCACCACATCAAAGAAATCCAAAAACATTTCAACAGCAAGTATGTCATTATCATGCGCGACCGCAAGGCATCCCAGCTCACAAGCGGCAGCACATACGGAGAAGCAATCCGCCATCTTCTTGATAATTAATCGGGTTACTACGTCCCCGGACACAAAATAATGATTTTGAAGAGGGCATACTTATTCCTAAATTGCGCCCTGATTTTAAATTCCATTACTATTTTTGAGGTTAATCAACTGTTCATCAGAAGGTTTATAGCAATTTGAGACGAAGCTAAGACTAATATTTTTTTAGTTTTCGACACAGAATGCTGCATTCCTGCGTATCATGATGTACAAAGTGATCCCTTTAAAAAAGCGGGAAGTTTTAAATTTTGATCTTACTTGAAAAGATCCTCGCTGTAGTTCATTTTGTTTTTGTTAAAAAAGGTTAAAGGGGTCAGGAATAATGAAGGAGCTCATTGATACGGGCAATCTGCCAAAGCACATCGCCGTTATCATGGACGGTAACGGAAGATGGGCCCAAAACCAGGGAGCAGCGCGCATTTTCGGCCATCGCAACGCGATCAAGGCCGTTAGGGAAGTAACCGAAGGTTGTGCGGAACTAGGTGTCGGGTTTTTGACACTTTATGCATTTTCCACCGAAAACTGGGCCCGTCCCGAGTTTGAAGTAAGGGCTTTGATGGAATTACTGGTTCAGTCTATTGGAAATGAGCTGCCTACTATGCTCAAGAACAATGTAAAGCTGGACACGATCGGTGACACGGAAAGTCTGCCAAAGAGCTGCCGCAGAACATTGGCGGAAGCTGTTGAGGCTACAAAGGCAAATACAGGCCTTAACCTGATCCTGGCGCTGGGTTACAGCGGAAAATGGGACATTACCCAGGCTGCGAGGAAGATTGCGGAGGATGTAAAGAATGGTGTGATTGCACCGGAGGAGATCAACGAAGAAATGCTGGCTGCGAATCTGGCAACCCAAAACCGCCCGGAAGTGGACCTGATGCTGCGCACGGGCGGTGATCACAGGATCAGCAATTTCCTTTTATGGCAGCTTGCTTACGCCGAGCTGTATTTTTACGAAAACCTTTTCTGGCCGGATTTCAGGCGGGAACATTTATATGAAGCGATTGCCGCCTTTCAAAACAGAGAGCGTCGTTTTGGCAAAACTGGTGAACAAATCAAAGCGAATAGTGCTAAGTAATAATATGAACCTTGTGAAAAATTTGAATAGATCATTAGCACACCTCAAAAGTATTTTAGCATTGATCCTGCTTTGCTGGTGTTTTTCAGCAAATGCACAAAAGGTCGGGCTGGGAGCTGCTGGATCAAAACCTGCTTCTGCTGCCGCCAATTTGGGCATTGACCCGGCTAATCCAAAAGAATTTACAATTGCAGAAGTGACTGTTTCAGGAACCCAGTTCCTGGACCCTAATTCCATGGTTTCGATCTCAGGCTTGAAACCTGGCGATAAAATCCGCGTTCCGGGACCAGCAATCCCGTCGTCGATCAGAAGAATGATGGATTTCGGAACATTGAATGATGTTGAGATCATTGCTACGAAAGTGGAAGGCGAAAAGATCTGGTTGAACATTCACATCAAAGAGCGTCCAAGACTTTACAAAGTTTCCTTCTCAGGCATCCGCAAAGGCGAACGCGAAACATTGAATGATAAGGTGAAATTGATCAAAGGGCGCGTTATTACGCCAACCGTAATCAAGAACACCCAGCTTGTTATCAAGAAGTATTATATGGATAAAGGGTTTTACAACACGAAAGTAAAGGTGTTGCAAATCCCTGATTCAACGCGAGGACAGGCTACGCTTAACTTCACCATTACAAAAGGGAAGAAGGTTAAGATCGAGGAGATCGACATTCAGGGAAATACGGCGGTGAGCGATAAAATCCTCAAACGCAAAATGAAAGGCACCAAACAGAAAAGAATTGGCCGTCTTTTCAACCCATCCAAATACATTCCTAAAAAATACGACGAAGACAAGGAAAAACTCATCGCCTATTATCGTAAAAACGGTTACCGCGACGCAACGATTGAATTCGACTCCATTAAAAATGGTGATGAAACGATCAGCATTGTCATGAAGATTGACGAAGGAACTAAGTATTTCTATCGCGACATCACCTGGTCCGGGAATTACCTTTATACATCTGCTTACCTGGGTGAGCGTCTGGGTGTTAAGAAGGGCGACGTTTACAATCCAGAAGAACTAGACAAAAAGATCAATGGTATCCCTGGTGCCGACGTTAGCTCCATTTATATGGATGACGGTTACCTGTATTTCCGCATTGAGCCTACGGAAAAAGCTGTTGAAGGCGATTCTATCGACGTTGAATTAAGAATGTTCGAAGGAAAGCAAGCAACGATCAACCGCATTTTGCTGAATGGTAACACCAAAACCAGCGACCGCGTGGTATTAAGGGAGCTCTTCACATTGCCAGGACAGAAATTCAGTAAAACAGAGATTATCAACACGCAGCGTCAATTATCCCAAATGGGCTATTTCGACCCTGAGAAAATTCAGATCAACCCGATCCCCAACCAGCAGGACGGAACGGTAGATATCGAATACACTGTAGAAGAAAAACCTTCTGACCAGATCGAGTTATCCGGTGGATGGGGTGGATACATTGGTTTCGTTGGAACGCTTGGTTTGGTTTTCAATAACTTCTCACTGAAAAACATCCCTAACCGTGAAACCTGGCGGCCATTGCCTTCCGGTGACGGTCAGAAACTATCGTTGCGTTTCCAGGCGAACGGAAAGCAGTATCAGACCTACTCGCTATCATTCAGTGAACCATGGCTTGGCGGCAAGAAACCGATTAACTTTGGTGTGTCCTTACAGCGCACAGTTTACCGGATGACAGATCCACGTTCTTTTTATAACAATTTGGGCCAAGGTAACGGAGGTCTGAGCTACCGCGGCGGGTATTTCAATAATGGAATTACTTTATCGCTTGGTCGCCGTCTTAAGGAACCGGATCGCAATCTTGTTATGACCCATTCGCTGTCCTATCAGCGATACAGACTGGATGATCTTGATATATTCCGGATTGGATATAGCAATGGTGTATCAAACAATATTTCGTTCAACACAACGATATCCAGAAATACCCTTAGCGATTTCCAATTTCCAAGAAACGGAAGCAACATTTCTTTGAGCGGAACATTCACGCCGCCTTATTCAGCATTCAGGAAGAAGACTTTCACAGACAAGACCGACACATATCGTTGGGTAGAATATCACAAATGGATGTTTGACGCCAGCTATTATGCAACCATCACAGGAAAGCTTGTATTGAGCGCTCGTACGCACATGGGTTTCCTTGGAGCTTATGGAGACAAAGTTGGTTACAGCCCGTTCGGCCGCTTTATCGTGGGTGGATCTGGTCTGGCAGGTCAAGGTTCATTCTCACTTGCTGACCAGGACATTATCGGTTTGCGTGGTTACCAGGATCAGAAAGTAGGACCACAGAACGAGCAGGGCTTCCCGGCATCAGGAGGTGGAATTGTGTATAACAAATATGTAATGGAGCTTCGTTACCCGGTTTCACTGAACCCGCAAGCAACGATCTTTATATTAGGTTTCGCAGAGGGTGGAAATAACTGGGGAACATATAAAGAGTTCAACCCATTCGATTTGAAACGTTCAGCAGGGGTAGGAGCACGTATATTTATGCCTGCATTCGGACTTCTGGGAATTGACTGGGGTTACGGTTTTGATAAAATTCAGGGAGAACAGAAACGAAGCGGACCACAATTCCATTTTACGATTGGTCAGCAGATCAGATAATATTTCTGATTGTAGTTTCGTTAAGAAGTTTGCAAATTATTAGCTCCCTGGCATGAAGAAGTTTTTTATTTTACTAGTTTTGTCAATTCTATGTGGATCAGCGTCCTGGGCGCAAAAGATAGGTTACACAGACATGGAATTCATCACCAGTAAAATGCCTGAGTACCAATTGGCACAAACAGAGATGAAGAAGTTCTCTGACAAGTGGGCCAAAGAGATCCAGGATAAATTTCTAGAAGTCGATCGCATGCAGCGTGCTTATATGGCTGAGGAGATCCTGCTCACCGAAGACTTAAAACGGAAAAGACAGAGCGAGATTAAGGAAAAAGAACTCGAAGCCGGAGAATACAATAGTAAGATCTTTGGCATGGAAGGACTTCTTTTTCAGAAGAAGAAAGAATTGATGAAGCCTGTCCTTGAAAAAGTGCAGCGAGCAGTTACCAAAGTTTGCAGCCAGCGCCGGCTCGATTTTATGTTTGATAAGTCCAGCGATGTAGGCATGCTTTATACAAATCCCAAGCACGATTACTCGGATTATGTGATGGAGGAGCTTGGTATTAATCCAAAAGCAACAAAAGCAGCTGCGGAAGAGAAAGTAGGAAAGGCAGAGCAGCCACCCGTCCAGGCCCCGACACAAAACTCACCAAAACAAAAAAGTACAAACAGTAAACTTAAGTAACAAAGCAATGAAACAAAAATTGATAGCTTTTTTGGTCGTAATGACCATTATTACAACCCCTCTGTTAGCACAAACAACTCCTGCAAGCGGACTTACTAAAATCGGTTATACCAATGTTGATTATATAATTGGCAAGTTACCAGAAAGTAAAGTAATGCAGAACCAGCTTGAAGTTACAAAGGCTCAGTTGGATAAAGCGTTAGGAGAAACATACAAGGAAGCACAGGAGAAGTATGAAGCCTATCAGAAAAATGGCGCTAACATGACTGATGTTATCCGTGCAGATAAAGAAAAAGAATTGCAAAACCTGCAAACAAGAATTCAGGAAATGCAAAACAATGCTCAGACGTCTTTGCAGACTAAGCAGCAACAATTGCTTGAACCGATCTTGACGAAGGTTAACAACGCCATCCAGGAAGTTGGAAAAGAAAGCGGATTCCTTTACATCCTGAACATGGATGCAGGCGCTGGAACAACACCGATCATCTTGTTTGCAGCTTCTGAAGACAACAATGCAACCAATCTTATCCTAAGAAAATTGGGTGTGGATCCTGACAAAATCGAAGCAGCAGCTCCTGCGGCAGCGAAGCCGGGAACAGCTGCACCAGTAGCAGCACCTGCAAAAACAGGCGCAGCAGCACCAGCTACAACACCTGCGGCTACGACGCCAAAGAAAAAATAGTAGCAGCTTCTTTGAACTTAAAATACCGGAGGGTAGTCTTTAAAATGGCTCCCTCCGGTATTTGTATTTAGCAAGGCCGACGTTTTTACACTGCACTATTATTTGAAATGTCCAAAATCAATCTGATTAGCAGGGCTTCCGTTTTCAAATATCAATTTAAAAATTATTCAAAACGCTTTTCTATATAGTATTTGCTAGTTTTGCGTTAGACTCAAAGGGTTTCTCGACACATGGAATTAATTATATTTTGGAAGTTATGATTACAAAGCATATTCATAAAATACTGATACTTCTGACGGCCGTTTTCTTATTCTCAAAGGCGCAGGGGCAGGATAATATGAAGAGTTCTGCAACAGGCCCCTTGCAGATTGTTTTCCCGAATGAATCCGAATGGAATGTGCTGAGTGAAGGGAAGGAGATCAATTTTCATCTTCAGACCAAAGGTGGAAAAAGCGATTCTGTGCGATATAGTATTTCTACCGGTTATCTTAAAGAGATGAAGTTTGACTCGCTCGGGCATTTCATCTGGACTCCGGGTTACGACATTGCTGACCGGATCAATACTTCGAAATCCTTTCCGGTTGTGTTTGAAGCACAGAGCACATCGGGTGAAAGTGCTTCCCGAGAGGTGGTTTTTAAAGTCATGCACGTGAACCGCCCTCCGCAAGTTGACGAATTAAAGCCTTTCTACATTCAATACAGAACTCAGAACACCTACCAGATCGATATGAACTCTGTCCGTGATCCGGATGGTGATCCCGTTGTTTTTGTTCCCATTCTGGAAGAAATGCCTGAGGGAATGAAGCTTTCGGCAGCAGGTGAAATCGTCTGGGAGCCTTCTACCAAGCAGTTTAATATTTTGAAGGAATCGCCTAAGTATGTTGAGTTCTATGTAGAAGATCAGCCGTCCAAAGAGCGGACAAAAGGGAGGTTGCGATTGAACATTACGCAAATGGACCTGGCACCGGACTTTACGATTGTGCCGCAGGTTTCCACGATCAGGAGCGCGGAAAACAACCGCATTAACCTGCGGTTCGCATTGTCCGATCCAAACGGAGAAGACGACATTTCCACATTTGCATTCATTTCTGAAAATAAGAATGTTCCCAAGGAAGCTTTGGTAAAAAACGCGCCTACCAGTTACGAGTTCATATGGGAGCCGGGTTATGATTTTGTAAAAGATCCGTTTGATACTCTTTCCTTTAACATCATTTTTTACGTGATGGACAAGGCGCAGAACAAAAAGGAGAAGACGATCCGCTTTGTGATTAAAAATACTGTGGATGAAAGTCTTCGTGACGCATATGTATACGGCTTATACAAGGGCGCACTCGTGAATGCATGGGGGCTTCTGGAGCAAATGCAGGAGAAGGAAATTTACCTGAAAAAAGCGTATTCCAAAGCGAAACGCGGGAAGAGGAGCAGATCCTTGCTAAATGCTTCGCTAGGAGCAACGACCGGGCTGGCGCCACAGTTTACAGACGATAAGGGAAAAGCCCGTGGTTACATTACAACCATTGGCGGGACGACGGTTGCGACGGTTGGAACATTGGAGGCAACTGAGGTGATCGGTAAGTCCACGAACGGACTTTTAGATCGTTTTAATTACGTATTGCAAAAGAAAAATGAGCTGCAAAATAAAGGAGATGTTTTTGCCCGTGAATATGCTCAGAAATCTGCGCGGAGGACACCTGATTTTATCCGTAAACTCGACGAATTCAAAGCGCTTATGAACCTGAGTGGTTTGGTAGCATTGGAACTGGATGCGAATTGGGAAAGCAAGAAGGAAGCCACAGATGCTGCACTGAAAAAGTCCTTTAAGGATTTTGTGCCACTAACCAAAGAAGAGAATTAATATCAAGATCATATCAAACGAAAAAAGAGAGCCTTAGCTCTCTTTTTTCGTTTCGTCATCTTCCAGTTTAACAGGAGTGGAAGGAATGTCTGTGTGCTCATCCGTTGCGCTTAATGTCGTTTCAACGGGTGTTTCATCCTCATCTTTATGATCTGAATCATCTGAATGATCCGAGTGAAAGCTTCCCTGGAATATTAAAATGCTGCATACGCCGATGAAAATGCATGAATCGGCAACGTTGAAGATCGGTGTAGAGTAATATTGTCCTCCCCAGACAGGAATCCATTCCGGAATAAACCCTTCCCAGAAATCAACAAAAATCATGTCAATAACCTGTCCATGAAACCAGGGAGTAGGAGAGCCGTAAGGCGCATTTTTAAGCAAAACGCCATAGAATGTGCTGTCAATTACATTACCCACCGCGCCGGCAAGTATCATCGACAATGCCCAAAGCAATCCCTTTGAAGCGCCTGAGCGGGCCAAATGGATCAAATACCAGCCAATGGCGCACATGGCCACAAGGCGGAATAATGTCAGAAAAAGCTTGCCATATTCGTGCCCCAGCTGCATGCCGAACGCCATCCCCGGATTAAGTACATAATGTAGTTTCAGCCAATTGCCGATCAGTGGGATCTGCCCGGAAAATCCAGGTTCCATATATTTGTAAACCAGGAATTTAGAAAGCTGATCCAGCACGATAAGCAGCAAACTGAAAACTAAATATGGCGTTGGATTTCGGGATTGATTCATTCGTTTTTCAAACAATTGACAATTTCAAGAATGCGAAAGTAATAAGTTACTTATAAAGAACCGATTCCCCTCCGCTTCAATTCACTTTTAACCAGCAGATACTCCCTGCTGCTTTGGCCCGCAATAGAGGTGTTTTCCTCCGCACGGCGGATCAGATAAGGCAAAACAGCGTCAATCGGGCCATAAGGAACATACTTGGCAACATTATATCCCGCCTTCGACAAATTAAAGGAAATGTTATCGCTCATGCCCAGCAATTGTGCAAACCAGATCCGGTCATCATTCCGGCTGATGCCCTGCTTTTTCATCTTGGCAGCACAGTATTGCGAGCTGTATTCATTATGTGTGCCCAGGCAGATCGAAATGTGTTCGATGTGGTCTAAACTGAAATCGATGGCTGCGTTGTAGTCGCTGTCCGTTGCTTCCTTCGAAACATGGATAGGATTAAAATATTCGTTTTCCCTCGCCCTGAGCCGCTCTTTTTCCATATATGCACCCCTAACGAGCTTTCCGCCAAGGAAATAGCCTTTCTGCCGTGCGGCGAGATAAGCACTTTTCAATCCTTCCAGCGTATCATGCCTGTAAAGTTGGTATGTGTTGTAAACGATGGCTTTTTCGCGGTTGAATTTTTGCATCATTCGGTAGGTCAGGTCGTCGATGATGCCCTGGATCCAGCTTTCTTCCGCATCCACAAAAATGCGGACGTTCTTATCATGTGCATGGCGGCATAATGTCTCCACACGCTCCTGAATGCGGGCATATGCGGCCTCTTCCTCGCTCGTAAGCTCCTCGTTTCGCTGGATTTTTTCCAGCAGATCCGCGGAAGCAACACCCGTAATCTTGAACACAGAAAAAGGGATCGTTTCTGAGGAAGCGGCCTTATCGATCGTTTTCAGTATTTCATTCGTTGTAGCATCAAAGCTTGCTTCGTCGTCCTCACCTTCCACTGAGTAATCCAGGATGGTGCCAATGCCCGACCGGCCGAGCAATGAAATGGTTGGGTCGCAGTCCCTAATCGTCTCACCGCCACAGAATTGTTCAAAAATGGTAAGACGGATAACATTTTTTATCGGTAAGTGAAGTTTTAGTGCAAGCTTTATAAAAAAAGTGCCTAAATTTACCACTCGAGCCTGATTCATGAGGCTGAATAACCAGTAAGTTTTACGTAGTTGAGCGTCTGATTTTGATGCAAATGCGACGGAAGTATCTTCAAAAAATACAGGTATTTCGTCTTTTGGAGAAGGATATGCCATTTTTTAATTATACGTTTTTCCTAAGTGAAAGTTTAGTGTTTTTGCTTAAAATCACTGGAAGAAAGTAGTACGCATTAAGAAGTTGATTGACTTTTGTTATATCAAATGTACGTCAATCCCAGAAATACGCATAACACCGGATCAAAATATTACAATTATCATTTTTTATTAAGGACAAGTTTTTGAATATGAATGCTTCTTTAGATATCCTTCCGTTAAGCAGTTGGATCAATACCGAAGGTAAGCCTTTGGTAATCGCCGGACCTTGCAGCGCAGAGACCGAGGAACAAATGTTAGAAACCGCAATCCAGATCAAAGAGGAAGGATTTGCGCACGTAATCCGTGCGGGAATTTGGAAACCGAGGACTCGTCCAGGAAGTTTTGAAGGCATGGGAGAAGCTGCTTTACCCTGGTTACAGGAAGTAAAGAAACAAACCGGAATGCCTGTTGCTGTTGAAGTTGCAAATCCTCAGCACATTGAATTAGCATTGAAATATGGTGTGGATATACTTTGGATCGGCGCGCGTACAACCGTGAACCCGTTCAATGTTCAGGAACTTGCGGATGCTTTGAAAGGCATTGACGTTCCTGTTTTGGTGAAAAACCCTGTAAACCCTGACCTGCAATTGTGGATCGGTGCTTTGGAGCGTTTGAACCAGGCTGGCGTACGGAAATTGGGTGCAATCCACCGCGGTTTCTCGAACGCTCAGGAAACGAAGTTCCGTAACTCCCCAATGTGGAACATTGCGATCGAATTGAAAACGCTTTTCCCTGAATTGCCTGTTATCGGTGATCCAAGCCACATGGCCGGAAAACGTGCTTACTTATATGAATTGGCACAACGTGCGCTTGATTTGAACTATGAAGGTTTGATTATCGAATCACACCGCGAGCCGGATAAAGCTTGGTCTGATGCTGCTCAGCAGTTGACGCCAGCTGCCCTTGGTCAAATGTTGCATGACCTGCACGTTCGTAAAGAGTCTTACGGCAGCGATTACCAATCTCAATTAGAGATCATTCGTGGCAAAATTGACAACCTGGACCGCGAAATGCTTGAAACATTGGCAAACCGCATGGCTTTGGTTGAGAAATTGGCCGAATACAAACGCGATAACAACGTTGCCGCTTACCAGGTTGACCGTTTCCGTGAAGTTTTGGAAACGCGCGCAGGATGGGGCAAGAGCATGAATTTATATCCAAACCTTGTCGACGAGCTTTTCAAACTTGTTCACATGGAATCAATCCGCAAGCAAACCGAGGTGATGAACCAGGTGAATGTTTAGGATTTAAGATAGCATACCAAAAACGGCCGTTTCGAAAGAAGCGGCCGTTTTTGGTTTTATAATGTTTGATCAAATTCCCTTTTCCTTCAAAACCTTCCTAATCTCCCGTCCCCAGATCTCATAAGCCTTCTCGTTCAAATGCGTTTTATCAACAGCATACTCAACTTTCAGCCCCGTTGAATCTGAAATAAACTGATTGAGGTCAATGTAAGCAACTTGATTTTCCTGGCAATATTTAATCAGGAAGTCGTTTAATGTATCTACTTCCTTTTTGCTAACGGGATCATTTTGCTCATAGACAGTCAGCGTGACGACGGGGATGATTTTGCTTTCTATTATTTTGTCAAGAATAGCCTGATAGTAGCCCTGCATTCGCTCCTGCGAAACGCCGACTGTAATGTCATTAATGCCGCCTTTTACAAAACATATCTTCGGATGCAGGTTAGTAACATGTGTGGGAAGCAATTGCAGGAAGTGATAAGTGCTCATGCCGGGCAGTCCGTTGTTCAGGACATCCGTCCGGTCCAGTAATGCGGTCCATTTTCCCTGTGCGGTGATCGAATTTCCATACATGACAATGGTCGGATTTCCTTTCATGGCAACAAATCTTTGCATAATCTTATCACGATAAATGTATGAGAAAACGCAAATTGACACGATCAGAAATGCATTCAGCGCCAGAGAAGCAATAAGCCAGTTCCTGGTTTTCATACTTGTTCACCCAAATTAAAGCAGCGGCGGCACCGTGCCTCATAAAGATTGGTTTCGCCTAATAAAACGCGTTCGTTAGACGGGGAAAGCCGGTAGGAATGGGAGGCAACTTCCCCGCAGACCATGCAAATGGCATGCACTTTGGTTACATATTCCGCGACAGCCATCAGCTGAGGCATGCATCCGAATGGTTTTCCCGCATAATCCATATCCAATCCAGCCACAATCACCCGCTTGCCGGAGTCCGCCAGCAATGTGCATACTTCCACAATTTTCTCATCAAAAAATTGCGCTTCATCCAGGCCGACCACCTCACAGTTTTCGGCCCGGTCCAGGATTTCAAGGGATGTCTGGACAGGAATAGAGCGGATCGAATTGTCATTATGAGAAACAATGTTCTCCTCGTGATAGCGTTTATCCAACGCAGGCTTGAAAATTTGTATCCGTTGCCGGGCTATTTTGGCGCGGTTCAGTCTGCGGATCAATTCCTCCGTTTTTCCGGAAAACATTGATCCACAGATCACTTCGATCCAGCCGGTTCGCGGACTCTCGTTTTCTTTCCTTTGCGATGGTTCTATGAACATGTTTGACGGGATACGGGGCTGCCGAACAGGCAAATTTCTTTATCTTTACAAATCAAGCACATTTTTTTTAAACACAGACGTTATCAAAAGCTCTTATTCGTTATGCCGGATAATTTGAATTTAATTGCACTCAACCAATACGCTGCCAGGTTCACCACAACGATCTTAAATGAGATGTACCGGGACCAGGATACGATCTCAGGAGCCGGATTACTGAAACTCACGCCCGTAAGACAAGTAAACCTTGGAATTTTGAACCGGTTATTTGACGCCTGGAGAAGTAACGCAGAACAGTTTCGGAGCCCCTATTTTGATTTTACCAATGAAGAGGTAAAAAAGGCACTGGAAGATTTTATGAACACGGCTTCGCAACATATTGCTGTGAAACGCGCCGACCTGGAACCCATATTATCGGACTCTGTGAAGGACGCGCTCAGGTTATTACTGGCTCCGGAAAGTTATTTCGAGGATAAGATCAGGGAAAAGCAGGATGCGGAATTTACGCATGAAAAGGCCGAGCATCTGGTTAAATATACCCACATTCACCGTGGACTGGCAGAAGCGATGTTAGCCCGCCTGACAGACAGTGGCTCAAATTCGGTTTATCAGACCCAAGCCGTTAGCTGGTTATACGAATTAAAAGGCAATCCGGACCTTATCGACGATTTGGATCCTTATTTGCTTCAATTCTCGGATGTTTTCCCGCTTAATCTGTCAGATCTTCGCATTTCTGAAAGTGGTAGAAATACATCAACGAGCGGAAGAAATGAATCGAGATCATTCTTCGATTCAGCATTCAATGAGCTGGACGCACCTGCTAAGCCTGCGCCGCCACGCGCAGAACCTGCTTCGGCGGTGATCGGTGAAATTATCGCTAAAACAAATTCTACCGAAAAAGACAGCCTCAACAGCCGCTACAAAGTGGAGCTTCCAAAACATGATGACGACAAGTCATACGGAAGCGTTCCGGTGAAGGTGGAGAGCATTGCGGGTTCTATTCCCTTGGGACAGCGCTTTATGTTTGTTAATCAGCTTTTTGACAAAAACAGTGAGCATTTCGACAAAGCAATTTATGAATTGGATATGGTGAAAAGTTTTGAAGAAGCGCAAAACCTGATCTGGCATCGTTATGCGTCCAAATATGCCTGGGATGTGAATGGAGAGGCGGTTACAGCGCTGTTAGCGATTGTAAAACGTAAATTTTCAGGTCAATAGACATTTATACCAATTGAAGGAACTGCTTACGAGCGTTTTGCAAAGCCTGCAAATCCAGATTGAGCAGTTCTTTTTTTTCTTTTGCAAATTCCATCAGATTTTCGGTCGGCATATTTCCTACGAGCTCATCCTGCGCCATGGGACAACCGCCGTAACCCAGCATTGCACCATCAAAACGCCGGCATCCTGCTTCATATGCTGCTGCAACTTTCTCCCGCCATTGACCAGGTGTTGTATGAAAATGTGCCCCAAATTCCAGATCCGGCCGGAGCGCCAGCATTTGTGAAAATACATTCCTAATGTCGCTTTCCCGCGCTACGCCCACAGTATCGGCCAGTGAAAATGTACGGATGCCAGATTGAGCCAGCTTTTCAATATTCTCGAATACAATTTCAGCATTCCAGGCGTCTCCGTACGGATTTCCGAAACCCATTGAAATATAAATAACAAGAGATTTCCCATTGTCCTCCGCCAAAGCGGTAATGCGCTTCACTCTTTCCAGCGATTCTGCAATCGTGGAATTGGCATTACGGATCTGAAAAGTTTCGGAAATGGAAAAAGGAAAACCAATGTCGGTGATCTGAGGAAACTGGCATGCCTCGATGGCGCCGCGCTCGTTAGCAACAATGGCAAGAAGCTTGGTAGTGGAGCCAGCTGTGTTCAGCTGGCTTATTAATTCCGCAGTATCGCTCACCTGAGGCATGGCTTTGGGAGAAACGAAACTCCCAAAGTCAATGGTATCAAACCCAACGCGAAGCAGCTGGTTAATGTAATACGCCTTTTTCTCAGTAGGAATAAAGCGATGAACTCCCTGCCAGGCATCACGCGGACATTCGATGATTTTCAAGATTCAATGAGTGAGTGAGTGAATGAGTGAATGAGTGAATGAGTGAATACTCGTTTTTTAAAACATTCAGTCATTCACTCATTCAATCATTCAAAATTATTTCAATATTGGTGCCAAATCTTTTTCATTTTCTGCGAGCCACGCTGCAATGTCCTCGACGATCTGGCGGATGCCGATTTCGGGTTTCCAGCCTGTAAGTGCTGTTACTTTCGTGTTATCCGTCACGTAAAGCCGGATGTCGGCGGTGCGGTTTTCGGGTACTACTTTAATAGGGATTGTTTTGCCGGTAACTTCCTGGCAAACTTTCGTTAATTCCTGCAAGGATGCACTGCTTTCCAGTCCGCCGCCTGCATTCAGGATCTCTCCGTTAACTTTATCAAGGTTGTGCAACTGCCAGTCGATCAGGCGGTAAAGGTCTGCTACGTGCAACATGTCACGGATTTGCTTACCAGTTCCGCCGTAGCCGAAGTAGCCCAGTTGTTGTTCAAAATAATGTTTTGCAATCCAAAGCACCATCACGCCCTGATCCACTTTGCCCATCTGCCAGGGACCTGTGATCACGCCGCAGCGGTTAATGACCGTTTTGAGATTATAAAACTCGTTGTATTCCTGGATAATAAGCTCAGAAGCCAGTTTGGTCGTTCCATATAAAGAGCGCGCACCATTCAATGGGAAATCTTCCGCAATCCCCTTGGAAGAAACACCGGCAACCGGCTGGTCGTCCGACAACGCAAAACGCGTAGGCTCTTCAACGAAGTTTAATGTTTCAATGGTTTTGATCGGATAAACCCGGCTCGTGGAAAGGAAAATAAAGCCAGCTTTATGCTTCAATGCATAATTAAGGCAGTTAATGGTCCCAACCAGGTTGGTATTAATCAGATAATCAGGTGTGCCGTCCAGGCCAGCCAGAACCGAAGGTTCGGCAGAAGCTTCGATCACCACGTCAACCGCCGGGACCGAGTCAAAATCTTCTTTATTCCTGATGTCGCCATGCACGAATTCAACGCCCTGCGCTTTCAGTCGGCTCAAATTGAGCTCGGAACCCCTGCGTTTAAGGTTATCCAATGCATAAACCTGGTAATCAGGATAATTAACTTTCAGGGATATGGCTAATGCGGAACCTACGAAACCGGCTCCTCCGGTAATTAAAATTTTCATACAGCGATTTTATGTGTAAGCAGAAAGTGTGGAAGTAAACTGTTTCCAAAGTTAGGAGATTCCATAAGAACGGATAAATTTGCCAGGAATATTTATATTTAAAACTTGTTATGTATAACATCGAAATCTAATTAATTTGAATAAATTTGGAATGTAGTATGTAACTTATGTTCACATCCTTTTCAGCATACTCCACTGCAACAATTCGTTAGCTCTACTTCGTACTAAGCATAACAAACCGGCCATACATGCGCATTTGTACTTTTACTATTTTTCTTCTTTCCTGTCTCGCATTCCAGTCTTTCGGGCAAAATGGTGGCGTAGCCGAGGCCAAAGAGACCGCATATCCGATCGCCATGTACAAGGAGGCCACCAGCCAGTCTCAGAACCTCTACAACGGCCGACAATATTACGTTTACGACAACCGGTCGGAAGAACATCAGTTTTTTGAGTTCAGAAAATGGCACAACGGCGTCATCATGTACGACGGCCAGCGCTTTGACAGCATCCCCATGCTTTACGACATCTTTAAAGATGAGCTCATAATCAAACATTTCAACGGCGATCACATCCTTCTGCAATCCGAAAAGGTTGACTATTTCAAAGTAGACAACCACAATTTTGTGCGATATGAGGCCGGTAAGGACATTAATGAACAAATGCGCACCGGGTTTTATGATGTCCTGTACGAAGGTAAATCGCGTACAATCGTCCGCCGGGTAAAACAGCGCCAGGAAAAGATCGTGGATAAAATGGTGATCGCATTATATCCCCAGAAAAATAACTTCTTCATCAGGAAAGGCGACCGTTACTATGGCGTCAGTTCCAAAAAGTCGGCGCTGAATCTGTTTCCTGAATATAAAAGGGAGTTGCGTAAAGTGCTTAAAGATCAAAGAATTAAGTTCAGGAAAAACAGGGAAACAGCCATCGTCACCATTGTCGACACTTACGACAAACTAGCCAAACAATGAAAATACTTTTACCCTTAATGATCTTATTCAGTGTCGGGTTGTTTTCCAGAGATGCTTACGCACAGTCGGCACCGGAAAAGAAAATCACCATGCGCCTGGATTCAGCGCGCTTCAATGACTTCGTAAAACAGGTCGAGAGCCAAACGGGCTACTATTTTTACTACGACGCCTCCAAATTCGACAGCCTTACGCTGGATCTCAACGTTAAAGATCTCGCGATCCGCGAAGTGCTCGACCAGGTTTTTAAAGGCTCGGAATTTGAATATTCCATTGATGCGCAAAAACGCATTTACATTACCCAGGGCCAGCGGATCATTACGCAACTCACGCCCGGACTTTTCGAGCCGGATCTGGCTGGTGACAACGGAACCATCGCTTATTCTGGTCCGGAAAACGATGCGAAAGAACGACTGCTCTCAACCGCTGAAAGCAAATTACACGAGATAGGCATCAAAAAACACCGCATAACCCCTGGAAACTCAACCATAACCGGCTATGTGCGGAATGCGGTTACCGGCGAGCCGGTGATTGGTGCGGCGGTGTTCATCACATCACCTTCGATTGGCGTTACTACGGATGCGCTCGGCCTGTACGCGCTCACCATCCCGCGTGGAAAGCAGATTGTACACATTAAGAGCACCGGGATGCGGGAAACGCAGCGCCAGGTCATGCTGTATTCTGATGGAAAACTGGACGTGGAGATGCGAGAAAGTGTGATCGCGTTGAAGGAAGTTTCAGTGAAGGCAGGGATGGATAAGAATGTAGTAGGGACACAAATGGGAACGGTTAAGCTGACCATTAAAAACCTGAAACAAGTGCCAACCGTGTTTGGGGAAACGGATCTGCTACGTACAGTGCTGACATTGCCGGGTATCAAGTCGGTGGGTGAAAACAGCACAGGATTGAATGTTCGCGGTGGCTCAACGGATCAGAATCTGATTCAGTATAATGATGCCGTTATCTATAATCCGTCCCACCTTTTCGGGTTTTTCTCCGCATTTAACCCGGATGTACTAAAAGACGTGGAGCTTTACAAAAGCACGATCCCTGCCAAGTTCGGGGGAAGGCTGGCGTCGGTTCTGGATATCAGCAGCCGGGATGGGAACAAGAAAAAGTTTATGGCTTCGGGTGGAATTGGCTTGGTAACAGGCCGGTTAACATTGGAAGGGCCATTGGTTAAAGACAAAACCTCCTTCTTACTCGGCGGCCGGTCCACTTATAGCAGCTGGCTGATCAAGAGGTTGGATAATGAGAACTATAACAAGAGCTCGGCTTCTTTTTATGATGTAAACCTCCATATAAGCCACGAAATCAATGAAAAGAACAGCTTATTTCTGACCGGATACATTAGCGACGACCGGTTTAGGCTGTATGGCGATACACTTTACACGTATCAGAACCAGCTGGGATCATTGAAATGGAAACATACATTTAATAACAGGTTATACAGTGTTTTCACGGCTGCCCACACAAAATATCAGTATGCAATGGGCGCTGCGGGTCTGCCGCTTAATTCTTTTGATCTGAAATTTGACATTAACCAATCCAATTTCAAGGCCGATCTGAGCTATGTCCTGCATCCTAAGCATACATTGGATTTTGGACTGAGCACCATTTACTACAAGCTGCATCCCGGCTCATTCCAACCAAAAGGAACTGAATCACTGATCGTTCCGGATGTGCTGGAAGCCGAGCAGGGCACCGAAAGCGCCATTTACATTGAAGATAAATTTGAGGTTAATCCAAGGCTGTCGATTACTGCCGGGATCCGTTATTCATTTTACCAATATTTGGGGCCAAGAAATGTAAATACTTATGTGCCAGGCCTTCCGATTGAATATATTTATCAGAATGGTGTAAAGGAATATGGCTCGGGTAAGAAGATCAAGTCCTACGGCGGCCCGGAATATCGTGCGTCGGTGCGTTACAGCGTCTTTGATAATCTTTCGCTGAAAGTGAGTTACAATACATTGCGCCAGTATATCCACTTGCTGACCAACACCATGACGGTTTCGCCGACGGATATCTGGAAGCTCAGCGATAATTATGTAAAACCACAAATCGGCGATCAGATCTCGGTGGGTCTATATCGGAATTTCAGGGGAAATAAGATCGAGGTTTCACTTGAAGGTTATTATAAAAACATTCAAAACTTCCTGGATTACAAAGGCGGAGATTCGCTGATTATGAACCACAACATTGAAGCCGCCGTGCTGAATACCAAAGCCAAGGCATATGGGGTTGAGTTTATGATTAAAAAAATGACAGGTAAGCTAAACGGCTGGCTGGGTTACACTTATGCCCGAACATTGCTGCGGGCCATCGACCGCGATTCCCCGGACGCGCCTAATGATGGCAATTTCTATCCAAGTAACTATGATAAGCCGCACGATTTTACATTGATTTCCAATTACAGGTTCTCGCACCGGGTAAGCTTTTCATTCAATTTTACATACAGCACAGGAAGGCCGTACACGCCGCCGATCGGGAAATACCTGATCGATGGATCGCAACGCGTTTATTATGCAGACAGAAACCAGTTCCGTATCCCGGATTATTACCGTACAGACGTCTCGCTGAACCTGGAAGGCAATCACAGGATTAAAAAGCTGGCACACAGTTCCTGGACGCTGGCCGTATACAATGTACTGGGCCGCAAAAATCCAACCTCAGTTTATTTCCAGACCGTCGGCGGCAAAGTAAGCGGTTACCAGCTTTCTATTTTTGGACAACCTATCCCGACCATCACTTATAATTTCAGATTTTAACATGGTCACACGGAAATGGTTTTCTGTTAAAAAAATGCATTGGGGTTATCAGTCTGCGGTTTTTCTTGCATCGATCCTGGTTATATACGGCTGCATTGAGCCGTTTTCTCCGCCGGAAGTCACTAATACAGAGAGTTTTCTGGTTGTCGACGGATTTCTTAATGTGGGAAGTGACACCAGCAGGATCGCATTACGGAACACGCAGAATACAAATGATGATACACGGCCTGTTGTGGAAGGCGGCGCGCGGATTTCAGTGGATGCGGAAAGTGGTGAAAAATATGAATTTGAAGAAAAAGGGCAAGGTGTTTATCTTTTGCCGCCGGTAAATTTTAACATGACCACCAAATATCGCCTGCACATTCGCCGGTCGAACGGCAGAGAATATTTATCCGATTATGTGGTTGTGACGCAAACACCTCCTATTGACAGTTTGACCTACAAGCTGGATTTGAGAAGAAATGCAATGATCATTTATGTAAACACACACGATCCTGCAAACAACACGCGGTTTTACCGGTGGAAATTTGAAGAAACTTTTGAGTACAAGAGTGCTTATTTTTCAGGTTTAGTGCGTGATACGGAGGCAGGCGAAATTATTCCGCGGCGGGACGATATCAGTACATGCTGGAACACACTGGAATCCAGGGACATTAAATTGGGTTCAACAATAAAGTTGAATCAGGATATAATCAAAGATCTGCCGATCAATATCATTGATATCTCTACAAATAAGCTCTTTATTAAGTACAGCATTCTGGTCAGGCAGTATGCATTGTCACGGGAGGCATTTGAATATTGGACAGATCTTTCAAAGACAACGCAGGGAACCGGAAGTCTTTTTGACCCACAACCTTCGCAGGTTACAGGCAACATTAAGAATACAGGAGATCCCAAGGAGCTGGTTTTTGGTTATTTCAGCGCGGTTACAGAACAGAAACAGCGCATTTTTATGACGCCCGCACTCGGTCGTTCGCCGATGTGCCTTGCGCCCGATACGCTCACGCCAGACGATGCTTACAAATCCTACGGTGTGCTGCTGAATTCATATATAGATGCAGGCGGAAGCACTTTTATTTTAAGTTCTTCCGAAGATTGTGCCGATTGCCGGGCACAAGGTGGAACAACCACAAGACCATCTTTCTGGAAATGATATTTTAATGATCATATAATTTTATGAAAAGGATTTTATTCTATTGCTGTATGCTGCTCTGTGCCGCTTTATCCGCAAAGGCGCAGGACGACGCTATGGTCAAGTCGATTCAGTATAGGTTTGGCTTATATGCCGAAAAGGCGTTGCAGGAAAAAATGTATGTCCATCTCGATCGCCCTTTGTATCTGATCGGGGAAACGATCTGGTTTAAGGCTTATAATTTAAATGCATCCTCGCATCAGTTTGTGGATGTGAGCAAAGTCGCATATCTGGAAGTACTTGATGCTGAAAACAATGCATTGATACAAACGAAATTCTCATTAGCCGAGGGCAAAGGAGATGGCTCTATCCTCATCCCGTCTACAATCGCGAGCGGAAAATATAAAGTGCGTTGCTATACTAACTGGATGAAGAATTACGGTCCTGAATATTTCTTTGAATCTTCCATCTCCATCGTGAATCCATTTGTGCGCTTCGATCCGGACAGGTTGGCAAAAGAAGCCGAAAAATATGACGTGCAGTTTTTTCCCGAAGGCGGATATTTAGTCCAGGGAATTGAAAGTAAAGTCGCATTCAGGGCCATTGGAAAAGAGGGCACTGGCATCAGCTTCATAGGCGACATTGTCAACAGCCAGAACGAAAGCATTACCAAGTTTCAGCCTGAAAAGAATGGGATTGGGTTTTTTACATTAAAACCCGAATCAGGCACCACTTACAATGCAGTCATAAAAGATGGTAAGGGACAGCAGTTCACTTTCCCGCTGCCCAAAGCGGAGGAAAGGGGATATGTTATGCAGCTGAAAGATTCTACCAATAAATTGCTGAAAGTCACTGTAACGGCAACGGTTGTAAGCGATGAGCCCGTGCCGGTTTATCTCATGAGCCACACTCGGCAGCTTAATGCATCTGCGGACAGGAAATATCTGAAAAATAACAAGGCAGTTTTTGTTCTGGACAAATCCAAACTCGGAGAAGGGATTTCGCACATTACGATCTTCAATGAAAAACTGAAACCACTTTGTGAAAGGTTGTATTTCAAAAGACCGGCGAAAGAGCTGGCCATTGAAGCAACGATTAAAAATGCCTTTGTAACAAGGGAAAAAGTGAATATGGACATTTCAGCGGCCGTCTCTTCCGCCAGAGCATCGGAACTGGCCAATGTCTCTGTCGCCGTTTATTTGGCAGATTCCATCGTTAGCCAGCCGCAATCGGACATTACCAGTCATTTGTGGCTTTCTTCGGACTTAAAAGGCAGTGTCGAATCTCCCGAATATTATTTTTCAAACAACAATGCCGATACGGACAGGCAGCTGGACAACTTAATGCTCACACACGGCTGGCGCCGGTTTAAGTGGGAAAATGTGTTCGTAGGCCAGGCCGTTCCGTTCGAATTCCTGCCGGAGTTTGATGGTCATTTGATCCAGGGCAGGGTTATCAACAAAATTGACAGCACTCCCGCCAAAGGCGTTGACACATATCTCGCAGCGCTCGACTTTCCGGCGCGGTTATATGTTGCCCAAAGTGATCAGAAAGGCAATGTTATGTATGAAGTCAGGAAATTCACAGGGCCAAAAGAAATTACTCTGCAGACCAACCTGAATATGGACTCCACTCATCGTATCGAGATAGCGAGTCCATTTTTCAAACAATTTGCAACCAGGCCGCTGGCGCCGTTCGTTTTTAGCAAAACCTGGGAAAATCAGCTGCTTACCCGGGCCATTAACATGCAGACGGCCAATGTGTTCCTGCCGCCGGTGGTGGTGGAACAAAAAGCAACATTAGCCGATTCTGTTGCGTTTTTCGGCGTGCCGGATGAAAAGTATTTCCTCGATGATTTCACCCGTTTCCCTACTATGGAGGAGGTTTTGAGGGAATATGTACGTGGTGTGCTTGTTAGAAAGAGACAAAAGGAATTCCATTTCCGAATGGTGGATAAGCTGCTTCCGAACACATTTTACACCACCGATCCGCTGGTGTTGCTGGACGGCATTCCGATCTTCGACACAGACAAGATCATGGAAATGGATCCTTTGAAGATCAAAAAAATAGAAGTTTTGAACTCCCGCTACTTCCTTGGGCCGATGACTTTTACCGGAATTGCCAGCTTTTCGACTTATCGCAATGATCTGGCGGGCTTTGAACTCGATCCCAAAGTGACAGTTATCCCTTACGAAGGCGTGCAGGTGCAACGCGAATTTTATTCGCCCCGGTACGACAAAGGCAATGCCGACAGCCGCATTCCGGATTTCAGAAACCTTTTACATTGGGCACCGAACATTACCACGGACGCTTCCGGAAAGGCAAAGCTAGATTTCTACACTTCCGATCAGACTGGGCGTTATCAGGTTGTAATCCAGGGTATTACGCCTTCCGGAGTTTCAGGAAGCAAAACACTTTCTTTCAACGTTGGCAAAAGCAGCCTTTGATCAGATGTAAAATTCTGATGTATGCTTGATTTCTTTGAGTACAAATGTGCTGTTAAGCACGCCAATGTTGTCGATTTTGGATAGTTTGTATTTGACGAAGTCGTGGTAATCGTCCAGGCTGGCGACATTGATTTTTAACAAAAAGTCAACTTGTCCGGCCATATGATAACATTCCTGAACTTCCTGCAGATTCTGGATTTCCTGCTCGAATTTTTCGATAAAAGCCTCATTGTGGTAACGCATGGAAACCTGGCAGATCGTCGTTACCTGCCGGTTGATCAGCTTCTTGTCCAGGATCGCCACGTAATGTTTGATATATCCCAGGCTTTCCAATCTCCTTATCCTTTCATAGATCGGCGACACAGTCAGATTTAACATTGTAGCGATTTCTTTTGTCGTCTTTTTCGCGTCTTTTTGCAAGATGCGCAGGATCTTGGTATCAATTTTGTCCAACTGTTCCATGGTGCAAGAATATTTACTGTGAGCCGAAAGCTTAGTGAAGTTTAAAAGTAATATTTTCTTTGAATCTATGATAGTGCAGGAACATTTCCTGTCAATAGGGTCAAACATTGAGTTTATTATCCGAATTCGGGAAATTGCAAGTGATTAATGCTTTATCAAAACAGGCTTGTCATGAAATCAGAATGCATACTAGTGATCGGTGCGAACGGACAAATTGGTTCGGTGCTTGTAGAATATTTAAGAGAGATTTACGGAGTTGAAAAAGTAGTTGCCTCAGATATCAGGCTGCCCGAGCATGAAACCGGGCTTTTCGAAAAACTGGATGCAACAGATGGCAATGCCCTGGCTGCATTGGTAAAAAAATACAAGGTCACCCAGATCTATCACCTGGCTGCAATCCTGTCTGCGAAGGGTGAGCAGGAGCCATTGAAAACGTGGCATATCAACATGCAAACCTATTTTAATGTGCTGGAAGTGGCTCGGGAAAATAATGTTGCAAAGGTTTTTTACCCAAGTTCTATCGCGGTTTTTGGAGATAATGTGGATACAAAGGCAGAGCAATGGTCTTATCTGGATCCGGCGACGGTTTACGGAATTAGCAAAGCGGCCGGTGAAAACTGGTCGAATTATTATTTTCAAAGATATGGAATGGATATCCGGTCGCTGAGATATCCGGGCATCATCGGTTACCAGTCTATGCCGGGCGGCGGGACCACGGATTATGCCGTTGACATTTACCACAAGGCCGTTCAGGGAGAAGCGTTTGAATGTTTTCTGGAAGCTAAAACAACACTTCCGATGATCTACATTAGTGATGCAATGGACGCAACCGTGCGGCTAATGGAAGCACCTAAGGATAAAATCACGGTACGAACGAGTTACAATCTCGCTGGAATCAGTTTTTCCCCGGAAGAAGTAGCAGAAAGCATTGGCAAGATTATCCCGGATTTTAAAATTTCCTACAAGCCTGATTTCCGCCAGAAGATCGCCGAATCATGGCCTGCACAAATTGACGATTCGCAAGCCAGGAAAGACTGGGGCTGGCGTCCGGCTTATAATTTGGATAAAATGACGGAGGAAATGATTTTTGAATTGAAGAAAAAGTACCAATCCGTCAAAAGCTGAGAAGCGATTACATATCAACATTAAAAAATCAGATTTATGAACGCTAGCATTCAGGAAGAACTGCATCAGGAGCTGGAAGCCATTAAGGCAGCCGGTTTATACAAAAAAGAAAGAGTTATCACCACGCCCCAGGCCGCTAAGATAGCAACCGACGGAAAGGATGTGCTAAATTTTTGTGCAAACAATTACCTGGGACTTTCTTCTCATCCTGAGGTGATTAAGGCCGGTATAGAAGCCATTAACACACACGGATTTGGTATGTCATCGGTTCGTTTTATTTGCGGAACGCAGGACATTCATAAAGAGTTGGAGAGCAAAACCGCTGCTTTTTTAGGCATGGAAGACTGCATTCTCTACGCAGCAGCATTCGACGCCAACGGCGGCGTTTTTGAACCATTGCTAAACGAAAAAGACGCTATAATCTCCGACGAACTGAATCACGCTTCCTTAATTGACGGCATCAGGCTGTGTAAAGCGAAACGTTTTCGCTACAAGCACAATGATATGGCCGATTTGGAACAGCAACTTAAAGACGCAGCCGGAAGCCGCAGAATCCTGATCGTAACTGACGGCGTATTCTCCATGGACGGAACCATCGCGCAGCTCGACAAGATCTGCGACCTGGCCGAGGCAAACAATGCCATGGTCATGATCGACGAATGTCACGCATCGGGTTTTATGGGTAAAACGGGCCGCGGCTCGCACGAATTCCGCAATGTTATGGGCCGGATTGACATCATTACCGGCACATACGGAAAAGCGTTGGGCGGTGCGTCGGGTGGTTTTACAGCCGCTAAAAAGGAAATTGTTGAGATTCTGCGCCAGCGTTCAAGGCCTTATTTATTCTCCAATACACTTGCACCATCCATTGTTGGCGCATCCATCAAAGTGCTGGATCTGCTTTCTTCATCAACGGCACTGCGCGATAAGCTGGAAAAAAACACAGCCTATTTCCGCAAAGCCATGACAGAGGCCGGTTTCGATATCTTACCAGGGGAACATCCGATCGTACCAATCATGCTTTACGATGCGAAACTTGCGCAGGAATTCGCTTCGCAATTATTGGAAGAAGGCATTTACGTGATCGGCTTCTTCTATCCCGTCGTGCCGCAGGGAAAAGCCCGCATCCGCGTGCAGATTTCCGCCGGGCACGAGCAGGAACATCTGGAAAAGGCCGTGGCGGCGTTTACGAAGGTAGGGGAGGGGTTGGGGGTTATATAAAGATAACATCCCCAGTCACCCTGAGCGGACCGGGGCCGGGCGGCCCGGTCCGCTCAGGGTGACTGGGGAGATGAATATTATTAGTTACCCGGCTCCGGCTCCAAAAGCTCCGTTTCCACATGCAGCGATTGCAATGTAGCATTGCCGTACTGCGTTACCATCGCTACATCCGCGGCGTCGCGGCCGTGGGCGATTTCGATTCTGTATCCATCTGTTTTTTCCTGCACCGCGTCGAATGTATACCATTGTCCACCGATGTACACGTCGAACCAGGCGTGCAAGTCCATTACTTTAAGCCTGTCGAGATAGCCAACGGTCATTCTGGCCGGGATGCATAGGTTACGGCACAAGGCGATGGCCAGGTGTGTGAAGTCGCGGCATACGCCAATGCGGTTTCGCGCCACATCCAATGCTGTCGTGCTGGAATCGGTTACGCCGTACTGATATTTCACATTCTGGTGAATCCAGGTCCGGATCGCTTCAACTTGCTCATAACCAGGTGCCAGGTTGCCGGCAATGTTCATCACAAGCATATTGATTTCGTGCAGGTCCGACTCGCAATAACGGCTTGGCAGGATGTAATGCATCACTTCGTCAGGCAAATCGCCAACCAGCATGAATGTTGGCGGC
Organism: Dyadobacter chenhuakuii; assembly: GCF_023821985.2. Lineage (NCBI taxonomy): Bacteria > Pseudomonadati > Bacteroidota > Cytophagia > Cytophagales > Spirosomataceae > Dyadobacter > Dyadobacter chenhuakuii. The sequence continues at coordinate 3,663,095 of NZ_CP098805.1, read as the reverse complement.
GGACTTGGAATGGACTTCGTTGCGCTCACCTGTGCCTGAACTTCTGTGGTAATGGTCACCCTGCCTACCGGCAGGATTGTACGCTGGCACGGATTGCCGTATATATCGGTGTATTCTGAAAAAGGAACGGACGGCTCAATGTTGAAACCTTCCTGAATGATAGACTGGCCTTCTTGTCTGCGGGGGCGTAACATGGTCGTTACGGTTGTGGGCGCATACACGTCATACGTGAATATGCTTCTTCCCTTCATTTTCATGTATGAGTCGATTTAATATATTTGGTAAATGTTATGACAACGAGTGAGTTAAAAATTACGTGCCATTATTTTCGTTTAAACATGCATTACGGTCTGAATTAAAACATTTTAATGGACGTTTATACGTCAGGAATGCTAATTTTAGGATTAATAACAGCACCGGGACGTTCCCGTCTGCAGTTTTTGTAGAATCTAAATTCTTTATCTATGTCAGTTACAAAATGGATCGTAGACCCGGTACATTCGGAAGTACAGTTTAAGATTAAACACCTCGTCATTTCCACCATTACAGGCTCCTTTAACAACTTCGAAGGCGGCGCAACTTCGGACCTGAATAACTTCGAAAACGCTGAAATTCACTTCTCGCTGGATGTGAGCAGTATCGACACGAAGGTTGATCTGCGCGATGCGCATTTAAGGTCGGCAGATTTTTTTGATGCAGAACAATTCCCGCATATCACTTTTCAGTCCAATTACTTTCATAAGGTGAAAGGCGATAATTACAAGCTCTCCGGGTTGCTTACATTAAAAGGCATTACAAAGCCTATCGAGCTGGATGCAGAATATGGCGGTGCCGAGCGTGATGCGGATGGGAAACTCAGGATTGGTTTTGAAGTGGAAGGCAGGATCAGCCGTCAGGAATTCGGCCTTAATTACATGCAACTGACCGATTCCGGAGGATTGGTCATCGGAGAAGATGTAAAGCTGATTGCCAACATTCAATTGGTTAAACAATCTTAAATCATACAATTTACCCGGTTAGTCCGGGACAATGCCCGACATCAGCCGTCACGGAATGTCGGGTTTTTTTATAATGAGGATAAAACAAATGTTTGCTCCTTTTGCATATTGGTAACCTAACCTCCCACATTCAATTAATGAGATTCCTTCGAATTTTCCTGCGCATCATCGGGGTGATCGTACTGCTCTTGATACTGACCATTGCTACGATGATCACGACAATGGACGATACGCCATATAAGGAAATGCCCTATTATGGTCAATGGAAAAAGCAGATTAGTAACGTTAAGAAAGATACAACGAGCGCTTCCGGGCAGCTGCGGGCGGGCTGGGCCAAAGTGAACATTACGCCGCCATCACCCACACCCACAGCAGGTTATGGCAAGCGCAAGGGCAAGTTGTACACGGCCGTTCACGACTCTGTTTATGTGCGTGCAATGGTCATAGACAATGGCGGGACGCAAGCCGCAATCATTGCCGCTGACCTGCTGATTGTGCCCCCTACGGTGATCAAGCTGTTACAAGCAAGGCTTACTGAAAAGGAAATTCCGTTCAATCAGGTCTTTTTCGGGGCAACGCATAGCCATAATAGTGTAGGTGGTTGGGGAACGGGGATCTCTTCTTTGTTTTTTTCAGGAAAATACAATCCAGCCACGGTAGAACGTCTTGCAGATGCTATTTTTCAAGCCATCGTACAAGCCAAAGCAAAGCTGGAACCTGTCTCACTGACTTACATGGAATCGATTGACAAAGTGGATATCCGGAACAGGCTGGTAGGAGAGGAAGGAGAGGTCGATCCTGAGATCCGTTCTGCGGCATTCGTTACAAACAGTGGGAAAAAGGCGATTTTAAGCTCCTATGCGGCACATTCAACGATTTTGAATTCGGGCAATATTGTTTTGTCAAGGGATTATCCCGGCATTCTGGTGGATTCGCTTGAAAAAGGTCGATACGATTTTGCTATGTACATGGCTGGCGCTGTGGGCAGCATGGGGCCTATCGAGAAGGGTTCCGACGATTTTGATGAGTTGAAAAATCAGGCATATGGTGTCCAAAAAGCATTGTTATCTGATTCAGCGATAAAGGAAAAGTCTAGCGGCGCTATGTTGCAGGCCATCACATTGCCTTTGCCCTTGCGCGACCCGTCGCCCAGGCTCACAATGCGCATTAACCTTCGTTCTTGGGTGTTTAAGAAGGCTTTCGGAGATTATCCGGTGTTTGTAAAAGCGTTACGGATCGGGAACATTCTCATGGTGGGGATGCCGTGTGATTTTTCGGGGGAGCTCGTTGCGGGACTGGATGCTTATGCCAAGACAAAAGGTCTCAATTTGATGGTTACCAGCTTCAACGGTGGTTATATCGGCTACATTACGCATGATAAGCATTTTGATAAAGACCTTTACGAAACCAAAACCATGAGTTGGTATGGCCCTTATAATGGTGCTTATTTGCAAGAGGTGATCAAAGACATTATTGATAAGTTATCCTAAACCAAATCGAATATGAAAACATTGCTGCTTTGTTTACTAGCGCTTTTTAGCATTCAATCTATGGCACAAGCACCTTTGAAAATCGCGGTTGCCGGTTTAAGTCACGGCCATGTCGGCTGGATTTTCAACCGTTCAGACAAGAAGGATATTGAGATTGTGGGTATTTACGAAACAAACCCGGACCTTGTTAACTTGTTCATGACCAAATACAAGCTGGATAAAAAGCTCTTTTTTACAGACTTGAATAAAATGCTGGAAGAGGCCAAGCCGGAAGCGGTTTCGGCATTTGGGGCAATAAATGAACACATTGCCATCGTACGCGCCTGTGCGCCCAAAAAAATCCACGTAATGGTGGAAAAGCCACTGGCAACTACATTTGCAGATGCAAAGGAAATTCAGAAACTGGCGGATCAGAATGGCATCCAGGTGCTGACCAATTATGAAACATCCTGGTATGCGAGCAATCAGCATGTCCGGGATTTGGTGGAACAAGGGAAACTGGGCGAGATCAGGAAAGTAATGGTGAATGATGGTCACCAGGGACCGAAAGAGATTGGTGTGAGCAAAGAATTTCTGGCCATTCTCACCGATCCTGTGAAAAACGGCGCAGGAGCATTGGTGGATTTTGGCTGCTATGGAGCCAACTTGATGACTTGGCTGTTGAAGGGTGAACGCCCGCTGTCCGTTACTGCGGTTACGCACCAGAACAAGCCGGACATTTACAAAGAAGTGGATGATGAGGCCACCATCATTTTGCAATATCCTAAGGCACAATGTGTCATTCAGGGTTCGTGGAACTGGTCTTTCGCGCGGAAGGACATGGAAGTGTTTGGAAACAAGGGTTATGCAGTTGCTGTGAGTCCCACAACCGTGCGGCAGCGCCTTGCAGAAAAGACGCCGGAAGAAACGATCAAGCTCGATCCGCGCCCTGCTCCGTTCACCGATCCGTTCTCTGTGTTGGCTGATGTGGTCCAGGGCAGATTGAAGCTTGAAAAGAATGATCTCTATGGATTGCCGGTCAATGTTACGGTCGTTGAAATATTAGAAACGGCAAAAGAGTCCGCCAAATCAGGAAAAACCGTTTATTTGAAGAAATAACCTAACATTAAGCATTTGGAACCTCGCTCAGTTCGATTTTCACAGACCACATTAACGGAACTCATGATTCCGTCCTACGCTAATTTCGGCGGAAAAATACATGGAGGCATCCTATTATCGTTGATTGACAAGGTCGCTTATGCGTGTGCAGCGCGACATGCAGGCACTTACTGCGTGACGGTTTCAGTTGATGGCGTGGATTTTTTAGAGCCGGTGGAAGTTGGGGATCTGGTTTCGCTGCACGCGTCCGTCAATTATGTTGGCAGGACGTCGCTGGTGATTGGGATCCGGGTGATTGCGGAAAATGTTAAAAACGGAACACAAAGGCATACAAATACTTCCTATGTGACAATGGTGGCGAAGGGAGACGATGATAAACCTACAGTTGTGCCTGAGTTACTGCTTGAAACGGAGGATGATGCCCGCAGGTTTCTGGAAGCGATCAAACGTCGTGAATTAAAGGAGAATTATAAGGATGCATTTGATAATGCAAAAACAAGAATGGATGTGCAGGATAATTTGCACAAGCTATCGAATCAGCGCTGTGTAATTGGTTGGGAAACAGATAAATAAAGATGATTATGCTTGTATGGATTGTGAGTTGCCTGCTAGGCTGGTTTGTGGAACCGGCAATGACATTGAACATTGAGTTTACCAATATAAAAAAAGGCCAGGGTAAACTTTGGATAGCCATTTATAAGCCGGAGGAGAAGTTTGCCAGTAAGGAAAAGCCTAAAATTTACAGGATTGTTGACGTGAAAGGTGCTGCACCTCAGCTTGTTGCATTTGACCTTGCTCCTGGCCGCTATGCGTTGGCCGTTTACCACGACCTGAACAGCAATGGTGTGCTGGATAAAAACTTTGTCGGGATCCCCAAAGAACCATACGGTTTCAGCAAGAACTTCCGGCCAAAGTTTTCTGCCCCGAAATTTGAAGATTGTGAATTCGTTTTCAAAGATCCGGGACAGAAAATTAATGTGAAGCTTACAGACTAGAAGCCAAAAAAACCGCCGCTTTTTTTGCGGGTACTCGTTGTTTTTTTACCAAATAACATTCCGAAAACGCCCCTGACCACTTCCCGCCCAATTTGTTTGGCCAATGGTGAGTTAAGTGCTTCGGAGAGCATTCCTTTTTCTTCCTTTCCTTTTTTTACTTCCGCAACTTCCTCCTGGGCTTTTGCTTCCACCTGTGCATGCGCTTCCATCCGCTTGGTAAGCATTTCATAAGCACTTTCAGGATCGATAGGGTCTTTGTATTTCAGGTAAACGTCTGATTGTCGGACGTGATTATCGTAATCTGCCTGCACCATTGGCCCCATGACCGAGTTAGGCGGAAGTAAATGCGTTGCCGCCACTTCTGTCGGGATTCCTTTTTCATTCAAAACCGTAATCAATGCCTGGCCGATCCCTAATGTGGTCAGGATCTGGTCGATTGCATAAAAATCTGATTTCGGATATGTCTTAACCGTTTGTTTCAGCGCGTCGGCATCCTGCGGCGTAAATGCCCTCAAAACGTGCTGCACACGGTTTCCTAATTGGGATAAAACCGACACCGGAACGTCCTGGGCCATTTGTGTACAGAAGAAAATTCCCACACCCTTCGATCGGATAAGCCGCACAACCTGCTCAATCTGATCTAAGAATGCTTTGGGGGCATCTTTGAACAGCAAATGTGCTTCGTCGAGGAAGAAAACCAGCTTCGGCTTATCTAGGTCTCCCGCCTCAGGCAATTTGGTATAAAGCTCGGCCAACAGACTGAGCATGAATGTTGAAAACAATGCAGGCTTGTCCTGAACATCTGAAATGTTGAGCAGGCTGATCACGCCCTGGCCGTCGACGCGGCTGATAAGATCCGTAATGTCAAAGGATTTTTCACCAAATATTGTCCCTACGCCCTGTTGTTCCAATGCAACAATTTTCCGCAGAATAGTCCCCGCTGTGGAAGTTGAAATGCTCCCATAATCTGATTTAATTTCTGCCGCTCCCGGTCCTTCGGAAAGATAGTTCAGCACTTTTTTCAGGTCATTCAGATCCACCATAGGAAGATCTTTGTCATCGGCATATTTGAAAAGAATGGCCAAAACGCCTGATTGTGTGTCATTTAATTCAAATATTTTGGAAAGCAATATCGGCCCGAATTCCAGGATCGTTGCCCGCATCTGCGCGCCTTTCTGGCCGCTTAAAGAATAGAGTTCAACCGGATAACCTTTCGGTTCGAACACCGTTCCCAACGCTGCTGACCTTTCCTGCAATGCAGCATTGGTTTGTCCCGCTTGCGCAATGCCCGATAAATCGCCTTTTATATCCGACATAAAAACCGGCACACCGGCGGCAGAAAGCTGTTCCGCAAGCACTTGCAACGTCCGCGTTTTTCCCGATCCCGTTGCGCCAGCCACCAATCCATGCCGGTTCATCATGCGCAAAGGCAGATTAACCTGTGCTTCTCCAAGGATTTCGCCGTCCAGGATGGCGGAACCCAAATGGATCACAGGTTTGTCGGTTCGGTAGGATTTTTGGATAGCTGCAACAAATTGTTCTTTTTTTGACACGGGAATAAAGGTTATGTTTATGGATTGTTAATTTACAAAAATTAAATGTTTCAGGAAGTTTTCACACAATCGCCCCTTATTTTCTTGTTATAATAATCTTTCGAGAACTTATATTACTTTTCGTAGGTTATTGTATTTGCAAAATTTTATTAGGTATTTTGGTATGATTACTTAGCAATTATTCTGATTAAACATTTTAAAGACAACAATTTCAATTTATGCTTAGCCGAGTTGCCAATTCAATATACTGGATGAATCGTTACATAGAACGGGTTGAAAACTACGCTCGGTTTGTGGGAGTTAATTTTAATCTGGCATTGGACCTGCCGCCCGACGTGGATGAGCAATGGGAACCGCTTCTGATTGCAACTGCTGATCATTATTTGTTTTATAAATACTACGAAAAGCCTACAAAAGAGGACGTTATACATTTTATGACGTTTGATAAGAGAAATCCTAATTCCATTATCAGCTGCTTATACGAGGCGCGTGAAAATGCGCGTACGATAAGGGAAACGATTTCGAAGGAAATGTGGGAGAGTATCAATACTTTTTATCTCTCGATCCGCAGCACGAACCCGGACAATTTCCGGAATATGGACCATATGCAGTCTTATTTTACGGATATCCGTAAAAGCTGCCAGCTTTTTCACGGAGTTGTGGATTCGTCCATCACGCGCAATGAGGCATGGCATTTTGGTCGCCTGGGCAGGCACATAGAGCGCGCAGATAAATGCTCGCGTTTTCTTGATGTAAAGTATTTTACATTACTACAAGATTCAGGAACCTCGGGCTCTACGCTTGATTTGATGCTCTGGACGGCGGTTTTGAAATCGGTAAGCGCATATAATATGTACAGGCAGACGCACCGTGCGCTCACGCCGATGAACATTGTGGCTTTTCTTATTCTGGATAAGCTGTTCCCGAGATCCATTGCTTACTGCGTGCGGCAGGCAGAGCTTTCCTTGTACGCGATTGCGGGTTCGATTCCCGAACGCGGCCACACCAATCCTGCTGAACGTGTATTAAGCAAAATCCGGACAGAACTGGAATTTACAGACGTGGAAGACGTTTTTAAAATGGGCCTTCATGAATATCTGGATAAATTTCAGACTAAGAACAACGAAGTAGACAACGCGATTTTCGACATGTATTTCGGACTGGAAAAAGGTCAGTCTCAAAGCCAGTCCCAGGGGAATTCACAGAGTCAGACGCAAAGCCAATCATCCGGGCAATTCAAAACCCAGTGGATGAATTGACCAAATCATCACAACTAACTGACCGGAAAGTTTATGAATTTAAAAGTCCGGCACGCTCTGGAATATCAGTATAATGCTCCGGTGGTCTTGGAAATGCACACCTTGTATTTGTATCCAAGATCTTATCCGCACCAGCGATTGCTGGAATATAACCTGTCCATTGATCCGCAACCATCTAAAATCGTTAAAAACGTAGATGTCGAAGGCAATGTTCAGCATTTGATTTACTTCTATAATCAACCTTACAGCAGGCTTTTTGTAGAAGCATCCATAACCGTGAGTTCGGAGCCTGTCAATGTTTTCGACTTTGTGTTTTATCCTTTCGAGACCAGCAAAATCCCTTTTTTATACGATAACCGGATTTACAAATACCTGATCCCCTATCTGGACAAAACGGATGCAACGCAGCAAGTGGAGCAGTTTGCCCGGAAAATCGCCGCGCATGTTAACTATGCAACCATTCCTTTCCTGGTGGAAATGAGCCAGTATATCAGCCAAAACTTTGTGTATCAGCAACGTGAATATGGCAATGCTTATCCTCCTGATGATACATTGCGGGACAGGAGCGGGTCATGCCGTGAATACGCCCGTTTGTTCATTGGCGCTTGCAGGAGCCTGGGAATTGCGGCAAGATTCGTGAGCGGATATTTATACGGAAACCCTCAGCAGGCACACGAATTGCATGCATGGGCGGAAGTCTTTCTGCCAGGCGCAGGATGGCGGGGATTTGACCCCACGGAAGGTAAAGCTGTGATAAACAATCATATCAGTATGGGAACATCCGCGGATTACGACCAGCTGGCGCCTGTGATGGGTTCATTTTTAGGCTATACAAGCTCCTGGCTTACGACCAATGTAGACATTGAGTTACTATAAGGCTAGCACCAACGCTAAGTCAAATGTTACTTTTGTTTCAAGAAAAATCGGACAGTAGAGAGGGAAATTTAGTATTTTTGCAACCAAACAAAAAGAGGAATTCTAGATCGTGACGTTAATTAAATCTATCTCAGGAATCAGAGGTATCGTGGGTGGAAAATCGGGTGAGGCGCTGACTCCGATTGATGTTGTTAAGTTTGCAGCGGCTTACGGGAGATGGCTGAGGCGTACAAATCCACAAAATTTAAAGGTTATTATTGGCAGGGACGCACGCTTATCCGGTGAAATGGTGAGCCGCCTTGTTGCCGGGACATTGCAGGGAGTCGGGCTTCATGTAACTGATCTTGGCCTATCCACTACGCCTACTGTTGAGATTGCCGTTACGGCCGAAGGAGCAGCAGGAGGGATTATTTTAACAGCAAGCCACAACCCGATTCAATGGAATGCGCTGAAACTGCTGAACCACGACGGAGAATTTATTTCCGAAGAAGAAGGTGCAGAAGTTTTGCGGATTGCCGATGAGGAAGATTTTGTTTTTGTTGACGTTAAAAAATTGGGAAGCTACACTGCGGATGATACATATTTACAAAAGCATATAGATCAGGTTCTTGCACTTCCATTGGTGGATGTGGAAGCCATTACGAATGCAAATTTCAGGATCGTTGTTGATGCTGTCAATTCTACGGGCGGGATCGTTGTTCCGATGCTCCTGGAAGCATTAGGTGTTTCTACAAAGAACATTAAGAAGTTAAATTGCGAGCCAACCGGCAATTTCGCACACAATCCGGAGCCACTTCCTGAACATTTGCGTGAAATCAGCAAAGAACTGAATGATGGTTCTTTCAATCTCGGCATTGTCGTGGATCCGGATGTGGATCGTCTGGCGCTGATGTGCGAAGACGGAACGCCGTTTGGCGAAGAATATACATTGGTGGCCGTTGCGGATTATGTATTGAAAAACACACCTGGTAACACGGTTTCCAACTTGTCGTCTACGGCCGCATTGCGTGATGTGACGATTAAGGCAGGAGGAAAATATTTTGCTTCGGCAGTAGGCGAGGTAAATGTTGTAAATATGATGAAAGCGAACCAGGCGATTATTGGTGGTGAAGGAAATGGCGGGGTGATTTATCCTGAAAGCCATTACGGACGTGATGCTTTGGTTGGAATTGCTTTATTTCTGACGCATCTGGCTAAGTTTGGCAAGACTGCTTCTGTGCTGCGCCGCTCATACCCAAGCTATTATATTTCAAAAAATAAGATCGAGCTGACGCCGGATATCAATGTGGACAACATTCTAAGCCGCATTCAAACGCGTTATTCCAAGCAGCCATTGAACACAATTGATGGTGTGCGCATTGAATTTGACAGGGAATGGGTGCATTTGCGCAAGTCGAATACTGAGCCGATTATTCGCATTTACTCAGAGTCGGAAACGCAAACGACTGCCATTAACCTTGCGAACAAGATCATTTCAGACATTAAGGAGATCATCTCTGAGCCAAAAAACAGGCAACAATGAAAGTTTATTTGGACAACGCTGCTACTACGCGCCTTGATCCGGAAGTGTTGGAGGTTATGTTGCCGCTTATGACCGAGCAATTCGGCAATCCTTCTTCCATACATTCTTTTGGGAGGGCAGTCAGGTCATCTATAGAAAAAGCCAGAAAAAGCATTGCAGGGATTTTAAATGCAGCTCCTGCGGAAATATTCTTTACATCAGGCGGCACGGAAGCAGATAACACAGCGATCCGTTCCAGCATTGAAACACTTGGATTAAAACACGCCATCACGTCCCGCATCGAGCATCATGCCGTTTTGCACACACTCGAACATCTTCAAAAGTCGGGACAAATTCAGCTGAGTTTTGTTAATCTTAACGAAAAAGGAGAGGTTGATTTACAGCATTTGGAAACATTGCTGCAATCCAATTCCCGCTCACTGGTTTCGTTAATGCATGGCAACAACGAAATAGGTAATTTGCTCGATCTGGAAGCAGTAGGCGACATTTGCGAAAAATACAATGCTGTTTTTCACAGTGACACGGTGCAGACGATGGGTCATTATAACCATGATCTTCAGAAGTTGAAAACCCATTTCATCGTCGGTGCAGCCCATAAATTCAATGGTCCGAAAGGCGTTGGTTTCCTTTACATGCGTCCGGGAATTAAAATTGCTCCCTTCGTACACGGAGGCGCGCAGGAGCGTAACATGCGTGGCGGAACGGAAAACATTTACGGCATTGTGGGCTTAGCGAAAGCATTGGAAATCGCCTACCGCGACATGGATGCGCACCGCAGGCACATTGAAAGCCTGAAACTGCGCATGATAGGCAAATTGACGAACAGCATTGATGGCATTACATTCAACGGCAATTCGGCGGATTTGGACAAAAGTCTTTACACTGTGCTGAATGTCAGCTTGCCGCCTTCTGATATTAGTGATATGCTACTTTTTAACCTGGATATTGCAGGCGTCGCAGTCTCAGGAGGAAGCGCTTGCGCCAGTGGAACGGAAATCGGCTCACACGTGCTGACGGAGCTGAAAATTGATGAGAACCGCGCTAATGTTCGTTTCTCTTTTGGAAAATATAATACGGAAGAGGAGATTGATTATGCCGTGCATACGCTGGCGGAATTATATAAAAAGGAAAGTGTAGTTTTATAAAGCAAAAAAGCGGTTATCAAACCGCTTTTTTTATGATGTCTTCCAAAGTTTCGATCCAGATATCACTGTCATTCAAGCTCTCCACCAGCTGCCAGTGCTGACCGCCTTCTTTCTCGAAAATCTCTTTATATTCTTCACCAACTTCAATCGTTGTTTCCAGACAATCGGCAACGAATGCGGGCGAAAACGCAAGGACGCTTTTTACACCTTTTTTGGTCAATTCAGGAATTACTTCATCCGTGTAAGGCCTTATCCAGGGATTTTTGCCCAATCTAGATTGAAAGCAAGTTGTATAAGTGCCTTCTTTCAAGCCTAAGCCTTTCACCAGCAAACGAGTCGTTTCAAAGCATTGCGCACGATAGCAATGTTGGTTTCTTGCATCCAAATGATCGCAGCAGGATCCGAATTGGCAGAAACTGCCTGTTACATCGCCTTTTGTAATCTGTCTTTCAGGCAATCCGTGGTAACTGAAAACAACATGGTCATACTGCTGCTGCGCCATGTATTTTTTTCCCAGATTCACAAAACCTTCAACGAATTTAGGATGATCCAGGAAGCGGTTGATGAATTTAATCTCAGGCAAAACTTCCCAGTCCTGCACCACGCGCATCACTTCTTTGTATACAGAACCCGTTGACGCTGAGGCATATTGAGGGAAAAATGGAACGACAATGATTTCAGAAAGTGTTTGTTTTCTTAGTTCTTTCAAACCGTTTTCAATGCTCGGGCTTTGGTAACGCATCGCAAGTTCTACAACATAATCATCACCGAGCACGCGCTGCAATTTTTCCTTAACCGAAAAGCCGTAAATTTTCAAAGGAGATCCGTCCGGTCTCCAAAGCTGCTTGTAAACCTTGGCCGATTTTGGGGCCCTGAATGGTGCGATTATGAGGTTAATCAGCATCCAGCGGTTAATGTATGGAATGTCGATCACGCGCTCGTCCATCAGGAACTCACGCAGATATTTGCGCACATCCGGCACGGACGGGCTATCCGGCGTTCCCAGATTTACGATCAGGACACCCGTTTTGCGGACCGATTTCATGTTTATTGAGCTATCTGGCTGTGCCAATGTTTCGGTATTCATTCTTTCAATCATTTCAAATATGTAGCAAAACCTCGCGTAACGCCGCCTGCGCAGACCATTCGCGGTTTGCCGCTTGTTCAATCACCAATGATCTTGGTCCATCCAAAACCTCATCCGCCACCTTCATATTCCGGCGCAATGGCAGGCAATGCATGAATTTACCATTATCCGTCAAGGACATTTTCGCTTCCGTAATCATCCAGGAAGGATCGCTCGTCAAAACCTGTCCATAATGCTGGTAAGACGACCAGTTTTTGCCATAAACAAAGTCAGCACCTTCCAAAGCCTTATCCTGATCATAAATAACCTGACCTTTTCCAACAAATTCCGGCGCAAGATCATAACCTTCGGGATGCGTGATCACAAGTTCCACATCCATTGGGTTCATCCATTCGCAAAACGAATTGGCAACGGCCTGCGGCAATGCTTTGAAATGCGGTAACCACGTCAAAACGACCTTAGGGCGCTGTTTGATCTTAAATTCTTCAATGGTAATGCAGTCTGCAAGGGATTGTAACGGATGCCTTGTGGCCGATTCAAGATTAATGATCGGCACGTCAGCGTATTTTTTAAATTGCTGAAAAACGATCTCGGCATAATCCTTTTCCCGGTCCTGCAATCCGGCAAACGAGCGGATTCCGATAATATCGCAATAACTGCCGATTACAGCCGCAGCTTCCTTCACGTGCTCGGCCTTATCACCGTTCATGATCACGCCATCCTCCATTTCCAAACCCCATCCATCCTGGCCAACATTCATCATAATCACATTAAGCCCAAGGTTTTGCGCAGCTTTCTGCGTGCTGATCCTCGTTCTCAAACTTGAATTGAAAAATAGCAGTCCGATGGTTTTGTTTTTTCCTAACTCAATGTCTGCAAATGGGTTACGCTTGGCGGCGATGCCATTTGAGATCAGCTGGTTCAGGTCGGTTACGTCGTTAATGGAAAGAAAGTGTTTCATTCAGTTCGGTAATTTCTGCGGCGTTTAGGTTATATTAAATGGCAACGGAAGTCTCTTTTTTTAATGCTTCCAGGAATTGATCGGCCTCTTCTTTGCCCAAAGCAAGCGAAGGCAGCAAACGAATGGTGTTGGCGCCCGCCACTCCTGTGAACATTTTATAGTCGAACAAAAGTTTGTTGCGAAGGTCCTTAACCGGGAAATCATACTCAATCCCGATCATTAACCCGCGTCCTCTCAGCTCTTTATATCCGCCAATTTCTTCGATTCCTTTCAAAAGATAATCGCCGATTTCCGCGGCGTTATCGAGCAAGTTTTCATCCTTCATGATATCCAGGACCGCGACGCCAGCCGCACAAGCCAGGTGATTCCCGCCAAAAGTGGTTCCCAGCATTCCATAACTCGCTTTGAACTTTGGAGAAATCAGGATTCCTCCGATCGGGAAGCCGTTGCCCATTCCTTTGGCCATGGAAATAATATCCGGATCGATGCCGCTGAACTGGTGCGAGAAGAATTTTCCGGTCCGGCCATAACCACACTGCACGCTGTCCAAAATCAGCACAGCGCCGGTTTCGTCACATTTGCGTCTTAATGTTTGCAAGAATTCATCCGAGCTCACATTAATCCCGCCAACACCTTGAATTCCTTCCACGATCACTGCGCAAACTTCATCCGTAATGCCGCTTTCCGCAGCCTGCACATCATTAAACGGCAGGAATGTTACATGTTCTTTATAATTAACCGGCGCAACAATCGAAGCATTGTCCGTCGCCGCGACCGCACCAGCCGTCCGGCCATGAAACGATTTTGTAAACGAAATAACCTTCTTGCGACCGTTGTGGAAAGAAGCCAGCTTCAACGCATTCTCATTCGCCTCCGCGCCGGAGTTGCATAAAAACAGCTTATAATCCGGATAGCCCGAAAGTTCGCCCAGCTTCTCAGCCAATTCCTCCTGCAAAGAAATCTTCACCGAATTCGAATAAAAACTAATCGCATTCAGCTGCTTCGTGAGCATATCCACATAATAAGGATGGCAATGCCCAACCGAGATCACCGCATGCCCGCCATAAAGGTCGAGATACTTGGTCCCATTCTGGTCCCACAAATAACTCCCCTGCGCCTTCACCGGCTCTATATCGTAGATGGGGTAAACATCGAATAAGTGTGACATGGCTTGAATTGTTATGTCTTTAAATGGGTGTTAATAATTTAAAACGCCGGCGCTTTCAACCTCAACCCCGCATCTTCCGGCAAATCAAATAGCAAGTTCATATTCTGAACTGCTTGTCCCGAAGCGCCTTTTGTGAGGTTATCGATAATGCTGCTTATTAATAGCTGTCCATCGTGCACTTCCAGATTGATAAAGCATTTGTTGGTGTTTACGACTTGTTTCAAATCAATCGGTGCGTCGCTTACGTGCGTGAATGGGTGTGAGGCGTAGAAGCTTTTGTAAATGCTTTTAGCTTCTTCCAATGTTCCTTCATAGGCTGTATAGACATTCGCCATGATGCCGCGTGTATAATCGCCGCGGTAAGGAACGAAGTTGATCGCGTTGTCAAACCCATCCTGCAATTTGCCCAAACTCATCTTGATCTCGGTCAAATGCTGGTGCGTAAAAGCTTTATAAATAGAAATATTATTACTTCGCCAACTGAAATGCGTCGTCGCACTTAATGCCTGACCTGCACCTGTGCTGCCCGTAACCGCGCTTACGTGAATGTCGTCCTTTATTAATCCAGCCTCAGCCAATGGCAAAATTGCGAGTTCAATGCTTGTAGCAAAGCAACCGGGATTGGCCACTTTCGTTGCTGTCTTAATCTTTTCCCGTTGCAACTCTGGCAATCCGTAAACGAAGCCATTTGACTCATCACGGAAATCCGTGCTCAGGTCAATGATCTTTACATTTTCCGGAACATTATACTCATTCAGAAACTTCTGTGATTCGCCATGTCCTGAGCAAAGGAAAATCGCATGAAGATCCGTCTGATTCAAAAGCGTCTGAATCTCATCTCCCGAAAAAGCCAGATCCGTATCGCCAAGTAAATCCGTATGCGTCGCATAAACCGGTTTTCCAACCTGGCTTTTACTATGCGCGAAAGCAATGGTTGCACTTGGGTGATTGAGCAATATTCTGATCAGTTCTCCGCCTGTGTAACCCGCAGCGCCTATTATGCCTATGTTAATGTTGTTCATTGCCTAGTTGTTGGCTGACTCGCTCACCTTCTGATAAATCATCACCTGGTTGGAAGCCACTTTTGAAAATCCTCTTACGTCGTCGCCGGTCCAGGCGTTGTTCATTTCACCGTAGCTGCCAAATTTTGATGACATCAGGTCAAATGGTGATTCGATTCCTTCCACGTGGAAGCGGTAAGGTGCCAGGTGAACATGCACTTTTCCGGTTACATGTGACTGTGTATCAGTAAGGAACGTTTCAATGTTACGCATCACCGGCTCTACGAACTGACCTTTGTGCAGCAAGCTGCCATACCAGTTAGAAAGTTGTTCTTTCCAATAAAGCTGCTGCTCGCTCAGCACGTGTTTTTCCAAAGTATGATGCGCCTTAATGATGATCAATGGAGCCGCAGCTTCAAAACCAACGCGGCCTTTAATCCCGATAATCGTATCTCCTACGTGAATGTCACGTCCAATCCCGAAAGGCTGCGCAATAGCGGCTAATTTTTGAATGGCCTGAACCGGATTTTCAAAACTTTCGCCTGCAACGCCTTTCAGTTCACCTTTTACAAATTCAATCGTGATTGTCTCGGGCTCCGTTTTAGTGATTTGCGTAGGCCAGGCCGATTCCGGCAGATATTGATCAGAGGTTAATGTTTCTTTTCCACCAACCGAAGTGCCCCAAAGGCCTTTGTTAATGCTATATGCAGCCTTAGCCCATTCACGGCCAACGCCTTTATTTGTTAAATATTCAATTTCTGCCTCGCGTGAGAGTTTCAGGTCGCGGATCGGTGTAATGATCTCAGCCTCAGGAATGATAATGCGAAAAGCCATGTCAAAACGAACCTGATCATTTCCAGCTCCGGTGCTTCCATGCGCAATCGCATTAGCCCCGATTTCCTTTGCATATTCAGCAACTGCCACAGCCTGGAAAACACGCTCAGCGCTTACCGAAAGCGGATAAGTATTGTTTTTAAGGATATTCCCGAAAATCAGATATTTGATACAATCATTATAGTAATCACTTGTCTTTGTGATCGTTGCATGCTGTTTCACACCCAAAGCATACGCATTGGCCTCAATTGTTTTCAGTTCTTCATCCGAAAAACCGCCTGTATCAACCAAAACCGAATGGACTTCGTAACCTTTGTCTTCGGCTAAATATTTTACACAAAAAGAGGTGTCTAATCCACCGCTGAACGCTAATACTACTTTGGGTTGTGACATTATATTAAAATCTGATTCTGACTAAATGCTTAAATTGGAGTACAAAAGTAACAAAAAAATACCTCGCTTCGGGCCAAAAAACGGCTGCCGGGCGAGGTATTTAAGAGATATATAAATCTGTAAATAAAGGCTGTACTTTAATGTACGAGCAATGTGCCGGCGTTTTTCTTTTTAGCGCGTTCTTCCCTTCGCAACAAAATGCGTTGCTTAATGCGCATCCAGCGCTCGTACAAGCTCGATTCTTTCAGGAAATCCCAGGAATGTTTTTCTGGCTCCACGCCAACCGTAACTGCCACTTCCTCTTTCTTTTTATCCTCAGGATTATACATCATTCCTGTGCATAGGCAATGTTTTCTGCCGGTCCGGGTCAATACATCGTAATTAACACAGCTTGCACACCCTTTCCAGAAAGCGTCATCAGCAGGTAACTCACTGAAAGTCACAGGCTCGTAACCCAGGTCGGAATTGATTTTCATCACGGGCAAACTGGTTGTAATGCCAATGATCTTTGCATCAGGATATTTTTGGCGCGATAATTCAAAAGCTTTCTGCTTGATGGCTTTTGCCATTCCGCTGTTACGGAAGTCAGGATGTACGATTAAGCCGGAATTTGCCACAAATTTGCCGTGTTCCCACGTTTCAATGTAACAAAAACCTACCCATTCGCCGGTGTCGGTGGTTGCGATGATCGCTTTCCCTTCCACCATTTTTTCCATTATATATACAGGAGAACGTTTGGCGATACCAGTACCACGCTTTTTGGCGCTCTCTTCCATCTCTGCGCAAATTGTATCCGCAAAGTGAAGATGATTTTCATTGGCAGTCTGCACTATAAACTTACTGCCCACTACTTCGGTATTTTTCATTGATGGCGATTCTGACAAAAATGTTCGAAACAATAGTTATTACACCCAGAGAAAACGATGGGACGTTTTGAAAATTGGAAAAGTTGGTGGGTATAAAAGTTTTACCACGTAGGTAAAAAGAAATTATGCGGTCCGGGGGGACCTGAATCGAAAAGGCGTAGTATGAAGAACAGTATGTATGCCGTTGTCGTTCATTGACTTGCTAATGCGTCTAAGAGGCTGCAAATTTTGAAAAAAAAATTGTCACTCCAAAGAAACAGAAGATATATTTTTATGGTTCGATTTTGAATAAAAGTTTTTATTACTTACCCGCTTGCGTTTTGTACAAAACCGAGGCATACCCATTTTTAAAATATGACTTCCATGTCAGCAATCAGTACAGATGACCTTTTGAACGGATATATAAATGGGATTTTCCCAATGGCCGAGGCGGACGGGACCATTTATTGGTATTCGCCAAACCCCCGCGCCATTATTCCCATTGACACCTATAAACCTTCCAAATCCCTTCGGCCTGTTTTGAATAAAAAATACTTTGATATCAGGGTTAACTGGGATTTTGAAGGCGTGATGCGCGGCTGCTCAGCGCCACGGGCTACGGAGCCTGGAACGTGGATTTCTGAGGAGATCATTGCGTCTTACACCGCACTGCATGAGCTCGGTTATGCGCACAGCGTGGAGACTTATCGCGAAAACAAGCTCGTAGGAGGGCTTTATGGCGTTTCGATCAATGGTGTTTTCTTTGGGGAATCGATGTTTTCGTATGAAAGCAATGCTTCGAAGGTGGCATTTCATTATCTGATCCAAATCCTGCGAATGAACCGCTTTGTGTTGCTCGATACACAGTTTATCAATGACAATGTGCTGCGTTATGGGGCTATTGAAATCCCGCGTGAGCACTATCTGCACCAGCTGGAAAATGCTTTAAAGCTGAAAAGACGTTTCAACGGCAAAGTGCTGGAAGACATTCTTTGAATAATTTTCTACTTTTAGGCTCAGATTTCAGACTTGGGACCGCCCGTTGGCTTGCGTCCCGTTCAAGCCCTATTTTAAAGTGTCAAAACCAATACTCGTAATCAAATTCGGGACTGCCTCCATAACCCTTCCCTCCGGTGAACCGGACGTCAGGATCATTTCGGAAATAGCACGGCAGGTCTCGGAGATCCATTCGCAATACAGGATTATCATTGTTTCTTCTGGCGCTGTGGGCGCGGGGAAGGCTTATATACAGGATTACAAAGGCTCGATGACGCAGCGGAAAGCAGCCGCGTCTGTTGGAAATCCGCTTCTGGTGGGTTTGTACGCATCTTATTTTGCGCCAAATAAAATTTATATTGCCCAAAGTCTGTGCGAAAGACAGCATTTTGCCAACCGCGCCAAGTTTCTGCAATTGAAAGAAACGTTCGAGGAATTGTGGGAAAACAACATTATTCCCATCGTGAATGAGAACGACGTTGTAAGCGACCGTGAATTGAAATTTTCGGATAATGATGAGCTGGCCACATTGTTGGCCGTGGGTTTTGGGGCTGAATCGCTGATGTTTTGCACGTCGGTGGGCGGTTTGCTGGACGAGCACGGCAACATTCTCAGGAACGTATCCAATGTGAACGAGGTTTTCAAATTTGTAAGGACTGATAAATCTTTCCTCGGTCTGGGCGGAATGGCCTCGAAGCTGACATTCGCGAAACTGGCCGCAAGAATGGCGATTAAGGTCGTTATTTTTGGAATGAAGCAGGAAGATGAGTTGCTTGAAGCGTTGGGAGGAAACGCGGGAACATTGATAAACCCCGGCAAAAGCACACTTTCTGCCCGAAACAGGTGGTTAGGAAGCGGCGGGCTCGTTTCCGGAACATTGCAGATCGACGAAGGCGCATCGAAAGCATTATTAAAAAGAAAAAGCTTACTGGCCGTGGGCGTGATGGAAGTAACGGGCGAATTTGAGGCCGGTGAAATCATCGAAATTTACACAGCAGCCGGCGAAATGGTCGCTGTTGCGCGCGCCAGGGAAAATTCGGCCGCTATCCGGGCCAATTTGAAGACAATGAATTTTGAAGTGGCGCATGCCAACGACATCGTACTATTATAATGGAATCCATTTTACCTCTTTTAGAACAAACCCAAAAGGCAGCAGCCTCGGTCAGGAACCTGACGGGCCAGCAGCGGTCGGACCTTTTGCTGAACATTGCTGCTCAGGTGCAGGCGAATGTTGCTAACATTATCACGGCTAATCAGAAAGACCTTGATGTGATGGACGACACCGACCCGAAAAAGGACCGGTTGTTGTTGAACGAACAAAGGATTCAGGCACTGGCGCAAAGTCTGCGTGATGTGGCGGCTTTACCGGATCCGAGCGGCGAAGTGCTTTTGGAGCGTACAATTGAGCAGGGTTTGTCGCTGCGTAAAATAGCCGTTCCGCTGGGTGTAGTGGGGGTTATTTACGAATCGCGGCCCAATGTTACGCTGGACGTGGCGTCGCTATGCCTGCGTTCGGGCAATGCGTGTGTGTTAAAAGGAGGCAAGGAAGCGCATTACTCGAACTTGTTTCTGGTGGGTTTGATCCACCGCGCATTAATAGAATTTGATATTGATCCTGCGGCAGTAATGTTACTTCCCACGGATAGAAAGTTTGTAACCGAGCTGCTTACTGCGACGCGATTTGTAGACATTATCATCCCAAGAGGATCGGAAAGTCTGATCAAATTTGTGCGTGAGAACTCGCTCGTTCCGACTATTGAAACGGGCGCAGGCGTTTGTCATACATATATTGAAAAAACGGGTGATCTCGACAAAGCAGCTGCGATTGTGGTGAATGCAAAGGTTTCCCGGCCATCGGTTTGCAATTCTCTGGATACGATTTTAGTAGACAGGGAAGTGGCAGCTGAACTGTTACCGAAGCTGAAAGCTGATTTTATCAAGTGGAATGTCGAGATTTTTGCCGACGACACTTCTTATGCGATCTTTAAAGAAGATGGTTATCCAATGCTACAGCATGCTGAGGAAGATGATTTTGGGAGGGAATTTTTGGATTACAAATGTTCGGTTAAGGTTGTAAATGGTTTAGATGAGGCTTTGGAGCATATCAGGGCACATTCTTCCAGGCATTCCGAGGCAATCATTTCAAAGGACGAAGTTAAAATTGAACGGTTTTTAAGAGAAGTGGATGCGGCTGCTGTTTATGCCAATGCTTCTACCCGTTTTACGGACGGCGCTGTTTTCGCGTTAGGCGCAGAAATTGGCATATCCACCCAAAAATTGCACGCACGCGGACCTTTCGCTCTGGAAAAGCTCGTAACAGAAAAATGGATTGTTAAAGGGGACGGGCAAGTAAGATGGTAAACGCATTGGAAAACATACTAACATTGACAAATGAGGCGATTGCGCTGCTGAAAAGCCTGATCGAAACACCTTCATTCAGTAAGGAAGAAGACAAAACTGCGCAACTGATTGCAGCATATTTTGAATCAAAAAACATTCCGTTTCAACAAAAAAAGAACAATCTGTGGGCCTATAACCGCCATTTTGATAAGCATAAGCCAACATTGCTTTTGAACTCTCACCATGATACGGTCAAGCCTAATAAATCCTGGACGTTAGACCCGTTCAAGGCGATTGCTGAAGACGATAAGTTGTTCGGATTAGGCAGTAATGATGCCGGTGGTTGCCTGGTTTCGCTGATTGCCACATTCTGTTACTTTTTTGATAAAACAGATCTTGCTTATAACATTGCCATTGCAACAACTGCCGAAGAGGAAATTTCCGGAAAAGAAGGGCTCGAAATCGTTGTCCCTGAGTTGCCTGAAATTGCATTCGCCATCGTTGGAGAACCGACTGAAATGCATCTGGCAGTTGCTGAAAAAGGATTGCTGGTTTTGGATTGCACGGCAAAAGGAAAATCTGGTCACGCGGCACGGGAAGAAGGTGATAATGCCATTTACAAAGCATTGAAGGACATTAACTGGATCCGGGAATACAAGTTTCCAAAGGTTTCACCCACATTAGGACCCGTGAAAATGTCCGTAACGATCATTAATGCAGGAACGCAGCATAATGTCGTTCCCGACGCCTGCAACTTCACAATTGACGTGCGTGTAACGGATCAATATACATTGGAGGAGGTCATTGAAGTCATTCAAAACAACATTCAATCCGAGGTTTCTGCAAGATCGATCCGTTTGCGGCCTTCGAGCATTCCGATGGATCATCCGATTGTGCTGGAAGGCTTGAAGCTGGGACGGGAAGCATATGGTTCGCCCACAACCTCTGACCAGGCGTTGCTCGATTGTCCATCGTTAAAAATGGGCCCGGGACATTCGGGACGCTCGCATAGTGCGGATGAATTTATCTATCTTCATGAGATTGAGGCGGGAATCAAGCAATATATAACGATGCTCGAAGGTGTCGTAAATAAGGCTTAACAAACATTCCGCTATTCCATAACGCCAACAAGCGCCTGTATGCGGTTTTATTCAGAAGAAGACGTCCAGCATTTCGATTCGGTGAAGCTTTTGTACATCAAAACTTCATTTGCCAATCATATATTCACCATCACGCTAAGCCGTCCCGAAAAGCGCAATGCCTTCACGCCGGGTATGGCGGAGGAAATCGTCTTCGCATTGGCATATGCACATTATCATAATGACGTGCGATGCCTGATAATCAATGCAGAAGGTTCCGTTTTCTGTGCAGGTGCCGATTTAAATGCTTTCCACAACGTTTCCGCAGACATCAAGAATCCTACATTGCCGCCAATCAGCGAAGAGGCGAAGTTAGGGGATGCATTTAATGAAATTTGTAAGCCCATTATTGCACAGGTTGAAGGTCCGGTTTTGGCGGGCGGCTTCCTGATCATTTGTGGCTGCACATTCGTTTTTAGTGTAAATAATGCAGTTTTCAGCTTGCCAGAAGTTAAGCGCGGCATATGGCCCATGCAGGTTATGGCCTCACTTAGCCAGATTGTCCCTCCGCGGAAAATGTTGGAAATGTGCATTACAGGCAAAAGCTACAATGCCGATGAAGCGCTTGAATTGGGCCTGGTAACCCACATTGCAGAAGCCGAAAGCATTGTGCAGGAAGTTCAGGAAATGGCTGTGCAAATTTGCGGGAATGCTCCTTACTCAATTCACCAAGGCATGAAAGCTTTTCAAAAGTTGAAGCAAATGCCGGAAAGCGAAAAGCACAGTTTTCTCAAAGCAGAATTAGATGAAATTCTTGCTTCCGAAGATGCAAAAGAAGGAGTGCTGGCTTTTAAAGAAAAAAGAAGCCCGAACTGGAAAGGGAAATGACGGTGAATGCTAGAATTTAAATCGGGCTGTTAATTACCCGGAACAATCTCAATTTCCTCGCCGTAACGGTTGTGGAATTTGAAGTCGACCACACCCAGCGAAGTATCTTTGATCAGCTTCACCCAAGTTTTGTAATGGAAAAGCCACTTTACTTGCTCTGAGATTAATCCCTTTGTAAAATAAGAATGCAGGAATGGATGAAGTGAAATGGTGATTCCACGCTCATTTTGCTTGGTCAGAATGTAATCCAGGTTATTAGCAATTACATCCGAAACCAGAATACTCGCCTGAATAGTGCCCGTTCCGCCGCAAGTAGGGCATGTTTCGCGGGTTACAATGTTCATTTCAGGCCGTACGCGCTGACGGGTAATTTGCAGCAGACCGAATTTTGAAAGCGGCAAGATCGTGTATTTCGACCGGTCACCCTTCATTTCGTCGCGCATTGTATCGAAAAGAACGCGTTTGTTTTCCGCCTTCTTCATATCGATAAAATCGACCACAATAATCCCGCCCATATCGCGAAGCCGCAACTGACGGGCAATTTCTTTGGCTGCTTCGAGGTTGACGCTCAATGCAGTCGCTTCCTGATCTTCCTCTGAATTGGACTTGTTACCGCTGTTTACGTCGATAACGTGCAGCGCCTCAGTATGTTCTATAATCAGGTAACCGCCATTCGGCAAACTTACAGAACGTCCGAAAAGGGATTTGATCTGCTTTTCAAGACCAAATTGTTCGAAGATTTTATTCTTACCATTGTGCAGTTTCAGAATGTTTTCCTTGTCCGGCGCAATGTTGTGAATGTAAGCCTTAATGTCGTCGTAGACCTCTTTGGAATCAACTGTAATGCTGTCGAATGATTCATTCAGCATGTCGCGGATGATGGAAGAAGCGCGGTTCATTTCACCTATAACCCTATCGCGAGGCTTGGCATCTTTCAATGCTTTGATCCCGTTTTCCCACTTGTCGAGGCAATCCTGCAAATCTTTATTCAGCTCATCCACATCCTTCCCAGTTGCAACGGTGCGGATAATGACACCGAAGTTGGCAGGCTTAATGGACGACATCAGACGCTGCAGGCGGTTGCGCTCAGCTTTGTCAGTGATCTTTTTGGAAAGGTTTACAGAATTTGAAAACGGCACCAGCACAATATAGCGGCCGGCAATCGAAATGTCGCAGGAAAGTCTGGGACCTTTTGTAGAAATAGGCTCCTTAACGATCTGAACAAGAATAGGCTGGTTTTTGGAAAGTACCTTATCAATTTTACCAAGCTTCTCGATTTCGGGCTCCATCTTGAAGTTATTCAATTTGCCCGAAGTCTGACGCTTCGATATTACGTCCTTGGTCAGTTTGTTGAGGGAATTGATATTTGGCCCAAGATCTAGATAATGCAGAAACGCATCTTTTTCAAAACCGACATCAACAAACGCGGCATTAAGCCCCGCTACCAGCTTCCTGACCGTACCGAGGTAAATATCCCCCACGGTAAAGCTTTGATCCGGTGTTTCGACGTGATATTCTAAAAGACGTTTATCCTGCAAAAGGGCTATACGTTCTCCCTTTTGAGTAGAATTGATTAGTAATTCGTTACTCAATGTTCAACCAACTGAATGGCTATATAATGTTGATACTTAACCTCCACTTTCAGAATGAAAGGGGCAATACATACGAGGGGAAGAAGGCATGACCGGACTTTTTTGAAAATCCGGTCATGGTATATTATTTCTTCTTATGTCTGTTTTTTCTAAGTCTTTTCTTTCTCTTGTGAGTGGAAATCTTATGTCTCTTTCTCTTTTTTCCGCAAGGCATGTTTTATGTCGTTTAAAATAAAAATTGATTGTTTTTTCTGCTTATCAATTGTTCAGACGACCTTCCAATTCGCCAATCGCTTGCTGGATTACAGGATCTTTTTCCTCCTTTTTAACCTCGGAAAGGACCTTGCGGGCCTCTTCCTTGTTTCCCAGTTCCACGAGCGTCAATCCTAAATAGAACTTCGCTTTTGTATTGGCCGGATTATTGGTCAAAATCTGTCTGAACCTGTCGGCAGCTTTTGAATATTGGTTAGATCTCATGGACAAGATCCCTAAATTGAACAATGCCAATTCGTTGGTAGGATCGGTGTCAATCACTTCGCGCAACATTAAAATTCCCTGCATCGGGTTTTCTGTGTTCACGTAAGTCATTGCCATGTTGGCTTTTGCAGCTAACAGGCCAGGATTCTGGTCAAGTGCTTTTTGGTAATATTCGCGGGTTTTTGTTCCCAGGTTTTTTGCTTTCTGATCATCAATGGCAAAACCATAAGCTTCGTAATAACGATCGCCGGTCCTGACAAGATTTTCAATGCTGGGAGACAAAAGTGCTGCTTTTTCAGCATAAAATGCTGCGCTGTCGAATTTTTGCAATTGAGCAAATTTGTCGGACAACTTCAAGCCCGCTGCAACCTTTTCCATATCATTCGCATTCTCAAAGCCATTTCTGAGCTGATCGACAATTTTTTGCTGATCCGGCGCGATGGTGGCTTCATGTGATGACGATTGAACGGAAGAGTCCGGAGCAGCCGCCGTAGCAGCTGCCTGAGACTGGTTTCTCTCGTTGCCTACTTCCTTGCCTTTGGTATTAACAACCACCTTGGGAAGGCTGAAAAGCGTTCCGACAAGAGCAACTGCAAGCACACAAGAAAGGAAAATAGACTTTTTCATACTGTTATAACCCAAACCTTTTCAGGTAAATTACTTTTCAGCGACAGCTTTCAATTTGTCACTTTCTTTTACCTGCTCTACAAATACTTTTGCAGGTTTGAAGCTCGGTACAAAGTGCTCGTCAATGATCATTGAAGTTCCCTTCGAAATATTACGGGCAACTTTACGCGCACGTTTTTTATTGATGAAACTACCAAAACCTCTTACATAAAGGTTCTCTCCCTCAGAAAGTGAGTCCTTTACCACGGTGAAGAACGATTCTAGCGTTTGCTGAACATCGCCCTTGTCTACACCTGTTTTCTCAGAAATCTGTGCGATTACGTCTGCCTTAGTCACTTTGATTGTTTACTTTAAGTGGATATTATTTCATTTATTTACTTACTCCTCTAAATTTTGGGAACACAAAGGTACGCTAATTTTACCAAGATTTAAAAGGAAGGCGTTTTCATTTTTTTTCTAATTGGTTAAATAACAGCGTACATAAGGACAAACATTATGATATCAGACCCTTTACAGGTAGATGATTTTAACAAAAAACTTAAATCCTGGTATCTCAAAAACCACCGCCCTTTACTCTGGCGACAAACGACGGACCCCTATAAAATATGGTTATCAGAAATCATTCTCCAGCAAACCAGAGTCGCCCAGGGAACGCCTTATTATGAGAAGTTTCTGGAAAATTATCCCACTGTTTTCGACCTCGCCAATGCCGATGAACGCGATGTGCTGCGCCTCTGGCAGGGCTTAGGTTACTATTCCAGGGCGAGAAATATGCATTACACGGCGCGGCAGATCGTCAGCGAATTTGAAGGCAGGTTTCCGGAAACAGCATTAACCCTCTCGAAACTAAAAGGTTTGGGGAATTACACAGCCGCAGCGATTGCATCTTTCGCTTTCGGCGAGGCCGTTGCGGCGATTGACGGGAATGTGTACCGGGTCATGTCTCGGATTTTCGGGATCAAGGCGGATATGCTTTCCAATGAAGGGAAAAAGGAGTTTGCCCAAGTCGCGAAAACGCTGATTTCACACGAAGATCCGGCAACTTACAACCAGGCAATGATCGAGTTCGGTGCGCTGCAATGTGTGCCTGTTTCGCCCAATTGCAGCATTTGTCCGTTTAATGACATTTGCTATGCCTATGCATTCAATGTGCAGAATGAACTTCCGGTGAAGGCCAAAAAGCTGAAAGTGAAAAACCGTTTCCTGAATTATTTTATCATACAACAAGGTGATAAGCTGGCCATGCAGGAGCGGAACACAAAGGACATCTGGAAAGGACTATATGATTTTCTCTTAATTGAATCCGCTGCCCACGTCGATTCGCCCGAAGAGCTGGCTGATAACGCAATGTTGCTGGTATTAATGAAAAAAGGGACTATCCGCCAGGTGCCGAAATTATACATTCACTTGCTGACCCATCAAAAGCTTCACGTGCAGTTCTGGTGGCTGACAATCCCCGAAAGCGAGCCAGTTGACCTTCCCTCAAATATTTATTTTTTCTCCAAAAACGAGGTTGAGACGCTCCCAAAGCCGATTTTGATCGATACAGTCTTAAAAGAAGAAAAATATTTGTGACCATTTCGAAACCTTCACGTCTAAATGGTTTTAATCTTCGTAATCTGCAAGGAATTGTATTTTAAGTAATATATTTTTGTACTAAACACGTAAAACGGATGAGTTATGACAAGTTTTAGTTTAAATACAAGCCAGATTAAGACATTCCATGAAGACGGTTATGTGGTCGTGAAAGGGCTGTTTTCGGAAGAGGAGACGAATAAATTATATCGGACGGCGATTGAAAACTCGGTCATGCAGAAAAATGCGATGGACCTGAATGACCAGTCGGGGAAGAAGACGAAGCTTTCGCTCTGGTTTACGCCGGGTGATGACGTTTTTGGTTATCTGATCCGCAGCGAACGCATGGTCAATTCGGTTTGGCAGTTGCTGGGGCAGGAGAGTCCGGTCTGTCATTTTCATACCAAACTAATGCAGAAAGAACCGAAGGTCGGCGGTGCCTGGGAGTGGCATCAGGATTATGGTTATTGGTATAAAAATCAGTTTATATTCCCGGATCAGTTAATGAGTGTAATGATCGCCCTGACGCCTGCAAACAAGGAAAATGGGTGTTTGCAAGTCATTAAGGGCTCTCATAAAATGGGCCGTGTCAATCATGGTTTTGCGGGTGAGCAGGTGGGCGCGGATATGGAAATGGTGAACCATGCATTGAAAACGATGGAGCTGGTTTATTGCGAAATTGAGCCGGGCGACGCATTATTCTTTCATAGTAACCTCATGCACAGGTCGGAAGCCAATTTGTCGGATCATCCGCGGTGGTCGCTGATCTCATGTTATAATTCACAATCCAACATTGCTTACGCCGAAACTTCCACATCCTGGCGTGTTCCGGTTTCCGTAGTTCCTGACCGGGCTTTGCTCGAATGGGACGCTTCATCCTTTGGCGATGCCGATTTTCTTAAAAAAGAAGATGATCCGGCGCTGAAAACAACTGGCTGGGAGAGTGAAGTGAAGACCAACTAACAGACGCATTTAAATAAGGTCATTTTCCACAGGTAAGGCCATTTAAATTTATTCCTAAACAACTTCAAGATAAGATTATGCAGAAAATTGCAATGTTAGGTTCCGGTTTTATCGGACGATTTTATGCTGAATCCATTCATGGGCAGCGGGGCCGGGATAGGGTGGTTGCCATTTACGCACGGCGTGATGAAAGTGCCCAAAAGTTCGCCAAAGACTATGGCTGCGATTTCTGGTCGTCCAGTATGGAAGAAGTGATTGCGCACCCGGATGTGAATATGGTGTGCATTGCGTTGCCTAATAATGTTCATGAAGAGGCAGTTAAGCTTTGCGTGAAACATAAAAAGGCCGTTATTTCTACCAAACCACTCGGGCGCAATGCGGCGGAGGCATTGCGGATGATGAGGGCGACAGAGGAAGCAGGAATTTTTGCAGGTTATCTGGAAGATCTTTGTTACACGCCAAAGTTTTTAAAATCGCTCGAAAGTGTCAAAAACGGCTCATTAGGAAGGATTATCTGGGCAAAATCGCGTGAAGCGCATCCTGGTCCGCATAGTGAATGGTTCTGGGACATTGAGCAGGCCGGCGGCGGCTGCATCCTGGATTTGGGCTGTCATTGCATTGAAATATCACGCAATTTTATTGGTAAGGACATTAAGCCCGTTGAAGTCATGTGCTGGGCGGACACGCAGGTGAAACCTATTGATGCTGAGGATCATGCGATTGCATTGGTAAAATATGAAAACGGCGCTATCGGGCAGTTTGAAGTGAGCTGGACTTTTCGTGGCGGCATGGACCTGCGCGACGAAGTCATGGGAACCGAAGGCACGATCTGGATCAACAATTTCCTGCGGACGGGTTTTGAAATGTTTACAACAGGGCAGAATGCAGATGGAAAAGGAGAGGATTACGTAGCTGAAAAGGCCGAAAGCAATACAGGCTGGCTGTTTCCGGTGGGGGACGAGGTGAATGATCTGGGCTACAACCATATGTTCACCGATATGTTCAATGCCGTGGAAAATGGCAGGGAAGCGGCGGAAACTTTTTATGATGGCTATGTTGTGAATGCAGTGATTGATGCAGCTTACAAATCCGCGAAAACCAAGCTTTGGGAAAAAGTGGAACTGCCGGTCTGGCGCGGACAGGAAGGCGTGACCAAACCTTCAAACTACACTTCCTATAATGACGAATATTATTTGATCAAACAGGAAATGACGCATGACGGGCGGAATAAATTAATTTTGAAACATAAAATTACGGGCAAAATCAGCGAACAGGATATTTGAAAGTGCTTTTACATCCGTATCTTTAATATTAACTTAAACAAATCATCCACAATTAGAAATCATGGCAGGAAGCGTTAACAAGGTCATTTTGATAGGCAATCTGGGCAGCGATCCCGAAGTTAGATATCTGGAAAGCGGCTCGGCAGTGGCTAAATTCAACATTGCAACAACAGAATCATACACCAACAAAAGCGGCGAACGCGTCGATAATACGGAGTGGCACCGCATTGAGCTTTGGGAAGGATTGGCCAAAGTGGCGGAAAAATATCTGAAGAAAGGAAACCAGGTTTACATCGAAGGCCGCATCCGCACCGACAGCTGGACGGACAAAGAAGGACAGCAAAGAACCGGCGTTACGATCCGCGCAAACAGCATGACATTGCTGGGCGGTCCGGGCGCACCTGGGTCTGGCGGCGGCGAGAGCAGCGGCGGTTATGCACAACAATCTTCACAACCCAGAGCACAGCAATCACCTCGATCATCCGACCCGATCCCGCCATCACTGGCAGCCGGGAATGATGATGACGATCTGCCGTTCTGATCCGCTACATTTGCCAGCTATTCTGTTCAAAAAGGATTTATTTCGACATTTAGAGCACATTGGAATAATATTTTTGAACAGAATCGCTACATTTATTTAAACGAAAGTTTATTGCAAACTTTTCCAAACCTATTCGTGAAAGAAACAGCAGACAGCGACGATCCGCTTGCCCGAACGCGTACGGGGATTACCGTCCCCCAAAGATGTACGCAAACTTTATTTGCAGGAGTCATTATACCCACTGATTTCCTTGCGCCCTACGACCTCATCCTGGTTATATTCCTCTTCCTGGTTTCCCTGTTTCTCTCCGGCGTCCGCGCCGCATATGCTGCCTCCGGTGCATTGGAAAATCCCTGGGAACGAAAAAGTGACACCGAAAGCACGCTTCCAAACCGCATTCAGCAGCTTGCCCTTTCGCTGATTCAGCGTGGGATTACGATGCTCGCCCTACTTTTGGCAGCACGCATTGCCTGGATTCACATTCAGGACGATCCGAACAATGTTTACAAGTGGATTTCCATTGGCTGTCTTGCGCTATGGATCTGGCTGGATGCAATGGTTCGTTACAATGCGGCGCGGCGTGCATTGGAGTTTATTCCGAAGATCTCGGGCGTTACCAATTTCCTGATCAAGATTTGTCAGCCACTTGCGCAGCCTATTATGAAGCTCGGCTATTCATTTGGCGTGCTTACGCCGGAAGGAGCCGAAATCACAACCGAACGACTGGAAGCAAAAGCGGAAAGTGAAGAGGAAACCGACCTTTTACGGGGACTGGCCAATTTCCGTCAGACCAATTCTAAGAAGGCCATGCAGGCGCGTCTGCACATTACCGCGTTCGATATTGAGCTGGATTTCCATGAATTGATGGATAAAATAAATAAATCGGGTTACTCGCGGGTGCCGGTTTACCGGGATGACCTGGACCACATTGAGGGAATTTTGAATGTGAAGGATTTGTTGCCGCACATTCATTTAGACGAACATTTCAACTGGCAAAAATTGCTGCGCCCGGTTTATTTCATCCCGGAAAGCAAGCATTTGGATGATCTGATGAAGGAATTTCAGAATCGCCGTGTGCATATGGCCATTGTCGTGGACGAATATGGCGGGACGAGCGGGTTAATCACACTAGAGGACATCATTGAAGAGATTTTCGGTGATATCAATGATGAATATGACGAGGATGATGAAGTGAATTACACCCAGGTAGACGATAACACTTACGTTTTCGAAGGAAAAGTTTCCATCAGCGACCTTTGTCGACTTCTGAACCTGGAAACGGATTATTTTGACGAAGTAAGGGGCAATAATGAGTCATTAGCAGGCCTGCTCCTCGAATTGTTTTCAAGATTGCCGCGCACAGGCGAAATGGCGACACACCGGGAAGTGACTTTTAAAGTGCAATCGGCTGATAAGAAGCGGATTAAGAAGGTTAGGGTGCTGGTTGGATAGCTTATTTGCCTTTTGGAACTGCTTTTGAAAAGTATCTTATTTCATACAATTCCTGATTTTTTCCGGACAAATAAGGCTTCTGCGACATTTTCAAAACCATAATCTTGTCGTTGAGATCCAGGATTTTATAGCCCGACAACATTTTGCCCGTCGAATCCGTGTAAAAGAGTGAATCGGCGGAGGCTAGCTGATAGCGCGATTTGCGGTATTCTCCTTTTCTTCTTTCGAACAATGTTCCATCGGCCCGATAGTCAAAGTAGGACCAATGTGCATCTTTTGTATTGTTGGTAAAACTGAAACCATTTACATAATTGGAAATGGAATCGGTTCGCCATAAACCTACAATGTCTTTTTCACGGGACGAGCATCCCGTAAAAAAGACAAGCAGGCAGATCAATGAGATTCCTTTTTTGATCAAAACTTAATAATTGCTGTTCTGGATTAAAACGCCGTTACTCAAATCCACCTCGCGCTGCGGCAACGGGAAATAGTAATGTTTTGGCTTAACGAAATTGCGGCTGGGCTTGTTCGGGCCACGGTTGATCTTGTAATGTGCTACAATGTCGATCAATCCGGCTTTGTCCCAACGCATCAGATCCTGGTGTCTTTCGTTTTCCCCAGCCAATTCCACGCGCCTTTCGTGCATGATGTTTTTCATGGTTGCACCCGTGATAGCAGCCAATCCAGCGCGTTTTCTCACGACATTCAATTCTGCGTCACCATTTGCACCCGAGCGAATCTTTGCCTCGGCAGCTAACAGATAAACGTCGGCAGTTCTTAAAAACGGCGCATTCAAACTCTGGCTCATATCCCCATTTTCAGCGAACTGTGTATATTTTTTGAATGCATAACCTGTCACACGCGTCATCTTTGCGTCGAAGGTTTCCACGCCAGCTTCATTGCGATCCACCTTATCACCCGGACTAAAAATGGAAGATGCTTTGCGGGTATCGCCTTTTTCATATTCCTGAACAAGATCCGCGATTGGCTCATGGAAGCCCCATCCGCCGAATGCCTGCGGCGTATGGTAGAAAGTAGGGGAGTTGTCGGCCGTCCAGCCGGTTTCGTATTGCAGCGAAAACAAGATTTCGGGATTGTTTTCTGTGGCCAGCTCAAAATTCTGGTTGAAGCCAGTGGCCAGCTTGTAGGCAGCATTTGATGTCACTTTCGTGCTCGCCTCAATCGCTTTCGCCCATTGTTCCTGATACACGTATAATTTGGTCAAAAACCCATTCGCAGAACCCTGGGTAACGCGGCCTGCATCGCCATCTGCATGCGACACGGGTAGCAATGAAGCAGCTTTAATAAAGTCGGCCTCAGCCTGTGCGCGGACTTCTGCCAATGTTGATTTTGGCTTATTAAAATTCAATGCTAATGCGTCCTCTTCAAGTAAAATAGGCACTTCACCGTAAATGAGCGATAGTCTCCAATAGATAAAACCTCTCAAAAAGTAGGCTTCACCCATGCTGCGGTTGCGCAATGTTTCGTCCATGTCAACTTTTGGGGCGTTAATCAGCACAGCATTTGCCCTGGAAATGACTTCGTATTTGGTTTTCCAGGTTGCCAGAATGTGCGAGTTGGAAGCATCGAAAGTGAACATTTCCAAAGCCGTTTCATCCGAATGGTCGCCCGCGCGGTTCATGTCATCCGAGCAGTTATCAAATGTGTATTCTGTGTGGGCAAAACCGTCTTCTTCAAGCAATGGCGCGTAAACTGCATTCACTGCCGCCACCACATCATCGCCGCTTCGCCAGTATTGTTGGGAAGTCACCTGTCCGTAAGGCGTCGTTTCCAGCAAATCATCACAGCCTGTGAGCATTGCCAGCATGATATAACCGGATAGTATTGTTATCTTTTTCATAAATAAATTCTTTCAGTTTTGGTCTGAGTGGGTTTTAGAAAGAAATGGTAGCGCCAATCGTCCACGTGCGGGCCAGCGGATATTGCGCATAATCCACGTTCAGCTGATTGTAAGTGCCGCCGCTTCCTACATATCCCAGCTCCGGATTCAGGCCGGAATATTTCGTGAAAGTCAACAAGTTTTGCCCTGTCACATAAATCCGCGCCTGTGACATTTTTAGTTTGCTGATCGCATTCTTTGGAATAGCATATCCAAGGGTCATGTTTTTTAAGCGCAGATAATCTCCTTTTTCCACAAAAAGGTCGGAAGGCCTGAAATTCCGGTTCGTGTTGTTAATGCTCATCCGGGGAATGGTGTTGCTCGATCCCTCGCCGTTCCAGCTGTTCAAAGCATCGGCATAGAGGTTGAAAGGATAACTTGCGTCAAGCCCTTGCATGCGGTCAGCATTGTAAATCGAAACGCCGCCTACACCCACGAAGAACAATGTGAAGTCAAACCCTTTATAGTTAGCACCCGCAGAAAATCCGTAGTTAATTTTTGGCTGCGGGCTGCCGATGATCGTTCTGTCATCATCATCCACAATGCCGTCGTTGTTCAAATCCAGGAAACGCACATCGCCCGGCACAATCTGTCCGTCTGCACGGCGCGGATCGTTTGAAATGTTTGCATCGCCATCAATTTCATTGGTATTCTGGTAAATTCCATTCGTTTTATAGCCATAAAAAGTGCCATATGGCTGACCTTCATACGTTCTTACAATTTCCTGCTGGCCCCTTCCGTAAAGCTGTGTTGCCAGGAAACCGCCTGGCGTGGCCAGTTTGGTAATTCTGTTTTTAATAAAAGTCGCATTACCACTCACATTGAATGTTACCGCACCAACTGTATGCTTATAGGAAGCTTCCAGCTCTAAGCCCTGGTTTCTGAGCTGTCCCACATTCTGGTCAGGAATAGTGGCGCTGCCGATTGTGCCGACTGATGGCGGCGCAAGCAGCATTTTTTTTGTATCCTTAATAAAATAGTTTGCAGAAAGATAGAGGCTGTTTTTAAACAAACCTGCTTCCAGGCCGAAATTGCTCATTTCCGCCGTTTCCCAGCCAATGTTCAAATTGGCCAGCCTGCTCTGGGCCGCGCCTGAAACCTGATTTTGCACCCCGCCATTTCCAAATGCATAACGGAAAGTAGAGTTGATCAAAGCCAGATATTGCAGGGAAGCCACATTCTGGTTACCCAGCTGTCCCCAGCCACCCGTCAGCTTGAAATTGCTGAAAACAGGCAGTGCATTTTTGAAAAAATCTTCTTCCGAAAGTCTCCATCCCAGCGAGAATGCCGGAAAAATGCCCCACTGATTTCCGGGAGCAAACTTGGAAGATCCGTCACTCCGCATAGTTGCCGTAAACAGATACCGGTCATTAAAGGAATAATTAACCCTTCCAAACCACGACCCAAGCGCGTCATAACTGCGGCCGCCGTTGCCGCCGTTCGCCAAAGGAACCGAAACGATGATCCCCGCATACTGCATGTAACGCAACGAAGGATCTTCACTCGCAAACTCACGTCCCCATTGATTAGCATAAATGCTTTTGAATGTCTGCGAAGTATAACCACCGACTACACTCAGCGAATTTTTCCCAAATGCCTTGTCGTAAGAAAGGAAATACTCCTGCAGGAATGACCACGTTTTATCACGCCCCACGCTCAACTGATTGTAAGAATTTTTGCGGAATTGGTCGTTGACCTTTATGTCAAATGTCTGGCTGTCTGAAAACGTACCGTCCATGGCCAGGTTTGCACGCAATTTCAATCTGTTCGCAATTTCAAGTTCGCCGGTAAGGTTGCCAAGAAAGCGGTTTCGGATATTGTTTTTATCCTGTGTATCAACTGTAAAAATGGGGTTGTTCAAGTCTCCGAATGCACCCAATCCGTCGGTTGAACCATAGGAGCCATTGGCATTGCGGACCGGCAAACCAGGATGGAAACGGATAGCGGTGAACAGCAGGCCAGTTTGTGAAGATTGCGTGTCCGGACCTGAATTATGCGTGTTGGTATACTGGAAATTCTGCCCGATTTTAATCCGCGAACCCACCTTATGGTCCGAATTGATCCGGAATGTATACCGCGTATAGTTTGATTTCCCGATTATTCCGTCCTCATTATAGTAACCTCCCGAAATCGCAAAAGTCGAATATTTACCGCCACCGCGCAGCGATGCGTCATAATTGCGGGTAACGCCCTGTTTTAAAAGTTCGTCCTGCCAGTTGGTAAGCTGCGTCTGATATTGTTTATCTTCCCAGATCGCCGGAATGTCCAGCTTGTCGTTGGTGTATGCTTTTTGCTTCATTTCTGCTAATTGAGGCGCGGTAAGCACATCCAGGGATCTGATCCGGTTCGTAACGCCTACATAAGCATTCACGGTGACAGACAGTGGATTATCGAATTTCCCGCGTTTGGTCGTGATCAGGATAACGCCATTAGCCGCCCTCGTTCCATAGATGGCGGAGGCAGATGCATCTTTTAAAATCTCTATCGATTCAATGTCATTCGGGTTCACGTCATTCATTGTGCCAGCCGGAACGCCGTCAATAACCACCAATGGAGAAGAGTTGTTAACCGTTCCAAAACCACGGATCTGAATAGAACCCGCATCACCCGGAGCACCGCCATTGCGGACAATGTTCACACCCGCAGCACGGCCTTGCAATGCCTGCTGCGCACCGCCGGAAGGCAGATTTTGAAAATCAGCACCCTTAACCGATGACACGGCGCCGGTAACGTCTTTCTTTTCCTGCGTTCCGTAACCCACCACAACCACTTCTTTCAGCGCGCTCACGTCGGGAGCAAGTGTTACGCTGATAATCTCCTTATCCACAGGCACTTCCTGACTTACATAGCCGATGAAGGAGAATTTCAAAGTGGCATTCTGATCAGGCACGGCAATGCGGAAATCACCATTTTCATCCGTGGAAGTTCCCTGTTGCGTGCCTACAAGCAGGATGTTCACGCCCGGAAGACCGGCGCCTTTTTCGTCCAGCACTTTTCCTGTAATGTTACGCTCCGCTGTGATCCCCTGGTTTTGCAATGTTTGTTCGTTCCCGGTCGGAGCTAAGGGCTTTTTTCTAAGCAGGATCCGCGAGTTGCCAACCACTTCATAGGACACATTCAAAGGCGTCAGCAATTGATCCAAGACCTTGTTCAAGGTTCCCTTAACCTCTTTCAAACCTGTATTTTGCGAATTCTGAATACTCGATGTGCTATATACGAACTTCACGTCCGCCTGCTTCTCGATCATTTGGAGCACCTTTTTCACTTCCAGCGATTCCACTTTCAGTGAAATCTCCTTATTCAGCAATTCCTGCCCGTGAAGTGTATGCGCGAACGACATGCCGCAGCATAATATGGCGATAATCAGTTGTTTAGCCGTAGTACTCATGACCTTGTAAACAACCCTTTTGAGGGGTATTTTTTTATGCATATTTTTAGAGGTTTTTGTGAACGCAAACGCAAAGACAATCAAATGAAACTGTTGGTAACAACAGCGTAATGGTGGCGGTGATGTTCGAGCATCATCGCCATTTATTTGCTTACTAAATGTCGCATCCCGCACCCTGGACAAACAGGGCCGTTCCGCGTCTTTCGTAAGTAATGTTGGCCGACTGGCAGATCAGATCCAGCTGCTGGAACAGCGTTAACCCATTCAAATCGCCTGTAAAAAGGCAGGAATCGGTTGAATCGTTTTCGAGCACGATATCAATTCCGTAAGATTTTTCGAGGGCTGAGAATACATTTTTCACAGGGACTTCGGAGAACGTGAAGCCATGTTCGGTTTCGCTGACCGGAACGACCAGCATCGGGTTTTCAATGATGGACAACTCTATTTTCTTCGATTTTTTATCAAAAACAATGCGCTGATTTGGCGTCAGGATCACACCGTTACGATTAACAACATTCTTAGCCGTTCCTTCATAAACGGACACGCGGCCCGTCTTCACCTGTACTTCCACAGACGCAGATTCGTCATAGGATTTAACCGTAAAACTGGTTCCCAGCACTTTTGTAACCAATGTGCCCGTCGAGACGATAAATGGCTTTGCAGGATTTCGTTTTATTTGAAAAAAAGCTTCGCCGTGTAAGTAAACAAGCCTGTTTTTCTTGCCGAAATGTTCGGGGTAACTAATGCTGCTGTTCTTTTGCAAAATCACAATGCTGCCATCTTCCAACGGCACATTTTGGGATTTGCCTGATGTATTTTTAATTTCAATAACGCTGTCATCAGGTAAGAAATCCAGTGCAGCAGTGGTTTCAGGCGTATTTTTATTTGTAAAAAAAAACCAGAACCCGATCACAACCAGCACCGAAGCCGCAGCAGCCAGATAAGGCCTTAAACGGACAACAATGGGCTCAGCGATCGTGTTAGCAACCAGTTTTTTCTTAATTCGCTTACCTATAACCGCCTTTTCGTCCTCGAAAACGGGTGTTTCGTTCAAAGGGTTATTTTTTAAATGTTCCAGAATGAAATCCTCTTCTTCCTGGGTTTGCTGCCCGGCAAGATATTTTTTCAGGGTTTTCTGGAAATCGTATTGATTCATTTTTAAGGGGTAAGGTCTCAATTATCTGTCTGATAAATCCAAAGATTGTCTTTAAGGACTTTCAGGGACTTGGTAATGTGATATTCCACAGCTTTTTCAGAAATGTGGAGTTCTTTGGCAATGTTCTTAACCGACTGATTTTCAAAGCGGCTAAGCTGAAACACACGGCTTGTCTTCTCCGGCAATTTTTTCATGGCCTTATCAATGGCTTCGGAAAGATCATTGAATTCAATGTTCTCCTCCGTCGTCGAAATCTCGTGCATCTTGTTCAGAAGCACATATTCCTGGTATTTCCGCCAGGTAATCTGCGATTTGATGTGATTAACGACCAAGTATTTCAGTGCAATGACCAGATAGGAGCTCAGATGCGTGATTTTACTCTCTAACCTTCTCTTCCAAAGGCTTTCAAACAAATCGTGCACCAGTTCTTCTGCCTCTTCTTTTGATCCGGTCTGGTGAAATGAAATGCAGTACAACTTATACCAATAACGGTCATAGATCTCCTCAAAAGCGCGTTTATTGCTTTCGGAAAGCTGAACGACCAGTTGTTCATCGGTAAATGTTGGCTTCATCTGAACCTTTAATGTGGCCTGGATTTGTGGCTGCAAAGTTATAGTCAAGCAACCTGCAATTATCCCTAAACCATTTTATCATATTTTTAATAATTTTTAAAAATACGCATTTCGCAGATCGTTTTATTCACATGGTGAGATTGGTGTTTCCCGGAATGGAAGGCGCCTGGGGCAAAAGGGGATTTTGGATTCTTAAAAAATTAATATTTGGCATTTGACAAAATGTTTGCTCGGCATCAAACTTATTCTTAATTTTGCCCGGCAAATAACAATAGTTTATTTGCTATGAGCACAGACCCATCCAAAGTCCTCTTCGAGGCGCTAACGTACGACGACGTTCTTCTAATACCTGGTTATTCAGAAATTCTGCCTCGCAACACAACAACAAAAACCAAGCTAACCCGTAACATTGAGCTGAACATTCCGCTTGTTTCCGCTGCAATGGATACCGTTACCGAATTCGACCTGGCGATTGCCATGGCGCAAGAAGGAGGGATCGGGATTATTCACAAAAATATGTCTCTCGAAGCTCAGGCTGAGCAGGTTAGGAAAGTGAAGCGCTCCGAGAGCGGCATGATCCTCGACCCGATCACCCTTTCCGACACAGCGACATTAGGTGACGCGCACCAGATCATGCGTGAGTTCAAGATCGGCGGGATCCCCGTTATCGACAAAGACCATAAGCTTATCGGCATCCTGACAAACAGGGACTTGCGTTTCGAAAGAGAAATGAACAAGCCTGTGACGGACATTATGACCAAAGACAAGCTCATCACCGCTTCGGATGGCCTGTCACTGGACGACGCCGAAAAAATCCTTCAGGAATACAAAATTGAAAAACTGCCGATCGTAGATTCAGAGTACAGACTGACGGGATTAATCACTTATAAGGATATCCTGAAACGTAAATCGCACCCGAATGCCTGTAAAGACGAATATGGTCGTTTGCGCGTAGGCGCTGCGGTTGGTGTTACGGCCGATTTGCTGAAACGCGTCGAAGCATTGGTTAAAGCCGGTGTGGATGTGATCAGCCTCGACACGGCTCACGGACATTCATTGGGCGTAATCGAAGCACTGAAATCTGTGAAAGCACAATTCCCTAAACTGGATGTAATTGCTGGTAATGTGGCCACAGGCGCAGCTGCCAAGGCACTTGCAGACGCTGGTGCAGACGCGGTGAAAGTAGGCGTTGGACCTGGCAGTATTTGCACAACCCGTATCATTGCCGGAATCGGCGTTCCGCAGCTTACGGCGGTTATGTGGGCAGCTGAGGCATTGAAAGACACGGATGTTCCCGTTATCGCGGATGGCGGAATTCGTTTCTCCGGCGATATGACTAAAGCATTGGCTGGCGGCGCAAGCACCATTATGATCGGTTCCATGCTTGCAGGAAGCGACGAAGCACCGGGCGAAATCGTGATTTACGAGGGACGGAAATTTAAAGCATATCGCGGAATGGGATCAGTGGAAGCCATGGAAGACGGATCGAAAGACCGTTATTTCCAGGATGCTGAGGATGATGTGAAAAAACTGGTTCCGGAAGGCATTGTGGGTCGCGTTCCTTTCAAAGGCAAGGTTTCCGAGATTGTATATCAAATGGTTGGAGGCTTGAAAGCGGGAATGGGTTACTGCGGAGCGGGTGACATTGCATCATTGCAAAAAGCACAATTCGTAAAAATCACATCAGCCGGCGTGAGAGAAAGCCATCCGCACGATGTGATGATCCAGAAAGAAGCACCGAATTATTCTTCAAAATCGTAAGCATTTAGTAAGATTGACATAACATGAAAACGCCTCGTGACAAAATGTTACGAGGCGTTTTTATGTTTATTGTATCTCAAAAAAAAAGAAAGCTAGTTACGCTACATTCGGTTTTGCAAATCTGCTTTTCAGATATTGATATATCATTGGGAGGATTGAGAATCCGATAATTCCGAAGATAACCAGTTCAAAGTTCTTTTTAACGATCTCCATATTGCCGAAGAAATAGCCCAGCAATGTAAGTGAAGGAACCCAAAGAATCGCTCCAATTACGCAGTAAACGATGTATTTTGAATAATTCATGCTTCCCGCACCAGCCACGAAAGGTGCTACTGTACGAACGATCGGAATGAAACGCGCCATGATCACCGTGCTTCCGCCATGTTTTTCATAGAATGCTTCGGTTTTTTCAAGATATTCCCTTTTCAGGAATAGAATGCGTTCCCGCTTCTTGATTTCTCCCCCAAATTTTTTCCCCACGAAATAATTGAGATTGTCTCCTAAAAGGGCCGCAACGATGAGAATGATAATGATCAGCCAGACATTCAGGCCGGTTCCTTCGTTGGCAGCAATGGCGCCCGCAGCAAATAAAAGTGAATCACCTGGCAGCAATGGCATAATTACAAGGCCAGTTTCTGTGAAGACAATGAGGAAAAGAATTACGTAAGTTAATGTTCCGTATTCCTCAACAATGTTGAATAAATGCTTGTCGAGATGCAGGAAGAAATCGACGAATTGCGTTAAAAATTCCATAGGTATGTTTTGGTGGACTAAATATTTTGAAAGGCGCAGAAACTACTTGGAATCAATTTTCCATTTCTGTTTGGTCTTTGCATTCAGAAAGTGATTGAATGTATCACCACGCAATCCAAGGCGGATTGTTTCGAGTGGAATTAGCTCGCTTGGAGCAATGTTTCCTAAATTTACATTGGCACCCAGGAGTTTCACAAACCAAACCTGCTGTGATTTTTGGGGCGCCTCCCAAAGCATATCTTCGAATGCAATCTCGGTGAGGATCTCTTCTACCAAACCCTGGCGAACTTCGCCACTGGCACGGAATAAACCAACATTACCAGACTCGCGCGCCTCTCCGATCACTTTCCACGCACCCGCCTGCAATTCCGATTTGATCAGCTGGATCCATTTGTAAGGAGGGATAATTTTATTCTCATCCTTTGAACCCACCTCAGAAAGGACCGTAACCTGCTGGGCCAGCGTGCGAATGAACTCACATTTTACATCCTGGTTCATTTCAATGGAACCATCCGAAACCTCTGCATATTTGAGGTCATACTTGTCGAGCAGCTTCCGGTAATCGTCAAACTGGTTTCTTACCACAAAAGCCTCAAAAAGCGTCCCGCCGAAGTAGACCGGAATGTTTGCGTTTTTATAGACCGCCAGTTTTTCGTTGAGATTCGGGCTTACGAAAGAGGTCGCCCAACCTAGTTTTACGATATCAATATAGGGGGATGCAATGGATAGCATGTCTTCTGTTTCCCTGACACTCAGTCCTTTATCCATTACCATGGTGATCCCTTTTTTCCTGGGCTTTTCAGAACGGGCAGGAACTTGCGATAACGTAAAATTCATATATGGGTATGCTTTTATCTCTGGCAAAAACTTCGGCAAAGGTAGCAATTACCTTTGATACGTCGCAATAAAATCCACATCATTGAGTCTTTTCCATGTATCTTTCTATGATAATTACTATTTTTAAAATATTTCATTGCAAACTGTCAACTTATAAATTTAAATGGATTCACAAGCTAATCCTTCCGACTTACTGCCGGAAAGTCGGATTGATCTATTACTTCAGTGGAAAGGAAAACACATGGCCGGCAACTTTTCGCCTGTTGCAAAGTGGCTGAACGGAAAACTGATCGATGCTTCGGAGGGCTCCCTGGAAATCGAGTACGAAGTCCGCGAGGATATGTGTAACCCAATGCGCACCCTGCATGGCGGAATCGCGTCTACTATTCTGGATGATATCGTTGGCACAATGGTGTATGCGCTGGGAGGTGAATTTGCATTTACTTCCGTGAATCTGAATTGCGATTTCCTGAATCCGGCTTTCCCGGGTGACGTGCTTACAGCAAAGTCGACGGTGGTGCGCAAGGGAAAAAATATTATCCATGTAGAGGGCAAGATTTTCAAGGAAGATGGCCGGATCGTCGCCAAATGCACGAGCAACATGATCCAGACCGGTTTTAAAATTCCAACCCCGTCCGCCGAGTGACGTTCAGGCAACATATCTTTGTGTTATGGAAAAGCAATTTAATGATCTGCCTGCGCGCCGCCAGGGGCAATTAATGGCCTTCGACCGGCTGTTGACCATTATGGACGAGCTGCGTGAACAATGCCCATGGGACCGGAAACAAACCATGGACACATTACGCCATTTGACTATCGAAGAAACCTACGAGTTGTCCGATGCGATTTTGGAGAATGATTTACCGGAAATCAAAAAGGAGCTGGGGGATGTTTTGCTGCACATAGTTTTTTATGCCAAAATCGGTTCTGAAAAGAGAGACGAGGGAATTCGGTTCGACATTAAGGATGTCCTGGATGGCATCGCTGACAAGCTGATCTCGCGGCATCCACATATTTATGGAGATTTCGTAGCGG
Organism: Dyadobacter chenhuakuii; assembly: GCF_023821985.2. Taxonomy (NCBI): domain Bacteria; kingdom Pseudomonadati; phylum Bacteroidota; class Cytophagia; order Cytophagales; family Spirosomataceae; genus Dyadobacter; species Dyadobacter chenhuakuii. The sequence goes on along the minus strand of NZ_CP098805.1, from coordinate 3,620,655 downwards.
AGGATGAGGAGGCTGTGAAGCAAAACTGGGAAAAGTTGAAATTAAAAGAAGGCAACAAGTCTGTTTTGGGAGGTGTGCCTGCTTCTTTGCCAGCATTGGTTAAGGCCATGCGAATTCAGGAAAAAGCAAGAGGTGTTGGTTTTGACTGGGATGAAAAGCAGCAGGTTTGGGATAAGGTTCAGGAGGAGTTGCAGGAATTCAAAGAAAATTTCAACATTGAAAATGGCGAGGTTATAGATCAGAAAGAAGCGGAAGGAGAGTTTGGGGATCTTTTGTTTTCTTTGGTTAACTATTCCAGATTCGTCGACATTAATCCCGAAACAGCCCTGGAACGCACGAATAAGAAGTTTATCAGGCGTTTTCAATATCTGGAAGAGGCAGCCCGTGCAAAAGGCAAGTCACTATCTGATATGACATTGGAAGAAATGGATGTATATTGGAACGAAGCTAAGGCGATCAAGATTTAATTTACTCACGTTTCTCGTTAACCCTTGTTAAGAATAAATTGTAATTAATGTCATCTCACCATATTGTTAGGGAGAAGCAGGAGCCTGCTTTAATTATTGCTAACGGGGAAGCCTGTTCTCCCGAACTGTTGGGCCAATTGCTCGAATGGAGCCCATTCATTGTTGTTTTGGATCATGCCATTTACCGGGTCCTTGATTTGGGGATTAAAGTCGATGTGTGGATGGGTGACTTCGATCAGCAGCATGACTTTGATGCAATCTCCGCAAGACAACACCCGATTGAGATCATCAGTACACCCGATCAGGAGAAGACAGATTTAGAAAAGGCCATTGATTTTCTGATTGGCAGAGGTTTCCCGGCTGCTAACATTGTTTGGGCAACTGGTCGCCGGGCAGATCATGCCATCACTAACATTACTAATATGGTCCGCTACAAAGACCAGATCAGGTTAGTCATGTTTGATGATTATTCGAAGATTTTTCCGCTGTCCGGCACATTTGAAAAATGGTATGTTGCCGGAACACCCATTTCGTTGATTCCGGTCGGTGCAGTCGAAGGCATTGAAACTAGCGGATTGAAATACAATTTACATAACGAAACCCTGACTTTGGGCCATCGCACCGGAAACAGCAACGAGGCTGAGGTGGATGGAATGGTCAGGGTTTCGGCCAAAAAGGGAGACCTTTTGATTATGGAATGCTGGGATCTACATTGATGCCGGCTTCGTTTCTTTTGACTCTATATAAAAATTCTTGTCGACGATAAGCGTCTTGATGCCCTTCGTTTTAAGGCTTTGCCAGCTGCCGGTCGGATAAAGCAACTCGTCCTTTCCGCCCATTTTTACTTTAACTGGCATATCAAAGCCTTCTACAACATTGGCCCAGCGATATTGAAGCCCTTTATTTCCAAATGAATATTCAAAAACCGGGATCCGCGTATCACGCAGATACTGATCGAAAATCTTGCTAATGTTCCTACCCGCATGATCACTTACATAAGCCTCAATTTGTGACCCGTCGACAGTCTGATGATAAAATGTTTTATTCAAACCCCGGAGGATCTGACGCCATTTCTCATCATCATTCACAACCTGCCGGATCGTGTGCAACATGTTGCCACCTTTGTAATACATATCCCTTGACCCTTCCTTATTCACTCCATAGGTGCCAATAATGGGACTGTCATTAGCAATTAAAGCACGGGTTCCAATAACATAATCGGCACCGGCTTCTTTCCCGAAATAGAATTCCGTGTAAAGGTTTTCAGAATAGTTTGTGAAACTTTCATGGACCCACATATCGGCCACATCCTTATAAGTAATGTTGTTGGCAAACCATTCATGGCCGCTTTCATGAATGATAATAAAATCCCATTTCAAGCCCCAGCCCGAGTTGGACAGATCTTTACCCAGATAACCCATCTTATAACCATTGCCATAGGTTACGGAACTCTGGTGTTCCATACCGAGATACGGCACTTCAACCAGTTTGTAACCATCCTCATAAAATGGATAGGGCCCAAACCAATGTTCAAAAGCCTTCAACATCTTAGGCGCTTGCTTAAATTGCTCCTTCGCTTTTTCCAGATTTTGAGGCAGCACATAATAACTCAGTGCCAAATCTCCTTTTTCACCTTTGAATGTTTCTTTCCAGCTCACATAATTGGCCACATTCATATTTACACCATAATTGTTGATCGGATTTTGGACCGCCCAGTTGAATGTATGCGAATCATCATTGTTCTCTATAACCGACCTCAGGTTTCCATTTGAAACGTCCATCATGTTTTTGGGGACCGTGATGCTGATGAGCATGCTGTCGGGCTCGTCATACATGTGGTCTTTGCAAGGCCACCAGACGCTGGATCCCAGACCCTGGCAGGAAGTCGAAATGATGGTGTTTCCTTTTCCGTCCGGCACCCATTGCACGCCTCCGTCCCACGGCGGGCGTTTTGCTAATCTTGGCTTACCTGAATAAAACACTTCAATCGATTCCGTTTTTCCTGCTTCCTGCTTTTTAGTCAATGCAATAAAGAAAGCGTCTCCATCCCGCTTGTAAGTGAGCGACTCGCCATCCTGCGTGACCTTGGTAATTTGTAGCGGTTCCTGCAAGTCGATTTGCAGCGTTTGATACGGTTTGAGAACCTTGTAGACTACTTTTGTTGAGCCTGTTAATGTGCTGTCCTGGGCGTTGGGGCGCACACTTAAATGGTAATAAGTCAAGTCCCACCAAACCCTTTCAGGTGTTATCGAGCCTCTTAACGTGTCGGCGTGGGTGAATTTTGTGTTCTGGGCCCAACTGATGTTAGCAGCCAGCAGGAAGAAGCAAGCCAGTATTTTCCGCATCTAAAAAATGTTTTCTTATCGAGTTTAATTGCAATGTTATTTGTCCAGAACTTCCATGTCGTTCAGTTCCGGACCGCCGCCCCTGTTAGCTGATCCAGCCGCAATAAATATTTTCTTATTCAACGAAACAGCCTGCGTTCCATGGCGTCCCTGGTGCAAGGATGGCAGTTTTTCCCATTTTTGGGTTTGTGTATTGAAAGCTTCAACCTCCTTATGCGCCTCCACATGCGCGTCACTTTCTCCGCCGATAATCAGGATTTTGTTTCCGTAAACCACCGTCGTGTTGCCTGCTCTTAATGTTGGCAAATTATTAGACTCATCCAATGTCGACCATTTGCCCGTTTTGAAATCATATACATCCACTTCCTTGATCACCGTGTTCAAAACCTGGTTGATACGAGCGGTTGATAAGCGCCCGCCGGCAACATATAATTTATTTTCATAAACAGCCACTTGTACATGATCTCTTGGTCGGGGCGCATCGGGGAGTGTTTTCCAGGTGTTTGTAGCCGGGTCGAATTCGTCAAACCAGGTGACCTGTCCGTCCCAATGTCCATCCTGAATTCCGCAAACGAGATAGATTTTATCATTTAAAACAAAGGCCCCCGCGGCGCCGCGCAAACGATTTTCCGGAATGGCAGCGCCTTTTCGCCATTCATTTTTGATGGGATTAAAGATGTAAATGTTAGGAATTGGCGTTTCGTGTGGATAACCGCCTGTAAATGCGCCCAAAACGTAAATTTCATTCTTATAAGTAACAGCTTGAAAATGGCTCATTTCCAGCGGTGTCTCCTTCAAATGTGACCAGGAATCTTTTTTGAAGTCATATTCGTCAACGGGCTTCACGCCGCGGCCACCCAAAAGATAGAGTTTTCCATTCGCCGTTGCCATTGCATTTTCGTGCCTCTTTTCGGGAAGATTCTCGGGCTCGGAAACCTTCCATATCTGTGCATATGCAGGGAGGATAAGGAGGATTAAGGCAATCAGAAATATCGGGGTTCTTAATTTTGAGCTCATTTTATTCGCTTTTGATGTGGGTAAGGGATATTTTCTGAACAAATGCCTGGTCGGAAATATGCATCAAGGTACAAACATATTTTATAAAACAGAAAGACCAGCATAGGGCCGGTCTTTCTGTCAATTTTAGTAAATAAGGGGTTAATTTTTGCTGCTTATATCTAATGCAGGACTTTCAAAACCCAGTTTTTTGAGCCCGTTTTGAACATCGGGATCTTTCATAAACAATTTCCAGAGCAAGCCTGTCCTGTAATTTTCGATCATCACAATGATTGGTCCCTGGTCAATAGCCAGATGTGATTTGGCATACCAGTTCTGACTCTCATTGAATGCATCCGTAAACCCATATTCGCTCCAAATTTTATCACCCAAATCGTCATAGAAATGACGCAATGCTTTCATTGATTGTTCCGGCGTGTAAGGAAATGAAGAAAGCGCTGCGGTCGGTGTAATGGTGCCAAAATCGTTGGTCGGAGAATGTGCATTATAGCCGTTGTAGGTGTCACTCGCAGTCAGTCCCCAGCTGTTTTCCCCGTAACCTCTGAACTTGCCTGGATTGGCAACGCAATGTTTGTAATTAATCAGCGAGTGGTTCACATTCTGCTCCCAGTAATCGGCATACTGGTCTTTTAATTTCCTTGGATCAAGGCCCAGGAATGAATAATGTGCAAAGAAAAGCGGCCCGCCATAATCAAAACCCAGCGGAAGTTTCACGCCATAGTATTCCTTTCCATTTTTAAAATGATCGCTTTGTGCCCAGCATTTATTGTAAACCTGCGCAGTAATTGGGTAACGGGGCGAAGAGACAGCCATCACATATGTGATCAATGTCTCGTTATAACCCCTAAGCTCGAAATTCATGGCCCAGCCATTGTTTGGGCTCCAATGCCAGTAAAGTTGGTTGGGATTTCCTCTTGTATACCAATCCCACTCTGCCTCATTCCATATCCACTGAATGCGGTTCCGGAGATCTCTTTCCACATCGTTATCCCGGTCAAAATATTGCCTGGCGGCTAACATTCCCTGGAAAAGGAAGGAGCTTTCCACCAAATCGCCACCGTCATCCTTACGGCCAAACGGCACTATTTTGCCCGTTGCACCATTGAGCCAGTGCGGGAAAATGCCGTGGTAATGATCGGCTTTGGCTAAAAATTTCATCATTTTCACAAGTCTGGCCGAAATGGAATCTCGTGGCTGCCATCCTCTTTCCGCTGCAACGATCATGGCCATAATGCCAAATCCGGTTCCGCCGGTCGTTACCACTTCATCCCCATAATCGAAGGCAATGTTGCTCCGTTCGCGTGACATGCCGCTGACCGGGTGCCCGAATTCCCAGAAATAGCGAAATGTTTGTTTTTGTACTAATTCAAGTAATGCGGTGTCGGACAAGTTTTTAGGTCTGTCTGCCGGATTGAAAACCGCAGGTTTGGTAACATTATTTTTTTTCTTTTGGCCAAAACCGTCTATTGTAAGCAAGAGGAGAAGGCACATGCAGGTAAGGTAATAATGGGATATCTTCATGATTTCGTTGATTAAATAATTTACTAATTGAGGTTTGGACTGCTAAACCCCAATTTTTTCATCCCGGACTTAATTTCCGGCGCGCTCATAAAAAGCTTCCACGGAAGGCCACTCCGATGGTTTTCAATCATGATAATGATCGGCCCCTGATCGATAGCAAGATAGGAATCGGCTAACCATTGCTCTTTTATTGAAAATGAATCATAAAATCCATAGTCACCCCAAAGCTGATCGCCCAGTTTGTAATAAAAATATTTCAAAGCCTGCATGGACTCGTCGGGCGTATAGGGGAACGAGGAAAGTGCGGCTGTGGGCGCTATAACACTTTTGTCATTGGTTGGGGAATTGGCATTGTAGCCGTTTGGAATGTCGCAGGCGGTTAATCCCCAGCATCGGTCACTGTATCCGTAATCATTTGGATCTGCTTTACAGTAATTATAATTGATCAGGGCGTGCGCCTTATTCTGGGTAAAATAGTTGGTGTATTGATCTGTGAGCTCCGTTGGGTTCAATCCCAGAAAAGAATAATGCGAGAAGAAAAGCGGCCCGCCGGATGGCTCTCCAAGCGGAAGTGTAAGTCCGTAATACGAGCTTCCATTCACAAAACTGCCGTCATTGGTCCAGCCTTTGTCATAAACTATTTTAGGGATTGGATGTGTCGGCGACGAGGCGGCGAGCGCATATGTAATCAGGCATTCATTCCATCCTTTGATCTGATGGTTCATTTCCCACTGATAATCCGGGCTCCAATGCCAGTAAAGCACATTTTCGCTGCCTTTCCTGAACCAATCCCACTCAACCCCTTCCCAAATTGTGTTAATGTCTTTCCTCAAAGCCGTTTCAGCAGGCGTTGAGGCGGAAAAATACTGTCGCGCCGTCAGCAAGCCCTGAATCAGGAAAGAAGTTTCAACCAGATCAGCCCCATTGTCTTTTTGACTGAAAGGTACAGCAACGCCCGTTGCGCCATTGAGCCAATGTGAAAACGCGCCATGGAATTTCTGTGAGTTGTCTTTCAGGAATGTCACGATTTTCTGCATTCTTTCCAATCCTTGCTCCCGCGTGATAAACTGCCGCTCAATTGCGATCGGAATGGTCATTATGCCAAAGCCGCTTCCGCCCGAAGTGACCACATCGCCCGAAGAATTCCGCTCGCGGGCAAGTCCGCTGACCGGATGTCCAAAATCCCAGAAATACTTGAATGTTTGCTTCTGGACAAGGGTAAGGAGCTCATCGTCAGATATTATCGGAAATTTATCGGTCGAATCTACTGATTCGGGTGCGGTTACCGATCCGGACGAATTCTTTTTATCGCAACCGGATACAAAAAGTATAAGCAATAAAAATCCGTGCTTCAAAAAGCCTTTGGTCATAATAGCATCGGTTGAGAAAACAAACGGGAGTGAAGTCGTCGACTTCACTCCCGGCGACATTACATTTTCTTATTGTAGATTTCCGTGATCTCAGCGTCGTTCAGGGCTTTGGTGTAAACCCTGAACTGATCAAGCTTTCCGGTATAATGCAGCATCCACGCATCCGCAGGTGCTTTTATGCCAATGTGTTGCTGAAATCCGCCGATAACAAATTTTGAAGCATTGGTCATTTTCAATGGTCCCAAAGGCGCTTTGTCCTTCACAATGTTGGTAACAGACTCAGCGAGCGGTAATTTCTTCCCATCCACATAAGCAGCGAATTTCGAGGTCGTTCCATCATAAGTGTACGCAACGTGCTTCCATTTGCCATAAGCATTTGGCCATTTGTTCAGGCCGTTTGCATTTTTCGTTTGATCAAATGTGATCCAGTTTCCTGCAAAGTTGAATTTTACCAGCATCGAGTCGCTTTTGGAAGTATTCCCTTCAATAAGCATGAAGGTGTTACCCCAAAAGTCTTCCGTATTCGGCAGCATAAAGACACTTTGCGCGCCACCGTCATGTTTGGCCGTGTTCATCCAAAAAGCAATGGTAAAGCTTTCCATGGTTGCCAGCTTGCCGGCAGATGAATATTCAATTTGCCCGGTGGGAGAACCCTGATAAGCTTTCCCGCTGATTCCCTCTACATAGGAAACCCCGTTGGCGACGCCCCGGCTGCCCCAGATGCTATCCGTAGCAACGCCTTCAAAAGCCCACAGACGCTGTAAGGGACCATTCAATGACGGGTCGTCATCGGAAATCAAGACCAGCTCCGGCCTTTCAAAATTTTGGCAGGAAAAAATTGAAACGGCTAAACCAAGTATCCATAGCCGGGATGTTATATTTTTCATTTCAATGCGTTTAATGTTGATCAAAAAATAAGGGCTCGACTATCAATACTCAGGATTTTGCACAAGCACGCCACCCGATTTGTCAATTTCAGGACGTGGGATCGGCAGGTAGCGATGGCGGTTTTGGTAAAGATTTTTTCCGGCAGCATGCAAGACGTCTTCCGCAATTCCCCAGCGAACAATGTCAAAGAACCGCTCATTTTCCATCCCCAGCTCCACGCGTCTTTCCTGGCGGATCGCTGTTCTAAGCTGCGCCTGATTTCTAGTAACAACTTTTGGTAAAATCGCTGTATTCGTTCCACGAGCCCGGCCGCGAACCATTTCCAGCCAAGCCAGTGCATCCGTGATGTTTTGCTCGCCACCCACTTCGTTTGCAGCTTCGGCAGCCATCAGTAACACGTCGGCATAACGGATAACGCGTACATTCATCCATTGTCCAAAGCGGCTTGCGGTCGCTTCTCTCGTTGCTGGATTGGTGTATACTTTCTTGTTCCAGTAGGCTCTCGGAATGCTTGTTGTAGCAGGTGGCACACTCTCATTATAAGGGGTATTCACCTGACCTGAATAAAGCAGGGTGGCGTCTTTTCTTGGGTCACCTTTTTCAAATGCATCGGCTAGTGACTTGTTCGGCGTATTCCAGCCCCAGCCCAAATCCCAAGCTCCTGAACCTCTCACGCCCTGGTGCATTGCATTATCTATTCCTAACGAAGTTTGTGTAATGGAATAAAATGCCTGCAGCTCAAAAACCGACTCCGAATTATTCTCTCCGGTTTCCCTGAAATTGCTGGCATAATCACTCACCAACGAATATTTGCCGGATGTGATGACCTGTTTGGCAGCTGCCAGCGCAGCCGGCCAGTTTTTTCGCCAAAGGTGAGTCTTGGCATGCAATGCATGCGCCGCACCGCTGGTAAGTCTTCCAATGTATTTAGATTCCCACGTCACCGGCAGCAATGCAGAGGCTTCTGTCAGATCAGCATCAATGAGCGCGAAGATTTCGTTTACCGGGGACTTCGGGATATTCGCTTCTGATGATTCCCGGACTTTGAAGTCAATTTTTGGAACATCGCCGTAGGTTCTTGCCAGATTGAAGTAGGCATATGCGCGCATGAATTTCGCTTCTGCCTTATTAACCATTGTTCCCGCATCTTGCGCACCTACCGAATCAATGTCGGAAATAACTGCGTTTGCTGCAATGATCAACGCATAGTGGTCTGACCAATAGCTGTTTAGAAGCCATTCGTCTTGTGTATATTGGAAATTGTCATAGAAACTTTCCTGTGCAACGCCATCCGTTGTCGAGCTGCCTTTGTCGGCGTCATCTGACCGGAAATTATGGATGGCAAGATAAGGCATAGAGGAAACGCCGAAGGCACGCATTTTGGCATACACACCAAAAACCTGGCTGTCAAATGATCCTGCGGGAATGTCTTTTTCGACATATCGTCCCAAAGGCTCGCGATCCAGGAAGTCGCTGCAACCGGACAGAACCAGCAGGCCGAAAACCGTCAGGATAGAGATTTTATTTATGAATTCACTTTTCATATTTCAATGAGATAAGATTTTTAGAAATTCAGGTTGATGCCGAATGTGTAAATGACAGGCACAGGATAGGTTCCGTTGTCCACACCAAAAGCAGTAGTGTTACCGCCAATTTCGGGCGTAAATCCAGTGCTGTTCGTGAACGTTTTTAAGTTTTGCGCATTCACATACAAGCGCAGTGATTTCAGACGGAGACTTTTCAATGTCTGAGACGTGAAATTGTAACCAAGCTGTACATTTCTGATGCGGAAGAAACTGCCGTCTTCGATCCAGTATGACGAAGGAAGATAGTTATTGGCACGTGACGTGTTCAAAACAGGCTCCCAGTTTGAAGTGCCCGGCCCGTTCCAGCGGTCCATTCTTTCGGTTTGGTAATTGAATTGTGCGAATGTGCCACGGTTCCACTGACGGAAAATTTCATTTCCATAAACACCATTCAAATCAATACCCACATCAAAGCCTTTGTATTTCGCAGAAACGGAAGCGCCATAGGTGAAGTCAGGCGTTGGGTTCCCGATCAATGTCCGGTCCGCTTCTGTGATAGATCCGTCACCATTAACATCCTTGTATTTAATGTCGCCGGGTGAAACTTCTCCGATTGTACTGACAGGAGATTTGATGAATTCAGCCTCTGACTGGTAAATTCCGTCATGCACGTAACCCCAGAAATAACCGATCGGGAAGCCTTCCGTCGTCCGTGATGCACCGTTGATGATGTCATAGCCTTTGGTCGAAAGCTTCTGTACCTTGTTATTAATGGTAGTTAGGTTACCACTGATAGAGTAGGAGAAGTCGTCTGTTACATCCTGGTTCCAGGTTGCAGCAAATTCAAATCCATGGTTTCTAACCTCGCCGAGGTTGCTCAAACCGGGAATTGTGCCTGCGATTCCGGGCACAAGAACCAGAATGTCTTTTGTAAGTTTGTTGTAATAATTTGCTTCAACCGTCAAGCGATTTTTCAGCATATTAAACTCGACGCCGCCTTCGTAGGCAAGCACTTTTTCCCAGTGCAGGTTCGGATCGGCAATGTATTCGTTTTGAAGCCCGGCAACGATATTTTCTCCAAAAACACCCGAATTGGCCGCCGTAAGCGTAGGGTAGGCGGGATAGCGATACTTGTCATCGATATTCTGATTACCCAAAATCCCGTAAGAACCTTTCACTTTCAAGTAATCGAAAACACTTTGGTTTTTGAAAAAATCCTCCTCACTAACAACCCATCCTAAACCAACTGCGCCGAAATCCTGCCATCTGCCTTTGCCGAGAAAAGCGGAACTTCCGTCCCTCCGGTAAGAGGCGTTAACCAGATATTTTGATTTGTAGTTATAAAGGATACGTCCCAAATAGGATAATGTAGCTGATTCCCAGGCAGAACCGGAACCAGTCCTGGTTGCTGCATCACCCACATTATCTGTATACCAGAAACGCGGATCATTCGGAATGGCAAAGCTGCTTCCTTGTCTTACTGTGGAGGCCGTTTCTTCAAAGCTTCGGTAATAAGTCGTTATACCACCCAAAACAGTCAGGTCGTGGTCGCCGAATGCCTTTTTGTAGGTTAGCAGATAGTCTTGTTGGAGTTTTGGGAAAATGTTTTGCTTTTGGTTCACAACGGTCTGTCTGACAACGGCATCCGTTTTGTCCTCACCTACGATCTCGGGATTATATGTGTTTACCAGCGGCTGGTAGTTGCGAATGGTGTTGAAGCCATAATCCGCATATAAAGAAGCCCTGAATGTGAAATCTTTCAGGAAAGTAAGTTCTCCATAAATGCTTCCGACTGCGCGATATTCTCTTAAAATCTCCGTGCGTTTCTGCAATTCAACATCTACAAGCGGATTATTCACCTGTGCACGCTGAAAATCAGGCAATGTGTGATAGAGGCCATATTGGTCATTGAACACCGGTGCAATTGGTGCAGCCAGGATCGCGCCGCCTACATTCTTCTTTTTATCGCCAAATGGCGTAGCGCGGTAGCCGCTGAACGTTAGCCCGAATTTCAGGTTTTTGTTGACTTGAAGTTCGTCGTTAATGTTCAGAGTCAGTTTTCCGTATTTTTCGTGCTTGATATTTCCTTCTTCCTGCACCGTTCCGATGCCCATATAGAAGCGGTTCTTCTCTGTGGCGCCGGATATGCTGATGTTATTGTAGTTCAAAAAGCCGCTCTGGAAGATCTGATCCTGCCAATCGGTGTCGCCCGTCCAGTTTGTGTAGTTGTATGGCGCGCTACCCTGATTTGCAAGCTGTTCATTATAAAGCTCTTTGAATTGGGCCGCATTGGTCATGCTAATGCGGTCGGCAACTTGCTTGAAGCCTACGGATGAGTTGAAATTAACATTCAATTGCCCCGCCTTAGCTTTTTTCGTGGTTACAGCAATGGCACCGTTAGCGCCCCTTACCCCGAAAATAGCCAGTGATGACGGGTCTTTTAGAACCTCAATGGACTCGATATCAGCAGGGTTAATAAAGTTAATGTTATCATTCAAAATCCCGTCCACGATGTAAACAGGCTTTACACCATTAATAGAGTTCGTTCCCCTGATCCGCACATCCGGTTCTTCGCCGGGGCGGCCTGAATTCACAACGGACAAACCGGCTACTTTTCCTTGCAGTGAAGTGATTGGGTTAGCAGAAGGCTTATCGGCGATTTCAGCGCCTTTGATCGTTACAATGGATCCGGTCAGGTCCCTTTTACTGGCTGTACCATATCCGATCACAACAACTTCACCCAGTGCCTTTGCATCTTCTACCAATGCCACATTAATGGTCGTTTGTGTGCCAACCGTAACTTCCTGCGCCGTCATACCGATCATTGAAAAGACCAGGACCGATTGAGCAGATGGAACTGAAATAGCGTAATTCCCCTCGGCATCGGTCGGCACTCCTGTGGTTGTTCCTTTGATGAGAACACTGGCCCCGGGAAGAATGGAGCCGTCAGAACTTGACGTGACTTTTCCTGACACACTAATTTCCTGACCATAGCTGATGAGGCTGACGGACAGGAAAACCATCATGTACAGTAATCGTACAATAGTTTTCATTTAGGTTATAATTTGGTCGATTGAATTATTATAAGATTTAATTGTCTTCAAATTTAAGTTCCAAGACAACCAGTAATCAAATAAAGCACTACATCACCACTACATCAATGAGAATAATGCAAGGATTTGTGCCGGTAAATTGGGTTTGTGAAGGATTAGTACAATGTGGCTAGATATCCATCATGAACTGAACGAGATTGCCATCCGTACCTAATCCCAATTTTTTGCGTAGCCGGTAGCGCTTTATTTCCACACCCCGGATTGAAATTCCCAGAACAGGCGCCATCTCTTTGGTCGAAAGATTCATGCGAAGGCACGCCGCCAGCCGGAGCTCAGAGGGGGAAATTGTGGGAGCGATTTGACGTAGGCGCTTAAAGAATTGTTCATGGACTTCGTCGAAATTTTGTTCGAAAAGCATCCAGTCGTCCTTTCCGGCTACATTTCGCTCAATGCTATTCAATAGTTTCTGATAATGAATGTTCGGGAGCTGCTGGCCCATTTCGGCTTTAACTTGCTTTAATTCATCCCGTATTTCTTCCAGAATTTCATTTTTCCGTACAACATTAATGGCAATGTTGCTGAGCTGCTGGCTTTTACCTTGAATGTCGCTCTGCAATTTCTCATTCTGGATCTGCATGATTTGCCTTTCGTTAGCAAGCTGTTGCTGGCGGAGTTTCTCTTCCTGCTCCCGCATAAGCCTGTTCCGATGCCGGCGCAAGCGTTCTTCCTGGTAAAGGATCAGCCCTACAAATACGAGCCCTATTAATGCTATGAAAACGATCTTGGCGATTAATGTCTCGCGCCAGTAAGGCTGAACACTGAACTGATATGCTGTAACACGATCATTCAGGTTGCTTTTTACTTCAAATGTGTATCTCGTGGATTCGAGATTTGTAAACTCCACAAAATTCTGGTCTGTCCATTCCGACCATTGATCCGACAGTCCGCGAAGGCGGTATTTATATTGTGTGCTCTGCCCATACACCGGCAACGCAAAATTGATCCGTAACGAGCGCACATTAGAAGGAAGCGCGGGCTTTCCCAAAATGCTGAATGATTGCGACAAATTCCTGAGGTTAGCAACCTTTCTGACGATGGGCGAAGCTGGCGGCTCAACGTTTTTTGCGCCGGAAGTTCTGTTATAAAGCGCATAGCCATTGTCCAGACAGAAGAAATAATAGTCCTTAGAGACTGGAATAATGGTTTCACTGTTGCGGATCAGCGCCAGCGGCAGGTTGTGGACCTGGTTATCCGAAGCGTAATATGTGATCCGGTTAATGAACACTTTGAACCAATCACCATTCACGCCTGTGCGGATCTTGAATGCTTCGTCTTCACTATGCTGCGCGAAATCAGTGGAGACCTGCAATTTGTCGTTCGCATCAGGTTGCAGGAAAACGGAGCCAGAACGAACATATAAGCGCTTTCTCCATTTCATGATCTCCACTGCGAATTCACCGGGCAAATCGGCAGGCGCCTTGAATTCTTTCCACTGATAAGCGGAATCCAGCGCGGGCGTAAGTTTAGCCATAAATAAACCTCTGTATGCATGTCCGAGCCAGAAAGCGCCTTTTTCGTCCCGGACGATCTGCCTGACCGGAATCGGGGAGATGCCTTTAATGGGATATGCATAGGCCCATTGCTGGCTACTGTTCTTTTTGTAAACATGCAATCCATTGTAAGAACCTTGCAATAAAAGCGATTCCTGACCGGATTGAATGGGCAGCATCACCCAACCGCCCGTAATGTTGGAAAGCTTAGTAATGCCTTGTTCATTAATGCGGTAAGTTGCATCGTTATGCCCGCAAAGGAGCTGGTCATCAAAAACTTGCAGGTTCCAGGTCTGGCCTTCCAGGCCGGGAACTGGCTGGAAAGGCTCGTTAGAAAGCCATTTTTTTACAAAAACACCCTTATTGGAGCCCACATATAATTTTCCCCGCCAGATGGCAGCAGCATACGTTGAACCGAGCGGATTATCATTGGTCTGGTAGGAAATGACGGGTGACGACATTTTGAGCATATCAATTCCCTGATCCAGACCGATCCAAAGTTGATTGCGGCGGTCCTCCGTCAATGCCAGAACGGTGTTGTTTTGAAGGCCGGTATCTTTGTTGAAATGATATTTCAGCTTGCCATTTTTCTCAATTACATAAACGCCCGATTGAATTGTGCCGAAAACAAGGCTGCTGTCCTGTCTGAGCATTACTGCCCTGTTGATAATGTTTGTTTTAAGTTCTTCCGAAAGCGGAATTTTCCAGGGACTAAGCAAGCCATCTTTCCACAAAAACAAGCCGTGTTTGAATGTCGTGATCAGGATCTGGCCATTCGAGAATGGTAATATGGCTGAAACGATCACAGCCGAAAGTGGTTCCGTACCGGCCAGCTTTTCAAATTTCTTGCCTCTCAATTCATAAATCCCTTTACCTATTGTTGGTAGGAACAGCCGGTTTTGTACAAATCTTAAAAACATGAAATTTCCCGGCGTGCTCAACTCCGTAATGTTCTGACCATCGTACCGGTAAATCCTTGAAAAGGATTGGAAGTAAATGTGTGTAGGCGTTTTGGTAATGTGCCAGATCTCTTCTGTTTTCAGGCTGGCGAAGTTGGCGCTCTTGCTGAGAGAGTGATATTTCAGCTGGCCATCGAATTCTTTTTTCCAATAACCAAACTCTGAAAAGCCACCGACATAGATCCGCTGTTCTTTTGGACTATTTTGTTTGAAAACTTTGCCCATAAGCATGTTCGGAACGGTTTCATCGCAGAGCACAGTCCGCACTATCTGTCTGTCGGGCAACGGATAGAGCTTCCATGCAGCGCCATCGTATTCCATAAGGCCATCCGAATTGGCCGCATAAATGATCTGATCGGAAGTCTGGTCAATGGCCCAATTCTGATTGTGCGCCTTGTAAATTGCCGACGAATAGTTGATCAGAGGCGGGGTTTCCTGGGCCTTTGCGGCGAATATGATTGCAAAAAAAAGGAGTAAAGCCGTCCACAATGCAGCCTTATGATTTTTAGTTAAATATAAAAAAGGGTAGTGTGTCATCTTTTTAACGTGCTATTCGCTATTGGAAACTATAACGTCAATTAATGAAAAAAGTACTCTCTCTCATCTTGCTCAGCGCGTCCGTAACCACGGCGCAAGTAAAGCCAACCGACGACAATACAAGGAACGATATCCGCTACAATCTTAATGATTCCGGCTCACATTACGTCAAATTCACTTTCACCAACCAAACCTGGCTCCGGTTCGACGAAAGCAACCCCGGAACCACCGTTTTAGGCGATCCCAAATCCAACACATTCGACATTGGCCTGCGCCGGACGCGTGTGCAGCTTTTCGGCCAGATTACCGACCGGATATTTTTCTACACGCAGTTTGGAATGAACAATTTTAATAAAGTGAGCGCATTCCCGGCCTATAATAATGCAGGAACACCCAGCAACCGGAAAATTGCCGCTTTCTTCCATGATGCTTTGGGAGAATATGAAGTGCAGCGAAAGGGCACCAACTTCATCCGTTTCGGTGGCGGGCTGACCGTTGTGAATGGTCTTTCCCGTTTTTCCCAGCCAAGCATCGGGACCATCATGACCATGGATGTTCCTGTTTTCGCGCAGGCAACAGTGGATCAAACGGATCAGTTTGCGAGGAAACTTAGCGTTTACAGCCGAGGGCAGATCGGCAAGTTGAATTACCGCGTAGATGTGGCGGATCCGTTTCCTATCGAAACCAATGGTGCCGTTCCGCCAGCTCTGGGCTTGAATTCCGTTTTTGCACAACGTAAAAACCACAAGCAGTTCCAGGGTTTATTAATTTATAACATATTTGACACAGAAGACAACACCACACCGGGATATATGACCGGGACATACCTCGGCAAGCGCAAAGTTCTGAACATTGAAGCGGGTATTATTTCTCAAAAGAATGCGACGTGGCGCCGGGAAAACGCGGATACAGTTTACAATAACATGACGCTGTGGTCTGTGGCCGCATTTATGGATATGCCTTTGAATAAAGATAAAGGAACGGCGGTTTCGGCATATCTGGGCTATTTTAATACGGATTATGGCAAAGGTTACCTGCGTTACAATGGGATTATGAACCCTGCAACGGGCACAACACAGGCCATTCCGGGCGTGGGCGCTACGCATGGCAATGCTTATCCGATGTTTGGGACAGGGAGCGTCGTGTATGCGCAGGCAGGATATAAATTTAGGGATGGATTACTGGGAAGTCAGGGCACATTAATGCCGTATGCTTCCCTGCAACATTCTGATTATGAACGTTTGCAGGATGCTTTGAACGTATATAATGTTGGTGTAAACTGGCTTATCAAAGGACATACCGGCAAAATCTCACTCAACTACGAAAACCGGCCGGTTTACCAAGCCAGCACGGTTGCCAACGAGCTCGCTGCGTGCACGCGCAGAGGAACATTCGTGCTGCAATATCAGATCTCCATCTAATGTGTCTCAAATAAAAAAATGTCATCAATGCAGAAACCCAATCCCCGCATTGATGACATCCCCAAAAAAATTACCCGTCATCTCAAGATGACGGAAATGCCAAAAAATATTATTTATTTTTTGGCATTATAAATTTAATGCTCCGTTCATGGATCTAACTGCCTCTGCTGATTTTTCAAAAGCAGCTTTTTCTGAATCGGTTAGTTCGAGCGGGATGATCTTTTCCCAGCCTTTTCTACCTAAAACAACAGGCACGCCCATACAGATATCATTCTGGCCATATTCGCCTTCCAGGTAAACGCTGCATGGAACAATGCGTTTTTGGTCGCGCACGATGCTTTCAACCAAAAGCAATGTTGCTGCACCCGGCGCGTACCATGCCGAAGTTCCGATCAGCTTGGTCAATGTTGCGCCGCCTACCATCGTGTCAGCTGCCACTTTTTCCAGTTCGTCAGTAGAAAGGAAATTGCTTACCGGAAGACCATTGTAAGTCGCCAGCCTTGTCAGCGGGATCATTGTGGTATCGCCGTGACCACCGATCACCATTCCGTGGATATCCAGCGGAGAAACGTTCATGGCTAATGCCAGATACGTTTTGAAACGTGCGCTATCCAGAGCACCGCCCATTCCGATCAGTTTTTCTTTTGCTATGCCCGATTCTTTCAGTGCCAGGTAAGTCATTGTATCCATAGGGTTGGAAACAACGATGATGATGGCATCAGGCGAATATTTTAGAATATTTTCAGTAACTCCTTTTACGATTCCTGCATTGATTCCGATCAGCTCTTCACGTGTCATACCAGGCTTGCGCGGCAGGCCGGAAGTGATTACAACGACATCAGAACCCTTGGTTTTTTCATAGTCGTTGGTTGATCCTACGGGTTTGGTATTGAAGCCCAGCAAAGCTGCTGTCTGGTACATATCCAGTGATTTTCCTTCGCTTACGCCTTCTTTTATATCCAGTAGAACGACCTCCTCAGCCAACTCACGACGAATAATATTATCGGCAGTAGTTGCACCAACGGCGCCTGCTCCCACAACAGTAATCTTCATAAAGAAATATGGTTAATTGTATAGAAATTAATGCTTTTTAAATTTTCTCCTAAAAGTAGGACACATAATTTGTTTAAACCAAGCGGAATGTAATTTTTTGCCGGAAAAGTCCGGGGCTCGATCCGAAATGCAATTTTTTACGTATCTTAATAGTTATATCGGCATTATTAACCACTTTTTCTTGCTGTATACGATGAGCAACGAGTCAATGATATCTAGAATATTAAAGTCAATTTTTTTCAAGAGGGCAACCGGAAAGGCTGGCCGTTATGTGCACAATTCAGCGCGGCTGTTTGAACTTGCGAAGGATGTAATGGGCAAAATGAATCAGGTTGGGTTCAAAGGCGGCCTGGCCGAAGTGGCCGGCAGCGTTCAAGTCCTCATCAGGATGGTGCGAGCTTACGCTTCCGGAGAATATAAGGGCTTGCCATGGAAAAGTCTAATTTCGGTGGTTGCGGTGCTAATCTATTTTGTATCACCTATTGACCTGATTCCTGACTTTCTGCCCGTAATTGGCATCGCAGACGACGTCGCATTGATCGCTTGGCTGATCAAGACACTGGGCAGTGATATTGCAAAATTCAGCCAGTGGGAAAAGAGTGAAAAAACGATTAACATAGGATAAAACAGAACCGTTTAGTAGTTTCTGTAGAAAAGAATTTTTATTTTTGTAAACATTAAAAAAGAAACAGACATGGAATCAGTAACCGTTTTGGCATTTATGGGATTAGGTGGACAAGAGATCTTTTTGGTTGCCTTGTTCGTTTTACTATTCTTCGGTGCGAAGAAAATTCCTGAGTTGATGCGCGGTTTGGGGCAGGGTATCAATGAATTCAAGAACGCTACTAAAGACGTTAAGGAAAATATTGAAAAAAGCATGGAAGACCCCAAATAACGCTTCCATCTTATTGAAAGTTATAACACAGAGCCTCTAAGGTATACTTATTGGCTCTGATTCTTTATTTACAACCCCACAAAGAAATTACATTGAAAGAGTATCTGACGCTGGCCGGGATTCAGGAAGATTTGCGTGGAGGCAATTTGACGTGCGTCGAGTTAGTGAGTCATTATTTGCAGAATATAGAGGCTAATCAACACCTGAATGCATTCGTTGAAGTTTATGCGGATGAAGCCAGGAAAGCAGCCATTGCCGTTGATGAAAAATTGGCCAGCGGAACTGCCGGAAGGCTAGCCGGAATGGTGATCGGACTCAAAGATGTGCTTTCGCACAAAGGACACGGTTTACAAGCCGCCAGTCAAATCCTCAATACATACATTGCTCCTTATACTGCAACGGCGGTTCAGCGATTGCTGGATGAAGACGCTATTGTGATAGGCCGGCAAAACTGCGATGAATTCGCAATGGGTTCGTCCAATGAAAATTCATCATTCGGGCCGGTTTTAAATGCTGCGGATAACACCAAAGTTCCGGGCGGTTCTTCCGGCGGTTCTGCGGTGGCGGTGCAAGCTGGCCTTTGCCACGCGTCTCTCGGAAGTGATACGGGCGGTTCTGTAAGGCAACCCGCAGCTTTTTGCGGTGTTGTGGGCGTAAAGCCATCTTATGGCCGGATTTCCAGGTATGGTCTTATCGCCTATGCATCGTCTTTCGACTGCATCGGCCCCATTACCAAAAGTGTTGAAGACGCCGCGTTGCTGATCGAAATCATGGCTGGTCCGGATAATTTTGACAGCACGGTTTCTAACAAAGAAGTGCCTGCATATTCCAAAAATCTGGAATGGTCCGGCAAAGCCAGGGTCGGTTATATCCGGGAGAGTGTTGAAAGCGAGGCGATTTCTTTGGAAATCCGGCAGCAAACGCTGGAAGTGCTGAACCGTCTGCGCGCCGAAGGGCACGAAGTAACGCCGGTAGAAATTCCATTGCTCGATTCACTGCTGCCTACTTATTATATATTGACAACGGCCGAAGCCAGTTCTAATTTATCCCGCTTCGACGGTGTCCGTTATGGTCACAGAAGTGCGGAAGCGACGGATCTGGAAAGCTTGTATAAAAAGACACGCACGGAAGCTTTTGGTGAAGAGGTGAGGAGAAGGATACTATTGGGTACTTTTGTTCTGAGCGCAAATTATTATGACGCATACTATACCAAAGCGCAACGCGTTAGAAGATTGGTGCAGGAGGAAACGAACCGGTTCTTCGATCAGTTTGATTTTCTGATCACGCCGGTAACGCCAACTACCGCTTTTACAATTGGTGAAAAAACCGAAGATCCGTTACAAATGTATCTCGCTGATATTTTTACAGTGCAGGCAAATGTGGTTGGGAATCCGGCTGTTGCGATCCCTAACGGGCTGGACGAAAACGGGATGCCTATTGGAATTCAGATAATGGCTCCTTATTTTGGTGAGTTGAAAATGCTGGCTTTTGCCAATTATTTAACCGATTTGAATAAAAATTCGGCATTGAGATCGGATACAAATCATTGAGAATCAAGTAAATGCTTTTGCATTTTTTTTATTTTCACATTTGTTAAGCATTGTTTGTATCTGTATCCATGTTAAGTAGTAAAAAATCGTGCCGGGATAACAGGCGATTTGAGATTTGTTGTTCCGAAGCGAAATTTTGTGAGTAAAGCGTAAAATGTATTAGAGATTATTCTAGTTCATCAGGCAGATTTTCAGAACGTTGAAAATCTTAACAAGGAAATTTTATTTGTAACAGTTGATTTACAAATAGTAGCCATTGAAAACCGGGAATTGATTAACCTTCAAAAAACATTTATTGATGAGGATTTCGAAAAAAGTATTGTGGCTCGGAGCCATGTGTGTAGGATTTGGATACGTGCCGGCTATGGCAATAATTCCACAAGAGAAGTTAGCATTCGAGCAGGATACACTGGAGAAAA
Organism: Dyadobacter chenhuakuii; assembly: GCF_023821985.2. NCBI lineage: Bacteria > Pseudomonadati > Bacteroidota > Cytophagia > Cytophagales > Spirosomataceae > Dyadobacter > Dyadobacter chenhuakuii. The sequence goes on along the minus strand of NZ_CP098805.1, from coordinate 3,600,084 downwards.
TAGTTGCAGCAGAAGAAATGGCGATCCCCGCCCTGCCCGCTGTTGAAGAATTTGGGAATACACCGGCAATTCCGGAAGAACTGT